>VXUF01000088.1:35684-48563 GCA_009837085.1 Holophagales bacterium
CGGAGGTCTTCTACACGGAGATCCTGGGACTCACGCTCCACTCGAAGCTGGAAGGGAGGCACGTCTTCTTCCGCTGCGGCAGCCAGATGGTCCTGCTCTTCAACCCGGAGACGACCTCCGACCCGGACCTGACCCCGCGGGGTCTCGGGCTCCACGGATCCCGTGGCCCCGGTCATCTTGCGTTCGGGGTGTCGGAGGATGAGATCGACCTCTGGCGGGCTCGTCTCGAGAGCCAAGGCGTACCGGTCGAGCAGGAGATCGACTGGGGTGGCAGCCGGGGGCGATCCATCTACTTTCGCGATCCAGACGGAAACAGCCTGGAGTTCGCGACGTCCGCGTTGTGGGGGTTGAGCTAGCCGCCTGGCCGCTAGGGGTCGAAGGAAGGGTGGTTCGCCACCGGCAGGTGGGGGACGTTTCCGGACGGTTTGCGCAGGCTCAGCTCCTCGAACAGCAGATCGGGGATCGAGACCGAGACGACTTCACCGAGACCGAGGGCACTGAAAGCGCCCGCCAGGAATGACGGGATGAATCCACCGGCGGGTGTGTGGGGGAAGCTGTACACGGTCGAGGTACTGGACACGGCCACGATGTCGCGGAACGCTGCCTCGGTGACGGCGACCAGCTCCGCCTTGGGAATCAGTTCCTCCCGGCCGTCCGGGAAGACGTTGTAGGCGAGGCTGGTGTTGCCCAGCCCCGGACCTGTCCGGGGTCCCGAGCGGAGGAGGCTCAAGCCCGACGCCGGACCGTCCCCGGCCTCGGGCCTGCCCATGCGGCGCACGACGATGCCGTAGTCGGTTCCCCGCTCTTCGACGAGCAGCATGAACTCGGCGTGGAGTTCTTCATCGTTCATGTCGCTACGCGAGCTCACGATCAGGTTGCTTGGCGCTGGACCATCGCCGCGCCGGTTTGCGGTGCTCTTCTCGACTCCCGGGACCGGATTCCGGGAGGTGAGCAGAGACTTCAGGATGCCGTTCTCGACCAGGGCCTTCGACCTTGCCTCGACGCCGTCGTCGTCGACCGGGTAGCCGCCGAGGAAGCCGTCGCCGTCGGCTGAGGGGTCATCGTGGATGTTGAGGAATCGAGGCAGGACCCTGGCCCCGATCCGGTCGAGGAAGGGGTTGCGGCTTTGTTGCAGCATGCGCGCGAAGTTCGGTTCGGCGTCGGGTACGCGGTTCCCCAGCAGCCTGGGCACCAGCACCTGAGCGAACAGTTCGGCGGCGGCCTGACCTTCGAAGAGCACGGGGCCGCTGTATCGATCGAGGCCCTCGGCAGATCGTCGGGCGGTCAGATTGGCGCCCATGGCGGCAATACGCGATTCCAGATCGTCCTGGTCGCTGATGTCGTCCCAGGAACGACCGCGGGCCGCGACGGAGTCGTTCAGAACCGTACCGTCCGTGGCCTGTGTGCGCGCCTCGACGACGATCGAAGCGGTCGGGTCGGACCGGATGAACGCGGTTCCCTCACTGTTCAGGTAGTAGGTGCGCCGGTTGCCCGCCGAGGCCGAGACGTTCGAACTGAAGATCTCGGGCAGGTCCCTGAACGCCGCGGAAAGGTCGCGGACGCGTTGTTCGAGCGCCGCCCGGGACGGGAGGTCGGGGTCGGCCTGGTCGAAGTACGCGAATTGCTCTTCCGATGAGAAGTCGGCGATGTCCTCGGCCCGCGTTTCGTTCTGGAGCACCGCGCGTTTCTCGGCCAGCGACTCCAGTGCGGCCTTGTATGCCTGGTCCGTGGCGAGCCAGATCTGCCGCCGGATCTCCCGGTAGTCGTTCTCCAGCGGCAGGAACCCCCCCGACGCCAGGCTCGACGGGAAGAGGGACATCGAGCCGAAGTTCGTGTTGTCGAAGGACGGATCGCCGACGCGCACTTCGACGCTCAGTCGCCGGCTCTTGTCTTCCGCACTCGACAGCAGCGCCCCGAAGCTCCCGGCGGCGTTCAACTGTTCGGTTTCCCGCACGGTGTACGCGAGGAAGTACGGCCTTTCGAGTCCCTCCAGCTCGAGTTGCTCGGTGCTGCGCGCCAGTTCGTCGCGCAGCGCCTGCATGATCACGTTGAGTTCGGCTTCTTTCTGAGCGTTCACCGCGGGAAGCGGGACGAGTGACAGGGTCACGAACACGACCGGAAGAGCGGACAGGCGCATGGCTAGATGTCCCCCACGGGTGCGGGCAGGATGGGTGGTCGATCCTGGGACTGCTCCTTCTTCTGCACCTCGATCTGGGATACCAGGATCGACGGTGCGGCGGCGGACACCGGCACCAGGCCCGACTCGGCGCCGCAGAAGCCGTTGAACACGCCGATCGTGTCGTCGGCCGCGACCACGCGACTGAACGTCGTGAGGGGTGTACCGATCAGGTCGACCCCGCGCACCAGCTCCTCGCGGCCGTCCGGATAGACGCGGTAGACGAGCAGCGGCGTGACGTTGAACGAGTTCGGCATCATCCGTCCCGTAAAGGTGAAGCCGCCCTGGATCTCCTCGATGCGAAGTCCGAACGGTCTCTCCGCTGCCTCGATCGCTTCGACGAATCTCTCCGTCAACTCTTCGCTCGTCAGCGGATCGGACACTTCGACGATCAGGTTCGACTGTCTGGCCACCGGCTTGCGACCGGGCTGCTTGCGGCCGTGGCCGTTGGAGTTCGGGAAGCCGTCGATGGGAGAGCGGGACATCAGGAAGTTCTTGAGGATTCCCTTGTCGATCGCGGTCACCCGGCGAGCCGCGACACCCTGGTTGTCGTAGCGATAGCTGCCGACCAGGTCGGAGGGCCCGTAGGTCCTGATCGTCGGATCGAAGTGCACGGAGAAGCTCTCCGGCAGGACGCGCTGGTTCAGTTGATCGCGGAACGTCTGGCTGTCGTCGGCTTCCTTCAGGCGATGACCCTCGAGCCGGTGTCCCAGGATCTCGTGGAAGAAGACGCCGCTGGCTTCGCCCGACAGGATCGCCGGACCGGTGTACGGCTCCACGAGCGGGGCTTCGCGCAGGGCCAGGAGGATCTCGATCATCTTCCGGACGTCCCGCTGGACGGTCTCGTCGTCCGGTAGTCCGTCGAGCGTGAAGGAGCTGTAGCTCTTGTAGAGCGGCAGTTCCATGCCGTCGTCGGCCTTTGTCAGGGCAGAGACGGAGAGGCGGTATCGGGTTTCCGAGGTCTGGATCTCGGAACCCTCGCTGTTGACGAACCAGCGGGTATCCGTGCCGGCGGTGAGGGATGCCGAGGCCCGCAGGAACTCGCCATGTTCGGCAAACGGTGCCGAGTAGCGCCTGACCCTGTCCTCCCATTCGGCGCGGTCGTACTCGATGGGCCGGGGCTCGTCGACGCCCTTGGACGGGGTTTCGCGAGAGAAGTCGTCGGATTGGTCCTCGGCCTCGACCTTGACCTGCACGTTCGTCTTCACCTGGGTGAGTTGCTCCAGGGCGCGCTTGTACTGCTTGTCGGTTTCGCTCCACAGGATGCTTCGTATCGCTGCCGCATCGTCGTCGACTGGCATCCGGGTTCTACCGGTACGAAGGAAGGAGAGCGAGCCGAAGGTGTCCCGGATCGGTCGGGTGTTGTCCAGGGAGTAGTCGCCGACGCGGAGGTCGATGTCGAGCAGACGCTCGTGGCGCTCATCGCTGCCGGCGAGAGCTCCGAACGAGGCCGAGGCGGACGCGCTCCGGCTCTCCGAGATCTCGTAGCTCAGAAAGTACGGCGGCATCTCCTCCTCGCCGAGCAGTTCCATCGAGCGGTCGAGCTCCGCCTTCATCGCGTCCAGGACACCCGATTGGCCGGCCACCGGCCCCGCCGCGAGAGCGATGCCGCAGAGGCTGATCAGGAGGTGCCGCAGGCGCAGTCTGCTCAAAGCACGGCCGCCTTCGCGATTCCACTGAACCTCGGACATACACACGCCTCCCCTCGATAGTGGGTCCGGTTGTTCTTGCCGAGCGGACTAGCCGCCCGTTCGCGCTTCGACTTCCCTCTCTTCAAGGCGCGCTCCGCGCAGCGTATTCCCGAGGGAGTAGTTCCCCTCGTGGCAGGCGTACTCGTAGAGCTTGTCGTCCGTTGCGGGCCAGGTGTACTCGACCGTGTAGGGGGCTTCCCAGTCGCCGTTCTCGACGGTGAACCGGTAGAGGACGGTGTCCCCGTCCTGGAACGAGAAGCGCTCGACGACGTGCTGGTCGGCGGGCGGCGAAGGGTCGCCGTAGAGGGCGAAGGTCACCCAGTTCTCTTCCTGGAAGTTGGTCGTCTCGACGACCAGGGTGTCGCCTTCCCACCACGCCACGGAATCGCCGGCCCGCGAGCGGTATCCGGGCGGTGCGTGGCGAGCCGCTTCCCTGGACGGGCTGATCGGGATGATCCGCGCGTAGTGCATCCATTCGATGAGGATCATCAGGTGGGTGTCGGTCTGCACGACCGTCTTCAGGTTGTTGTAGAACTTCGGGTAGATCGGGATGGTCCCTTCGAGCGAGAAGATGCAGCGATCGGCAATCGACAGCGACTCCGGGTCGTCGTAGGGGCCCGCTTCGCGGTCCCGCCACCACGCCCTGCCCTGGTTCTGGAGGAAGAACCCGTAAACGCCTTCGCGGCGGGCCTTGCCGCGCTCGGTCAGCGGCGGAAAGCGACCGTTCGGCGGGTCCACGATCAGGGACGTGCGGTACCTGCCGTCGACCTTGACCGCCGACGTGCCGCGGTCCATGAAGAAGTAGTTGTAGCCGCCGACGCTGGCGCCCGCGGGCGGGGCGTCGCGGTCCGGATCACTGGCCCGCGACGTGAGGTCGATCCTCGCTGCTTCCTGCGACCGGATCCGCTCCGCCTCGTCCTCGGTCAGGTGAAGGCGATCGCCAAGTTCGGGGCTGCGCTCGATCGGCGTCAGGGTGCTGATGTCGTAGTTGCCGGAGAAATCGGGCTTTCCGCCGGACGTTCTGGGGATGCCGTCCGCCGCGGCGGCAGCGGCGATTCCGGTCGCGAGAGTGAAAGCGCATGCGACTCGGATGCTTCTCGAGATGCTCATCGGGCGCCGCCGCTTTGGGCCGCGACCTGCCGTTCCTCGAGACGTGCCCCACGCAGGGTGTTGCCGGTCGCGTAGTTGCCCTCGTGGCAGGCGAATTCGTACAGCTTGTCGTCCGTCGCGGGCCAGGTGTACTCGCCACTGTAGGGCGTCTCCCAGTCTCCGCTCTCGAGCGTGAACCGGTAGAGGATGGTCTCCGCGTCCTGGAAGGAAAAGCGCTCGACGACATGCTGGTCGGCCGGCGGGGACGGCTCGCCGAACAGTGTCGTCGCGATCCACTTCTCTTCCAGGAAGTTCGTCGTGTCGACGACCAGGGTGTCGCCCTCCCACCAGGCGACCGAGTCGCCGGCGCGGGAGCGAATCTCGGGCGGCAGGTGTCTAGCTTCCTCCCTCGAGGCGCTGATCGGGATGACCCGCGCGTAGTGCATCCACTCGATCAGCACCATCAAGTGTGTGTCGGTCTGCACGATTGTCTTGATGTTGTTGTAGTTCTTGGGGTAGATCGGGATCGTCGCCTCGAGCGAGAACAGGCAGCGGTCGGCGATCGACAGCGACTCCGGGCCGTCGTAGGGACCGACTACGCGGTCGCGCCACCACGCCGGCCCGGTGTTCCGCTTCGAGAATCCGTAGAGTCCGTTTCGCCGCGCTTCTCCACGCTCGGTCAGGGGTGGAAAGCGGCCGTTCGGAGGGGTTACCAGCAGGGAGGTGCGGTACTTCCCGTCGACCCTGACCGCCGACGTGCCCCGGTCCATGAAGAAGTAGTTGTAGCCGCCGACGCTGCCGCCGACCGGAGGCGCTGTCCGATCAGGGTCGCTCGCCTGCGACCTGGTTTCGATGTTGCGAGCCTCCCGCAGCCGGATCTCCTCGGCTTCGGATTCCGTCAGGGTCAGGCGTTCGCCCAGCCCGGGACTCCGCTGCACCGGCGTCAGCGAGCTGATGTCGTAGTTGCCGGAGAAGTCGGGTTTCCCGTTTGGCGTCCTCGGGATGTCCTCGGCCGTCGCGGTTCCCGTGCCGGCGACTCCAATCATGAGAACGAAGGCGATGCGGGTGCGACCGTTGTCCATCATCGAACTCCTCACTGACGGTGGTTCGCCGAGTCTAGCGACGGCACGTACCAGATCGGCGACGACCAGGCCCGTTCCTGGAGCGTCGCCGGCAGGTCCGGCCGCGGTTCGACGCCGGCCCGCAGGGCATCCCAGGTCGACCAGCGGCAGGTCGGGTTCTCGAGCACGCGGACGTAGTAGAGGGCGTGCCCCGCCGGATCGAAGCCGGGGTCCCGCCACAACGCGCTGAGTTCCGCGGCGCCCACGTGCTGCGGGAAGCTGCAGTCCGAGAGATCGACGGTCGCGCCGTTGTCGGGGCAGCGCGGCGGGCTGCCGGACGGAAAAGCGTTGCCGGAGCAGGCGACGTCGACGACCCGTTCGCGGGCCTCTCCGTCCTCCACCCAGCCCTTGACGATCTGCAGGCGCTGGAGCGGCGCGCTGTCCTTGTCGCGCACGGCCCAGACCAGAAAGCGTGGGCTGCGACCGGTGGAGGCGAGCAGGTCGCCGCCCATCGGCACGCCGCCGTCGTAGGCCTTCTTGATCATCTCCGGGTCCGATGCGAGGTCGTCCGGATAGTCGTAGCCCGCGAAGAAGCGGATGCGGACCCGTGGCCCGGTGGTGGCGAAGGTCTCCTTGCGCCGCAGGGCGTCGTAGACCGCGTCGCGGGTGTTCTGCTCGGCCCAGACCCCGGTGAGCCCCGAGGCGCTGTAATAGCGGTTGTTGTTGCGGGCGTACTTCCGGTCGGGCCCGGCCGCTGCGTCGAGCGGTACCGAGCCGCGGCGCTCGGGCGTACCGTCGCCGGTGCCGATCTTGCCGTGGAAGTTGGATTCCGCGGTCGTTCCGCCCGCGTTGTGCGAGTCCGTTGACCCGATCAGTCCGAACCGGAACGGGTTGAAGCCGCGCGTCTCCTCGAGCGCGAGGCCGTTCAGGTACGCCTCGCGGACGTAGCTCCCGGGAGCCTGACTGGGCAGTGTCGTGCCGACGCGGAACGCGTAGATCTCGAAGTCGGACCACTCGTCGTTCGGCGACAGCAGGGGGTGAGTGTCCGACGTGCCCTTGATCTGGGTGACCTCGACCAGCGGTTCGTTGCGATTTCGCTGCTCCGCGTAGTCGGCGTCGAGGGCGCCGCCGTCGAAGCGCTCGAGCCGGAACATCTGACCGTTGCTGCCGTTCGAGTTGTGCGGGATCGCGAGCGCCTCGAAGCCCTCGGCGCGGCGCGCGTCCAGCCAGCGCCAGAGGTCCTCGGGGTTGTGCGAATCGTTGGCGGTGAACGGCCTCGGCGGCGCTGCGCCGCCCCTGAAGATGACGTTGCGGTGCAGGTTGCCGCGATCGTCCGAGAAGGCCGTGTACTCGTAGCCGATGAAGGCGGTGAAGCTGCCCGGATCGTTGTGCCGCTCGGCGGCGTCGACGATCTCCTGCCAGGCGCTGCGGCCGTCGCCCGTATCGGAGGGCCGGGGCGCTTTCGACGGATCGCCGCCCGGGCCGATGGCGGCGAAGAACGGATTGTCCGGGTCGTCGATGGCGGGAGTGTCCGCCAGGAAGGCGCCGTGGTCGGTCACCGCCAGAAAGTCGAGAGGGCCGGTACGGAGCTGGAAGCGGAAGCCGTTCGTGTGCTGGATCGGTTCGCCGCGGGCGAACCGGTAGGCCCGCTCCGGGTCCGTGCGCACGCCGAAGAGGTAGGCGTCGTAGGAGTAGCCCGTGTGGACGTGGAGGTCGCCGAAGTAGGCGTTCCTCAGGGGGTTCGGCGGGTCAGTGTTCTCCGCGGCTGCCAGCAGACCGGGGACCAGGGCCGCGCAGCAGACCAGCCTTGTCCTCGGCAAACCCTAACCGCCCGGGACGGACCAGATCGGCGACGACCAGGCGCGCTCCTGAATCGTCGACGGCATGTCGGGATTCGGCTCGGCGCCGGCGCGAATGGCGTCCCATGTCGACCAGCGGCAGGTCGGGTTCTCCAGCACGCGGACGTAGTACACGGCGTGCTTCGTGGCGTCGAAGTCCGGGTCGGTCCACAGGGCGGAGAGTTCGGCGGCGCCCAGATCCTGCGAGATGCTGCAGTCCGTCAGATCGACCGCGGCGCCGTTGTCCGGGCAGCGGAGCGGTTCGCCCGACGGGACCCCGCCGTCCGCGCAGGCAATGTCGGCTACCTGTTCACGCGGCTCGCCGCCTTCAACCCAGGCCTTGACCATCTGCAAGCGCTGGAGCGGCGCGCTGTCCGCGTCGCGCGCCGCCCAGACCAGGAAGCGCGGGTTCCTGCCTTCGTCCGCCACCAGATCGCCGCCCATCGGCACGCCGCCGTCGTAGGCGGCGGCGATCATCTCCGGGTCGGACGTGAGGTCGTCGGTGTAGTCGTAGCCGGCGAAAAAGCGGATCCGCATCCGCGGGCCGCTGGTAGCGAAGGTCTCCTTGCGCCGGAAGGCGTCGTAGATCGAGTCACGGGTGTTCTCCTCGGCCCAGACGCCGGCCAGGCCCGCGCCGCCCCAGTACTTGAAGCTGTTCTGAATGTACGGCTCGCCGTCCTCGGTCGGCTCGTCGAGCGGCACGGAGCCGCGCCGCTGGCCGGTTCCGTCGCCGACGCCGACCTTGCCGTGGAAGTTGTCCTCCTCCGGCGTGCCGGCCGAGTTGTGGGTGTCCGTCGCGCCGACCACGCCGAAACGGAACGGATTGAAGCCCTGTGTTTCCTGAAGCACGAGACCGTTCAGGTAGGCCTCGCGAACGTAGCTGCCCTTCGGTTCGCTGTAGAGCGTGGTGGCGATCCGGTAGGGGAAGATCTCGAACTCGCCCCACTCGTCGTTCGGCGACAGCAGCGGATGGGTTTCCGAGGTGCCCTTGACCTGCGTCATCTCGACCAGGGGCTCGTTGCGCATCCTCAGGTCGGCGTACGCGGCATCGAGGGGTTCACCGCCCACCGTCTCCAGCTTGAACATGTGGCCGTTGCTGCCGTTCGAGTTGTGCGGAATGGCGAGGCCCTCGATGTCTGCCTCACGCAGGCCGTCGAGCCAGCGCCAGAGGTCCTCGGGATTCCGCGAATCGGTCGAGGCGAACGGCTTGGGCGGCACGTTGCTCCCCTTGAAGATGACGTTGCGGTGCAGGTTGCCTCGGTCGTCCGACGAGGTCGTGTACTCGTAGCCGACGAAGGTCGTGAAGTTGCCCGGGTCGTTGTGGGCCTCCGCGGCATCGATGATCTCCTGCCACGCGGTGCGGGCGGCCAGGTCCACGGCGTCGGCCGGCAGCGCGGCGAACTCGCCGCTGCGCAGCCCCTGGATGGCACGGGCGAAGCCGCCGCCGCCTCGGAGATCCGCCCCGAGAGTCGTCTCGTAGAGGGCGCTCCCCGTGTCGTCCATCGCCGGCATTGCGCCAAGGTACATGCCGTGGTCGGTCACGGCCTGGAAATCGAACGCTCCGCTCTGGAGCTGGAGCTGCTGGCCGCTCGGATGGGGAATCGCCTCGCCCTTGGCGAAGCGGTAGGCGTCGTCGGGACTCGTCCGGGTCTGGAACAGGTAGGCGTCGAACGAGAACCGGGTGTGGACGTGGAGGTCGCCGAAGTAGGCGTCGCGCAGCGGATTCGGCGCCGGCGCTTCGCCGGTCGCGAACGCGCCGCCGCCGGCGTCGTCGCCGCCTTCGGCGGAGCAGCCGAGCATAGCGAGCGAGAGGATGGCGATGGCCGCGAGGACCGAGACAGTCTGGCGCATGGCGATCTCCTTTTGGAGGGATTGCGCGTAGATTAGCGCGGATGACCCGCAAACTCACGTTGCCGACCTGCGCTGCGGCGCTGGTCCTGGCCGCCACGCACGCGTCTGCCCAGAATCCGACGGCCTCGGGAACGATGCCCCCGGCCGAGGACATGGCGCTGGCCCGCGCCCTGCTCGAGCAGCTCATCGAGATCGACACGACGGACAGCGAGCGCGGCGACAACACGCGGGCCGCCCAGGTGCTGGCGGAAGCCCTGATCGACGCCGGCTTCCCGCCCGAGGACGTCCAGGTGCTGGTCCCGTCCGACTTTCCGGCGAAGGGCAACCTGGTGGCGCGGCTTCGCGGCAGCGACCTGGAGGCCAAACCGATCCTGCTGCTGGCCCATCTCGATGTCGTCGAGGCGCTGGCCGAGGACTGGAGCCCCGACATCCCTCCCTTCGAGTTCCTGGAGCGGGACGGCTACTTCTACGGCCGCGGCACGGTGGACGACAAGGACGAATGCGCGATCCACACCGCGAACCTGATTCGCCTGCACCGGGAGGGCTTCGTCCCCGACCGGGACATCGTGATCGCCCTGACTGCCGACGAGGAGACCGGGACCCGCAACGGCGTCGAGTTCCTGCTGGAGGAGCATCGGGAACTCATCGACGCCGCGTTCGCCCTGAACGAGGGTGGCGGCGGAGCGGAGCGGGACGGCCGCAAGGTCTCGAACAACGTCCAGGCGGCCGAGAAGGTCTACCTTTCCTTCTGGTTCGCGGCGGAGAATCAGGTCGGCCACACGTCGCTGCAGGTTCGCGAGAAAGCGATCTAAGAACTGTCGGCGGCTTTGCTAGCGGTCCGCGAGTTCGAGTTCCCGGTCATGCTGAACGAGGTGACCGAGGAGTTCTTCGACCGTTCCGCGGACCTGGTCGGCGGGGAGACCGGCGAGGCGATGCGGCGGATCGTTGACGACCCCGACGACGCCGCGGCGCTGGCCGTTCTGTCGCGGCAAGCCTCGTACAACGCGCGCTTGCGGACCACCTGCGTCGCCACTCTGGTCGACGGCGGTCACGCCGAGAACGCCTTGCCGCAGTTGGCCCGGGCGAACGTGAACTGCCGCCTGCTGCCAGACCACGACCCGGACGAAGTCGAGGAGACCTTGCGCCGGCTGGCGGCGCCGTTCGGCGTCGACGTGGAGCGCAGACGTGAAGCGACGCCGAGCCCGCCCTCGCCGCTGACCGGAGAGGTCCTCGGCGCGATCGAGCGGGTGACGGAGGAGATGTGGCCCGGCGTGCCCGTGCTGCCCGTCATGTCGAGCGGCGCCACGGACGGCCTCTACCTCCGGAACGCAGGCATTCCGGTCTACGGAGTCTCCGGCATCTTCGGCGACATGGACGACGTGCGGGTCCACGGCCGGGACGAACGGATTCGGATCGACCACTTCCACGAAGGACAGGAGTTCCTGTACCGGCTGGTCAAGGCGCTGGCCGGGGGAGGCTGACTGGCTCGCGGACGAAACAGCAGGTCCGGCAGGGCACTTCCCCGCCAGCCGCGCGCAACGCATGTCACCGGCGCCGACCTCGTCCCTGTCTGTGAGAGCCGGCGATGAGCCGTGCCCCGCAGGGGAGGGTCGGGGATAGTGAAGGCACTGTGAGGCTTGTTGGCGTGTACCGCACGAATCCCTACACAGGTAGGCTCACCGAGCAGCAACTAGCGGAGCGCCGGCTGGCGGGAGGAGAACCGGTGCCCCGTATGTCTGGCAAGGGGAGGCTGCCTCTGCTCAGATCCTGGCCTCTCGCCGGATACTCTTCCGGAGAGCGAAGGCGACCCCGTGCGCCGCAATGTGGGGCTCAGTCGGCTGCGTGCCGACCAGGTATGCGCCGTCGTTCACCGGAGGACCGAAGGCCGGTCGAGGGCCTACCCGCGATCAGCGCCGAGTTCGAACCGCTGAGCTTCGCGGCTCCAGGAGTCGAGTGCTCCCCCGGTTCGCCCGGACTTGATCTACGACTCTCTCAAACCCTCGAAGACTCTGCGTCCTCCGTTAGTAACGACATCCCGTTAGTCTGCGACAATACGCGCCCAACCAAGGGTCTGCCTGGAGTAGGGCTGGACGGTGCCCGTCTTCCGAAGGACTCCGGTTGGACCCTCGAGGTCAGCGCGGCTAAGCTCGGCGCCGTCGGCCGCAGGAGGCCGCTGGGAGCCAAGCGCAATTGACCGCACACCGAAAAGCGCCACCCGAAGACTCGCGCTCATCTGCAGAGCCTTCGCGGCCCAGGTCGTCTACTAGGACACTACCGCGACCTCGAGCCAAGAACACCCGATGAATCAACTCCGATCTGAGATCGCCGGGTCCGACGAACTGGCGCGCTCTGCAGTCCGGGCCTCGTCCAAGCCCTCTTCTGCTTGGTGACCGGCGCTAAGGACCGCCGACCGAGGCGCACGCCGGCGAGTACCGAACAACCGGTGTGGTGAGTCACGCCCTTGCACTCCGCCCAATCACCGACGCGAGCTTCGCAAAGCCCGACTTCAGAGGACTCTAAGCATGACGAAAAGAACCCCTATAGCTAACGGCGCTTTCAGTATTCAAGATTTCTGGATACCTCTACTAGACCACGCCAAGCCGATCCACAGGCAACTAGCAAAGGGCTGGACGTGCATCGACAAAGGCCTCCCAGCGTTCCAAGAAGCTCCGATTACACTCCATGCCGGCGCCGAGGCCGTTGATACTGCACCAGTCATTCTGGTATCTGCGCCCGGAGCGGTTGGAAAGACCACGTTGGCGCGGCAGATTTCATGGGCCACTGGCTCCGTTTACATCGATCTCGCGACCGCGGGCCCCGTCGGAGAGCACACGCTAAGCGGAGGCCTGTTCCAATCCGACCTCATGGAGGGCTGGTCCCAGGGAACTGTTGCCCTCTTGATCGACGGCCTCGACGAGGCTCGCCTGAAGGTCAACAGCGAGTCATTCGATGCCTTTCTGCGAGATGTAGTTCGGTTGTCAGAGATGACACCCCTTCCCACGATCCTGTTCGGTCGCACCGATGCTGTGGACCATGCTTGGCTCCTCCTGGCGGACAAGTATCAAGCTCCGATCCTGGAAATCTCATACTACGACGAGGAATCCGCGTCGAAGTTCGTACGGGCGCGCGTACAGAGTAAGTCGGGAATTCCACAGCACCTTCCGGTTCAACTC
>VXUF01000093.1 GCA_009837085.1 Holophagales bacterium
GGTACGTACTCCGTCGCATCGCTCCAGTCGATCTCGATCATGTTGCGGATCATCACGCTGGCGACGAAAAGGAGGGCGGCCGCCGTCGCGAACGGCGGAATCGTCGCGGCCAGCGGCGACAGGAAGAGGGTCAGCAGAAACAACGCCGCGACCGTGACGGAGGTCAGGCCGGTGCGCCCTCCCGCCTTCACGCCGGCAGCGCTCTCGATGTAGCTCGTGACCGAGGAAGTCCCCAGAACCGACCCGAGCACGGAAGCGCCGGAATCGACGATGACAGCCTGCCTCAGCCGCGGCAGGTTGCCGTCCCCGTCGAGCAGGTTTCCCTGCTTCGAAACCGCGATCAGAGTCCCCGAGGTGTCGAACAGATCCGTGAACAGGAAGGCGAAGATGATCCCGACAAAAGCCGCGTCGAAGGCGGCAAGGATGTCCAGCTGCCGAAACGTGGGGGCCAGCGACGGAACGGCCGATACCGCTCCCTGCCAGCTCGCCTCACCGACGACGATGCCGATCAGTGTCACGGCGAGGATCCCGATCAGCACGGCCCCTGCCTTCTTCTGGGCGTCGAGCGCCGCGATCAGCACCAGGCCCACGATGGCCAGGACGACGCTCCAGGACGTCAAGTCGCCCAGTCCGACCAGCGTCTCCTCGTTGGTGACGACCATGCCGGCGTTTCGCATCGCGATGAGGGCGAGGAAGAAGCCGATGCCCGCGGCCGTCGCCATCTTGAGGGAGCGTGGGAAGGCGTTCACGATCCAGGCCCGGACCGGAAACACCGAGATGAGAACGAAGCAGACGCCGGAGATGAACAGCGCGCCGAGCGCGACCTGCCAGGGATGCCCCATCCCCAGCACGACCCCGTACGTGAAGTAGGCGTTGATCCCCATTCCCGGAGCCAGCGCGATCGGGTAGTTCGCGTACAGGCCCATCGCGGCGCAGGCAATCGCCGCGGCGAGACAGGTCGCGGCGAAGACCGCCCCGCGGTCCATCCCCGCCTCGCTGAGGATCTGCGGGTTGATGACCGCGACGTAGGCCATCGTCAGGTAGGTCGTAACGCCGGCGCCAATCTCCCTCCTGGCCGTCGTCCCGTGGTGGTCGAGACGGAAGAGGCGATTCAGCACCCCGACCTCCCGGTCCGTAGCGCTCCCGGTATGTGGCCCGCTCGCCGCAAGCCGCCGGTCAGCCTTCCGCCGGCCTCACGACGAAGAGCAGGTCGCCCTGGTTCACGACCTGGCCGTTCGCGGCGTTGACTCGCATCACCTCGTAGCGGGGGTGGCCGACGAACAGCTCGGCGCCGGCGTCCAGGGACGCGAGCGACACCGGCCTGAACAGCTTCATCGCCTCGATCAGGCACAGGGTTTTCTCACGGCTCACGATATCGCCGGCGCGGACGAAGGGCGGATCGTTCGGGGAGGCGGCGGCGTAGAAGAGCCCGCCGGACGGCGCCTTGACCTTGAGCTCGTCGCTGCCCTCGATCTCGATTTCGGCCCGGTCGACGTTTCGTCCGACGGCCGCGAACCGCTCGACCTCGTCCACCAGCTCAACGCCGGAGATGCGGTCGAGAAAGCCGGTGAGGAAGCGCGTGTCGTAGTCGCCCGACCGGAACTGCTCGTCGGCCAGGACGCGACGAAGCAACGGCAGGTTCGTGCACACGCCCTCGATGGCGACATCTTCCAGGTAAGAGATGAGGCGATCGATCGTGTCCGGGCGATCCCTGCCGTGGCACACGACCTGCGCCACCAGACTGTCGTAGTAGGGCGACACGACGGCGCCCGTGTCGATCGTCGCCAGCACGTCGATGTCCGCACGCTCCGGGAAGTCGCAGCGGGTCACCGTCCCGGGCGCGGGCAGGAGGTCGATCCCGTCCGCCGAGACGGACGCACGCTCCGCGTTGATCCGAACCTCCATGGCGTAACCGTCTTCAGCGAAGGGCGCGTCGGCGATCCTCGCCCCGCCGGCGATCTCGAACTGGGCCTTGACGATGTCCGTGCCGCTGACCGACTCGGTCACCGGGTGCTCGACCTGAAGCCGCGTGTTCATCTCCATGAAGTAGAGCTTCTGGTCCTCGAGGTCGAAGATGAACTCCACGGTTCCCGCTCCGACATAGCCGATCTCCGCGGCGATCGCAGCGGCGTAGCGGAAGCTCTCGTCGCGCAACGCCTCCGGCAAGGCCGTCGACCCCGACTCCTCGATCAGCTTCTGGTTGTTCCGCTGCACGCTGCAGTCGCGCAGGCCCAGCACGCGCACCGTGCCGTGCTGATCGCAGAGCACCTGCACCTCGACATGGCGCAGCGACACGACGCACTTCTCGAGATAGCAGTCCGCGTTGCCGAAGGCGCTCTCCGCTTCGACGCGAATCTGGGCGAACGCTTCCCGGAAGTCCTCGGCCCGGTCCACCCGCCGGATTCCCTTGCCGCCGCCGCCATGGACCGCCTTGAGCATGACGGGGAAGCCGATCGACTCGGCGACGGCAAGCGCCGTGTCCGCGTCGGTGAGAATGCCCTCGCTGCCCGGTACCACGGGTACGCCCACCTGGACCGCGGTCTGGATCGCGTTCGACTTGTTGCCCATCCGCCGCATCGCATCGCCGGTCGGGCCGATGAAGTTCAGCCCGTGACCCCGGCAAAGGTCAGCGAAGGACGCGCTCTCGGACAGGAATCCGATTCCGGGATGGAGCGCGTCGGCCCCTTCCCGCTCGGCGATGCGGATCACCGAGTGGGCGTTCAGGTAGCTCTCGTCCGGCGTGCTGCCGCCGATGCAGACCAGCGTGTCGCGCTCGCGCAGCATCGTCGCCGCCGGCGAGTCGACATCCGGGTCGGACTGCACCAGGACCACTTCAACGCCGGCCCTCTGCGCTACGCGCACAAGCTTCACGGCCGTGCAACCCCGCGCGTGGATCAGAGCCCGCTGCACCTGGCGCGGAGCGACCGGCGGCGCGGGCTCGTGGAGCTCCGCCTCTTCCTGCCGACGCCGGCGGGCGGTCAGAAACTCGACGCGTCGTTCCTCCTGGAGCAGTCGCCGCAGAACGGCGTCAACCGTGTCCTCCGGCACCGGGACCTGCGAATCGACCTGGCGCAAGTGCTCATCGAGTTCCTCACCGAAGGGATGCTCGACGAGCCCGTGCATCGAACCCTCGACCTCGCTCAGATAGTTCGAGAGAGTCGAAGCCATCGGCAGGTGTGAGGGAACGACGATCTGCCCGGCGAACGGCATGTTCGTGCCGGAGAAGTAGTAGGTCTGGACCAGGGGATGGGTAACCAGACTGGCCTGGGCGCCGCCGGTGCAGTCGCCGTAGCCGAAGCAGATCACAGGCAGGTCGTTGTCCCGGACGAAGCGGGTGATCCGATCGTTGACGATCGACATCGAGAACAACGCGCCGGCGCCTTCCTTGGTCAGCATGCCGCCCGAGGAGATGAAACAGACGACCGGCAGGCGTTCCTCCGCGCAGCGGAGCAGGAGCTTGCAGAACTTCTCAGCGCTCGCCATGTCGAACGAACCGGCCTGGAAGGCAAGGTTGGACACGAGAACCCCGACCCGGTTCCCCGCAGCGCCACCGTCCTCGCCGTCGGCCTGGGCGCCGGTCCGGATCCGGGCCAGAGCCGCCACCGTCCCGCAAGGCGTGACACCCTGCTCCAGCGCTCGCTCGATCGACACCCGCAGTCCCGGGAAGCTCACCGGATCGGCCGTCATCCGATCCGTTTCGATCTCCCGGACATCGTAGAAGAAGCGATCGAGAATCGCCTGAGGCCTGCGCGGCGTGTTGCGCTTCTGCTCGGCCAGCACGTCCTCGAGCAGCAGGTCGCGGTAGGCCGCATCGAGACGGTTCCAGAAGTCCTTGATTCCAATGTTGCGCGGCGAGATGCGGCCGTCGTAGCCGCGGATCCCCTGCTCGTCCTCGTAGAAATTGGGGAGCAGGCGTTCGAACAGAAACGTCACCAGGCCGAAGAGCGGCTCCGAGATCCGCGGCATCTGAAGCCGCTTCCATTCGGCCACTGCCTTCAGCAGCCGGCCGCGCCGCGGATGCCTGGAGAAGTGTCGCAACCAGGAGCGGAACTGCCGGCGCAGACGGGCCTCGGCCTCTTCCGCAGCGTCACCCTCAAGTCCCGCCGTCAGCTCTCCCATCGCCGCGTTCAGGGAGTGGCGCAACAGCAGGTGAACCGACTCGCGCGCGATCACGTTCTCCTCGCGCGCCTCGCTGGCGATCTCGCGCAGGTGCAGGAAGATGTGGTCGTAGAGCCGATCGAAGCAGATGAAGTTCTCGCACTCGCGCCGGAACAGCCGAAGGAGCTGCGGCTGGAGGATCACGTCGAGCACCGTGAGGTCGGCGGCCTGGGAACCGTCGCCTGGCTCGGAGGCCGGGTTCCCTCCCTCGAGGCCCTCCTCCTCGACCGTCCGCATGACCGTGAGCAGACGCCCGAAGTTGTCTTCCGACCCGTCCTTCCACTGGTTGTACAGGTGGAAGCCGTACTCCAGGAGCAGTTCGGCCCGGGCACGGTTGAAGTGGTACTCGCGGCTGCCGAGCAGGAACGACGCGAGTCGGCCCCGTCCTTCGTGCAGGGAGTCGCGCGCGGCCGCGTAGCGTTTGTAGGTCCGGCTCAGGACGTCGTCGTAGCGAACCGCCAGTGGATTGTCGAGCCAGCGCTCGAACGAAAGCCGGCGCTGCCGCTCGCGGCGCGCCCTGGCCGCTCCGGCCGGTACCTCGGCCGCGGCCAGCCGGCCGTAGCCCGAGACGGTCGTCGAGCTCAGGCGGCGTCGCAGACCCAGGTAGCGCAGGTACCGGAACGCGACGCCGAACACGTTCGCCTGCTCCGCCGGGCTGTGCAGGCGCGACAGGCGGGCGAACTCCTCGAGCACGGAGAGGCTGCGGGAGGGGTCGACGTACCGTCGCGTGTTCCGGCGGTAGTGCTCGAACACAGCCGGTTCGTCGCGCACGAAGAGCTTTGCTCGCTGCTCCACGAGGGCGATGGACGAGGCTACGGCGGCCTCGAAGCAGGCCAACCGGTCGCCACCCTCACCCGGAACGAAGTCGATCACGCCGTCGAGATAGCCCTGCTCGTAGAGTTCGTACGCCGAGACGCCGACCGCCTTCGCGCACTCTTCCCAGGACAGGTCGTAGCGGCGGACGATGTTCGCCAGTCCGCGCGGCTGGATCGTGTTGAACACGCCGTCGCGCACCGATAGCAGGACGTTCGTCGTTGCCAGCGGAATCGCGCCGCCCGAGTAACCGTTGCCGAGCACGATTCCGACCGTCGGCACATGGAGCTGCGCCATCTCGGCGATCAGCCGCGAGATGGAGTGGGCTTGGTTGCCGCGGTTCGCCTCCTCGCCCGCGTCCGCCCCGGGCGTATCCATCAGGGCTACCACCGGCAGAGCCCGGCGGGCGAAGGAGCGAATCACATCGACGGCAAGCTCATGGTGCTCCGGCATCCATACGCCGTTCTGCACCGAGCGTTCCTGCGCGAGCACGCCGAACCGCCGTCTGTGGCCCTCGACCCCGGCCTCGAACACGGCAGCGTAGAGCGGGCCATGGTTACGCTCTTCAACCAGCTCCCAACTCGTCGCGGCCAGCACCGCGCCGGTGCCGACGCGACCCGGATCCTCGGCCGGCGCCACCGTCCGGTGGATGTACTCGTCGACCTCCAGACTGGCGAGTCGCTTGAGCGTCTGGCGGATGCGCCGCTCGGAGATCAACCCCCCGATGCGCGCCCCACCGTCGCCGACCTGCCTGTCACCCGCCTCCGGAAACAGCGAGAACGCGCGAGCACGCTGCTCCGCCTCCCGGAACAGCGGGTCGACGTCGCCCCGAGAAGGCTCCGCCTGGCTCTGGAGCAGAATCGTCATGCGAACCGCCTACTCTACCCGGTCAACGGGCGGTAAAGGACAGGCAACGTGTAACTTGGCCCATTCCGGACGCTATTCCCGCGCGGCAGAAACTGGGTGCGCCGGCGTCCCCGCCGGCATCCGGCGCAAAGCGCCGGCTTCTGGTCTTCTGCCGCGCTAGTTTCCCCGTTCCTCAGCCCGGGTCGGACCGATCTCCCGCAGTGTCGCCAGGCTGGGAGCGACCATCACACGGGCCGCCGTTTCTTCGTACGCCGCGTACAATTCGGGCAGCTTCTCCCGCAGCTCATCCTGGTCGCGGATCGTCCATTCCTCCTCCCACACGGGACCGTAGGGCGCCTGGAGATTCCAGGCCGTCGTGATGAACCAATAGGCGAACTCCTGCATCTGGACGCGAAAGCGGATCTCCGCGTCTTCGATGTCGAGGTACTGGTCGGCCTGGTAGTAGCCCTCGTCCACGGCTTTCGCCATCGCCCGGGCAAGTTCCGAGTCCTCAGCGATTCCCCACACTTCCGGGAACGTGTAGTGCAGGCCGATATCCGTCACGTAGTGGAGGATGTGCTCAACCACCTCCATCACCTGGCCCTGGGGTACGTCCTGCATGATCACGTCGCACACGGAGTTGTCGCGCTCGATCGCCGCCCACCGCTCGTCGGCCTCGTCCATGAAGCTGTAGTCGTATCCCAGGGGCACCGGAATCAGGGCGTTGTAGCGGTAGTGGTTCGCGAGCAGTTCGCGCTGGAAATCGGCGTCCAGGCCGGCGTCCCGCGGAAACGACTCGGCAATCGTCCTCGCGACCAGGCGCATGTAGTCGTCCGAGATGTCGTCGCGGGCGGCGAGCTTGAGACCGTAAACCTGCAGTTCCTTGGTGAAGGGCGCCAGAGCATTCGTGGCAACGACGTCGCCATGCTGGTACACGTCCTCGGGGACATCTCCCTTCGGGTCGAGCAGGATGCAGCCGCCGAGGTGGGTCGGTGCGGAATCGGCCGCTTCAGCCACGGCCCCCTCCGCAAGCTTGTCGTCGCCGGAATCGGCTGCCTCGCGGCCGCCACAGCCGGCCAACATCAGGATCAGAAGTGCGAGTGCGAAGCGTCTGGCCATAGCTGCCCTCCCCCGTTGATTGATCCGCAACGCCCTACACTATGCCCTCGACCCAAGCTCCACATGAACTTCCTCCCCCAGATCGTCGGCTCCTTCGCCGACCCGGCGGCCGAGAACCCGACCGTCGAAATGGTCGAGGCAGCGTTTCGTCACCACGGCCTGCACTGGCGGTACCTGAACTGCGAAGTGCCCGCGGACCGGTTGGCGGAGGCCGTGGCCGGCGCCCGCGCGATGGGCTGGGCCGGATTCAACTGTTCGTTGCCGCACAAGGTCACGGTGATCGAGCACCTCGACGGACTGGGCGAGTCGGCCCGCCTGATCGGCGCTGTGAACTGCGTCGTCCGCGACGGCGACGGCCGTTTCATCGGCGAGAACACGGACGGCAAGGGCTTCCTCTGCTCACTCGAGGAAGCGACACCGGCGGCCGGCAAGCGAGTCGCGATCTTCGGCGCCGGCGGCGCCGCCCGGGCGATCGCGGTCGAACTCGGGTTGGCGGGAGCAGCCGAGATCACCCTCGTCAATCGCACCCGCGAGCGGGGTGAAGAACTGACACGGCACATCGCCAGCCACACGGCGACACAGACCCGGTTCGAGCACTGGCGCGGCACCTACCGGCTGGCCGCGGAGGTCGACGTGGCGATCAACGCCACCTCGATCGGCCTGTTCCCGGATGTGAACGCCGAACTGCCGCTCGACCTCGACTCTCTCCGACCCGCGATGGTGATCGCCGACGTGATTCCGAACCCCCCCAGGACCCGCCTGCTCGAGGCGGCCGCAGCACGCGGCTGCACCGTGCTCGACGGGCTCGGCATGCTTGTCAACCAGGGAGTGAACGGGATCCGCTACTGGACCGGAGTCGACGTCGATCCCCGGGTCATGCGCGCCCGCCTGGAGGCGATCTTCGGCTGAAGTCGGTCCGATGTTTCCGTCGGGTGCTGCATCCGCTCAGGTGATGTCCATAGAGTGTAGATTCTACAAGGGTTTATCGCCATTCCTGGTCTGCCTGACCCTCAACAGGGGTCATGGGGTTTCAGGAGGTTTCGCGGGTAGAGTGGGGGGTCGTTTGGGGGGTTCTGATAGCATCCCTGCCGAACGAGGAGGCGACACTTGACTGCCAAGCGATTCACTGTGGGCTGGGTTCGGAAGGCTCCTCCAGGCAAGCACTACGACTCCGGCGGATTCGGTCTGATCCTCAGAGTCCGGTCTTCCGGGCGGGCGCGATGGGCGTGGCGCGGCACCGTTCGAGGGAAGCGGGTCGAGTTGGGCCTGGGACGGCGCGCCTTTATGAGTCTCAGAAGGGCGCGGGAGACGGCGTTCGAGTACGCCCGAATCGCGGCAGATGGTGACGATCCTCGGACGCAGCGATCCAACGCCCCGACCTTCCGTGACGCCACGGAGTCTGTGATCCGTCTACAGCGTCGCAGTTGGAAGGCTGGAGCCGCGTCTCGGCGACAGGAGCAGCAGTGGCGGCAGACACTCGCAACCTATGCGTTCCCCGTGCTCGGTGACATGACCGTCGATCAAGTCACGGCAGCTGACGTGCTGCGAGTCCTAACGCCGCTGTGGACGGCGAAACCGGCCGCGGCCAAGACGGTCAAGCAGCGGATCGGGATCGTGCTGCGGTGGGCGATCGCGCAAGGCTTCCGTCAGGAGGATCCGATGGGCGCCGTGGGGAGCGTTCTGCCTCGGCAACCCCACGGCGGGCATCATCGCTTCCTGCCGCCGAAGGACATCGAGGCGGCGATGGCGAAGATCCGGAGCGCCGACTGCTGGCTCGGGACTCGGTTGGCGGTTCGTTTCCTGGCCTTGACAGCGACGCGCACGGCGGAAGTCCGGGGTGCTACCTGGGCGGAAGTCGATACTGAAGCGGCAGTCTGGACGATCCCGGCGAACAGAGTGAAGACGAAGCGTGAGCACCGGATCCCGTTGTCCTCACAGGCGCTCGAAGTGCTCGCGAGGGCTCGGCAACTGAGAGGCGGCGGGAGTAGTTTGATCTTCCCTGCCAGTCGTGGAAACGGGCCGCTCGGCTCGGGGACCATGGGCAAACTGCTCCGAGAGTTGAGAATCGAGACCAGTCCCCATGGGGTCCGAGCGAGTTTCCGGTCTTGGTGTGCCGATCAGGGCGAGGATCGGGCACTCGCAGATGCGGCGCTCGGGCACGAGGTTGGTTCGGCCACGGAGCGGGCCTATCAGCGAAGCGATCTGTTCGAGCGGCGGCGCGGCCTGATGGAACGCTGGGGCGAGTTCATCGCTGGCTACGCCACGTGAGCGGAGAACTGGACTGCCCGTCGGTGTCCAGCACACCACGTCCGAAGCACTTCCTCACCCGCCCCCCGACCGGCCATAGTCGCGTCTGCGCTGTCTTCGTAGTATCCTCTGCGCACACTTGCTCCCCGCTCGACACACCGAAAGGTCTCGGGCGGGGTTACTTGTGCCATTGAGTGATGAGTAACGGGCCTGCAGAACAGGGGCAGGTCTTCAGCGGCTCCGATCGAACCCGTCTCGGTCCCGGTCATCCCTAGCGTTCCACCGGAGCTGGTTCACCGTCCTCTCGACGCCTGCACGATTGCGTTCATGTCGGCTTCGAGCCGCGTGTACGCGGTCGCCAGCCTCTCGTACTCGCCCACGAGTCGCTGATAGTCGGTCAGCAAAGCGTCGACCCGACCGTTCAACTGCGAGACGGACCCGTTCAACTGCCTGACGGAGGCCGTGTGCTCGGCGTCGAGCCTCTTCAAGGATGCGGCGAGCAAGCGCTCCAGTTCGGTCATCGTCTACTCCCCCTCCTCGCTCAGTTCGCCGAGCGTCCGTCTCCGCTCTTCGATCTGCTCGTCGAGGTAGAGCATCAACTCGATGTCCTCCGCGATCTGGCTCCTGTTCTCCGCGATCTGGTTCTGCTGCCACCGCCCCATCGCCCAGAGCCCGGACCAGATGGCCATGAAGACTCCGAACCCGATCAGTGCGGTCCGGAGCCATAGCATTCCGAGCATCCGGGCCGTGCTCCGGTGATCCGCTCGGATAGCGCTCGCGGTTCGCTTCAGCTCGTCTGCGGCATATCGCGTCGAGGTCTCGCCAAGCTCGCGCGCTAGCTTGCGCATCTCCTCCTTCGCCGTGTCCGCGATCTGCTGCCGGTACTCTCGAAGCGCCTCCTGGTCCTGCGCCGTCTTCTCGCTCAAGTCGACCGCGATACTCGGCGGCCTGGAAGTCTTGCTCATAGAGGGTTCCTTTCAGCCGTAGCCGCTGCCCCGTCTCCGGGTGGGCCACGGTCAGGTAGTGCTTGCCCTGGCGCGGCACCTCGTAGCCGGCCTCCTCGAACGCGGCGACCACGCCGGCGCGGTCGTGGACGAGACCGGCGGCGACCCGCTGGCGGAGGTAGTCGTCGATGGCGTCTCGGTCGGCGGCGTCGGCCGGGAACCGGCCCGGCCGGGTGCTGCGGGCGCGGTCCGGGTCATCCGGCCGCGCCCAGCCGTGTTCGTGGTTCATCGCCCGCTCCAGCAGACCGTAGGTCCTCTCCCAGCCCGGAGGGGCGATGTTGTGGCTCTTGCCCGTCTCAAGCTCCACGCGGGCGGCAAGGACGTGCACGTGCGCGCCGCCGTCGTCGTCGCGGTGAAGCACCGCCGACCAGGCGTAGCGGTCCGGCTCGAGACCGGACCAGGACACGTACTCGAACTGGTCGAGCGTCTCCTCGATCTCCCGGTCCGTCGGGTCATCCTCGGGCGCCCAGGCGATCACGGCGCTGCGGTAGCGGTGCTCGAAGTCCAGAGAGTCGGCGACCTGGGCGACCTGGTGCGGATCGCCGCGCAGCACCGTGACCTCGGCCCGCTCCTTGCCGACGTGATCGCGGTCGGCGAGGAGATAGTCCGCCGCGGCCGACGCGCTGCCCTGGCCGTGCTTCGCGAACGTGATCAGCACGGGCCTTCCTCCTCGCGCGGTGCAAGGTCTGGATCGCGGGTCAGCGTCAGTTCGCGGACCTCCCGATCCAGCGCGACCAGGTGGGCGATCACCTGCGCCGCGTCGGCGGCGCCGCGGTAGCGGTTCGCCCAGCGGGCAATCTGGTTCAGGTTGTTCCCGATGCGGGCAACCTGACGGGTGCGCTCGCGCACCGCCGCGGAGTCCTCCGCGGTCCATGTGCGGGTGCGGCGCATCGCCGCCCGCATCAGCTCCGAGAGCGTCGTGCCGGCGCTCTCGGCCTTGGCCCGCCACTCCTGCAGCTCGGCCGCGGTGACGCGGCAGTGCGCGATCGCTGTGCGGTGCGGCGTGGCCATGTCTGGGCGGGGGGTTCGAAGGGGGGGCGGAGGCCCTCCCTCGCTAGCCCCTCGGGCGGAGTGAGCGAAGCGAGCGTAGCACGTGGGGTCTGCTAGCTTCTGGCTCCAACACCGCCTCCTACTGACCACAGAAGGAGACGAGAAACCCCCTCCCGGGGGCCTGCGGCTCGGCGGCAGGCCGTGAGTCAGCTTACCAGCGATGGTTCACCTTCCCCGTGTACACTGAGCACACGAGCTGGGCTCGGACAAGCCAGTCGAAGCCGCTCGTTGCCGTCTCGCCGTAGATCCAAAGCGCAAGCGCCGAGCAAGTGACGACACCGCAGGATCTCCCGGTGCAGACCGCCATTGATCTGGGCGCGCCGCCCCCGGATCAGGACCTCGACTGGGGTGATCTCACGGCCGGCGAACTGCTTCGACGCATTCGCAACACCAGCCGCACAGAGGCCGAGAAGGGCCAGTGGTTCGAGAACCTCTTCCTACAGCTTGCCCGGAACGAGCCTGAGTTCGAACTGGAAGAGGTCTGGCGCTGGGCGCAATGGCCACAACGCAAGCGTCTAACGGGCCTTTCCGGCCAGGACATCGGCGTAGACCTGGTGGCCCTCCACCGGGACGGAACCTGGATCGCTATCCAGTGCAAGTGCTACGCATCCCACCACCGCGTGACGAAGGCGGACGTGCAGAGTTTCTTGGCTGGCTCGCAGCAAGAGATCTTCGGCCTGCGGTGGATCGTCACCACGTCCCGTTGGGGCCGGACGGCAGAGAGTCTCATCCAGGACACGAACATCCGCCGGATCGACTTCCGCGGCTACCAAGACCGGCGGATCACCGCCGAGGAGATCAAGCGCCCGGTCCGGCAGCCCTGGCCGCTGCAACAGGAGGCGATTGACGATGTCCTGCAGGGCCTGAAGCACCACGATCGCGGCCGGCTGATCATGGCCTGCGGCACTGGCAAGACGTTTACCGCGCTGCGCATCGCCGAGCGATTCGTCCCGGCCGGCGAAGGCATGCTGTTCCTCGCCCCGACTATCGCGCTCGTCTCCCAGGCGCGCCGCGAGTGGCTTACCCACACGACTCGGCCCCTAAGCTCCCTGGTCGTCTGTTCCGATCCGTACGCGGGCGGCAGAAACGAGCAGGAGGACATCAGCATCTCGGAACTCGAATGCCCGGTCGTCTCGAATCCGGAGGAGATCGCGGCCAAGCTGATGGGCGCCCCGCACACGAAGGTCGTGTTTTGCACCTACCAGTCCCTCCTGCGCGTCACCGAGGCCCAGGAGCGCCACGACATCGAGCCCTTCGCGTTGGTGATCGCCGACGAAGCGCACCGGACAACCGGTGTGTTGAACCGTCCGCGCGAGAAAGTGGACTTCCAGCTCGTCCACGACGGAGAGCGCCTGCTGGCCTCCAAACGTCTGTACATGACCGCAACGCCGCGCATCTACACGGAGCGGTCCAAGAGTCGCCTGGCGAAGAGAGAGATTGACGTCGTCGACATGAGCAACGAAGCGTGGTACGGCCCACAGTTTCACCGTCTCCGCTTCAAGACCGCCGTAGACGACGGGAAGCTCTCGGACTACCGGGTCGTCGTGCTTGGCGTGGACCAATCCCGCATCACACCGGGACTGCGCACGCGGTTGGAGGATCTCGCCGGGAACGACCCTAAGCGACCGCCGACGCTGAACGACATCACCCGCGTGCTCGGCGTGTCTCTGGCGATCAACGGACTCAGTGAAGGGAAAGGAGTCGAGCGGCCGGGCCGCCTCGCTCGGACCATGGCCTACGCGAACAGCATCAAGCGCTCGAAGTGGTTCGCCGCAGCGTTGATGGACGCTCAGGTGAAGGGTGCGACGACGAGACGCCTCCGGGGTGACGAGAGGGCCTGGTCGGTGGAAGCGGAGCATCTTGACGCTTCCGCCAGCGCTCTGGATCGAAACCACGCGCTGCGAAGGCTCAGCTCGGCGGGCAAGGACGGGACTCTCCGCGTTCTCTGCAACGTCAAGCTGTTCACCGAAGGTGTGGACGTTCCCAGTCTCAACGCCGTGGCCTTCCTCGATCCGCGCGACAGCCAGGTGGACGTCGTGCAGGCGGTCGGCCGTGTGATGCGCAGGGCCGAAGGTAAAGCCTTCGGCTACATCGTGGTGCCGGTCGTCGTTCAGCCCGGCAAGGACGTGGCGGATGCTCTACAGAACAGCCCGGAGGGCTACCACACCCTGGGCAAGGTGCTGCGGGCCCTGCAGGCACACGACGAAAGGCTGCACGAGGACATCGCTCGCTTCGTCCAGGTACACGAACCGAAGCCGCCACGACCGAATGCTCCGGGCGACCCGCGCGACGACGACCACCCCGACCTGTTCGCCGACCTCGAACTCAAGCCGGCTGACGAGGGGATCTTCGCCCACGTCGCCGCAGCGTCGGGCCTGGGACAGCCCGGCAAGCTGGTCGCCGACGAGATCGCCCGGGCAGTGCAGCGGGCAGCGGAGATCTTCCGTACCGAGGAAGTTGAGGAGCCTCTCGCCGACGCCTTGGACCTGCCGTCCGACAACGACCAGGACAAGAAGGCCGTTCGCATCGTCGCTGCACTGCTTCTGTGCAATGCCTGCCTGATGCACCGCCGTCTGCGCGACATTCCGAACATGAGGATGCTCCCTGGCCTCGGGCGGGTCGGGGCCACAGACGACCCGTCGAGCGTGCTACGGGCGTCGTGGGGCACGATCCTAGAGCAAGACTACAGACCGGTGTTTGTGCCTGCGCTCGCCACACTCAAGGCGCTTCCGGCCAGCAAGAGCATTCAAGCCGCACTACGCGGCCTCTCGGAGTGCGCGGACAATCTCGCGGACAGCCTGAACGATCTCGGCTACGACCACGCCGGCCCGCTCTACCACCGGATTCTGGGTTCAGCGAAGAGCGACGGCGCCTTCTACACGAACAATCTCTCCGCCCTCATGCTCGCGCGGCTAGCGCTCGACGAGACCTTCGTGGACTGGGCCGACGCGGAGGCTGTGGGACGATTGCGGATCATCGACCCGGCCTGCGGTACTGGCACCCTCCTCATGGCGGCGCTGCGCACGATCAAGGCGCGGATGCGGGAAAACGGTGCGCTGGGTGAGGGAGACGACGAGGCCCTGCACCAAACCCTGGTCGAGGACGTGCTGTGCGGGCTGGACATCAACCGCCACGGCGTTCAGCTCGCCGCTTGCAACCTCACTCTCGGTGCCCCGTCAGTCAACTACGAGCAGATGAATCTCCTGACCATGCGGCACGGGCTCCAGGACGACGGTGAGGTGCGAGCCGGGTCACTGGAGATCCTACGATCGCCCACGGACGGCCCGACCATGCTCTTCTCCATGGCTTCGAATCTCTCGGGAACCGATGTCCTTGGAGGTGAGTGGGAGGCGGAGCCGGACGACGCGGACTTCCCGCGCAGCAACATTGACCTCGTGATCATGAACCCGCCGTTCACCGCCAACGACAAGCGCGGTCGCAAGTTCACCGGAGACGTGAAGAAGAGGATGCAGGAGCACGAACTCCGCATCCGCAACGAACTCCTCGATCACGACCGGGACGCCGGCGAAGTCATCACCACGAACAGCATAAGAACGTTCTTCACCCCACTGGCGGACCAACTGCTGCGCAGGGACCGCGGTGCCGTCGCGAAGGTGCTCCCGGCGACGGCCTGCGTAGGAGCTTCCGGCGAATCTGAGCGACGGTTCTTTGCCGAACGCTTCCACGTCGAGCGCATCGTCACGTCACACGACCCGAAGCGGATCAACTTCTCCGAGAACACCGGTATCCACGAGTCTCTTCTCATCTGCCGTCGGCGAAGCCGCACGACCCAGAACGCACCGACCGAATTCGTGTCGCTCCGTCGTATGCCGGCATCGGCCAAGGAAGCGATCGAGGCGGCGGACGCCATCGCGGCGGGCAGCGAAACTTGGGGCAGCCGGACCTTCTGGCCAGAAGAGCGGATGCGAGTCGGCGACTGGACGCCCGTTCAGTGGTACGACGGTTCCTTGGCTGAAGCCGCCAATGCCCTTGAAGGGCATCCCGCGCTCGAACCCTTGGCGACGCGACACGCCGTAGGGCCTGCCGGGCGACGGATTCAAGACGCCTTTCGGAGGTGCGACCCGAGTGCCGTCGGCGCAGTCGCGGGTTTCCACTCAGTGAGCAGTCAGCTTCGGCGAACCATGAAGGGTCAGAACGATGTCTGGTATCAGCCCAAGCCGGACAAGGACCGCCTGGCGAAGAGGTACTTGGGGCAGCGCAGTCAACTACTTCTTCCGATGCGGTTCCGAACCACCAACGGCCGGCTCACCGCAGTCTGGACACCCTCGCCATCCTTCGGGTGGTGGGTCCCCGTGGCAGTCAGTGACGAGCTTTCCGCACAGGCCCTTGCCGCTTGGTGCAACTCCACTCCGGTGCACCTGATGCTGTTGAATCGCCGTGCCCGAACCCTCACCTACCCAGTCTGGCAGCTTGAGCACCTTCGCGAGATTCGAGTTCCCAAGCCCGACAGTCCGGCATGGGCCGCTTTGGCGGCCGCCTATACTCAGGCCTGCGAACTGGAGTTGCTGCCCATGCGCCAAGCGGAAGAGTGCACGGCGAGGCGGATCATCGACAGAGCAGCGGCGATGGCGCTGGGTGCTGACGAAGCCCAGTTCGCGGAGTGGCGCCGAAAGCTCTCCAGAGAGCCCACCGTCAGCAACGAGCCTGCGAACAGAACGGGAGACGACGTATGACCGAGATCATCTTCGAAGTCACGGAAGACGAGGTGGACGGTGGGTATTCAGCCAGCGCACTCGGGCACGGCATCCACACACAAGGCGACTCCGTCGAGGAGGTCCGCAGGAACGTCAAGGAGGCCGTCGACTGCTACTTCGACGACACCATGCCGAGGCCCAAGCTGATCCGTTTGCACTTCGTTAGAGACGAAGTTCTCGTGGCGTGAAGCTGCCCCGCAACGTGAGCGGCGCAGCGCTGCAAGCGGCGCTGCGGCGCTTGGGGTACACCGCCGTGCGACAGCGAGGCTCCCATCTGCGGATCACGACTCAGGTCAATGGGGAACATCACGAAGTGATCCCGCAGCACGCGGCGATCAAGGTGAAGACGCTCTCGAGCATTCTGAAGAGTGTTGCGCGGCACCACGAGATGGACGTCGAAGAGCTCCTGCGCAAGCTCGACCTGTGAGCAACGATGACCTCCTACTTCCCGGACCGGGACGGTAGAGTTCCTCGCCAACCCGCTCACCAGGTCGCGACGACCGTGTCTGGGACGCGATCGGCGCCGCCATCGTTACTGGCTGAACAACAACTCCTTTGCCTAAAGCTACTCTTTGCCCGTCGCAGAGTTCCCGCGCTCGCCGATCACCGGCGCCTTAGCGGTACCCTCTGGTCGACCATTCAATTCCTGACTGCGACCTCGGTGCGGTGGGGCCCAGTTCCCTGATAAACCGGCTGGTCGTGGTCACTCCTGCAGGGGCGTGGGCGTTCATTCTCATTGCGTCCGCGTACTCCATACGCCGGAACGAGGACAGCACGAGGACCTTCTTGCAACGAGTGATCGCGACATAGAACAGCCGCCGTTGCTCTTCAAGCTCCTGCTCCCTTGACTCGAATCTCAGGAGCTGCAACTCCTTGGACCTAGTCGGAATCAGCCCTTGGCAACAACTCGCAACAACCACGATCTTCCTGGTCAGGCCCTTTGACTTGTGAAGGCTCATGACCTGCACGACGTCTTCTCGGGGGACCTCCGGGTGCGTGATGTGATCTCTGACATGCGCATACATCTCCTGAGCCGTACTCACTCTTCCAGCACCCGTCAGCGCGACCTCTCGTAGAGGCCAAAGCTCCCTACTCCCCTCCGGGAAGACCTCATCAATCAGTTGCGCCATCGGAAGACCCCCAAGGGCCTCCAGTCGCTCCACCAGTGCCTCGTAGATGGGAAGGAGACGGTTGGCGTACGGTATCTCGCATCGACCCCTCGCCAGCTCTTCCAAAGCGCCGCGTGGAGACTTGTTCGTTGCTTCACAGTACTCTCGAAGTCGAGCGTATCCCCCGCGCAGGCCGGTGCTGCTGTTCCGACCAAGCCACCACCTCAAGGCAGTTCGATCATCCTCGTCCGCCAGAAGGGTCAGCAAGCAAAACGCTTCTTGGGCCGAGGTGGAATCAAGAGCCTCTTCATGGAAGAAGCTATGTGCTGGAACATCCCAACCCTTCAGCAAGTCCCGTATTCCGTATCCGATCTCCCGCCGCGGGCATAGAACCATGACGTCCTTCGGTCTGATACCGCGCTGCTCCACGAGTTCGCGCACGTACGCTGCGAGTCCCTCCGCCTCCTGTGCCATGTCTTCCCACTGAACGATGAAAATTCTACCTTTCCGTCGTTTTGGCAAGGCCTTCAAACGGGTGCTCTCCGAGTTCGGATTGTAGGTCATCAGGTGGTTCGCCAGCGTAACGACACGTCTGGGGCAGCGGTGACACTCCTCGATCGTCTCATCCTGGGTGGTGCAGTGTCGCTCGTCAAACTTCGTGATGGCCTCAGGATTCGCGTACCGGAAGCTGTATATCGACTGATTCGGATCTCCCACGACCGTTACGTTGGAGTTCCTCACTAGTTCGTCCAAGAGCTCCTGTTCCGCGCGATTAAGGTCCTGGTATTCGTCCACTATGACGTGGTCGAAAGCCGCCAGTTCTGGTGCTACTGGGTTCGTCTTGAGATAGTCTAGTGTAAGCGGTACTAGCTCCCCGATCAACACGGATCGATGGAACCGAAGCCACGCTTTCAAGCTCCGTTCAAAGTGCTGGTCGAACGTGAACGTCGGCCCACCAGGAATATCGTCTTGACGCCTTGCCCAAGCTGCCTCAAATGCCAGAATCTGGTTTGTGCAGTACCTCTTGCCGCCGAACTGATGTAGGTCGTGCAGTGTCATTTCGGCTTCGAATCTCAGGCATCCGGATTTCATGTAACTGATCACCGGCCTCGCCACTCTGCCTAGAAGCGGTAGAACCTGCGCTTGACTCAGCACAGAGAAGCAGAATGAGTGGAGGGTGCCTGCGCGCACCTTTCGGCACCCTTCGATGTTGAGATCCCTTAGCGCGTCGACAAGGTCCGCCGCCGAGTTTCGCGTGAAGGTCACAGCCAGCACACGTCTTGGATCCTGACCCTCTTCCAGCAGCCGTGCGACGCGTCGCATCATTGCGTAGGTCTTGCCTGTGCCCGGGCCCGCAAGGACACGCAGCCTGTCATCGTCCGATTCAGCGATTCGGAGGGCAGGTCCTTCGAGGTCCTTCTTCCAACTGTAGGAGTGGTCATTCATGCGTGGGGTGTTCGAGATCGATTCTCGAGTCCAGGGCTTTGCGGAGGGATCGGTGTGATTGCTGCCCGGCGCTACATGCGGTCGAGCGCCCCGGAAGAACCGAGAGCTAGTTCGGATCTCGGGGGGTTCTTTCGTGAACTGGTCGCGAGTAAGGCGGGGACTCTAGCCGGCTTTGGGTCGCAGGTCCATACTGGCTACACGGAGCGGCTGAAGTCCCTATTCCTCAATGGTTTATGGAGATGTAGTGCCCTGGGGTCCCACACTCTGGCCCCCAGAGGCTATGCGCAAGCCCGGATCCAGGCGGACTTCCGGTGCCAGTAGAAGCGGCTGGCTGAGTTGGGCTGGGACTACCTAGTGCTGTGGGAGTGTGAGGTGAAGGCCAGCGAGGGTCTCTCTAGCGGCGTTCGGCGAGTCCTAGACCCCTATGATGTGCCACGTCCCTTCTCCGTTTCGCCACGTCCACTCGCCTTCCGGCCGTGCTACTCCTCTCAGGTCGGAAAACCGGTACCGCCTTGCCACGCTGTCTTCGCACCCGCGGTCTAAGTGCCAGCGGCGTGTGCATAGCCCGAGTCGAGCTCGCGTCGAGCAAGCACCCGAACAAGCCGAAAGCTCCTCAAGAACGTCGGTTCGCGGCGGGAGCGATGCAGATACACGAGATCGACATCGCCCGGCTTCTTACGGTCGTCACCGTACAACCTGGTCTGGGTGCGTCGCGGCGAGGGAGAAGGCCGCTCATAGGTCCGGTAGTCCGGTAGCAGGCGGGTCATGACTCGGCGAACGACGTTGAGCGTTCGCTCTCTAGCATCGACGCGTAGGCACCAGACGGCATCTTCGCGGGATCGACTGTGTGCAACCCGCAGTACAGTGTCCAGCATCGACTCATATCTTTGGGCGCTACAGAACTTCTGGTCGATTGACCAATTCGGGCGCGCCGGCCCCTCCGCTAGTGCCCATAGGCGCAGCCAGTTGTCCGCTCGATAGTTCGTCACCCCTATGTAGGGTGGAGAGGTGAGAACCAAGCCGGCTGAGGCCGGCATGTGGGGCAGCATGTGGGCTGCGTCGCCGAGCGCCACGCTGGCGCAGCCAGCGTATCTCGGGACTCCCTTCGCGTAGCGCCAGGCCGCCCTAGCTCCGAGGAAGGCGGCTGGATCGACGTCCGGCGGCGTAGTGAGACCACGCTTCCGCCACCAACGCACGGAGTAGTCGGGACACATCGCTCTCGTGGGGCGCAACTGGTTGGATAGGCCCTGCCCCAGCTTGGCGTGGAGATAGTGGACGAGCAGCGCCGATACTGTGCGATCTAGACCGCTGGTGCGCCACTGGAGTTCGCGACGTGCCGCGTTGATGAAGCCCAACGCCCGGCGCCCGAAAGCGAGGGTCTGAAACTCGTCTCTCGGCCGGCAGTCCTTTCTTTGAACAGCCCTGGCGACCTCTTCGATCCGCCCAAGCACCTCGATGAGGGAGGGATGGGGGTCCGTCTTCACGGCTGCGTACAACCACGCCACAGGGTTGACGTCGCAACCGGCAGCACCCCGGCCAGACACCATGGCGACGTAGGGGGCGGTACCGCGACCGCAGAACGGGTCTAGAACCCTGTCGCCAGGTTCGCTGAACGCTGCCACCACCTGCCGCGCGAACTCAACGGGGAACATGGCGTAGTAGGGGCCGAGCCGCGCCCAGCGACTCTCGGCCGTGCGAAAGCCAGTCAGGGGCGGCACTCCCCGTTGATCGCGCGCGCTCACCCCTCTTCGAAGAGTTGAGTGAGGATACCGATGCCGGTCCTTAGCGGTATGGCGGCATGGGCGTGAGCACGCACGAGCGGGGCGAAACCGTCTTCGTAGAGGTAGGTCGAGAACTCGTCCATGATATCGAGCGCTTCTCCGAGCCGCGGGAACGCCGCCTCGTCGACGCAGTCCCTGTTGTTCCCTTGTTCGTTCACGATGGGTGTCATCACGACCGAGTGTTGGCCCAGACTGTTCTTGTACATTACGCGCCGTCCGTAGTCCGTGACGTGGCCATGCGCCCTAGCGTCCGGACCGCGCAAGACGATATGGCGGTGTGTGTACTCGCGATCCGGAGCGAGCGCCGAACCCGCCGCTATTCCGGCCCGCGGACCGTTAGGATCGCTCTGGTCTAGGGCCCTCAAGTGGTCGAGAAACATGCCGCTCTTCTCGATCCCGAACAGCAACACGCCTGGCCCGCCGCGCTCCACGACCCGGTCGTGCAAGCGCGTCACTTCAGCTTGAAGATGACTCTTCAGCCATGCGGGCATGCCGTAGACAACCAGGGAACCGTCCATTACGAAGGCAGTTGTGCGAAACGCGCTCCACCAACCTCGACGTTCGAAGATGCGCATGATGTTGATCATGGCAAGATGTTCGACGACCTGTTGTGTCGCTGTGTACGCTTGGGCTGAGGAGCCGTGGTCCTCGAACCGCTCATGCAAGCGGAGGCTGTCGGTCTCGAACAGTAACTCTTGTCGCAAACAGGGGCATCTAGCCGATCCCTCAACGGCCGGAATGATCTCATTGCAATCCTCGGCGGGGCACCTGAAGCGCCCATGCGCAGGCGTGATTGCACGCATGGTCTCAACCAACGTCTCGTGCTCGCTGTCCACTCTCCTTCCGGCCAGCACGTCGTGAATCGTGAACCGAAAGAACTGTCGAGGCGTGTCGTCGGCGACGTCGCGACGAACTACGTTCCTGCCCGGAAGTACGGCATCAAGGGTCGTGCAGTCTTCCATCTCGCGCATCACACTTGGACGGGGGATTGAGCCGGCCGGGATCTCCCTCAACGCCGTGAGGTCGATTACCACCGCGGCAAGCTGTAGCAGCGCTGCCTCGGCTCCTGGATACCCAGAGCGAACCGCACTACTGACAGTCGACCCGTCGATGACGATGATGCGAGTGATTCGGTCGTGCCCCCGTGGGGGAGTCAGCGTTCTCGGCGGCGCTGCTGCTTCTCCAGGCCCACCCCGTCGGATGACGCCCTCAAAGTCCTTGACGCTTTCGCTGTTGACGAGCCGCCAAAGCGAGTCGCCGCTAGCGTATTCGTTGCGGTAGGGCATCACCCACGCTGCGTCGGTGCGACGAAGCGATCGATCTTCACCGGCAGAGTGTAGGGACTCGACATCGTTCGCACCTTTAGCAGACCTGCCTCCTTGACCCGCCGGATGCTGGCCGAGAAGTCCGAGAAGTCGTTGTATTGGTCCAGCTCCCGGGTCTCACCGCTGTTGTTGAGATGGGCGATGAACCAGTTCTCTGTGTTCCGCAGAATGTTGCGCTGAATGGAGGAAGGCTCTTGAGTTGAGTAGACGAGGCCGATGTTGAACTTACTGCCCTCTTTGGCCGTCCGAGCCCAAATGTTGCGCGTGTCGTCTTCGCTACCGCGAGGCAGGAGCGTGTGTGCCTCCTCTACGTACACGATCACGGGACTCAGGCCGCCCTCCAGTGACTGCGTGAAGTGCTCTTGTTGCCGCGTGAAGATCGCTCGCATAATCCTCTCGGCGGACTGCTCGTTCATCACAGGATCGCCCAATGCCTGGTCGAGGATCACGAGTTTCCCTTGGGCGAGATCTCGGACGATATCGTCGGTGTAGTCCGTGTTGCGGTCCGGTTGGTGCCACTCACGGCACTCCCGGATCGCCTGACCGCCCCGGGTATTCTCAAAGATCCTCAAGAGCCCGAGAAGCCGGTCGTCGCTCCAGCTTCGACCGTCATGATCGGCTTGGTACTCCCTGTTGTACGCACTGCCGCCCTCACTCGCCAACCAGACGGACAGGTGACGACAGAACTCCGCAGCAACGTCCCACGTAAGCGCGCCGGTCAACTGATCGACGAAGCTCGACAGCCCCTCGTCGTTGCGCATCGCCCGGCGGACTCCTTCGCCGAAGAGTCCACTTACGCTGACTCGGGGACTAGGCGGTTCAAACCCCGCCGCGGCCAGAACCGCCCGATACACGAAGACCGCACGGGAGTAGCGAACGTACGCGCCCTGATCAACAACGTCCGCAGGTGCCGTAATGTCCGTTGTCCGGAAGGCACCTATGTACCCTGCACCTTCTGTCTCGAGACGACCGTCGATGATCTGTTTGCCCATGTAGAGAGACAGCAACGGGCCGTTAAGCTGCTGGGCCGTCCTCGGTGGTATTTTCGGCGACGGCAACTGTGCTCCGAAGAAGTTCATCTTGGTGATCCGGCGGTCGGGATCGTTGGGGTGCGATGTCAAGCCGTAGGTCACGACGTCATCCGCGGGGGCACCGTGGAAGGGGCCAACAAATCGGAGGCAGCCCTCGTCTTGCGGGTTATCGTTCGCGTACTCGCCGTTAGGATCGATGATCAGTTGGGCAACGCGCTCGGAGGTGGACGTCTGGAGGCGTAGTTCGAAGACTGCCTTGGCCAGGGTCTTCACGGTGTTGGACTTCCCGGTGCGAGTCATGCCGAAGAGAGCCGTACGCTGAGCGATCACGTCGCGCATCGTCATGAGGACCGGCACGGACTCTGGGCGGCCACCATCCAGAGCGGCCGCGTACTTGATCTCGCCGATCTTCACCCGGCCCGACTCCGCTTCTTCGTGGTTGCTGAAGTTGACTATCCGTTCTAGCGCCGGGCCTACGGGCTTGTAGATCTTCATGCCTCGTCCGGCAAAGAAGTTGTCGATGTCGCTGCCGAACATCAACCTGCTTTCTTCCGAGTCCACTGAAGAAGACATGCGAAGCGTCCCCAGAATAGAGCATCGCAGCCCCGCGTAGCGCATCTGGTGCAGCGTGAACTGGTCAGTGTTCCGCTCCTCGTCCCAGTTATGCGGGCTGTCTGAGGCCCGCTGCCCGGCCTGGAAGCGCGCTTGCTGCATCTCGATGTCATTAGGCAGCGTACTGCTACCAAGAACGCGTAGGAGCAGGAGTGAAGGTGCTATCGCTCCAGAGTCGTCGGTTGACGAGCTCCTGGCCGCTATCAGGAAGCAGCCATGCGGTACGCCGCCGACCTGCAGGCGCAAGGCGTCATGCACCAGAATGTGCGCCTCGTCGAAGTCCATGCGGATCAAGTCGCCGACTAGGGAATCTCCATCGACTAGCTCCCTGATTGCGGCCGAGGCCGCCTTTGCACGGCTTACTGATTCCTCTCGCTCGACGTCGGGCGCGAGCCGATCAACGAGACCGGAAGGGTCTTTGGAACTGTATGAAGAAGTCATCCTTGCAATGCTACAGGGAACAAGGAGGAAGCCGCACAGGGATGTCGAGGGAGGCAGACGGAGTCCCGCCGGCCGCGTGCGGTGCTCCGGTGATCCGCTCGGATCGCGCTCGCGGTTCGCTTCAGCTCGTCTGCGGCATATCGCGTCGAGGTCTCGCCAAGCTCGCGCGCTAGCTTGCGCATCTCCTCCTTCGCCGTGTCCGTGATCTGCCGCCGTCGTCCAACTTGCCGAGGGCCTTCGCCTCGATGACGAAGGCGACCGTCTGATTCTCGGCAAAGAGGGCGTAGTCGAAGACTCAAGCTCCCTGGAGTCAGAGAGAGGGCTCGGATCGTGCGAGCAGCCAACATCCGGCGACTGGTGAGAGAAGGCTTGGCGGACGATGCTCTCAGCCGGTGCTGGGTGCCTCGGGTTCCACCCTAGGACAACCTCTACTCTTGGCCTGTAGGGCCGGCCAGGCGGCTTCGCGTTCGCGAAGATGGTCTACCGCTATTGACGCGCATCCTGAGGCGTCCAGACCTGTACCTTGCCCCCGGCAGCATCTGTTTCGGCCACCTTTGTTCTCCCGCTCGACCGATTTCGTGGCCGGTGGAGAGCAACAGTGGGGTTTCTTGGGGGGCTGAACGAGTCATCAAGCTGCCCGTAAACCATTATCCTACAAGGGCTTACGTCGGAACCGGCGAAGTCTCGGCTGAAGCCGGTCGAGCAGCACCGCGGCAAGGATCAGCGCACCGAACACGACCTTCTGCTCGTAGGACGCGACGCCCGCGATGTTCAGGCCGTTCTGGATGACGGCGATGATCATCGCGCCGATCAGCGTCCCCGCGATCCGGCCGCGGCCCCCCGCCAGGCTCGCGCCTCCGACGACCACGGCGGCGATCACCTGGAGTTCGTACAGCTCTCCGGCGTTCGGCCGTCCGCCCTCGAAGCGCGAGGCGTCGACGATCCCCGCCAGTCCGGCGAAGGCCCCGCACAGGCAGTAGACGGCGAGCAGCACCGCGGTCACCGGCACGCCCGACAGACGCGCTGCCTCGACGTTGCCGCCGACTGCGTAGACGTAGCGCCCGAACATGGTCCGCGTCATCAGCAGGTGAGCGGCCACGAACAGGACGAGCATGAGCACGATGGGGTTCGGCACGCCGAGCACGGAACCGTTGCCGAGCCAGGCGAAGGCCGCCGCATCGACCCGCACCGCCTCGGGCGTCCCCTCCGCGCCGCCGCCCACCAGGCGCCGCTGATGACCGACGGCGAGGATCAGGGCCAGGCCGCGGGCGAGCATCATCAGGCCCAGCGTGGCGACGAATGGCGGCACACGAAACGCGGTGACCATCGTCCCGCTGAGGAGACCGCCCAGGGCCGCGGCCGTGACACCCAGCAGCATGGCCGCCAGAAGCCCGGCCGGCGAGGCCGCGACGCCGCCGAACCACTCCTGCGCCGCCACCGCCGTGATCACGCCGGCCAGCGCCAGCAGGCTGCCGACCGAGAGATCGATTCCCGCGGTCAGGATGACCAGGGTCATGCCGAGCGCGATGATCGCGATGTCCGCGTTCTGGTTCACCACGTTGAGCAGGTTGCGGGCCGTCAGGAACGTCGGCCAGTGGTAGCTCCCCGGCGAGAACACCCGCGCCCTGGCGCTTCGCACCGGCCCCCACTCGGACGCGATCCGGTGGGTGGCGATCGCATCGAGCGAACCGCCGACCATGGCAAGCCGCTCCAGCTCGAGCCGCACGTCACGCGGCTGGCCGAACACGCGGCCGGCGATTCGGACTCCGGAACCGTCGAGGCCTTCCTCGATCGCCCGCGCGAACAGCCGGTCGGCCTCCGTGTCCCGCGCCACGACGAGCACCGCGCACGGCGCCGGGCACGCCTCCAGCACCTGGCGGGCGACCGCGCCGCCTGAACGACTCGTGATCGGGTTCTGCTCGCGCCAGGTCGCAACGCTCGAGATCAGGCAGAGGAGGGCCAGGACGACGACCGAGAGGTTCCGGCCCAGGAGGTCGAGCAACTTGCGCCGCCAGCGGCCCACGCTCCCACCGGCCCCTTCAGGCAACGGACGTTTCCTCCGAAGGGCCGAGTCCGGCGGCGATGCGCAACACCCCGGCCGGGTCGGCGCGCTCTGGATCCGGGATCTCACCCCGAATCCGCCCGTCGTGCATGACCAGCACCCGGTCGCTCAACCCGAGAACCTCCTCCAGCTCCGAACTGATCAGGAGCACGGACTTGCCCTCCGACGCGATGCGGCGGATCCACTCGTAGATCTCGTAGCGCGCCCCGACATCGATGCCCCGCGTCGGCTCGTCGCAAAGAACGACCTTCGCGCCGCGTTCGAGCCACCTGGCGATCACGACCTTCTGCTGGTTGCCGCCCGACAGCGTCGCCACCCGCTGGCCGGGCCGGGCAAGCCGGATGTCCAGTTGCTCCCTCCACCGGCTGAAGGCGCGCCGCTCGCGGCGGCGATCGACCAAAGCCCGCAAGCGCCGGAAGCGGTCCAGGTTGGGAAGCGCGAAGTTGTCCTGCGCGCTGCGGCCCAGTATGAGGCCCTGGCCCCGGCGATCCTCCGGCAGCAGGCAGATGCCGCTCCTGATCGCCTGCCGCGGCGACCGGAGGTCGAGCCGACTGCCGTCGAGCCGCACCTCGCCGCCGTCGAACGGCATGGCGCCGGCGACTATCCGCGCCACCTCGGTCCGGCCCGCGCCCACCAGGCCGGCGAGTCCTAGAACCTCGCCGCGACGAATGTCGAAGGAGACGTCGCGGACCCGGCGTCCGGCCGACAGCCCCCGGACTTCGAGCCGCGTCTCAGCGATCGCCCCCGGAAGTCGAGGGGGAAACTCCGTGCTCAGACTGCGGCCGACCATGGCCTCGATCAACTCGTCGCGGTCCAGGGGCAGGCGACCATCGTCAGCGACGGCCGGTCCACGCCGGTCGATGCCGTGCACCAGTTCGCCGTCGCGGAGCACGGCGACCCGGTCGGCGACCGCCTCGATCTCCTCGAGGCGGTGGCTGATGTAGATCGCGGCTGCACCCCGCCGCGCCACTCCCCGCACCTGGCGCAGCAAGGCCCGCGCCTCGCGCGGTGACAGGGCCGCCGTCGGCTCGTCCAGGATCAGCAGCCGGGGCTCGAGCGCCAGGGCCTTCGCGATCTCGACCACCTGGCAAGCGCCGAGCGACAGCGTCGAGCAACGGACATCGGGATCGATGTCCATCTCCAGCAGGCCGAGCAGACGCCGTGCCTCCCGCTCTTCCCAGCGGCGGCGCAGGATCCCACGCCGGGACCAGCCGGCGCCGAGAAAGAGGTTCTCGCGCACGCTCAGTTGCGGCACCAGGCTGAGCTCCTGGTGGATCACCGCGATTCCTCGTTCGCGCGCGTCCGCAGGCGACGCGAACGCGGCGGCTTCGCCCCCGAACTCGATCCGCCCGCCGTCGGGCCGTTCCGCGCCCGAGACGACCCGGATCAGGGTGCTCTTGCCGGCGCCGTTCTCACCGACCAGGCCCAGCACCTCTCCGGCGCCTATCGCCAGGCTCACCCCGCGAAGGGCGTCCACACCCGGGTAGCTCTTGCTGATCCGATGGAGTTCGAGCAAGTGACCGCCGCCCGGCCGAGCCCTAGTCGAGTGTCGGATCCCGCTCCGCGTCGGCCTGCCGGTAGAGCTCCGTCGGGATCAGGTGGACACGCTCGAAGTCCTCTCCGTCGAGGTAGCGCACGATGTTCTGCACCGTCATGATTCCCATCCGATCCGGGTACTGGATCGGATCGGCGTAGATCTTCCCCTCCCGGATCGCCTGCCGGCCCGCGATCTCACCGTCGAAGCCCACGATTCTCACCTGGTCCGCGCGGCCTGCCTGCTCGAGCGCGGTGCGCGCGCCCAAGGCCGAGGGATCGTTGATCGCGAACACACCGGCGAGGTCCGGATAGGCCTGGATGCCGTCCGCCATCGCCCGATAGCCCTCGTCGCGCAGGCCACCGCCCTCGAGTTCGGCCACGATCTCGATCCGGCCCTCGGTCCGATCGCGGTTGTACTCCCCGATCGCATGACGGAAGCCGTCCACCCGGAGGACGCAGGAGTTGGCCTGCTTGAAGTGCAGCACGAGCACGTCGCCGCCGGCCTCTCCGAGCGCCTCGATCATCGCTTCGCCGGCGAGCAGCCCGCCCTGGTAGTTGTCGGTGCCGACGTGACCGGCGATCTCGACACCCTCGGCGACGGCCTGGAGGTCGGACGTGAACACCGGCACGCCGGCTTCGTTGGCCCGCCTCACCGCGGGGCCGATGGCGATGCGGTCGACCGGGTTGAGCACGATCGCGGCGACGCCGGAAGCGAGGAAGTTGTCGACCTGCTGCGATTGCCGGTTCACGTCGCGCTCGGCGTCGGTGACCACGACCTCGAAGCCGTGCCGCTCGGCCTCGGCGGTCATCGTGTCCGCGATGATCTTGAAGAAGGGGTTCTTCAGCGTCATCGCCGAGAAACCGATCGTGCCTCGGGCGACGCTGCCGCTGCTGTCGCCCCCGTCCGTGCCACCGCCGCAGGCGCCAAGCACGGCAAAGGACATTGCCGCCAGCATCCAGGTCAGCGCCCGTTTCACGATCCCTTCCCCATCGGTACGACCTCCCTCGACATCCTGGCAACCTGAACGCCAGATTGTGACACGCAACCCGGAGGGGCCGGATAGAGTCACGCCGATGACCGAAAGCGGTGTGTCCTCGTCGCCGGCCGCGACGCCGCCCCTTCTCCAGATTCGGGAGCTCCGCACCTACTTCCACGGCAAGCACGAGACCGTTCGCGCGGTCGACGACATCGACCTGGTGATCAAGGAGGGCGAGACGCTCGGCCTCGTCGGCGAGTCCGGCTCGGGCAAGTCGGTGACCTCGCTTTCGGTGATGCGGCTGCTGGAGAGCACGGCGAACATCGAGACCGGCGAGATCGCCTGGTTCGGTCGCGATCTGGTCCATCTGCCCAACCGCGAAATGCGGGACTTGCGCGGCAAGGACATCGGGATGATCTTCCAGGAGCCCGGCACGTCGCTGAACCCGGTGTTCCGGGTCGGCGACCAGGTGGGCGAGGCGCTGCGCGTCCATCTCGGCATGAACCGCAAACAGGCCCGCCAGCGAACGATCGAACTGTTCGAAGAGGTCGGCATCCCGGAGCCCGAGCGCCGGATCGACACCTATCCTCACGAGATGTCGGGCGGCCAGAAGCAGCGCGTGATGATCGCCATGGCGCTGTCCTGCAACCCGAAGCTGCTGATCGCCGACGAGCCGTCGACGGCCCTGGACGTCACGATCCAGGCCCAGATCCTCGACCTGATCCGCCGGCTGCGCGACGAGCGCGGCATGTCCATCCTGTTCATCAGCCACGACCTGGGCGTGATCGCCGAGATCGCCGACCGGATCGCGGTCATGTTCCGGGGCCGGATCGTCGAGCGCGGCTCGGTGACCGACGTGTTCAGCAACCCCCGGCACCCGTACACCAAGGGGCTCCTCGCGTGCCGGCCGCACCTCGACCGCGACTTCCGCCGTCTGCCCACGGTCGCCGACTTCATGGACGTGGACGACGAGGGCGACGGAGGCGAGATCCGGATCACCGAGCGCGAACTGACGCCGGAGTCCCTCGCCGAGCTCGTAGGGCGTGGGCGCGGGCGGCTGCTTCACCCGCAGAGTGCGCTCGAGAACCTGGGCTACGCCCAGAACGCCGGCCCCGGCGACAAGGTCGCGGGCGGCACCGAACCCCTGCTTCAGGTCCGCGATCTGAAGGTCTACTACCCCATCAAGAGCGGCTTCCTGCGCCGCCAGGTGGGCGACGTCAAAGCCGTCGACGGCATCTCCTTCGACGTCTATCCGGGGCAGACCCTGGGACTGGTCGGGGAATCCGGCTGCGGCAAGACGACGACGGGGCTGGCGCTGCTGCGACTGATCGACATCACCGGCGGAACGGTCCAGTTCGAGGACCAGGACGTGACCACGATCCCGTCGAGCCGCCTCAGGTCCCTGCGCGGGAAGATGCAGATCATCCTCCAGGACCCCTACTCGTCGCTGAACCCGCGCATGACCGTCGAGGCCATGCTCAGCGAAGCCATGGCGATCCACAAGATCGGCGACAGCCGGAGCGACCGCCGCGACCGCGCCGCCCGCCTGCTCGAAGAGGTCGGCATGGAGGCCGGCCACCTGCGGCGCTACCCGCACGAGTTCTCCGGCGGCCAGCGCCAGCGGATATCGGTGGCCCGCGCGCTCGCGGTCCAGCCGAAGCTGATCATCTGCGACGAATCCGTGTCCGCCCTCGACGTTTCGGTGCAGGCGCAGGTGCTGAACCTGCTCAAGGACCTGCAGGAGGAGCGCGACCTGACCTACATCTTCATCAGCCACGACCTGTCGGTGGTCAAGTTCATGTCCGACATGATGGCGGTGATGCTCGACGGCAAGATCGTGGAACAGGGGCCGTCCGAGGCGATCTACATGACACCCCGCGAAGAGTACACACGCCGCCTGATCGAAGCCGTCCCGGACGACTCGATCGCCAACATCGAGAGCCGCCAGCAACAACGCCGCGAAGCGCGAAGGCGACGGCAGGCGAACTGACTGCTCCGCTAGCGACCGCATGACCACCGCCAGCGGAAGCCGGTTTCCGGAAGCCCTGGTGCTGATCTTCGCCATGATCGTGGCGGCGCAGGTCCTCACGTACCTGCTGCCGGCCGGCGAGTACGAACGCGACGGCCGCCAGGTGCTGGCCGGCACCTACCACGCGGTGGAAGCCGCGCCCCTGCCCTGGCACGCCGCCCTGACCAAGGTGCCGCGCGGGCTCGAAGCCGCCGCCGAGATCATCTTCTTCGTCTTCCTGGTCGGCGGCGCGATCGGGGTCATCCGCGCCACCGGCGCGATCGACGCGGCGATCGGAGCCGCGATCAGGGCCCTTGGAGGCCGGCCGATCCTGCTCGTCGGCGGCATGACGACCCTGTTCGCGGTCGGCTCGTCGACGATCGGCATGGCCGAGGAGTACATGCCCTTCGTTCCGATCCTGGTCGCCATGTGCATCGCCCTCGGGATGGACGCGGTCGTGGCCCTCGGCATGGTCTACCTCGGTGCCGGGATCGGCTACGGCACCGCGGCGATCAACCCCTTCACGGTGATGATCGCCAAGGACATCGCCGGCCAGGACCCAAGCACCGGTTTCGGGTTGCGCTGGGCCCTGCTGGCCGTCATGCTGGTGATCGGGATCCACCACATCCTGCGTTACGCCCGCCGCATCGAAGGCGACCCGGAACAGAGTCTGGTGCGTGACATCGACTACTCCGGCGGCGCACACGAACTGAGCGCCGCCGATCTCACGCCAGCCCGGCTTGGCATCCTGGGCTCCTTCGCCGCGATGATCGGCGTCTTCATCTGGGGTGTCAACGTGCACGGCTGGTACCTGGTCGAACTCGCGGCGCTCTTCCTGGGCGTGACGATCATCTCCGCCGGCTTGGGCCGGGTGTCGGCGAACCGGACCGCCAGGGCCTTCACCAGTGGCGCCGCCGAACTGACAGGGACCGCGCTGCTGATCGGCTTCGCGCGCACGATCGAGGTCGTGCTCTCGGACGCCCGGGTCATCGACACCGTGATCCACGGCATCGCCTCGCTGCTCGAGCGGGCCGAAGCCCTGGGGTCCGGCGCCGCCGTCGTCGCCGCCTGGGGCATGCTGGCCGTGCAGAGCGTCTGCAACTTCCTGATTCCCTCTGGCAGCGGCCAGGCCTACGTGACGATGCCGATCATGGCGCCGCTCGCCGACCTCACCGGGGTCGGCCGCGAGACGTCCGTGCTCGCCTATCAGCTCGGCGACGGGTTGATGAACCTGATCGTCCCCACGAACGCCCTGCTCATGGGCATGCTGCTCCTGGCGCGCATCCCCTACCAGCGCTGGCTGCGGTTCATCCTGCCCGCGATGGTCAAGCTCTACGTCGTCGCGATGCTCATCCTCGCGGTGGCGGCGCTGATGCGGTTCGAGTAGCCGCCTGCATCGCGGGGAGTCGGCCGCGACTGGGTGCGCCGGCGCCCCCGCCGGCTGCCGCCGCAGGCGGCCAGAGTGCAGCGCCGGCCGTAGGCCGGCTCCGCGTGGGCGGCCGACTCCCTGCGATGCAGCTACAGGTTCAGCTTCGCCGGCAGGTACCGGTCGATCAGCCCCTGGTAGTAGGGCCGCAGTTCTGCGGCATCCGGCGGACGATCGCTCTTGGAGTACAGGTCGTAGCCGTTGAAGAGCCGAACCCAGGCGAACATCTCGCGGTCACGGTCGTTCATCAACTCCCGGTACGCGCCTTCGCGGTGACACGCGTAGAAGGAGTGGTAGCGGATCATGTAGAGGGCCGGTTCCGGCAGGTAGTCGCTGAGCACCTGGTAGAGGTACTCGTCGTGCCCCCACGACAGATGAACCTGGCCCAGGCCGCAGCCCGGTTCGTACACACCGAGAGGTGTCGAGTAGGTCGGATTCGCCGTGTCCGGGTTGCCCTCGAACAGCTCCGGATAGACGATCCGGTCCGAGAACGCGCAGCCGACAGGGAAGGTGTCGCCGACCACCGCCCACTGCGGCTCGCCCCACAGGCAGAGCACCTTGCCCAGGTCGTGTACGAGTCCGGCCAGCACGAACCAGTCCGGGTGGCCGTCGGCCCGGATCGCCTCGGCCGTTTGCAGCAGGTGGTCGAGCTGGGAGAGGTCCAGGTCCGGGTCCGAGTCGTCCACCAGAGTGTTCAGGAACTCGAGCGCCTCCCAGGCAGGGAGTTCAGCCCGGTCGAGCGTGAGGTACTCCGCCTTCTTGTCCTGGACGAAGTCCCAGGTCTGGTTCCGGTGGTTCATCCGGTAGAACTCGCGCACCGTGTCGCGGGGGGGCGCCTCGAAGTCCCGGTAGTCCTCCCGGCGCTTGCCGCCCGATTCGACCGGCGTCGGATAGAGCTCGGCAACGAAGTCGTCCCAGTCGTCGAGTCGCTCAAGCGGCGCCATTGTCGATACGCTAGCAGGCCGACGCCCCACCAACATGGGGAGGACCCGACCCGAGAGTGCCCTACATGGTCTACAAGCTCCTGCACGTGCTGGGAGCGGTCATGGTGCTTGCCGCGGCGGGTGGCGTCGCGGTTCACGCCGCGAACGGGGGGCGCAGGGAGGACAACCAACTGCGCGGCCTGCTCGCCGGCATGCACGGAATCGGCCTGGTCCTGAGCGTCGTCGCAGGTTTCGGCATGCTCGGCGGCAGCCTGCCCGGTTGGGCCTGGGTGAAGCTGGTCATCTGGTTGTGTTTCGGCGCCGCGCTCACGCTGCCGTATCGCCAGCAGGCCCTGGCCAAGCCCCTGGTCGTCATCCTGCCGCTGCTGGCGGCGTTTGCTGCCTACCTGTCGCTGTACAAGCCGTTCTGAGGAGCTGACAGAAGCGCCTGGGGGGCGCCGGTCAGATTCCCGTCAGGCAGAGGTCACGACCCCGGCCTACCCTCAACGGCCAGAATCTGGAATCCAGACCGAACTCCGGCTGTTTCCGTTCGTACATATGAACGGGTCTGTGCCCTAAAGGGGCAAGGCACGGACCCGTTCGGCGCCGGGTGGTGCGAGCGTGTCGCATCGCCCGGCGCCACCTTCGTTCGGGCGTCGCTACGCGCCCGACCTCACAGAAAGATGCAGGTCGGGCAGTCTCCCGCGGCTGCCGCAAGCGCCCGGTCGGCCTCGCACTGGTACTCCGGGCTGCTCGATCGATGGCTCCGGGTGTCGCCGTTCAGCATCGCCTCGCGTTTCCAGTCGTCGTCGCGCGACCAGTGGTGCGGCAGCATCTTCACGGCGCCCGGCTGCTCCAGCTCATCCACCGTCGCGAGCGCGGCGGCGACGATCTCCCGTTGCAGCACCGGGTCCTTCGCCTTCCCCGCCGTGTGACCGAGCGGATAGTCGAGAAACGCGGCGCGCGGAGGATTGACCGAGCGCGTGATCGAGAGAGCGGAAGTCAGCGACGTGGTCGGAATCCCGTCCGCCTCGACCCGGCGTGCTATCAGTCCCACGGACTGATGGCAGACCGGTCACACGGGGACCAGCAGCGCCAGATCGACCTGGTCCTCCGCGAGACGACGGCTGATCTCCGGGGCCAGCACGTCCCTGACGCGGCGCGCCGAGTAGATCCCCCCCATGAAGGCGTAGGCGCGTGACGACAGTTCGCCGATCACGCCCTCGGCCGCCAGGGCGTGCAGCGCGTCGAGTGGGAAGACGACGTTCGGGTCGGTGCGGGCGTCGGTCTGGTCGTAGGCGAAGTGGCTCGTGCGGAGTTCCGACACGGGAACCGATGTATCGATCACACGGAGCGAGCTGTCATCCCGATGATGGAAGGCGACCTGGCCCGCCCGGTACACGCCACCGGAGCCCACCAGCCCCACTCGACACTCCCGCAGGGGCTTCACCAGCTCGGTCCACGGCGGCGAATCATCGTTGCGCACCCATCGATAGGGATCGTGGCCCAGGCTCGAGTAGAGGTCGCGCGTACGCACGATGTGATCCACCGGCGGTCGTCGTGTCGTCATGGCGTCCATTCTGCCCCAAGATAGGATGCCCGCTGCATGACCACCGAGGATCGCCGAGTCAGCAGCCGGGTCGACCTCCCCGAATCCGAATGGCGGACAAGACTTGGTAGCGACGAGTTCCGGGTTCTGCGGCGGGAGGCAACCGAACGCCCCTTCACCTCGGCGCTCAACCATGAGCACCGGCGCGGCGTCTTCCTCTGCGCCGGCTGCGGCGCCGCGTTGTTCCGGTCGGATGCGAAGTTCGACAGCGGCACCGGTTGGCCCAGTTTCTTCGAGCCCATCGCCGGGGCCGTCGACACGAAGCGGGACTTCAAGCTGATCGTTCCCCGAACCGAGTACCACTGCTCCCGTTGCGGCGGACACCAGGGCCACGTCTTCAGCGACGGGCCGGCGCCAACCGGCCTGCGCTACTGCAACAACGGCGTCGCCCTGCGCTTCCGGCCGGCGCCGGGAAGCGACCCGGAAACTCGACACAACGCCCCAGGCAGGGAGGACTGAAACGATGTCGACCAAAGCGACAACCCGCCGCGCCGGCGGAGCGATCCTGGGGGCCGGCCTCGCGATGACCCTGGCCTGCGGCGGCGAGCAGGTCGAACCCTTGACCACGACCGTGAACACGCATCTCGGCGCCGTCGAGGGCCTGGCGCTCGACTCCGGAGTGCTCAAGTTCGCCGGCATCCCGTTCGCGGCGCCGCCGGTCGGCGATCTTCGCTGGCGGCCGCCACAGCCGGCCGGCGCCTGGGAGGGCAGCCGCGACGCCACCCGGTTCTCCGCGAGCTGCTGGCAGCCACTGTCTCCACCCGGCTCCTTTTACGACTCCGGCGAGATCGAGCGCAGCGAGGACTGTCTCTACCTGAACGTCTGGACCGGCGCCGAACACGCCGAAGCCGCTCTTCCGGTCATGGTGTGGATTCACGGGGGCGGCCTCCAGACCGGCTCCGGCAGCACCTTCCTCTACGACGGGGAGAGCCTGGCCAACCGCGGCGTCGTGCTGGTAACGATCAACTACCGGCTCGGGCCGATGGGCTTCCTGGCTCACGCGGAACTCTCGGCCGAAGACGAGTCGAGAGCGTCGGGCAACTACGGCATCCTGGACCAGATCGCCGCGCTCGAGTGGGTACAGGCGAACATTGCTGCCTTCGGCGGAGACCCGGGTCGAGTCACGATCTTCGGCGAGTCGGCCGGTTCGTGGAGCGTCAACTACCTCACCGCGACGCCGCTGGCCGCGGGGCTGTTCCACCGCGCGATCGGGCACAGCGGCGGCATCTTCTGGCCCATGCCCCGGCTTGGAGACGCGGAGTCCGAGGGCGCTCGCATCGCCGAACGCCTCGGCGCCGGCGACCTCGAGGCCATGCGCGCCGCCACCGTCGAGGAGGTCTACGAAGCGACCAGTGGGTCGGAAGCGCTTGGCTTCGTCGGCGTCAACGACGGCCACGTCTTCCCTCGGGATGTCTACGATCTGTTCGCCACCGGCGACCAGAATGATGTCGACACGATCGTCGGCTTCAACAGCGACGAGGGGACCGCCCTGTTCGCCGGCGCCCCCGGAACGACCGTCGCCGCCTACCGCCAGTCGCTCGCGGACACGTATGGCGCGCACGCTGACGCGATGTTCGCGGTCTACCCCGCCGAGAACGACGAGCAGGCGCACGTCGCCGCCTACGAGAACACGGCCGACAACTTCTTCGCCTGGCAGATGCGGACCTGGGCCCGCACGCAGAGCAGTACCGGCTCGAAGCCTGTACGCATGTACTACTTCTCCCGCGTCCCGCCCTGGGACCAGGCCGAGACGTACGGTTCGTACCACGCGGCGGAGATCGTCTACGCCTTCGACAACCTCCACCGCACGGGCGAAGCGGGGGAAGACATCGGACCCTTCAACCACGCCTGGGACGAGACCGACAGGGCGCTCGCCGACACGATGGCTGACTACTGGGTGAACTTCGCGGCCACCGGCGACCCCAACGGCGACGGTCTGCCCGACTGGCCCGTCTACGATCCCGACGCCGACGGCGTCCTTGAACTCGGCGACAAGATCGGCGTCATCCAGGGCCTGCTCAAGGATCGGCTGGACACCTTCGACGCCTACTACGAGGACCTGCGCGGGAACGGTTAGGGGAGCCTTTGTGCTAGCGTCCCGCCATTAGGCAGTGGGTGCAGAGCTCACGCGGCGAACCAGGATGCGCCTGTCGTTCTCGTGCGTGGATCCACAGTGGAACCCCAAGGCCGAGAACAGGAGCAGCAGATGGCAACGAGAATCTATGTGGGGAACCTCCCCTTCGACACGACGGAAGAGGCGGTTCGCGCGCTGTTCCAGGCTCATGGCGAAGTGAGCGAAGTTTCGCTGATCAACGACCGCGAGACCGGCCGCCCGCGAGGCTTCGGCTTCGTCGAGATGGCGTCGGGAGGCCAGGAGGCCATCTCGGCTCTTGACCGGCAACAGTTCGGCGGTCGCACCCTCCGCGTCAACGAAGCCCGCCCGCGCGAGGAACGCCGGCCTCGCTGGTAGGTCGTCAACTACATCTGCGGGTAGAAGAACTGGGCCACGACAACGTCGGCCTGCGGCGACGGCTTCAGTTCGATGATGTCGTCGCGAGAGCCTCCCTTCGTCATCCTGAAGGACGCGTTCACGCGCTCCGGAGCGTCCCAAAGCACGACCGCGAACTCGCCGTTCTTCTCGATCGGACCACTCGCCTGGAAAGCGCCGTCACCTGACGTGATCGTGACCTCGCCGCCTCCCTTGACTGGCTTGCCGCGGTTGTTCTGAACCCTTCCGGCAAGCACCGTGCGGATGCCCTCCGGCTCCATCGACTCGCCCTCCCGGAAGAGGATCGGATAGAGCTGCTGGGATCCGTCGCGCTGAACGGCGACGCGCGCTATGACCGAGCGGAAGCCGTTGCGCTCGAACGTGACCCGAACGGTGATCCCCTCGTAGTCGTCGCGACTGAAGATACGACCCATGTTGCGCAAGAGGTAGGTACCGGTCTTCCTGCCCTTGGCGCGCAGCCTCGGCGCCGGCATGTTGTCGTTCTGGAACCAGATGTCCACATCCGGCAGCGGGTTCCCGCTGGAGTCGAGAATGGTGCCGAACACGCGTGTGTTGTCCCGGCCACCGACCGCCCCGGTCACGTCGCCACCGCGCAGGTCGGCACCGACGTTGGCAGGGCCCGGATCCTGGGCCAGAGCGGGGACCGCCAGCACGAGCAGCGGGATGAACAGGAGCGGGAAAAGAAGTCTCTTCGTCATGGTCGCGGGTCTCCGAACGGTCTTCGCGGGCCAAATCGCCGCTCCACGGCGAAAGGCGAAACGACCTTATCAGCGACTAGGATGGCCGGATGCCGCCAACCGCATCCGCACCGGTCGCGCGGCCGAGGGAGATCCTGGCGGCGGTCGCCGTCGGGGTCGCGGCAGCTCTGCTGGTCCTGCGTTGGACGGCGCCGTCCAACGCGCCCGTCGCCTCCGACGAGGCCTCCCGCGGCGTCCCGGCTCCCCTGCCATCCCGCCCGGAGCCCGAGCCGCCACCGCCCCTGCCGCGCGAGCTCAGCGATGCGCTCGACCTGATGGCCCAGGGACGACTCCGTGAAGCGCAACGCCTGATGCTCGACTTCGATGCCGGTCCAGCCGCCGGAGAACTGCTGCCGGACCATCGCGAGACGATGAATGCGATGCTGGAGCGCCTCGGCAACGACCCGGTCCTGCAGGCCGCCCTGGAGTTCGAAGGCGGCTTCGAGGATGCCGACCTCGACCGTCTTCGGCGCGCCCTGGGGTCGCTGTCGCGCGAGCGGATGATCGCCCTTCGGCGGGACCCGCAGGCATCCCGCTACGTCGACGACGCGCGGAGGCTGACCGCGGAGGTCGACGCGATCGAGAGACTACTGGGCAGCGACCGGCTGGCGGCGCTCCGGCTGGCCCAGGACTTCGCCGGGCGCCACCCGCAGTTCGCGGCCGGCCTCGCCTTCGAGGATCGCGCCGCCGAGGCGATAGAGGACACGGCCGGGCGGTTGATGGCGGCGAACCGGCTGGAAGAGGCCCGGACGCTGCTGCTGGAACTCAGGTCGCTTCGCGGCGACGCGGCAAGGGAGACCGCTTCCGTCGATGCCAGGCTGGCTTCCATCGAAGCGGTGTTCCAGCAAAGGAGCGATCTGGACGCCACCATCCGCGAAATCGAGATGCTGGGCTGGGAACGACCACACGAGGCTCTGGAACTTCTCTCCGCCATGGAGCGGACACCCGAGAGCCGTCGTCGTCTGGCCCAGGTGGAGTCCACGCTCAAGTTGCTGCTGGACGACCTCGACCGGGGGAGCCCCACCGTCGAGATACTGGCCGCCGACGGTTCGAGCCTGGACCAGGTCGAGTTCGATCGTCGCGAGGACCTTGTGCTGCTGGTCCGCGCCAGGGACGACTACGAAGTCGTCTCGGTACGGTTCTTCTGGCGCTGGTTCGACCGGGACGGGGAAGGCGATGTCGTCGAACCGGCACTCGGATCGGTCGATCCTGAAGCGCTGCCTGCCGCGAACGGTGCGGGCGACGGGAGCACCGCCGAAGTCGCCTTCGAGGTGACGATTGCCCGAGCCGAACACGGGGGGCGGAGCCTTCAGTTCTGGGCCGAGGCGACCGATCGGGGCGGCCGCATCGCGAGGAGCGCCGACCCCCCGCATCAACTCACACCTGCGCGGCGCGGCTTCCTGCAACGACTCGGCCTTCGCCGCCGCCAATGACCCCTCATGAGCGTGAAACCATTGACCTCCAAACACTTACAGGCGCCGGCCGCACTGGTATGATGACCACCGTGGCGAACGGTACAAGCGCCCCGAACAACGCCGGCGAATCACCTGTAGATCCGGCGATACCCCAGCACCACGTCGAGACGACCAACCGGGACTTCCGCAGCCTCGGACTGAACCCGGAAATCCTGGACGTCCTCGCCGACATCGGCTTCAAGCATCCGACGCCGATCCAGGCCGACGTGATCCCCGATGCGATCGCGGGCAGGGACCTGATCGGTCTGGCCGAAACCGGTTCCGGTAAAACCGCCGCCTTCGTCCTGCCGATCGTCCAGCGGCTGGGCCGTGGCAAGGGCGTGCGCGCGCTCATCGTCTGCCCCACGCGCGAAATCGCCCTGCAGACCAAGGCCTTCCTCGACGTCTTCCGCAAGAGCCGGCTGCGAGTCACCTCGGCCTGCCTGATCGGGGGCGTGAAGATCGGACCGCAGTTCGACGATTTGCGCCGGGATCCCGACGTCCTGGTCGTGACGCCCGGGCGACTCCTGGACCACACCGAGCGCGGCACGGTGAGCCTTCGCAACGTCGAGGAACTCGTGCTGGACGAAGCCGACCACATGCTCGACCTCGGCTTCATGCCCCAGGTGCAGCGGATCGTGACCCAGGTGCCCAGCAGGCGACACACGATGCTGTTCTCGGCCACCATGCCGCCCCCGATCGAACGCCTGGCCCAGCGCTACATGGACGAGCCGCTGCGGATCGACCTGGCGCCCCGGGGCGCCGCGTCCGGTATCGAACACCGCCTCTACCTGGTCGACGAGAAGGACAAGAAGAGCTGCGCCCTGGCGCTGCTCGACTCGGTCCCCGGATCGACACTGGTCTTCACCAAGCGCCGCTCGGACGCCGAGTGGCTGTGCCGGGTGCTGGAGCGGGGCCGGCACAGCGTCGCGCGAATCCACTCGGACCGCTCGCAGAAGCACCGGGTCGCGGCCCTCGAGGACTTCCGCGCCGGCCGCCATCGCATCCTCGTGGCGACGAACATCGCGGCCCGCGGCATCGACGTCCAGGGCATCGAGCACATCCTGAACTACGACCTGCCCGACACCGCCGAGGACTACATCCACCGCGCCGGCCGGACCGCCCGCGGCGCCGCCGAAGGTGTGGTGTCGTCGATCGGTACCTGGCTCGACAAGCCCATCGTCCGCCAGATAGAGCTGGCGCTCGGTCACCCGCTGCCTCGTAGCGAAGTCGAGGGAGTGCCCCCCTACCGTGAAATGCGGTCGCTCAACGAGCGCCGCCGCCGCTCTCCGCTGCGCCGCTAGAGCCGCCATGATTCCCATCCCGGATCTGCTGAACCGGGAGCCTTTTCTCGGCATCGACCGGGAGGCTCTGTCGGACCTGCTCGGTCTCGCCATTCTCGGCCGGGAGATCGGCACGGAGTTCCATGACCTGATGGCGGAGGCGGACACGCCGCCCACCACCTGGCGGCCGGAGTTCTTCGAGCAGGACCTGTTCATCGACCGCCTGATCGCGGAGAGCTTCGAGATCGCGATGGACGGCGTCCAGTACCCGATCAACGAGCGCTTTCTCCGACGCGCGCTGTCCGCCACCCCGATCGATCTGCGGACGATCGAGTTCCGGCAGTCGATCCTGCGCGAGATGGACGAGAACGAAGAGATCCTGGCGTCAGCCAAACAGCTCTACCGCGAGCTCTTCGCCCTGCTGTCGCTTCACCGTACGCCCCGTTATCACCGCATCGTCGACACGGCGGCCCACAACCTGGACATCCTGAAGCAGAGCCGCCTCGTCATCGACCTGATGCACGACGGGTTCGGATCCGCCCGCTCCGGTCTCAAACGCCTCCACGAGGGGGCGGCAGCGATCCACGAAACGGAGGAGTACAGGACCCTCGCCGCCCTGCTGGACTACGAGGACCAGCTCGCCCAACTGAACCTCGACATCGCCCTGGGCGGAGACGGCCGGATCCGCCGAGTCGAGGTGCGTTCCCTCGACGAGTGCAGCGACAACCGCTTCTGGACGCGGCCGATCAAGCGCTTCTGGGGCCGGCTGAGGCTGGGGATCGGCGGCTACTCGATGACGAACCGGGAACTTCTGAACCGGGTGATCGAACGGGTCTACGTCTCCCTGTCTCCGGCCCTGATCCCGCTGATTCAGATGCTTGGCCAATTGGAGCTCTACCTGGCGGTTCGCGCGCTGAGGGACCGCGCCGCCGGACGCGGTCTCGCCATGTGCATTCCCGAGATCCTTCCCGACCACGACACCGGTCCGGCGTTTGTCTGCGAGGACCTGTGGAACCCCCTGCTGCTGCATCAGGAGCGGGCGCCCGTCCCCTGCACCGTGAGCACTGCCGGCAGCGTGCCGATCACGGTCGTGACCGGGCCCAACTCGGGCGGCAAGACGCGGCTGATCCAGGCCATCGCGCTCGCCCAGCTCCTCGCCCAGTCGGGCCTCTACGCACCGTGTGGCCGGGGCCGCCTGCGGGTGCAGAACGGTCTCTTCGTCTCCCTGATCGAACGCGAGAGCGCGGACCAGGTCGAGGGCCGCCTGGGCCGGGAACTCGTACGCATCCGCACGCTGTTCGAGGAGATGGAGCACGGTTCGATGGTCATCCTGGACGAACTCTGCTCGGGCACCAACCCGTCGGAGGGCATCGAGGTCTTCACCCTGGTCCTGCAATTGCTCCGGCGCGTCGATCCGGTGGCCTACGTCACGACCCACTTCCTCGACCACGCCCGCTCCCTGGAGGAGAACCACCACGAGCTGGGTGGTCTGGAGTTTCTGCAGGTGGAGCTCGACGAAGCCCGCCGGAGCACCTACCAGTTCAACGGCGGCGTCGCCCGGACCTCCCTCGCCGCGCTCACCGCGGAACGCCTCGGAGTCACCTTCGAGAACCTCTCGACGGCCGTCGACCGCCGCCGCACCAAGGCGAGCTAGGGCTCAGTCTCAGTAGGGCACGCCGGTCGCCCGGCAGACGAAACGCATCAGGGGCGAGGCGGCGGCGCAGAGTCCCGTGAACTCGTCCAGAAAGCCGGCGCCGAGCAGGCGGGTCTGATTGAGACGCGCGACGGCCATGAAGGACTTGCGCTTGATGTCGTCGATTCGGGGATGATCCGCATCGAACCCTCGCGGCGCCCGCTTCAGACTCTCACCGCCCAGTTCAAGCTCCCCGCCGAGCCCCGGATCCCCGGTGACCTCGGCCCAGCCGTCCGCGTCCCCAACGATCTGCCGCCGGATCGCCCGCAGCGCCTCCGGGTGGGGTCGCCACATCCCGCCGCCCATGAACACGCTGCCCGGTTCGATGTGGAGGTAGAAGCCCGGCGCATGCGCATCACGATGCTGCTCGTGGCGAAAGTGGATGCCGAGGTGGGTCTTGTAGGGCCGCTTGTCGCGAGAGAACCGCACGTCCCGGTGGATGCGGAACAGCGAACCGCCGACCTTCTTCGGCACCGCCAGGAAGTGGCGGGAGACCTCGTCGATCCGGGTCCCGAAGTCGCTGATGAACTGCAGCGCCGGCTCGCGTACGACCTCCTCGTAGCGCTCGCCGTTGGCCTTGAACCAGTCGCGCTCGTTGTTCTCCGCGAGTTCGCGCAGAAAGGCGAAGGTCTGTCTCGAAAACGGGTTCTTCCATCGGTCCATCGTCTACTCCTCGGGTCGCCTCGGGGCCCGGGCTCTCGCCCGCGCGAAGTGTATTCTGGGGCTCTTCGCTAAAGGAGACCCGAATGGACATCTTCGTCGCCGAGCTGGTCGGCACCGCGCTCCTGATCATCCTGGGCGACGGCGTCGTGGCCAACGTGGTCCTCGCCCGGACCAAGGGGAACGACAGCGGCTGGATCGTCATCGCGACCGGCTGGGGGCTCGCCGTAGCGCTGGCGGTCTACTGCGTCGGCCGGATCAGCGGCGCGCACATCAACCCGGCCGTCAGCGTCGGCCTGTGGTCGATCGGCGAACTCGAAGCGGCCCTGCTGCCGACCTACATCGGCGCCCAGTTGCTCGGCGCCTTCGCCGGCGCGGTCGTCGTCTACCTCACATACCGGCCCCACTGGGCGGTCACCACCGATCAGGCGGCGAAGCTCGGGGTCTTCTGCACCGCTCCGGAGATTCCTCGCCGCCGCGGCGCGAACTTCGTGACCGAGGTCGTCGGCACAGCCGTCCTCGTCTTCGGCGTGCTGGCCATCGCGGCCAACGCCTCCGAACTCGCCGGCGAGATCGACCTGTCGGCGGTGTTCGCCACGGGCATCAATCCCCTCCTCGTCGGCTTCCTGGTCTGGGGAATCGGTCTCTCGCTGGGCGGTCCAACGGGCTACGCGATCAACCCGGCGCGCGATCTGGGCCCCCGCATCGCCCACGCGGTCCTGCCGATCCCGGGCAAGGGCGGCTCCGACTGGAGCTACGCCTGGGTGCCGGTGCTGGGACCTCTCGCCGGAGGAGTCGTCGGCGCTCTGGCCTTCCGCGGTCTCGGCTGGTAGACCCGGCAGACATGAACTACATCCTCGCCCTGGATCAGGGCACCACGTCCAGCCGCTCCATCCTCTTCGAACACCAGGGCACCGCCGCCGCTTCCGCGCAGCGGGAGTTCCCTCAGCTCTACCCGTCGCCCGGACACGTCGAGCACGATCCAGAAGCGATCTGGAAGACCCAACTCGCCACCGCCCGCGCCACCATCCGGGGAGCATCCGCCTCTGCCGCCGACATCGCCGCCATCGGCATCGCGAATCAGCGGGAGACCGTCGTCCTGTGGGAGCGCGACAGCGGCGAACCGATCGACAACGCGATCGTCTGGCAGAGCCGGATCACCGCTCCCCTCTGCGAGCGACTGAAGCAGCAGGGGCACGAGGACCTGTTTCGCAAAAGAACCGGCCTGGTCCTCGATCCGTACTTCTCGGGCACGAAGATCGCGTACCTGCTCGACAAGCACAAGCTCCGCGGCCGCGCCCGCCGCGGCGAGATCCTGGCCGGAACGATCGACACGTTCCTGCTCTGGCGCCTGACCGGCGGCGAAGTTCACGCCACGGACGCGAGCAACGCCTCGCGCACGCTGCTGTTCGACATCCACAACCTGGACTGGGACGACGAACTGCTCGGTATCCTCCGCGTGCCTCGGGCCATGCTGCCCGAGGTGCGGGACTCGAGCGGCGACTTCGGGCGGACCGACCGGCGCCTGTTCGGCCGGCGAATTCCGATCGCCGGAATCGCCGGCGACCAGCAGGCGGCCACCTTCGGACAGGGCTGCTTCCGGCGCGGAATGGTGAAGAACACCTACGGCACCGGCTGCTTCATCCTGATGAACACCGGAAGCCGGGCCGTTCCGTCGAAGAACGGCCTCCTCACCACCGTCGGCTGGATGCGGGGCGGCAAGCCGACATACTGCCTCGAGGGGTCCGTGTTCGTCGGCGGCGCCGCCGTCCAGTGGCTGCGCGACGGACTGGGGCTCATCGACCGTTCGGATCAGATCGAGGAACTGGCCGCAAGCGAGCCGGACAGCGGCGGCGTCTTCCTGGTTCCGGCCTTCGTCGGCCTTGGCGCTCCATACTGGGATCCCTACGCCCGGGGACTGCTCATCGGACTCGAGCGGTCGACCACCGCCGGGCACGTGGCCAGAGCCACGGTCGAGTCGATGGCGTACCAGAGCCTCGACGTCGTCGGCGCCATGGAGGCCGATGCCGGTTCACGAATGCGCGAACTGCGAGTCGACGGCGGCGCCGCGGTCAACGACACCCTGATGCAGTTCCAGGCGGACCTGCTCGGCAAGCGCGTGCAGCGGCCGGTCGTCGCGGAAACCACGGCTCTCGGCGCCGCCTACCTCGCCGGGCTCGCCGTCGGCTTCTGGAGCGACCAGGCCGACGTGACGAGCAACTGGGCGCTCGATCGCGAGTTCGAGCCGCAATCGACACCCGCGGGGCGACGACGCCTCGCCGCCGGCTGGCGGCGCGCCGTGGAGAGATCGCGAGGCTGGGCCGAGGCCTAGCTGCGGTACGCTCTCGCCCCTTGAATCCACCACGCACCCGGAGATCGCAATGACCGATGTAGCCGCCCGCCCCCGCCTCACCGTCGACATCGAAGCCGGCGTCGCCGACGTGCGTCTCGACCGCGCCGACAAGCTGAATGCGCTGGACGGCGCGATGTTCGACGCCCTGGGCAGCACCGCCCGCGAGCTGGCCGAGGATTCGTCCGTGCGCGCAGTCGTGCTCTCCGGCAACGGCCGCGCCTTCTGCGCCGGCCTCGACTTCGGCAGTTTCCGCGCCATGCAGCAGAGCGGCGACGGACCATCCTCGCCGCGCGAACTAGTCCGGCGGACCGACGAGAACCCGGCGAACCGCGCCCAGTTCGCGGCCTGGGGTTGGCACGCGATGCCCGTTCCCGTGATTGCGGCGGTTCATGGCGTGGCCTACGGCGGCGGCTTCCAGATCGCGCTAGGCGCCGATCTTCGGGTCGTCCACCCGGAAGCCAGGCTCTCGGTGCGAGAGATCGTCTGGGGTCTGATCCCCGACATGGCCGGTCCCCAGTTGCTACGGCACCTGGTGCGCGCCGACATCGCCAAGGAGCTGACCTTCACCGGCCGCGTGATCAGCGGCGTCGAGGCCGCGGCACAAGGCCTCGTGACCCCCCGGTGCGAGAATCCCCTCGATGACGCCCAAGCCCAGGCGCGCCAGATTGCGGCCAACTCGCCGCACGCGATTCGCGCCGCCAAGCAGGTGCTCGACACCGCCTCGACGGTCAGCGTTCGCGAAGGGCTCGAAACCGAGGAGCGGCTGCAGGTCGGCCTGATCGGCTCCCCGAATCAGGTCGAAGCGGTGATGGCGAATATGGAGAAGCGGGCGCCCAGCTTCGCCGACGTCGACTGAAGCGGGGGCGGCCGACGCCGGCCGCTACTCCAGGTGCCAGCCGTGGCTGCCCTGGAGCAGCGCCCGCTGGGAATCGAAGGGCTCGCTGCCGGCCCCCGGCCCGACCGGCACGTAGCTGCCGTCGGACTCCAGGCGCCGGCAGTTCGCCGTGTCGGCGAGGTGCGGCGCCAGAATGTCCCGGAGCGCCGCCTGCCGCAGGTCCGGATCCAGGATCGGACACAGCAGTTCCACGCGGCCGTTCAGGTTGCGAGGCATCAGGTCGGCGCTACCGGTGAACAACTCCTCGTCGCCGCCGTTCCGGAAGTAGTAGAGCCGCGAGTGCTCGAGGAACCGGCCGACGATCGAAGTCACCGAGATGTTCTCGGACAGGCCCGGCACGCCCGGACGCAGGCAGCAGATTCCACGCACCTGCAGCAGCACCTCGACGCCGGCCTGGGAGGCGCGGTACAGCGCGTCGATGCACTCGCGGTCGACCAGCGAGTTCATCTTGAAGATCAGGCGGCCGTCTCCGCGCAGCCGATGGCCTTCGATCTCCCGTTCGATTCGCCGGATGAGTTCACGGCGCATCTGGTGCGGCGCGACCAGGAGGCGGCTGTAGCGCTCCTCACGGGCGTATCCGGTGATCGCGTTGAACAGTTTGGCGACGTCCGAAGTGATCTCGGAGTCATCGGTCAGCAGTCCGATGTCCGTGTAGATACGGGCGGTCACCGGGTTGTAGTTTCCGGTCGCGAGGTGCGCGTAGGAATGCAGCTTGCCCGCCTCCCGACGCACCACGAGGCACATCTTGGCGTGGGTCTTGAGCCCCATCACGCCGTACACGACATGAACGCCTGCGGCTTCCAGCGCCCGCGCCCAGCCGATGTTGTACTCCTCGTCGAAGCGCGCCTTCAACTCGACCAGGACCGAAACCTGTTTTCCCTTCTCCCGCGCCTCCATCAAGGCCTCGACGACGGGCGAGTTCGCCCCCACACGGTAGAGGGTCTGCTTGATCGCGATCACGTCCGGGTCGGCCGCCGCCTCATGCAGCAGCCGAACGACCGGGGAGAAGCTGTCGTACGGGTGATAGAGGACGTGATCGCGCCGGCGGATCGCCTCGAACAGGGACTCGTCGCTCCTGAGCGCCGCATGGCGCACGGGGCGGATCGTGCTGTCGCGGAGTTCGGGCAGGTCGAGGAAGGCGATCTCGCTTAGGTCGGCCAGGCCGAGCGGCGACGGCAACGTGTCGACCTGGAACCGCGCCAACCCCATGTTCCGCTCCAGGATCGCCCGGATGCGCTTCGGCATGTCCTCGCGTACCTCCAGGCGCACGACGGAACCGAAGTGCCTCTGCCCGACGACCTCGACGATCGCCGTCAGAAGATCGCCCGCCTCGTCCTCCTCCACCTCCAGGTCGGCGTCTCGCGTGACCCGGAACGGGTAGGCGGCCGCGATCTCGAAGCCGGGGAACAGCAGGTCGAGATTGGCCGCGATCAGCTCCTCGATCCACACGAATCTGCCCCGCCCCGACTCGAGGCCGAGTTCGTCGCGGCTGCTGCCCGGTGCTCGCACCAGCCGCGGCAGTACCTGCGGCACCTTGACGCGGGCGAAGCGCTCACCATGACTGCCGTCGTCGATGACCACTGCCAGATTCAGGCTCAGGTTCGAGACGTGAGGAAACGGGTGGCTCGGGTCGAACGCCAGCGGTGTCAGGACGGGAAAGATGTCGCGCTTGAAGTAAGCCCGCAGCTTGCGTTTCTTCTTGGCCGAAAGGGAGTCGTACGAGACGATCTTGATCCCCGCTTCGTTCAGCTT
>VXUF01000116.1:0-33341 GCA_009837085.1 Holophagales bacterium
CGGCCTTGCGGCCGGCGCGTCTCCCTGGCCGCCTGCGGCGGCAGCCGGCGAGGACTTCCTTGACTACCCGCGCCTTCTCGACGCCGGTCAACCGGGCGTCGAGGCCCTGGTGCCGGTAGGTGAACCGCTCGTGGTCGATGCCGAACAGGTGCAGCACCGTGGCCTGGAAGTCGTGGATGTGCACCGGGTCCTTGACGATGTTGTACGAGAAGTCGTCCGTCTCGCCGTGGACGACGCCGCCCCTGACCCCGCCGCCGGCCATCCAGATGCTGAAGCAGCGCGGATGATGGTCGCGGCCGTAGTTCTCAGCGGTGAGGGCCCCCTGGGAGTAGATCGTGCGTCCGAACTCGCCGCCCCAGATGACCAGGGTCTCGTCGAAGAGACCGCGCTCCTTCAGGTCCTGGATCAGCGCCCAGGCCGCCCGGTCGACGTCGCGGGCCTGGGCAGGCAGCACCGTCGGCAGGAGGGAGTGGACGTCCCAGCCGCGGTGGTAGATCTGCACGAAGCGCACGCCGCGCTCGACCAGACGCCGGGCCATCAAGGCCGCGTTCTGGAACTTGCCGGGCTCCCGGGCTTCCTCGCCCCAGCGTTCCCAGGTGCTCTCCGGCTCACTCGAGAGGTCCGCCATCTCCGGCACCGAGGACTGCATGCGGAACGCCATCTCGTACTGCTCGATGCGGGCCAGGGTCTCCGGGTCGCCGACCTGGGCGTGGCGCAGCCGGTTCAGCTCGCTCATGCCGTCGAGCACCCGTCGCCGGACATCCGGCGAGACGCCGTGTGGATCCTTGAGGTAGAGCACCGGCTCGTCGCCGGTCTGGAGCCCTACGCCTGCGTACTCGGGGGAAAGGAAACCGGCGCTCCAGAGCTTCGCCGAGATCGCCTGGAGGCCCGCCGCCGGGTGGCTGCGCTCCGCGTTCATCACGACGAAGGTGGGCAGATCCTCGTTCAGGCTGCCGAGGCCGTACGCGAACCAGGAGCCGATGCACGGCCGGCCCGGGATCTGCTGGCCGGTCTGGATGAAGGTGATGCCCGGCTCGTGGTTGATCGCGTCGGTGTGCATCGAGCGGATGACCGCGATGTCGTCAGCCATGCTCGCGGTGTGGGGCAACAGTTCGGAGAACCACGCCCCGTTCTCGCCGTGCTGTGAGAACTCGAAGACGGACGGGGCGATCGGGAAGCGCGACTGGCCCGAGGTCATCGTCGTCAGTCGCTGCCCCTGCCGGATCGAGTCGGGCAGGTCCTGGTCGAAGTACTCCTTCATTCTCGGTTTGTAGTCGAGCAGGTCCATCTGCGGCGGCGCGCCCATCATGTGGAGGTAGATGCACTGCTTCGCCTTCGGCGCGAAGGGCGGCAGGTCGGGCAGGCCGCCGAACCGGTCCCTGGCTGCGGGGAGAGCGAAAGCGTCCTCGGCGAACAGGCTGGCCAGCGCCAGTCCGCCGATGCCTCGCGCGGCCGTACCGAAGAACTGGCGCCTGGTCTCGGCTCGAACGGTTTCCTTGAATGGGTCCATTCCCTAAGGCCTCCGGCTACTTGTTCAGGGTCTCGTCCAGGTTCATCAACTGGCTCGCCAACATCGTCCAGGCCGCCGACTCGTCGAATGGCAGGCCGGCGTCATGGGCCGACTCACCAACATCGACGAGCTGCCTGGCCGCCGCTTTATCGGCGCTGTAGAGGTCGATCAGGCCCTCGTACGTCCGTCGTGCCACCGTCCGCTCCGAGTCGTCGAAGTCCCGGGCCAGCAGCCGGGTCGTGAGGTAGTCGAGCCGGCGGTCGAAGTCGTCACCGGCCTCGCGCATCGCCCGCTGGGCGAGGAAGCGCGACGCCTCGACGAACTGCGTGTCGTTCATCGTGACCAGTGCCTGGAGCGGCGTGTTCGTCCGTTCGCGGCGCACCATCGAGTGCTCGCGGTTGCCGGCGTCGAAGATGGTCATCGACGGCGGCGGCGCGGCGCGCTTCCAGAAGGTGTAGAGGCTCCGCCGGTAGAGCTTGTCCCCCGAGTCCTGCTGGTAACGGGACGTGTTGCTCGCGTTCATCGCCACCCGCTCCCAGTGCCCTTCCGGCTGGTACGGCTTGACGCTCGGACCGCCGATCGTGCGCACCAGGAGGCCGCTGGCGGCGAGCGCCGTGTCACGGACCATCTCGGCGTCCATGCGGAAGCGGGGGCCGCGCGACAGCAGGCGGTTGTCGGGATCCTGCTCCAGCTTGTCCGGCGTCAGGGTGGCCGCCTGCCGGTACGTCGACGACGTCACCAGCCGCCGGAAGAAGCCCTTGACGTCCCACTCCGACTCCCGGAACTCGGTCGCCAGGTAGTCGAGGAGGTCGGGGTGCGTCGGCACGTCGCCCTGGGCGCCGAAGTCCTCGCTGGTCGTGACGAGCCCGGTGCCGAAGACCTGCTGCCAGAAGCGGTTGACGGTGACTCGCGCCGTCAGCGGGTTCGTCTCGTCCACCAGCCACTGGGCGAGGCCCAACCGGTTGCGGGGCAGGTCTTCCGGCATCGGCGGCAGCGCGGCCGGCGTGCCCGCCAGCACTCGCTCACGCGGCTGGTCGTAGTTTCCCCGGTACAGGACGTGGGCCGCCGCCTCGCTTCCAGGAAGCTCCTGCATCACGTGCGTGACGGTGCCGCGGCGGCGGAGTTCGCGCCACTCCGCTTCGATCTCGAGCCGGCGGGAGGCGAGCCGGCGCCACTCGTCGTCGTGTGTCTTGAGGTAGGAGCGTCGCAGCGCCTCGCGCTCGGGGGTGTCGAGTGCCACCGGCGCCTTGGCGGCAGCCGTCCGGAGCGCACTCCATTCCGAGACGACCTTCGCTTCCTCTACGGACAGGACGCGGTCGAAGACGCGCACGTCGGCGACGGCGCCGCCGGCCAGCGTCCGCGGCTTGCCGTCGTCCCTCACGTCGCCCCGCCCGAGGTAGAACGGCCGGTCGGTGCGGATGCGGCCCTCGACCTTCCTGAAGTACTCGCTGCCCTGCTCGGGAACGCGACCACCGTCGCGGTAGATGTGCATGCCGCCGCGTTCGCCGGAGCCGTCGTAGGTGGCGACGATGTGGGTCCACTCGCCGGGAGTGAGCCGCTGCGTGTTGTTCGGGTTGATCAGGATGCTGGTGACGCCCCGGCCGGGTCCCGCTCGATCGCCGTAGAGGCCGAAGTAAAGCTCCCGTGCAGCCAGGGTCATCGCCCAGCCGCGGTTGCCGTCGGTCGGGTCGTACTGGCTCGCGATCGTGTAGGTGCCCTCGGCCTCCGGCATGCGGACCCAGAGGGCCAGCGAGAACGGCGAGTCCGTGTCGAGTTCGAGGTTCGGCAGCTCGACCCAGGACTCTCCGTCGAAGAGCACCGCGGGCAGATCTTTCGGGCCGGGCTCGATGCGGATCCCCTGTGACGAGGCGAGCGGCTGCCGTTCGCCCTTCAGGATCGCGGCCGGCTCCTCGCCGTCGAGGTCGAGCCGCAGGAGCTCGGAGGCCGTCCCCAGCGGAGCTTCGATGGACTGGTGGGCGCCGGCGCCGAGCCACTCCTCGAACGCCGCCTCCATCGCGTCCGGGCGTTCCGCCATCGCGTCCTCGATCTCGCCGACCTCCTCGCGCAGGCGGTACCAGTTATCGCGGTCATCTTCGTGGGGCACCACCAGGGTCGGCGGCGGGTCGGAGATGTTGCCGTCCATGACGTACTGGGTCGTGTTCCGGAAGAACGCGGTCAGCGCGTAGAACTCGCGCTGGCTGATCGGGTCGAACTTGTGGTCGTGGCAGGTCGCGCAGCCGACGGTCATCCCCATGAAGACGCTGCCGATCGTCTCCGCGCGGTCCTTGGCGTAGATCGCCTCGTACTCCTCGATGACGGCGCCGCCCTCGTTCGTCGTGATGTTGTTGCGCTGGAGGCCGGTGGCGATCAACTGGTCGAGGGTCGGATCCGGCAGCAGGTCGCCGGCGATCTGATCGACCGTGAACTCGTCGAACGGCTGGTTCCGGTTGAACGCCTTGATCACCCAGTCGCGGTAGGCGTACATCTCCCGGTAATTGTCGATGTGGATGCCGTGGGTGTCGCCGTAGCGGGCCGCGTCCAGCCAGTAGCGGGCGCGGTGCTCGCCCCAGTGGGGCGAGTCGAGCAGACGGTCGACGAGGCGCTCGTAGGCCCCTGCTTCGGTGTCGTCGAGGAAGGTCGCGAGCGTGCCCGGATCGGGCGGAAGTCCGGTCAGGTCGAGGGCGGCGCGCCGGGCCAGGGTGTGGCGGTCGGCCTCCTCGGCGGGCGTCAGTTCCTCCGTTTCGAGCCGCGCCAGGATGAAGCGGTCGAGCGGATCGCGGGCCCAGGCATCGTCGTCGACCGCGGGCGGCGCCGGCCGCTCGATGGCGGCGAAGGACCAGTGCTCGTCCCAGGGCGCGCCCTGCTCGATCCAGCGCGTAAGGGTCCCGATCTGCTCGTCGGAGAGTGACTTCTGCGACACCTCGGGCGGCATCCGCCGCAGCCGGTCCGCGTGGTTGATGCGCTCGACCAGCAGGCTGGCGCCTGTGTCGCCGGGCACGACCGCGGGACCGCGCGGTCGGTTGCTGCGTCCCGCGGGAGGCCGCGCACTGAAAGCGCCGTCCCGCGTGTCGAGCCTCAGATCGGCTTCGCGGGTCGCCTCGTCGGGCCCGTGGCAGGCGAAGCAGTTGTCGGAGAGGATCGGCCGGACATCGCGCTGGAAGTCGACGGCGGGCGCCGGCTCGGCGGCGGCGGCCCACAGCGAGGCCGTAGAGCCGCAGGCCGCGATTGCCAGCGCCGTCAGGAACAGGCGGGACACTCTATGAAGCATGGAGGTAGTAGAGGATAGACCACATGAACATGATCGAAGAAGTCCTGTCGTTCTGGTTCGAAGAGAGCGGCCCCGAGCAGTGGTGGACCCGCGATCCGAGGTTCGACGCGGAGATCCGGTCACGGTTCGGAGCGCTTCACGACCGGGCGGTCCAGGGGGCGCTGCACGGCTGGCGGGATACGCCGGAAGGTCGTCTCGCCGAGATCATCGTGCTCGACCAGTTCTCGCGCAACCTCTACCGCGAGGACCCGCGCGCCTTCGCGGCCGACGCGATGGCGTTGGCGCTGGCCCAGGAGGCGGTGCGGATTGGCGCCGATCAAGCTGTTCCGCCGGTCCAGCGGCAGTTCTTCTACATGCCCTACCAGCACAGCGAGTCGCCGCGGATCCACGAGATCGCGGTCCAGTTGTTCGAGAGCCTCGACGACCCGGAGAGCCTGGACTTCGAGCGGCGGCACAAGGCGATCATCGATCGCTTTGGGCGCTACCCACATCGCAACCGCGTCCTCGGCCGCTCTTCGACGCCAGAGGAGATCGCGTTCCTTCGGGAGCCCGGGTCGTCGTTCTGAGGAGCGGGCCCGGAGGTCTCTGTACCCGCGAGGCGACCGCGTAGTACGTTGGCGACGATGGCAACCCGAAGGGCCTTCCTCACTGCGGTCGGGGTCACAGTACCGGTCTTGGCGTCCACCTTGGCCTGCTCGACGGCGATCGTGACGACGCCGCCGTCCGCTCCGGCCCAGGCACCGCCAGCGGCGGCAGAGCCTGAACCGGCCGCACCGCCGGCCTCCGTGCTCGACGGCATCTTCACCGAAGCACAGGCGGAGCGAGGTCGGGCCGCCTACGACGCGCAATGCGCCGAATGCCACGGCGAGGGCCTGGGCGGCGGCGAAATGGCGCCGGGTCTGACCGGCGTGGCGTTCAGGTTCCGCTGGCGCGGGCTCAAGGTGGCGGACATCTACACCAGCGTCCAGTCGACCATGCCGCCGGAAGAACCCGGGACACTTGGCGACCAGGCGTACATCGACATCGTCGCGTTCCTGCTGAGCGCCAACGGGTACCCCGCGGGCGCTCGGGAGCTGACCGCGGACCTGGTGCTGCTTCAGGGAGTAGCGGTCGAGCGCATGCCGCCGTAGCGTCCGCGGATCTACGGTGCCGAGTACTCCAGCGCGAAGACGAACAGGTTGTTCGCGAACCCGGGCTTGAGCTCGGGCGTCAGCCGCAGGAAGCTCGACGTGGTGGCCGAGATGCCGGTGCTGACCGCCACGTACTGGGTGCCGTCAACGGCGTAGGTGATCGGGTAGCCGGTAACCGGCGCGCCGAGATTCACCTCCCACAGCACCTCGCCCGTCTCCTGGCTGTAGGCCTTGAAGCGGCCGTTCACGTCGCCGCCGAAGAGCAATCCGCCGCCGGTGGCGACCAGCGAGGTCGTCGAGGCGCGCTGTTCGTGCAGCCAGACTGTCTTGCCGGTTTCGGCGGAGATCGCGTAGACGGTGCCGAGGTTCTCCGTGCCGGGCGCCAGTTCGTGGCGGACGCTCAGGGCGTAGTAGGGGTGGGACGCGCTCGGGTCGGTCGTCGTCAGCGTCGGCATGCACATGTTGCGCAGCGGGTAGTACAGCGTGTTCGTCTCGGGGCTGTAGGCGCCGGCCTCCCAGTCCTTGCCGCCGTGCATGTTCGGGCAGATGAGCCGCTCCTCCTCCAGCGCATGGAAGATGACCTCGGGATTCTCGGTCGCCTTGCCGGTCTCGCCGTCGATGCTCTGGATGACGTTCTGGTAGACGGTCGGCCGCGCCCACAGGAACTCGCCGGTCTCCCGGTCGATGGAGTAGACGAGGGCCGTCTTGCCGGGGATCCCCGTGATCACCTTGCGCACCTCGCCGGGCTCGACGTTCGGGTTGATCCAGGCCACCTCGTCGGGATCCGGCGTCACCGCGGTGTCGACGATCAGGCGTTCGAACGGATGGTCGAGATCCCAGTGGTCGTTCATGTGCTGGTAATGCCAGACGATCTCCCCGGTGTCGCCGTCGAGAGCGAGCGTCGAGTTGTGGTACAGGTGCGTCCTGTCCGTTCCGCCCAGCATGAACTTGGGCGCCGGCGCCGTGACCGAGGTGCCGGCGAAGACCAGGTTGAGCTCCGGGTCGTAGCTCGGAGGCATCCAGGACCCGACGTGGACCCGCTTCTCGAACGGCACGTCGCCCCAGGTCTCGTTCCCCGGCTCGCCGGGGGCGGGAATCGTGAGGCGCCTCCACAGCTCCTCGCCGGTCAACGCGTCGTGGGCCGTGATCACGCAGGCCTCGGGCCCGGCGCGCGGCGAGCAGCTGCGGCCCGAGAACGCCTTGCCGTTGCCGATGATCGGGCCGGCGCCCTGAAGCGCGGGATGGACCGTGTAGTCGAGGACCATCGTCTCCCAGACCATCTTGCCGGTCTCGGCGTCGAGCGCGAAGAGGTGGTCGTCGACGCTGGTGTCGATGATCAGGTTCGCGTAGATGGCGATGTTCCGGTTGTTCTGGGACAGGAAGCCCCCGACGTAGTCCTTCGCGTCCTCGGGGATCTTTCGGCGGTGCTCCCAGATCAGATCGCCGGTCGCGGCGTCGAGCGCCTGGATCACGTCGTTCGGATTCGGCATGTACATGACGCCGCGGTAGGCGAGCGGCGTGCCCGTCTGGCTGCCGTCGTTCAGCGACCGGGTCCACACCATCCGCAGGTCGCCGACGTTCTCCGGCGTGATCTGGTCGAGCGGGCTGTAGCCCCAGCCGTTCGCGGTGCGCCGCCACATGAGCCAGTCCCCGGGCGCCGGATTCTCGAGCATCTCGTCGGTGACCGGGACGAACGCGTCGCCGGACTGGGCGTGTGCGGCCGGGCCGACGAGGGCCGCGGCTGCGACCGCGGCGACGAGTAGGTAGTGGAACCGATTCGGCATCGAGAACACCTCTTCCTGTCTGGGTGGAGCCGTAGAGTATGGCCCAGCGCCCGCTAAGCTTGCCGGCAATGCCACACAACAAGGTCGCCTTCGCTGCGGCTGCCGTCGCGGCAGCCGCCCTGTTCGCCCTGTGTCCGCCCGCCGCGGCGCAGGAAGCCGGCGACCTCGCCGCCGACGATGTCGTCTCCCTCCTCGTCCGCCTCGGCGTGAACGACGCCGCCGCCCGCGACTGGGACGGCTCCGTCGAGATCTCTGGCGGAGAACTGCTCGGAGTGCGGAATTGGCGTCCCCGGCCGGGCGAGGAAGTGTCCGGCAGCACCTGGAAGCTGGCCAGCTATCAGGGTCCGAACTTCACCCCCCGCGCCATGCACGATACGCAGACGGTCGGTCCGGTCGAGTACGTCCGATCGCCCGGACTGGTCGTCGACGTGCGGGGCAACGGCGGCACGCGCCTGATGTTCGCCACCGCCAACGGCGAGTTCGAGGTCCGGCTCGCGGATGTCTCGGTCGGCCGGCGGCTGCGGTTCCTGGGCGGCGACGTGACGGTCGAGCGCGTGCCCGGGGTCGAGCGGCTGACTGCCGACGACTACCAGAACGACTTCGCGACGATCCTCGGCAGCGACGGCGACGAGGTCTGGGCCGCCTGGCTCGGCTATCGCGACAACGCGAACGAGGTGCTGGCGCGGCGGTTCGACGGACAGGGCTGGGGACAGGTCCAGACCCTGACGGAGCAGCCCGGCGATCACTTTCTCGTGAAGATGGGCCGCGACGGGGAGGGCCGCCCCTGGGTCGTCTACTCGGCTCAGGTCGAGGGCAACTGGGATCTCTACGCGCGCGTCCTCGACGGCGAGTCCTGGTCGGCGGCGGAACGGCTGACCGAAGCGCCGCAGCCGGATGTGTTTCACAACCTGGCGACGGACGCCGAGGGGAATCTCTGGGTGGTCTGGCAGGGCTTTCGCGACGGCGCCGCCGACATCTTCGCCCGCCGCTACGACGGCGAACGCTGGTCCGAGGCGGAGCAGGTCTCGTCATCGGCGGCGAACGACTGGGAGCCGGTGATCGTCGCCGACTCGAAGGGCGGCGTGTACGTCGGCTGGGACAGCTACGGCGCCGGCAACTACGACGTGCTGGTCCGACGCTGGGCCGGCGGCGAGTGGGGCGAGGAGATGGCGGTCGCCTCGACGGCCAAGTATGAGGCGCACATCAGTCTCGCCGTCGACGGGCAGGACCGGGTCTGGGCGGCGTGGAACGAGAGCGGTGTCAACTGGGGCAAGGACACCGGCTGGGTGCTCAATCGGGAGGGCACGCGGCTCTACGAGTGGCGCACGATGAACGTCGCGGTTCACGACGGCTGGGAGTGGCGGTCGCCGGCCGCGGACATCAACGACGCGTTACCCGAAGAGCTCCAGGGCTACAACGACTTCCCCGTCCTCTTCCCGGACGGCGACGGACGCATCTGGCTTCATTTCCGGCACCGGACCACCCGCCAGGCCGACATCCTCAGCGAGTCCCCGGCCCACCGGGCCGCCTGGGAGGTCTGGAGCACGACGCTCCAGGGTGACCGCTGGCTCCGGCCGCAACACATCCCGATGACGCGCTTCCGGCAGGACGCCCGCTGGGGGCTGGCCGCGGACGGCAACGGCGACGTCTGGGCGTGCTGGCCGACGGACAACCGGGACTACTCGGGTTTCCTGTTCGAGCACGCCGACGTCTACGCCGCGAAGCTGCCGCGCTTGATGACGAAGGTCGTGCCGCCGAAGCTGGTGGCCCTGGTCGTCGACGACGTGCCGGGATACGTGATCCACGAGAACGAGGCGGAGGACCTGGAGCGAATCCGCAACTACGAGATCGAGTCCGAGGGCAAGACGTACCGCATCTACCGCGGCGACACCCATCGCCACACCGAGATCTCGATGGACGGCAACAACGATGGCTCGCTGATCCAGACCTACCGCTACGCGATGGATGTCGCCTCGCTCGACTTCCTACTGGCCAGCGAGCACAACTTCCTGGGCGGCCCGGACATCGAGTACATCAACTGGCTCCTGCACCAGACGGTCGACGTGTTCTCGGTCTCCGGCCGCTTCCAGCCCTTCTACGGCTACGAGCGGAGCATCTCCTTCCCCGACGGGCACCGGAACATCCTGTTCGCGGAGCGCGGCAAGCCGACTCTGCCGGTCACCGAAGCGGAGCGGACCCACGAGGAGGGCGCGGCGAGGCTCTACGAGTACCTGAAGGAGCACGACGGCATCGCGATCTCCCACACGTCGGCTTCGAGCATGGGGACCGACTGGCGCGACAACGATCCCGAGGTCGAACCCCTCGTCGAGATCTACCAGGGGGATCGGGTCTCGAACGAGTACGAGGGCGCGCCGCGGGCCGCCCGCACGGGCAACCTGCGCTCAGCCCCGGGAGGCTTCCGGCCGGAGGGCTACGTCTGGAACGCCTGGGCCAAGGGCTACAAGCTGGGCGTGCAGGCCGCGTCGGACCACCTCTCGACCCACATCTCCTACGCCGCCACGATCGCCGAGGAGTTCACGCGCGAGGGGATGCTCGAGGCGATGAAGAAGCGCCACAGCTACGGCGCGACGGACAACATCATCCTCGACTACCGGCTGCGGACCGGAGGCAGGGAGTACCTTCAGGGCGACATCCTGACCGCGGACGGCGACTTCCGGCTCAGCGTCCGCGTCATCGGCACGACGCCGATCCGCCAGATCGACATCATCCGCGACCAGACCTTCCTCTACAACCGCCAGAATCTGGAGGCCGACGTCAGCCTCGAGTTTGCCGACGCCGACGTCGAACCTGGCGAGCACCTGTACTACGTGCGGGTGATCCAGGTCGACGGCAACATGGCCTGGTCCTCGCCGATCTGGGTGACCGTCGAGTAGCTCAGCCTGGAGACGCGACGAGCAGCCCCGCCTCTTTGGCGGCGGCGCTGAGCCGCCGGTCGTAGGTCACCAGTGCGTTGAGTTCTTCCAGCGAAAGTGCCGTGGCGAGGTGAATGGCGTCCAGGCTTCGCAGTAGCGGTGGGTCCAGGGATGCAGCGCTGGCGATGACTGCTCCGTCCACGGCGACCAGCACGATCCTCTCGAGTACCTGGTCGGCATAGCGCAGCACGGCTGGTCTGTCGTTCGTCCGGCGCAGCGCTCGAAAGACCTCGACCCGCGCGAGGCCGCTCGACACATGGCCCTCGTGCTCGGCCAGGTAGGCGCGGAGTGCGTTCGACTCCGGCTCCGCGACGACGAGCTTGATGATGGCTGAGGAATCGAGGTAGATCACCGACGCTCAGAGTCGGTCTTCGCGCTCGGCGATGATGGCGTCGCTCGCCGCCGTCGACGGCTTGCCGGTGGGCGGCGGAAGATCGAGCACGTTCCCTGCCGGCATGGTCGCCCGCCCCTGAGCTACGAGTCGCTCCACGGGAGACAGGTCTCCCCCGAGCGGTATGAGCAGGGCGACGGGCCGACCACGGTCGGTCACCTCGAACCGTTCGCCGCGATGGATGCGCCGAAGGTAGACGCTGAGGTTCTGACGTAGCGCCCGGATACCCACTTGCGACGTCCCGACATCGGTTCCAGCCATGATGACGCACACGGTAGCACATTGCCGCAGCGCCGTGGCGAACGCGTGCCTAGTGGTCTCGCTCGTAGTGCTGCCGGAGCAGATCCTTGCCGTAGTCGTTACCGTTCGGCGTCCGCACCACGGCGTGGATGTGCTGGCGGATGGGAGCGCGGCCTTCGACCAGGTGACGGATGCCGACGGGCCGCTGGTGGTCGAACTCGATCAGGATGACCGGGCTGTGGATGCGGTAGTAGAAGACGGCGTCCTCGTCCGTGGCGCCGATCCAGGCGAAGTGGGTCTCGTCGAGATGGGTCTTGACCTCTTCCATCCGCACCCTGGCGTGGTCCTCGCGCATGTTGTGGACGTAGAGACGGATCAGGTCGAGCAGTTGCGCCCGGGCGTCCGCTGACACCTCGGCGGCGGGGATGCCCGCGTAGTCGAGCACGATGTTGTCGCTGAAGGCCTCGCCGAGGTTGTTGTTGCCGTCCTTCGAGGTCTTGATGACGGCCCTGGTGCGCTGCTCCGGCGTGAGGGAGCGGATCAGGGCCAGACCCTGGTTCTGCTCCCGCTGCATGATTACCGTGCCCTTGTACTTTCCGGACTCGGCGATGACCGGTTCCGAACCGACGAACAGGGGTGTCATCACGACCTGATCGCCGAGCACGAAGTAGTTGATGATCAGGTGATGGCCGTCGACCTGCCAGCCCCAGGGCTGATCGGCGGAGGGCTTGCCCATCACGGTGATCCAGTACAGCCACTCGTTGTACTCGGCGAAGTTGTTGTCGTTCAGTTCGCCCAGCGTCCGGTTGAGGTTCATGATGTCGCGGCTCAGCTTGAGTCCGTCCGCGCTGAGCGAGGCGCGCATCAGGCCGAAGGCTGCTTCGCGTTGAGCTTCGTCCATCTCGTCGAAGCCGACGCCCTGGCGCACGTAGAAGTGCTGGTTCATCCACTTGCGCCACTCGTCGTCGTCGACCGCGAATGTCGTCTTCGCGCGCTGTTCGGCCGAGAGGGCTGCCAGGAACTTCTCGGCGGCCAGCCGGACCGGTTCGGTCGACACGCCTGTCGACTCGATCCTGTAGAGGCCGCGCTGGAGGCCTGAGCTGGCGTGAATGCCGACGTAGGGATCATCAGCGAGACGGGCGTCTATCTGACGGCTGCGTTCCCGCATCCGGTCGGCGCGGTCGCCGGGGCGCTGGGCTAGGGCGGCGGAGGCCGTCAGCAGGGCGAGGGTGATTGTGAGGAGATAGCTAGTCATGGTGCTTCGCATCGTAGCGCCTGGCGGAGCCGGCGCTGGCGCGCCGGATGCCGGCGGGACGCCGGCGCACCCAGTGGCCGGCGCACCGACTCTTTGGTGCTCCTAGCCGAACAGGTAGCCGAACAGCCAGTCGAACTGGTCGGCAAGCACGACGTAGCGGATGACCAGGAGCGCCATCGCGGCCTCGAACACGAACACGACCCAGATGCCGACGTAGGTCAGGCGGCGCGGCCGGATCCGTGGGTCCATCCGCGTGCGCTGCAGCCACAGCGTGGCGCCGGCCTGAATGGGCAGGAAGATCGCCGAGGTCAGGCCACCGACCATGATCAGGATGACGAAGTCGGTGACGAAGTAGTAGATCCCGAAGGCGGCCAGCGGCAGGCAGACCAGGTAGCCCCGGATGATCTTCTTGCGCAGCGCCAGGTTGGAGCGCTCGATCAGCCCCATCTCCATCAGGTAGTCGGGGATCGAGCGGCCACCGCCACCGGCTCCCGAAAGCACGGTGGAGAACAGGATGCAGAAGGCGCCGATCGCGAAGATCCACACCGCCCACAGGCCGAGGGTCTGGGTGAAGATGTTGGAGAGGGCCCCGATTGTCTCGTCGTTTCCCTCCGGCGTCAGCCCCATCTTGTTCAGCACCCCGGCGCCGAGGATGTAGTAGGGGATCGTGGCGCAGGTGACGATGAGCAGGGCGAGCCAGACGTCGGTGTGCAGCACGCGCATCCAGCCGCGTGCGTGGGACTCCCAGGCCGGGTCGCTGCGGTCGGCGCCGAGCAGGCTCGGATAGCCCTTCTCGATGCACCAGTAGGTGTAGGACGAGATGTCGCCCGAGGTCGTGCCGGTGTAGCCGTAGGCGGAGAGGGCCAGGGCCGCGACGGCGACGAACAGAGTCATGTCCGGCTTCATGCCGCCGAGGATCTCGCCGGGCGACGTGCGGAACTCCGTGAACTGCATCGCGATCAGGCAGACCAGGGTGCAGAACGTGAAGGCGAGGACCAGCGGCAGCATGACCCGCTCCAGCCACTTGTAGGAGCCGGTGCCCAGGATGATCGAGCAGACGACGGCGATGAGTCCGGTGCAGAGAACGCCGTCGAGTTCGATGTTTCCGAGCGAAGCGAGGAAGGACATCGACTGGCCGGCGCCGCCGATGATGCCGCCGAGGCCCATCGTTCCGGGAACGTAGGCGATCAGCCCCAACCAGATCGGCCAGGAGATCCTCCAGATGCGTCCCGGCAGCCGGTTCATCGCCCGCAGGTAGGTGTCGCCCGACTCGATCGTGTAGCGGGCCATCTCCGCCTGGATCAGCGACTTGCACCAGCAGGAGAGGAGCATCCACCAGAGCAGGGTGAAGCCGGCGACCGCGCCCAGGCTCGTCGTCAGCACCAGCTCGCCGGAGCCGATCACGGCGCCGGTGACGATCAGGCTCGGTCCGAGGTACTTCAGCCGCTCCCGGAAGGTCGCCGGCGGGGCCACGGCCTCGCCGTGGCGGACGGTGTACGGATCGAGTACTTGATTGGCCAGAAGGGACTTCCGGAGCGTCGAAGGGCGCTTCGCAAGCGCCGGTCTGGGGTTTGGGCCGGAGGGAGGGTATCAGCGAAGCCGGGGCTACGGCTGCTTCTTGCTGGCCTCCTCTTCGAGCAGCCGGGCGCCGCGGAGCATGTTGCCCATCGAGTAGTTCCCCTCGTGGCAGGCGTACTCGTAGAGCCTCTTGTCCGTCCGGGGCCAGGGCAGGGAGCCCGTGTATGGGGCGGTGTAGTCGGAGTCCTCCACGGTGAACTCGTAGAACAGCGTGTCCGCGTCGAGCCGCTTGAAACGTTCGACGACGCGCAGGCCGTCGTGGGGAACATGCGGGGCGCGCAGGAAGTTCGTCGTCTCGACGACCAGGGTGTCGTCCTCCCACCAGCCGACCGAATCACCGCCGAACGAGCGGTACTCCTGCGGCGCGTGCTCGGAGTCGAGGCGGACGATCCGGGTCCAGTGCATCCACTCCACGTGGATCGCCACGTGGGTGTCCGTCTGCGTGATCGTCTTCAGGTTGTTGTAGGCGGAAGGCCGGACCGGCACCGTGGGGCCGCCGGCGTAGAGGCAGCGCGTGCCCAGGGTCTGGACCTCCGGCTCGTCGTAGAGGTCCTCGCCGGTCTCGAGCCACCACGCCCCGCCCGGGTTCCGGTTATAGGCGCCGAGGCCGCGCGGCGTGAGCGCCCGTCCGCGGTCCGTCTTGGGCGGCAGCCGGCCGTCGGGAGGGTCCGTGATGATCGAGTTGCGGTACTTGCCGTCGATCTGGAACGGGATCGTCCCGAAGTCGAACCAGAACGGGTTGTGGCCGCCGATGTTGCTGCGATGCCCGTCGCCGCCGACTGGCGGCGCCTTGCGGTCGGGGTCGCTGGGGATGTCGGCCTGGGCTCTGCCCGCCTCGGTCGCGGCTGCGATCCCGTGCGCGTCCTCCGCGCTCATGTAGGGATCGTCGCCGTACTTCGGATCACGCATCATCGGTGTGCGGGTGGCGATGTCGTAGGTGCCCGAGAGGTCCGGCCGACCGCTCGCGATGCGGGGAATGTCGTCCTGGGCGACGGCCGCGACGGGAGCGACCAGGATCGTTGCGGCCACGAGGAGTTGGATGCGCATCGGCTGTTCCCCCTTGTTGCTCTAAGGAGCCTCGCTCTCCGGCAGGGCGAAAGCGATTAACTCCGCCGGCTCGGTCATGCCGCCGCCGGTGACGGCGATGTACTGCCGCCCGTCCTGCACATAGCTGACCGGAGCGCCGTGCAGCGCGCGCTCCGTGAGCACCTCGGCCAGCAGTTCGCCGGTGAACTTGTCGTAGGCCTGGAGCGAACTGCCGAGCACCGTCGAGCGGTCGTTGTAGACCTCGAAGCGCGCGGCATGCGTGACGACGAGCGTCTTCGTGACCAGGATGCCGCCCTCGGTCACCGCGCTCGACGAGCGTCCGCCCAGGGGCCCCAGGTTCAGGTGGCGAATCGCGGGATGGTTGCGCGGCCCGTCGCCGAGCGGCGCCTGCCAGGCGATGTCGCCCCGGTTCAGGTCGATCGCCGTGATGCGACGGTACGGCGGCTTGAGCAGCGGCAGGCCGCGCGGCCCGGCCGTCGACACGCGGTCGAGCACATAGGGCCAGAAGCTCCGCGCTCCGTCCGGCTCGACCAGTGCCATCCCCGAGGGCCGGGTCGACGACTGCACGTAGAGCATCCCGGTCTCCGGGTCGGCCGCGGCCCCCGGATGGTTGGCCCCGCCGCCCGCGCCGGGCACGGCGAGGATCGCCTCCTTGCCGCCCTCGCCGCGGCGGATCAGCGGCATGAACATCGGCCCGAGGATGAACTTCTCCGCGAGTTCGAGCGCCTCGGCCCGCAGCTCCGGCGTGAAGTCGATCAGGTCGTCCTCGCTGACTCCCTGGCGGTCGAACGCCGGCGGCTTCGTCGGGAACGGCTGGGTCTTCGCCAGCTTCTCGCCCGGGACCGTGCTTTCCCAGGGAACGGGCCGCTCCTCGATCGGCCACACCGGCTCGCCGGTCGCGCGGTCGAAGACGTACGTGAAGGCGGTCTTCGAGACCTGGGCGACCGCCTTGATCAGCTTGCCCTCGACCACGATGTCGATCAGGTTCGGCGCCGAGGCGATGTCGTAGTCCCAGACGCCGTGGTGGACCGTCTGGAAGTGCCAGACCCGTTCGCCGGTCGCGGCGTCGACGCAGATCAGGCTCTCCGAGTACACGTTGTCGCCGTGCCGGAGCCCGCCGTAGTAGTCGCTGGTCGGCGTGCTGGTCGCCAGGTAGACGTAGCCCAGCTCCTGATCGGCGGTCATCGGCGCCCATACGTTCGCGTTGCCCGTGATCCTCCACGAGTCGTTCTCCCAGGTCTCGACGAACTCCTCGCCCTCCTGGGGGATCGTGTGGAAGCGCCACTTGAACTCGCCGGTCCGCACGTCGTAGCCGCGCACGTGGCCGGGCGGGTTGTTGTTCTGGAGCGGGAAGTCGTAGATGCGCGAGCCGACGACGATCGTGTCCCCGACGACGATCACCGGCTGGCCGTGGCTGATGTTGCGGAGCACGATGTTCTCGCGGCCGAGGTTGCGGGACAGCTCGACCACCCCGTCCTCGCCAAAGCCGCGGTCGGGCAGCCCGGTGGCGGGGTCGACCGAGATGAGCTGCTTGCCGATCGTGGCGATGAACAGGCGCTCCTGCTCGCCGTCGGTCCAGTACTCGAGGCCGCGGGTGTAGTAGTTGTTCTGGGCCGGCTTGCCGCGCTCGTAGCTCTTCGGGTCGTAGACCCAGAGTTCCTCGCCCGTCGCGGCGTCGAGCGCCGCGACCTGGCTCAGCTCGGTCGGGATGTAGAGGCGTCCGTCGATGACGATCGGCGAGGACCGGAACACCTGCCGCCGGTATGGCGAGTTCGCCTCGATCCGCGAATCAGCGGACGACCACTTCCACGCCGGTTCGAGCCGGCCGAAGTTCGAGCCGTCGATCTGGTCGAGCGCCGTGTAGCGCGTGAAGCCGTCGTCCCCGCCATGATGGCGCCACTCGCCGTCCTCGGCGCCGTACTGTGCCTGGGCACCGGTGCAGAAGAGCAGGACGCCAAGAGCCGCAACGGCAGCCGCCCGTCCTGTGGACCCTTCGCCCGAAGCGAGGCCTCTGGGGGAGCAGCAGAGAAGTTGAAGGCGCAACGGCTTTGCTCACTGGGTGCGCCGGCGTCCCCGCCGGCATCCGGGCGATGCCGCGAAGCGGCGAGCCCGAGTGCCACTAGCATAGAAGGCGATGAAGTCCTCAACCCTCCCGATCAGCCGATGAGAGCGGGATCGCTCCCGGTGGCCCTGTCCCTGACCGCCTCGATCACCGCCCTGGCCTGTGCGCCCCCCGACACCGAACCTGTCGCCGACTCCGACTCACAGCCCGACACCGCCGCCGCTCCGGTTCGCGTCGAACGGCTCCTCGACGCGCCCATCATCGGCCCGGAACTCGACCCGAGCATCGGCGAGAACATCCAGGGACCGTCACTGATCCGCGTGCCGGACTGGGTCTCCGAGCCGCTCGGCAGGTACTACCTCTACTTCGCCGACCACAAGGGTCACTACATTCGGTTCGCCTACGCCGACGACCTGCTCGGGCCGTGGTCGATCCACGTGCCCGGCAGCCTGCAGATCGAGCACTCCCACTTCCTGGTCGAGCCGCCGGAGGTGACGCCCGAGATGGTCGCCGAGTGGGAGGAGCGCCGCGGCCTGAAGCTGTCGCACGACGTCCAGAAGGAGATCACCGCGACCCACATCGCGTCGCCGGACGTGCACGTCGACGATGAGAACCAGCGGATCGTCATGTACTTCCACGGCCTCGAGGACGTGGGCAGGCAGATATCGCGGGTCGCCACTTCGACCGACGGCATCGACTTCGAGGCTCAGCCCCAGTCACTTGGCCGCACCTACATGCGGATCTTCCACTACGGCGGGTTGACCTACTCGCTCGCCATGCCCGGCCAGTTCTACCGCTCGACCGATGGCTTCACCGACTTCGAAGAGGGCCCGCTGCTGTTCAACCCGGACATGCGCCATTCGGCCGTGCTGCTCCGCGGCGACACGTTGTGGGTGTTCTGGACGCAGGTCGGCGAGGCGCCGGAACGGATCCTTCTGAGCAGCATCGACCTGTCCGGCGACTGGATGGACTGGACCGAGTCCGAACCGGTCGAGGTGCTCCGGCCGGAACGCGACTGGGAGGGCGCCGACGCCCCGCTCGAGCCGTCCGTTCGCAGCACCGCCTACGGACAGGTCAACCAGTTGCGCGATCCCGCGATCTACGAGGAGGACGGCCGCGTCTTCCTCCTCTACGCCGTCGCCGGCGAGAGCGGCATCGCGATCGCCGAGGTCTTCCTTGACTGAGGAGGTCACACACTGGGTGCGCCGGCGTCCCAGCAGAGCGAGGCCTTCGGCCTCGCGCGTCTCTCCCGGAGGGCCGACGAGGACGTCGGCGCACCCAGTCTGTAACTCCCTCGACGTCTCACACTGGGTGCGCCGGCGTGTCATCCGCGCGCCCGATGACGGGCGCGCGGACTGTGACGCGTGTGGCGCGGATCCGCGCCACACGGGTTCCCGCCGGCATCCGGTTCTGTTCCGGCTTCTCGCCGTCGCCTCAGTCGCCGCCCTGGCCGCCTGCGCCCCAAGCCCGCGCGCCATCGACGGCGCCGGCACCATCACGATCGCCGGCGCCACCCTGATCGACGGCACCGGCGCACCGCCGGTCGAGGACGCCGTCGTCATCGTCCGCGGCGACCGGATCGAACGTGCCGGTTCACGCGACGACGTGCCGGTACCAGAGGGCGGGGAAGTCGTCGACGCCACGGGCAAGTTCCTGATCCCCGGTCTCGTCGACCTCCACAACCACTACCGCGACGGTCTGGAGGAGTGGTCCTGGGCGTTGCAACTCCACGCCGGCGTGCTTACCGTCCGCAGCCTCGGTTCCGACCACGGGCAGACGCCCGCCATGATCGGAGAGGCGCGTGCCGGCAACGTGCCGGCGCCTCGCATCTTCACCGCCGGGGTCGGCTTCACGCACCCCGAGGGCTTCCCGCCGGGCAAGCTGGGTCCGGCCAGCGAGGAGGAAGCCCGCGAGATGGTGCGCGAACTAGCCGCCCAGGAAGTCGATCTGATCAAGATGTGGGTCGACACCTTCCTCGACACGCGGCCGAAGATCGAGCCGGAGATCCGCTCCGCGATCGCCGACGAAGCCGCTCAGCACGGCATCCCGGTTGCCGCGCACGTCTTCTTCGAGAACGACGTCTGGCAACTGGTCGACGCTGGGGTCCGCTTCTTCGTCCACGGCGTCCGCGACCGGGAGGTCGACGACGAGTTCGTCGCCATGGCGCTGGAGAAGGGGCTCTCGTTCGCGCCCGCTCTCGGCCAGGCCAAGACCTTCTGGTGGGTCGCCGAGCACCCCGAGTTGCTCGACGACGAGGAGTTCCGGGCCGGCATCCAGCCGGCGGCGTTCGAGAGACTGCTCGATCCCGAGAACCGGGCCGCCATGCTGGAGAGCGAGTCGACCGCCAGGCGCCGCGTCGCCTACGACTACGTGACGAAGTTCGTCCGCCGCATGAACGAAGCCGGAGTCGCGCTCACCGTCGGCTCCGACAGCGGCGCCGGCACTATCGCCTACGGCTGGGGCACCCACCATGAACTGGAAACCCTCGTCGAGGACGCCGGCTTGACGCCGCTCGAAGCCCTGGCGGCCGCCGGCGCCGCCGCGGCCTCTGAAGTCACCGACGACCCCGACTTCGGCTCGGTCGCCGAAGGCAACGCCGCGGACCTCGTTCTGCTCTCCGCCGACCCCCTTGCGGACATCCGCAACACGCGGCGGATCGATCGCGTGATGCAGGCGGGCGTGTGGCTCGAACGTGGGCTGCCAGAGTTCCCGCAGCCGTGAGCAACGACCAGTAAGCCCGCGGCTCAGTCGGCGGGCGGGTCGCCGGTCCCGGATACCGCCAACCGCCACCCCAGGAGCCCCATGTAGACGATCCCGCTGGCGGACATCAACCCGAACACTGGAGCGAGTCTCAGTTCCAGCGTGTTCGAATGCCATGCGGCGATGAACAGCGCCAGCGAGCCCAGTGCCAGCGCCGCGACGATGCCGTTCAGCACCGGCGGCAGGCGCAGCGGCTCCGGTCGGGAGACGAGGCCGAGGGCCAGAACCGCCATCCCGGCATAGCCGGCGACGCTGCCCGTGAAGTGCAGACCCCATACCGTGCGCTGCATGCCCAGCGCCGAGTCCAGCCATTGCGCCGACTGCTCCGGGTCGGGCCCCAGCGCCGCCTCGCCCATGCCGATCAGCATGTAGTCGAAGCCTCGCATCACCATCTGCAGAGCCGCACCAACCGCCATGCCGAGCAGGCCGAGCCGCGGCACGGGGGCGGTGTACCGCCGCAACGTCACGATGCCGTTCAGCATGAGCAGGGCGCCCAGGACGAGGACGACCGCCACGGTGTAGGACAGGGTGGCGTTGCGCGCCATCGCCAGCGTCAGGTCCGCCAAGCTTGTGCTGGGGACGGTATCCACCATGCCGCGGCCTGGTGAGAACGCGTAGCCGACAGCCACCGCCACCGTTCCAAACAGCAGCGAAAAGCCGCCAAGTCTTGCTTCGGTCCAGCGCGTCATGTGGAGGTCCTTCTCGTGTAAGCGGCCCTTGCCGATGTGCACCCGTCCGGAGTCGGTTAGCGGCACTCCGCCGACATCACCTCCGACTCGATGATCACGCCACAGATGTGGCTCGTGTACTCGAACGGGTCGCCGTCGAAGAGGGCGAGGTCGGCGTCCTTGCCGACCTCGATCGAGCCGACGCGGTCGTCGATGCCGAGAATGCGGGCCGGGCTCAGCGTGATTGCCTCCAGCGCCCGTTCCATGCCGAGGCCGTTGGCGGCGGCGATGGCCGCTTCCCAGAGCAGGACGCGGGTCTTGGGCACGTAGCCCTCGAAGCCGGTCTGGATGGCGAACGGGATACCGGCGTCGGCGAGCTGTGCGGCGGTCTCGTAGGAGCCGTTGCGGACCCGGCTCATCGTCGGGTGGAGCAGGACCGGCACGCCGGCCTCGCGGATCTCCTCGAGCAGCAGGTAGGACTCGGCGGCGCTGTCGAGCACGAGGTCGAACCCGAACTCCTGCTGCAGGCGGAGCGCCGAGGCCATCTCGGCCACGGTGTTCGCGGTGACCAGCAGGGAAAGTTCGCCGTCGAGCACCTGGCCGAGTGCTTCCTTGGAGAGGTCCCTGGGCGGCGGCTGGGGTGACGGCTTCGCGTCGCCGTCCTCCTCGCCGTCACCGCTGTCTCCTCCGTTCTCGTCGCCGCCGGCCTCTTCCGCCTTGCGGACCTGGTCGAGGTAGGCCTGGGCGCCGTGAAGGGCGGACCGGAGCATCGCCATGCCCTTGGCCGACGTCCCCGGCGACTGAAAGTTCGAGGACACCGCGTTGCCGAGCGTCGCCGCGAGCATCCGCACGGGCATCAGGGTGGCCTGTTCGACGTTGCGGCCCCTGGTCTTCGCGATCATCGTCTGGCCGCTGACGAGGGCCCCCGGGCCGTGGCCCGTGTGGAGCGTCGTGACGCCGTATGAGCGGACCCACTCGACCAGGGTCTCGTTCGCGTCGTAGGCGTCGATCGCCCGCAGGTCGGGCTGCAGCGGCGACGAGCGTTCGAGCTGATCCTGGTCGCGCACCGGTCCGACGTTGCTGTTCAGGGCGCCGGAGAGGCCGACGACCGAGCGGGCGTCAACGAGTCCGGGCGTGACGACGGCGGCTTCGAGGACGTCCACACCGTCCGGGATGTCCGCCTCGGCCGCTGGGCCGATCCACTCGATCTTGCCGTCGGCGCCGGCGATGACGACCGCGTTCTCGATCGGCGCGCCGGACACGGTGTGGAGGGTGCCGGCCCGGACCGCGACCTGCGCGACTGCGGAGCCCGTCGTCGCGGCGACGAGCAGGGCGGCGAGGGCTGTTTCGTTCTTCAATGCGACTCCCTCTCTAGCAACTGACGCATCATCTCGTCTTCGTGGGCGGTCGTCGTGTAGACCTTGTAGCCGCCGACGGCGTACTTGCGGTGGTCCGGGTTCGCCCGGTCGTAGATCATCGTCCCCTCGACCCAGGTCTGCTCGACCTTCGTGTAGACGCTGAGCGGGTCGCCGGAGAGGATGACGAAGTCGGCGTCCTTGCCCACCTCCAGCGAACCGACGCGATCCTCGAGCCCGAGCGCCCGCGCCGGGGCGAGGGTCAGCCCCTCGATCGCCTTCTCGCGCGACATGCCGTAGCGCACCGCGATCGCGGCGCCCCGGGCGAGGAGGCGCGAATCGGTCACCGAGTCGTCCGTGTTGAAGCTGACGTCGACGCCTGCCTGCTCCAGGATCGCTCCCATCTCCATGTTCCAGCCCATCGTCTCTTCCTTGCCGCCCGGCGTGTCGATCCAGGTGATGGACACCGGCACGTCCGCGGCTGCGAGTTCCTCGGCGACCTTCCAGGACTCGGTCCCGTGCTGGGCGACGACCCGGAACCCGAACTCCTCCTTGAGCCGCAGGACGGTGGCGATGTCGTTGTGGCGGTGGGTGTGGTGCTGGACGATCCTCCTGCCGTCGAGCACCTCGACCAGGGCCTCCATCCGCAGGTCGCGCCGCGCGGGCTCGTCGCCGTTCTCGTCGTCCTCGTCCGCCTCGGCGGCGGCCATCTTCTCGCGGTACTCCACGGCCTCGTGGTAGAGGTTGCGGACCAGGGCCGCGGACTTGGCGCGGGTGCCGGGGAAGGGCGGCTGGCCGATGGAGTTCGTGCCGTTCGCCATTTTGAGGCCGCCACAGATACCCGTCAGCGGATCGTCGCAGAAGAGCCAGTCCTCGATCGTTCGGGCGCCGTCGCGGAGCTTGACGTAGACGGTCTGCCCGGACATGAGGTGGCCCGATCCCGACATCATGTTGACCGTCGTGATGCCGCCGGCGCGGGCTCGCCAGATGCTGTCGGAGGCGATGTCGATCGAGTCCAGATTGCGCACGTCGGGATGCAGCGGTGAGGAGCGGTCGCCGCCGGAGACCGAGCCGATGTGCGAGTGGGTGTCGACGAGCCCGGGCATCAGCACCTTGCCGCTGACGTCGTGCTCGACGGCGCCGCGGGGCGTGCGCGCGTCGGCACCGCCGACCTCGGTGATCCTGCCGCCCTGGACGATGAGGACGCCGTCGTCGATCGGCTCTCCACTGATCGGTAGCAGCCGCGCGCCGCGGAAGACGTGGGGGTCGTCCTGCGCGGCGGCGGGCATGGCGGCGAGGAGTGCCGCCGGCGCGACGGCCAACAGGAACGAGGCGGGACGTTTTCTCATATGCGTTTCCTTAGCGCCGGAACGACGGGTCGAGGTGGATACGGTACAGCGCTTCGCGCGGGCGGTCGCCGTTGCGGCTGCCGCCCCAGAGGACGTGGACGGCGATCTGGTCGCCGGTTGGACTCCAGGCCAGATCGCCGACGTAGGTGTGGCCGAGGCTGCCCTCGGAGGTTGGGTCGTTGAAGAACGTGAGCCGGCGCTTGTTCGAGCCGTCCGCGTCCATCAGCCACAGCTCGCGACGTGCTGAGGAAGGCACGATCTGATCGGGCTCGGTGCCGCGGATCCCGGCGTTCGAGGTGAAGGCGAGGTGCCGGCCGGTGGGCGACAGCCGGGCGTACTCGTCAGCGCCGCTCCGGGAGTGGGTAAGGCGTTCGGGCTCGCCGCCGTCGAAGCGCAGCCGGTAGAGGTCGAGCGTGTCGGGCGACTGTCCAGGCTCCAGGTTCGCCGCGACCAGGGCGCCGCGATCGTCGGGCGTGTAGCCCTGGGGAACGATCAGCGCGTCGACCGGCGCGGCGTGCGTCCGGACCCTGCGCAGCTTGGGGATGCCGCTGCGGTTGACCTGGAACTGGGCGCTGCGCAGTTGCCAGGCGCCGTAACGTCCCTTGCGCGCCTTGATCCGCTCGCTCCACAGCAGCCGGTCGCTGTCGAAGGCGAAGTGGGGGTCGAGCACCGCCGAGCCGCTCGCCGCGAACCGGGTGAGCAGGGTGAAGTGCTTGCCCCTGCGGTCGATGTCGTAGAACTCGCTGTGCAACGCCCGGTCGGGCGTCAGGAGCTGCAGCGGATCGGCCACGAACCTGAGCCGCTTCGGGTGGCTCTGGACCTGCACGACGAGCCGCTCGCCCGAGGGGTGCCACGCGGGGTTCATCGCGTTGTCCTTGCGCAGCGCGTACATGTCGCACGTCAGGCAGCGCTCGGCCAGGAGGTCGGTGGAGGTGATGTAGACGTCGTAGCGGCCGTCCTCTCCGGCCTTGTCGTAGGCCAGCCAGTCGCCCTGGCGGGACCAGTCGACCCGGGCGCCGCCCTCGATCCAGCGTTCGATGCGGACCACCGGGTTCGACTCCGGGTCGGCGGCCGGCGCCGGTGCCGCCATGCCGGCCAGCAGGATGCAGATCAGGCGGTAGCCGACCATCGCCGAAAGGCTAGCAGCGGGCGGGAGCCTGCGCGGCAGAAACTGGGTGCGCCGGCGCCCTCGCTGGCATCCGGCGCGTAGCGCCGGCTTCTGGACTCCTGCCGCGCAGGCTCTTGGCGCGTCCGGTCAGTTCGAGGCGACGCCGGTCAGCGGGCGTTCGGCCCGCTCGCGCGGGGAGCTCGGCGGCGCCTCGCGCGGCACGGCTGGCGTCTGCCACTCCGGGAAGAATTGCCGGTACCAGCGCCGCAGCCGGACGACGGGCCCGTCGTCGCGGCAGAGGGTCGGGTGGGTCGTGTAGGTCTTGTTCTCCCAGATCTGGATGTCGTGCCGCCATTGGGAGATCCAGTTGCCGACGACGTACCACACGAGCAGGCGCGGCATCCGGCGGTCGGCGAACCAGTGGAAGTCGACCTGCTGCTCGAGCGGCGCGACCGGAAGGTGGGTCTGCACGATCTCGACGTCGCCGGCGCCAGGGATCGTGATCCGGAAGTTGATGATGCTGGCAGGTCCGGTGCACGTGACCCGGGCGCTTGCGCGGGTTCGTTCGAGACGGCGGCCGCGAAGCTTGAGCACGGTCTCGTCCAGGAAGTACAACCTCCAGGGCCGCTCATCGTCCAGCTCCCAGCCCGGCGTGTGCTCGAGCTGGACGCCGGGAACGGGAATCTGCGTCCACGGGACCGTCATCTGGCTGTGGATGTACTTGAAGTGGGCGAAGTCGGCCGTGTTCTCGAGGAACTCGACGATGTGCATGCGAATGCGGCCGGCGTCGTGGTGCCCGCGGTAGACGAAACTGCCATCGTCGACCTCATGGATGCGGGGAACCGGGTAGGGGACGTCGTCGCCGGCTCGCTGGTTTGGTCCGGCGGCCCGGTGATAGAGGAAGACCTGCCCGTTCACGTCCTGGACGGGGAAGCTCTCGGCCGCGACGCGGGACGGCACGCTGTCGCTGTAGGGCACGCGGGCCGCCCGGCCGTCGCCGGTGAACTGCCAGTTGTGGAACGGGCACTCGATGCGGTCCTCGCGGACGCGGCCATGCCGGAGATTGGCGCCCAGGTGGGGGCAGAACGCCTGCATGGCGTGCACGTCGTCGCCGTCTTTGCTCCGCCACACGACCACGGCGCGGCCGAGGCACTCCACGTAGCGGATCTGCCCGCGCCGTAGCGACCTCGAAGTCGTGAGCCGGTACCAGCCGTCCGGATAGGGATGGGGATAGCCGGCGAGACGCAGGTCGTCGGATGTGGTGGGTTCCCGGCGCCCTGAACGGCGAGTCCTCAAGCCCATGACGGACTCTCAGCCGCTACGAGGAGACCGAACCGCCCGGTTTGCGCGCGTGGATCAGGAAGGACGGCGTGAAGATTCCCGCCACGCCGGCCTCGACGAGGGAGTCGGCCGCGACGTTGAGGATGCGGGCGGCCTCGCCGGTGCCGGCGGGCGCGATGCGCAGCAGCTCCAGCAAGCTGGTCGCCCTGGCCGTGAACCATCGGCCGGCGGGAATCCGCCCGAGTGACGCGAGCGAAAGGTCACGGCCCTGGAGCGACCGGTACCAGGGAGCGTCCGGGTCGCACTCAAGCGCCTGGTCACGGCTCGAGAGAATCTCGAAACCGACGGCTCGAACGAGGTCGAGTTGGCTGGAGGTCGTGAGCAGGTTGGGCGTCGCGTTTCCGAACTCGAGTCGGTCCCGAATGTCGCGATGGACCGGGTCGTGCTCGTCGAAGTCCTCGGTCAGGCACCAGTCGATCAGAGCGAGTTCACCTCCCGGCCTGAGCAGCCGGTAGAGCTCCTTGAAGCAGAGGGTCTTGTCGGGCGCGTGGCAGGTCGATTCGAACGAGTACGCGGCATCGAAATGGCCGTCGTCGAGGGGCACGTCCATGAAGCTGGCGAGCAGGAAACCGCATGTTTCCTGAAGGCCGGCGCGGTGCAGCGATCGCTGGCCTCTCGCGATCTGGTACGCGTTGAGGTTGATCCCCGTGATGCTGGCCCCGGTGGAACTCGCGATGGTGACCAGCGGCCCGGCGACACCGCATCCGATGTCGGCGACCTTCGTTCCCGGCCCGAGGGACAGGAGTTCGCCGATGCTGATCTCGTGACGGCGGACGGCGCTTCGAAGGCTCTCCCCGGAACGGCGTGGTGAGAAGTGGAAGGACTGGCCCCAACCGTACTCGTAGAACTTGGTGACGACATCGTAGAAGCGACTCACCATCTGCGGCTGATCGTGAAGGGCTCGATCACCCTCCCGGGCCGCGACCATCTCCTTCAGTTCGAGGAAATCGTCGAGCGCCTCTCTCAGGTCGCCGCCGCTGTTTGCCGAGACCGGACGACGATGCGGGGCTCCTTCGGTGCCATGAGTGTCGATTCGCGCTGGCTCTGCCATGTGCGTTCTGCTACCTCCCCCCAAGAGCCTACACCCGGGTCGAAATCGGGCTGCTAGCGTCCTTCCGCCCATGCGCCGGTTTGCGGCACCTACGCTGATCGCCCTCTGGATCGTCGGTTCGGCGCCCTTTCTGGGTCGCCTCACCCGGTGGATTCAGGAAGATGTCGACCGTTCGCTTCTGGTGATCGTGCCGACGATCCTGTTCTGGGGCGCGGTTGCGGCCGTCGTGGTTTGGGTGGTTCGCTCGGCACGACGCCTGCGGCGGAAGAACTGGATCGCGATGGCGCTCGGTCTGCTCTGGGCGGCCGTCCAGGCGACGGCGCTCGCCCGCGGACGTCCGGAGGAATCCGCCCTCGAGCGGATGCACCTTGTGCTCTACGGAGTCGTCGCTCTGCTGCTCTACCGGGCGTTGCTCCGGGGCGGTCGGTCGGCCGTCGCGGCCGCCTTTTCGGCCGCCGTTCTGACGTCGCTCGTCGGGCTGGCCGACGAGTTCGTCCAGTGGCTGGTCTGGGTCCGCGCCGGCGACTTCTACGACTGCCTGCTGAACGCCTCGGCCGCCGGCTGCGGGGTCGTCTTCGGGGCGGGCCTGTTCGGATTCGACACCCAGGCCCCGTCTCTCCAGGAACGCCGCGCGATTGCCGTCCTGTGGGTCGTCCTCGCCGTGGCGTCGGTCGGCCTCGTCGGCCTGACGAACCTCGGCCACCGGATCAGCGACCCGGAACTCGGCAGCTTCCGCAGCTACTACAGCGCCGGGCAACTCGAGCGCCTGAACCAGAACCGGACCGCCCGCTGGCCCGCGAAGCAGCCGCCGACGCCGCCCTTCCAGCCCTGGCACATCGAGGACCACTTCCTGTCCGAGGCCGCCTGGCACGTCCAGGCCCGCAACGAAGCCTTCGACGCGGAGGACTGGCCGACCGCCGCGGCCGAACAGGCGATTCTCAGCCGCTACTACCCGGCCGTGCTGGAAGAAGTCCGGAATCCCGACGGCAACCTGCGCCACGCCTTTCCGCCGGACCGGGTGCAGCGTCTCCAGCGGGAGGGCGTTGTCCCCGTACCGACTTACGAGAGTGCTGCGGGCGGCAACAGGATCTGGATCTGGCCGGGCTTCGTGGCACCTGCCTTCTTTCTTCTCTCCCTCCTCGTCGCGGTTCCTCTGTTCATAGTCCGGCCGTCGCGCGGCACATCCGCGAACACTCTCTAGGGTCCGCCAGTGCGGTCGCCGCTTTCGCGGCGCGTCTTTCTGGCCGCCTTCGGCGGCAGCCGGCGGGGACGCCGGCGCACCCAGTGTGCAACGACGTCCAGTCTTGCGGCTGGGTCCGGAGGGAGGGTCCCGGCGGGCTAGAGACGAGCGACTGCCCACGTTGCTGCATCAACCGACATCGAGTCGGAGCGAAGTCGACCGAAGCGAACCCCCATCCCTCCACTTACCAAGAGGGGGTGAGCGTCCGTCCGGGACCCTCCCCTCCGGGCCCAGCCGCAGACGGGTCGCCAAGGATCAGTCGCAGCCTTCGCGGGTCTCTTCGATGAGGCCGTCGACGACGGCGTGGAGGTTGCCCTCCTCGGCGCGGGCGATCTGGCGGTCGGCGCTGGTACCTTCGGCGAGGATCGTGTGGACGTACTCGGCTTCCTTGCGGACGCCGAGTTCGTCGAGCACGTCATCGACGAACTCGAGGAGTTCCAGGGTCAGGAACCGTAGCGGTACTTCCTCGCCCTTGCCGAAGTCGATCAGCTTGCCGTCGATGCCGTAGCGCATGGCGCGCCATTTGTTCTCGTAGATCAGGTGGCGCGGATAGCGGCGCCACGCCTGGTTGTTCCTGCGCAACCGGATCAGTTTGGCCACGATCGCCATCAGAAGCGCTGTGAGGCACAGCGCTTCGTCGATCTTCGTGCACACGTCGCAGACGCGAAACTCGATCGTCGGGAACTTGGGGTGGGGCCGGACGTCCCACCAGATCTGGGTCGGCTCCTCGATGCACTTCGTCTGCACCAGGACGTCGACCAGCCGCTCGTACTCGGCATAGGACCGGAGCGAAGGCGGCAGGCCGGAGCGGGGCAGGCTCTCGAAGATCACGGACCGATAGGACTTGAGCCCGGTGTCCCGCCCCTGCCAGAGTGGCGAGCTCGTCGACAGCGCCAGTAGGTGGGGAAGGAAGTAGAGCGACTGGTCCATGATGTCCATTCGCAGGTTGCGATCGGGAATGCCTATGTGGACGTGCATGCCGAAGATCAGCAGTCGCCGTGCAACGTCGCCGAAGGTCTCCTGCATCGTGACGTAGCGCTCCGCCTCCGTGACGTCCTGTTCCTGCCAGGAGGAGAACGGATGGGTGCTGGCGGCCGCGATGCGGAGGCCGTTCCGCGACGCCAGGTGCCCGATCGAGCGCCGCAGCCGGATGAGCTCCTGGCGGGCCTCGTCGATCGAGCGGCAGACCTCGCTGCCGACCTCGACCTGGCACTGCAACTGCTCCGCCTTGATCTGCTCCTGGAGCACGATCTGTCCCTGCTCCAGGAACTCCTGGATGAAGGGCTTCAACTCCCGGGTTTCGGGGTCGATGATCTGGTACTCCTCCTCAATGCCGATCGTCAGCTCGGGGAGCTTGGTCTGCATGGTTCTTCTCCGGTGTAGGGAGGCCGTCTCCGGGCAGGGATGGAACAAGCGTATCCGGCTGCTTTGATACCGTGCCTCCCGCGATGAGCCGGCTCGCGACCATTGCCTCGCGTCCGCTCGCTCGCCGCCCGGTTGCAGGCGCTCTGGTCGGCGCGTTCCTGCTCGGCGTTTCCTGCGCGGGGCCCGAGGCGGTACGAGAAGCTGCTTCGGGACAGTCGTCCTGGGGTCTCGGCGGTACGGCGCCGGCGGCTGAGGGCGCACACGGCATGGTCGTCAGCGGCCACGGCCTCGCCTCCGACGTCGGCGCCGCGGTTCTGGAACAGGGCGGAAACGCTATCGACGCCGCCGTAGCCGTCGGCTTCGCGCTCGCCGCGGTCCTGCCCGCCGCCGGCAACATCGGCGGCGGCGGGTTTCTGGTCTATCGGCCGAACGACGGCGAAGTCCGTGCGCTGGACTACCGCGAGAAGGCGCCGGGTGCGGCGACCCGCGACATGTTCCTGGACGATGAAGGCAAGGTCGCGGAAAGCGCGGTGATCGGCCACCTCGCGGCCGGAGTGCCGGGTTCGGTGGCGGGTCTCTGGGAGATGCACCGCGCGTACGGATCCCTCCCGTGGAGCGACCTGGTCGCACCGGCGGTCGAGTTGGCCCGGAGCCACGAGATCGACGAGCCGCGATCGCGGAGTCTGGAGTCGGCCGCGCCACGCCTCAACCGGTTCCCGGCCAGCGCGATGCAGTTCCTGGTCGACGGCGAGGCGCCGCCGCCGGGCGCGATGCTGGAACAGCCGGAGCTCGCGGCCACGCTTCAGACCATCGCGGACCAGGGTCCGGACGGCTTCTATCGCGGCCGCGTGGCTGACCTGATCGTCGCCGAGATGGAGCGGGGCGGGGGACTCATCTCGCACCAGGACCTCGAGGACTACGCGTCGGTGTGGCGCGAACCGGTCGAGGTCGGCTATCGCGGACACACGATCTACTCGATGCCGCCGGTTTCCTCCGGCGGCCTGACCCTGGGCCTGATCCTCAACATCCTCGAGGGCTGGGATCCCCTACCCCCGTTCGGCAGCGCCGACCTGATTCACCTGGAGGCCGAAGCCATGCGGCTCGCGTTCCGGGACCGGAACACCCTGCTCGGCGACCCGGACTTCGTCGACGTACCGCGCGGGCAGTTCGAGTCGCAGGACTACGCCGACGGGCTGCGGGCCCGGATCGATCCCGAGAGAGCGCGGCCGCTGCCGCCGATCGAGGTCGCGCCGCCCGCGGAGAGCACCGAGACGACCCACTACTCCGTGGTCGACCGCTGGGGCAACGCGGCGTCGGTCACGACGACGATCAACAGCGGCTTCGGCAACGCCGTCACCGTCACCGGCGCCGGTTTCCTGCTGAACAACGAGATGGACGACTTCGCCGCCTCGCCGGGTCAGCCGAACCAGTTCGGGCTGGTCGAGGGCGAGAACAACGCCATCGTCCCGGGCAAGCGGATGTTGTCGTCCATGACCCCGAGCATTGTGCTCGACCTCGAGGGCGAACTGATGATGGTCGTCGGCACGCCCGGCGGCCCGACGATCATCACCACCGTCTACCACGTGATCTCGAACGTCATCGACCACGGAATGGGGCTGCGGCATGCGGTCGAGAGTCCGCGGGTGCATCACCAGGCGTGGCCGGACCGGGTGTTCTACGAGGAAGGCGGTCTTGCCGCCGAGACGCTCGAGGATCTCGCGGCGAGGGGCCACGAGCTCGTCGAGCGCGGCCTGAGCGGGGACGTGTCCGCGGTCCTGGTAGAGGGGTCGAGCCTGCTTGGCGTGGCGGATCCGCGCCGGGGCGGCGACGTCAGCGCACCAAGAGGAGACGCGCCCGCGGGCGGGTAGCGGGCCGCGAATGAACGGCCGGCGAATCTTCGCCGCGGTGACAGTAGGTCACCTCGGCATCGACATCTTCAACAGCATGGGGCCGGTGCTGCTGGCCTTCCTCCAGGCGCCGCTCGGTCTCAGCGCGGCCCAGATCGGCCTCGCGGTGGGACTGTTCCAGGTTCTGGCCGGTACCACGCAGCCGGCCTTCGGCTGGTTGGTCGACCGGATCGGCAGCCGTTTCCTGGGCCCGTTCAGCGTCGCCTTCAACTTCGCCTGCATGGGCCTGGCCGTCGCAGCCGCCGCCGCGACGCAGCGATTCGTCCTGTTTCTCATTCCGTTCGCGTTGGCCGCGGTTGCTTCGGGCGCCTTTCATCCGCTGGGGGTGATGCACTCCAGTACGGTGAACCTGGCCCGCTCGGCCACGTTCACTGCCATCTTCTTCTTCTGCGGTCAGCTCGGGCTGACGACCGGGCCGGTCCTGGCGGGACTGGCTCTCGATCGGGCGGGGTTGAACGGGATCTACTGGCTCCTGCTCCTCGCGGCGCCCGTGCCGCTGTTCATGGCCTTCGCGATGGGGCCGCGACGGGTTCACCCGGCGCCCGCGACGTCGCAGGCGAGCGAGGATCGGACCGGCGCCGCCGATGTACGGGCTGGCCGCCGGCGACCCGTGCGTGGCGGCGTCATCGCCCTCCTCGGCCTGGTCTTCGCCAGCCGCTCCTGGGCCATGTTCGGAACGATGGCGTTCCTGCCCCTCCTGCTGAGTCAGAGGGGATACAGCTCCGTGGCTCAGGGGTCCGCCAGCGCGCTGTTCCTGCTGGGAGGCGCCGTGACCGCGGTCTTCGCGGGCGCCTGGGCCGATCGTTGGGGTCGCCGGCCGGTCGTCTTCCTGACCACGCTGCTCGGTGCCCTGCTGCTGGGCGTGCTGCCCGGATCCGGGGGCTGGATCTTCGCCGTCGTACTGCCCTGCGGAGCGCTGCTGGGAGCAGCGCACTCGATCCTGATCGTCATGGCTCAGGAGTTGCTGCCGTGGCGTCGGGGTCTGGCTTCGGGGACGGCGCTCGGATTCCTGTTCGCGACGGGCGGGATCGCGACCTGGGGTATCGGAGGGCTTGCGGATCGCTTCGAACTCGCGTCGGTGTTGCAGGCCGGCGCCGTAGTCGGCCTCGTGTCGGCCTTCGCTTCGCTGCTTCTGCCGAAGCAGGAGCCGACCCGTCTGGCGGCCGCGCCGGCGGTAACGGCGGTGCTGGTCGCGGCCGTCGTCGGGCTGACCGTGTTGTCTCCGAGCCCCGCCTCGGCGGGTCTGAACGGCGAGATCAACGGCCAGGTGCGCGACGCGGCCACCGACGCCCCCCTGCCGGGAGCCGAGATCAGGATCACTGGCGATCAATTGCACAGCACCCAGATCGTTCGCGCCGGTCGCGGCGGCAGCTTCCGGGCGCCCGGTCTGCCGCCGGGCGACTACTACGTCGAGGCGACGATGGACGGCTACGCGACCTCCGTCGTCGAGAACCTGATCCTTGTTGTGGGCGGCGTGCTGCGGGTCGACTTTCACATGAGGGCCGGCAGCGCGTCGGCGCTCGACCTCGTCTCCTCGCCCTTGCTCGACGTTGTCACCGGCAGCGACGGGAACGTGCTCGCAGGTGACGACCTCCGGCTGCTGCCGGGCGCGGTGGCGGCGCTCAACCTGGACCTGGCGTCCGGCCTCGACGCGCTGGACCCGGACGTCGCGGTCAACGGCTGGCCGCCCGGCTTCGTCGTCTACCGGATCGACGGACAGGAGAGCGCCCTTCGCGAACCGGGATCGGCCGCCATCGATCCTCGCTGGGTGGATCAGGTGCGAGTCTGGACGATGGAACTGGCGGCGACGATGGCCGGGCCCCACATCGACCTGATCACGCGCTCAGGAGGGACCGACTGGCGGGTGAACGGCGGCTGGTCGACGGTCGAGCCGCTCGACAACGGCGATCGGCGACCCCAAAGCCAGGAAGCTGGCCGAAAAAAACCCGGCCGGGGCCTGGGCCCGGGCTCCGCTCTGGCGGTACCATCGATCCGCCAT
>VXUF01000116.1:33351-33884 GCA_009837085.1 Holophagales bacterium
GGTCGAGCCGCTAGACAACGGCGAGCGGCTCGCCCTGCGCCTGTTCGCTGCCGGAGAATCGCCGGCCGGCGGCAGGGACCGGAGACGCATCGAGGGCGACGAGGCGACCATCTTTGCCGGCGGCCCGCTGCGGGACAAGCGGGCCCGTGCGTTCGGCGGCTACTCGAGAAACCGCGCCCGCGGTACCGAGAGCCTGTTCGGCGCGGGTGCGCCGATGACCTGGGACGAGACGATCGAGCAGTCGGTCGGCAAGCTCGACTGGTGGGCCGGCTCGGCCAGCAACCTGACGCTGAAGCACCATTCCGGCTCCGGCGACCTCGAGGGCAGGAGGCCGGCGCTGCAGGTCCTTCCGTCGCTGGACGGAGTTGAGAACGACCGGTCGCGAAGGCAGACGACCAGCCTCAACGTCGAGTGGGGGGTCACCGACCGCCTGTGGTTGCGCGTGTTCGGCGGACGATCCGATCTCATCGAGGACGGCGACCCCTGGCAGGACGCCGGCCTGTACCTCGGGGCACCCGCCCACGGGCGGCCGG
>VXUF01000116.1:33894-38834 GCA_009837085.1 Holophagales bacterium
GGTTGGTACGAGGCCGCGCCGGCGGGTCGGGTCCGCCGCGCCGCGGAACGCCGGAACTGGGCGATCGAGCCGTCGTTCTTCCTCTTCGACCATACGCTTGAGATCGGCATTCAGGATTCCCGGAGCAGCCTCGAACTCCTCCGTTCAGGGGGTTCCGGACGGATGCTGCGGTTTCCGGGCGGAGTGGTCGACGCCTGGAGCGGTGGACCGCTCGGCACAGCCGGCCTCCGCCGGGAGAAGCGCGCCCTCTACGTGCAGGACGCCTGGCGCGTGGGTGGAGCCTTCAAGAGGCACCTGACCCTGCACGCTGGACTGCGCGCCGAAGAGGAAGAGGCGGGCACCCTCGACCTCGAGTTCGAGGACCGCACGGAGCCGCGGCTCGCGTTCGTCTGGGACGTCGCCGGCCGTGGCAGATGGAAGGTCTACGGCGGTGCCGCCTGGTGGCACGTCGACGTCTTCCGGCCGCGGGCCGGGCGCTCCGACCTCGACGCGGTCGCGGTACTGGAGGGTACCGGCGGGTTCAGCGGCGCACGCCTCGACTTCGCGAGGGCAGCGGCGGATCCTGACCTCCGTCCAGCCCGCGTCCGCGAGATCCAGTTGGGGACGGGCTACCAGTTCCTGCCCGACGTCGTGGTTTCGGCGCGCGTCTCCCGGCGCCGGCTGCGGGACGGCATCCGTCTCATGCCGCTGGTGGTCGACGGCGAGATCGCCCCGACGCTGCTGACCCCCGGCCGGGGCGCCGGCAGTGAACTCCCCCAGCTCGAACAGGACTGGTGGGGCGCCGAGTTCAACGCGAATGTCGGCTTCAGCCCGTCCTGGAGGATCCACTTCTCGTACCTCCTGAGTCGGCTGACCGGCAATCACGAGGCCGGCGGACTCGGACTCGAGGCGGGCACGCTGCCCGGCGCCCATCCGGTCCTGGCCGGGCTCGACCTCTGCTCCTCGCCCGTGCCCTGCGACGTCTTCGACGTGACGGACGAGAGCCGCCGGCTGAGCCTCGACCGCGAGCACCAGCTCTCCGGCTGGCTCGTCCTGTCGCCGGGCGAGCGCTGGCTGATGGCACTCGTCTACCGCTTCCGCACGGGCGCTGCCTACGTGCCGCGGGCCCTGACCGTCCGGGTCGACGAGGCAAGCCGCATCCTCAGCACCGGCCTGACCCCCCTTCCGTCTGGCCCGGACGGCCTGGTCAAGAGCGCCGATCTCAAGCGCGCCGACCTGTCTCTCACCTACCGCGTCCCGCTTCGCTCGGAGGACCGGCGGTTGTCCCTTTTCGCCGAGGCCCTCAACGTCTTCGACCAGGACGCCGCGAACCAGCTCTGGCCGCTCGCCTGGCTCGACCCGGTCTTCGTCGGTCCGGGCCGCACCGACCTGCTCGCCGCCGCGGCGGCGCAGGGCGCAAGGCCGGACCTGCGCGAGTCGGTTCCCGCCGCCTTCCAGAACAGCCGGCGCGTGCGTGCGGGGCTACGGCTGCAGTTCTGATCGCCAAGCACCACACACTGGGTGCGCCGGCGTCCCCGCCGGCTGCCGCCGAAGGCGGCCGGAGAGACGCGCCGGCCGAAGGCCGGCTCCGCTCTCCGCTGGAGTCATCCGCCGCTACTGCCAGGAGATACGGACCGGGTACTGAGAGATCAGCCGGTCCGGCGTCAGCAGCGTCATGCTGTGCTCGATGGCCTGGCAGATCAGGAGGCGGTCGAAGGGATCGCTGTGCAGGGTTGGGAGCCGCCGAAGCTGCAGCGCGCTGGCCTCGTCGATCGGCAGGGGCTTGAAGTCGTACCACTGTCGCCGCGTGGGAACGAAGACGTCGGGCGGCTCGGGCAACTCCAGCTTGCCGAGCCCGTGCTTGACCGCGATTTCCCAGGCCGTGGCCGCGCTCACGTGGACCTCGTTGGCCGGGTCAGCGACGAGCCGGCGGACTTCCCTGGGGACTCTGGGGGAGCCCTGGCTCCACCAGAGGAACGTGCAGGTGTCGAGAAGCAGCTTCACTCGTCGGGAAACACCGGCCCGTTCTCGAAGGCGTCGATGAACTCGTCGGGCAGGGGGTCGAAGAAGGAGTCCGGGACCTCGAACTTCCCTCGGTCCAGTCCGAACGGGCGGGCACTCTTCCGGGCCGGCGCTACCGGACGAATCTCGGCGATCGGTTCGTTTCGGCGGCAGAGAAGGATCTTCTCGCCTGCCTCTACCCGCGCGATGTAACGGGACAGATGCGTCTTGGCCTCATGCATGTTGAGCCGAATCATGGTCAGAAACTTAGTTCAGTTCTGAGGCCGATGTCAACCGAGAGCCGGCGTCCCCGCCGGCGCACCCAGTGTGGGGCCGTCTACACCAACTCGCTCAGCCGACGCAGCGCCGCCAGCAGGTCGGGCTGCTCCGTCAGCACGCCGCGAAGCGGGTCGGTCTTCAGCTTCTTCAGCCGCTCCGGCACGGTGCGGATGTTGTGGTCGCGCAGGTCGAGGCCGGGCTTGACCTCGGACCAGCGCAGCGGTGTCGAGACCGGAGCCGCGGGCAGCGGCCGCACGCTGAAGGGGGCGACGAGCAGCCGGCCGCGGCCGTTCTGGACGAAGTCGATGTAGACCTTGCCGCCGCGGCGTTCGGGATTGCGGGTGACGGTGGCGATCTCGGGCAGTTGCCGGCAGATGATCTGGGCGATCAGTTGTCCGAGGCTGCGCGACTGTTCCCAGGTGCAGGCGCCGCCCAGTGGCAGAAGCACGTGCAGGCCGCTCGAGCCGCTGGTCTTGACGAAACTGGACAGCTTGATCTTGTGGCACAGACGCCGGATGGCGAGGGCGATCTCGATCACGTCCTCGAAGGGCGCGTCCTTCGGGTCGAGGTCGAGGATGCACCAGTCCGGCTGGCCGAGCTGGTGCAGCCGGCTGGACCAGACGTGGAGGACGATCGCGGCCAGGTTGGCCACGTAGACCAGGCTCTCCCTGTTCTGGCAGACGAAGTACTCGATGTCCTTGCCGGTTCGCGGGCTGGTCAGCCTGACCTTGTGCAGCCAGTCGGGGGCGAAGTCGGGCGCGTTCTTCTGGAAGAAGGACTTGCCCTCGATCCCGTCGGGGTAGCGGGTCATGACCAGCGGGCGGTCGGTCAGGTAGGGCTGCATCGCCTCCGAGATGGCGGCGTAGAAGTCGATCAGGTCGCCCTTGGTGTAGCCCTCGTCCGGCCAGAACACCTTGGATTTGTTCGTGATCTCGACGCGCCGCTCCGGCGGCGCCGGGAGGGTGGCTTCGCGGCCGCGGGGTTCGTCGCGGCGGACACAGTCCTCGATCGGCTTGTCGTCCCGCAGGCGGAGGAAGACGGGATGCCGGAGCAGGCCGTGGGGAGTCCACTCCTTGAAGCGGACCTCGCAGACCAGCTCGTCGTCCGGCTCGACCCAGGTCTGGTCGGCCACCCGACCGCCGAGGAGGTGAGCGTCGCTGAGCGCCGCTTCGACGGCCGGGCCCTCCGCGCTCGGCGCCCAGCATGGAGGTTCCTTGCGCCGGCGCGCCGACAGACGCTCCGCCAGCTCCGCCAGGGTCGCGTCGTCGAATCCCGTCCCGACGCGTCCGGCGTAGACCAGCCCGCCGACTGCCGCGTCCCAGACCGCCAGGTGGAGCGAGCCCAGGCCGACCCGGCTGCCCTTGGGCGAGGACATGCCGACGATGGCGAAGTCTCCCGTCCTCTCGGCGCGCAGCTTGACCCAGGACGACGATCGGCGGCCGGTGTAGCGCGACGCGCCGTCTTTCGCCATCGTCCCCTCGAGTCCCATCGCCACCGCCTGCTCGAAGAACTCCTCGCCACGTTCCTCGATGTGGTCCGAGTAGCGGAGCGGGCCGGCGGGCGGCAGAACCCGGGCCAGCCATCCCTTGCGCTCGAGCAGGGGTAGCGGCCGCAGGTCGTGGCCCTCGAACGAGACCAGGTCGAAGGCGAACAGCGTCGCTGGCCGGCGTACCGAGGCTTGTTCGATGTCGACGGGACGGTTGAGCAGGGCCCGCGTCTGCAGCCTGGCGAAGCTGGGCCGGCCGCCGCCGTCGAGCACGGTGACCTCGCCGTCGAGCACGATCGATTCCACCGGCAGCCGCCGCAGGGCGCGGGCCAGCTCCGGGTAGAGCGCGGTGACGTCGCCGCCGCGCCGGTAGCGGAGGAAGACGCTGCCGCCTTCCTTGGCGGCGACCAGACGGTAGCCGTCGTACTTCAGTTCGTAGATCCAGCCGGCGCGCGAGAACGGCCGGTCGGAGGCGGTCGCGAGCATCAGCGGCAGCGACCGCGGGTCCACCCGCCGGCGCGGCGCATCCGACGCTTCGATCCCGGCCCGCACCTCTTCGATCCGGTCGCAGCCGTCCCGGAGTTCCTCGACGGTCAGGCCCGACAGCACGGACTCGGGCGGCAGCTCGTCCTCGGCGTCGCCGCTTTCTTCACTCGGGCGCGCCGCCGCGTCCGGCTTCTTCATCAGCAGCCACTGGCTGCCGTCAGAGGAACGGCGCCGGCCGGCCGTGCGGAAAAGGGTCCATACGCCGCGCAGCTTGTAGCCGTGCAACTCGAACAGGAGCTTGCCGCTCTCCATCCCGGCCACCGGATCCTCGAGCGGGACCCAGCGCCCGCTGTCCCACACGATCATCGCGCCGGCGCCATAGTTGCCGGCGGGGATGGATCCCTCGAAGTCGGCGTACTCCAGGGGGTGGTCCTCGGTGGCCACCGCGAGCCGCTTGACGTCGGGGTCGAGGCTGGGTCCGCGCGGCACCGCCCAGCTCTTGAGGGTGCCCTCGAGCTCCAGGCGCAGATCGAAGTGGACCCTCCTGGCGGCGTGCTTCTGGACGACGAAGCGTCCGCCAGCGGCCGTGGTTCGAGAACCCATCGGCTCGGGCGTCGCCTCGCTCGAACGCTTGCGGCGGTAGGCGTCCAGATTGCCGTGCGGCATCAGGCGTGCATTCTCCCAGAAGCGGTTTCGCGGGGCCTGGAGG
>VXUF01000116.1:38844-46429 GCA_009837085.1 Holophagales bacterium
GTGGCTATTGGCGGGATGGGTTTGGGGGTCGCCTTCCAGGCCCCGCGGAACCGCTTCCGGTGCTAGAATCCGCCGTCTATGCCTGCTCGTTCCGTCGGCACCGGCACGGTTTCCTTCGGCCTGGTTTCCATCCCGGTCCGGCTCTACTCGACTTCGGAAACCTCCGGCGGCGTTCGCTTCAACATGCTCGATCCGAGCGACAACACCCGGGTCAAGCAGCAGTTGGTCAACCCCCGCACCGGCGTCGTCGTCGAGCGGAAGGAGACGATCAAGGGCTACGAGTTCGGCAAGGGCCAGTACGTCACCTTCAGCGACGAGGAGATCAAGGAACTCCAGGAGAAGGCGTCGCCGGCGATCGAGATCACCGAGTTCGTGCCGCTCGCGGAGGTCGAGCCGATCTACTTCGAGAAGTCGTACTACCTCGGCCCTGAGAAGGGCGGCGAACGCGCCTACCGGCTCCTCAGCGAGGCGATGCGCAAGACGGGCCGCTCGGCCCTGGCCAAGCACGCCGCGCGCGGCAAGCAGTATCTGGTCATGCTGCGCCCCTTCGCTTCGGGACTGCTGATGCAGCAACTGAAGTACGAGGACGAGCTGAAGTCGTTCGACGAGGTTCCGCTCGGCGAGGAGACGGAGCTCAAGCCGGGCGAACTGGAACTCGCGGTGCAGTTGATCGAGCAGATCGCCGCGGACGAGTTCAAACCGGACCAGTACACGGACGAGGTGCGCAGGCGGCTCTGGGACGCCATCCAGAGCAAGATCGACGGCCGCGAGCTCGCGGACGACGAGACGGAGGCGCCCCAGGCGCAGATCATCGACCTGATGGAGGCGTTGAAGGCGAGCCTGTCCAGTAACGGCGAGGCCGAGGCGACCGCCACCGACTCCAAGCCTCCCAAGAAGGCTGCTGCACAGCGCAAGGCGACGAAGAAGAAGCGGGTCCGACGGGCTGCGAGCTCCCCTGCGAAGCGGGCTGTGGCCGGTTGACGTGAGCTACCGTTCGTGAGGGCGGGTCGCGAGGGCCGGGCTGCGGCCGTGTCCGTTCAACAGACTGGATCTACGCACACTCGCGGGCGGGAAGCGGCTAAGGTAGCCGTCCGTTCCGACCCGCGCCGGTAAACGGCAGCACAGGAGGCCTCGAGATCGCACCCCCATCAAACGAGCCGCGCATCAACCACCGGATTCGGAAGAGTCCGGTACGGCTCATCGATCAGGACGGCACCCAGGTCGGTGTCGTTCCCCTGGAAGACGCGAAAACGCGCGCCCAGGACGCCCGACTCGATCTCGTCGAGGTGGGTCCCAACGCGGACCCGCCCGTGGTCCGGGTCATGGACTGGGGCAAGGTCAAGTTCGAGCGCGACAAGAAGAAGCGGGAATCCCGGAAGAAGGCGGCGACGATCGATCTGAAGGAGGTCAAGTACCGGCCGACGATCGACCCGCACGACTACCAGATCAAGACGGATCGCGCCCTTCGCTTTCTGCGCGAGGGCAAGAAGGTCAAGGTGACGATCTTCTTCCGCTACCGGCAGCTCCGCAGGCCAGAGCTCGGCATCGCCATCCTGGACAAGGTGAGCGACGCGATCGAGGGCGTTGGCGAAGTGGAGACCCGGTCCGGCCTGGAGGGCCGTCAGATGACGATGGTCCTGAACCCGATCGCTCAGGGAGACTGACGCCGAACCCAGGGGCCGCCGCCTGAGCGGAGGGCTTGACCATGCGGATCCCGATCGGCATCTTCGCGATCCTGGTCGCACTCTGCGCCGTCGTGCTCGTCCTCTGGACGGTCGACGAGCGGCCGGACAGCCGCGGCAAGGATCACCCCGTCCACGAGACGATGCGGCAGGGCGGAAGCGCCGAGCGCCACGACGCCGTCCTGCCGTGGGGCTTCCTGTACGGCGGGCTGTCCATCGTCCTCTTCGTGGCGGTGATGGCGCTGGGGCTCCGGCGCGGCGGCAGATTGCCGGCCGGCGGCCGCCGCGCGCTGTGGTCCGGTCTGGCGCTGTACGCCCTGGTCTTCGCGCTGCTCGTTCTGAGCTACCGCGGCTACGTCGAGCCGGGCGCCGACCGCGCCCTGTTCGGTTCCTTCCCGCGCCCTTCCGCCTGGATGCTCTACGGCATCTGGCCGGTTCCGCTCCTCTTCGCCCTGCTCTACATGTGGAACTTCGACCGCTGGGTGATCAGCGAGGACGAGGTGGCGGAGTTCGAGCGGCTGGCGGTGGAGTCGAAACGCGAGCGCGGCCGTGACGATGCAGGCGGAGAAGGCTGATGGACGGCGGCGGCAACACCGTCATCCTGACCTGCATCGGCATCTACCTCGCCGTCTGCATCGGCGTCGGCCTGTGGGCTCTGCGGCGCACGAAGTCGACCCAGGACTTCTTCATGGCGGGACGGGACCTCGGGATCATCGTCACCGCCCTGGCCGTCTTCTCGAGCACGCTCTCCGGCTTCGGCTTCGTCGGCGGGCCCGGACTCGTCTACCGCATGGGCATGAGTTCGCTGTGGATGGTCGTCTGCGCCTCGATCGGCTACGTCATCGCCTTCTACCTGCTGGGCAAGCGGCTCCGGCTCTTCGCCGAGCTGCGGGACTCGATCTCATTGCCCGATGCGGTCGCCGCGCGCTACCGGAGCGACGCGGCCCGGCTCCTCACCGCGCTGGCCATCCTGCTCGGCGTCATGGGCTACCTGGGAACGCAGATTCTGGCGATGGCGACGGTCCTCCAGGACATCCTCCAGACCGCGCTGGGGCCGGTCAGCATCGAGGCCTGCGTCGCCTTCTCCTGCGCGGTTCTCGTCTTCTACTGCGTCACCGGCGGAATCATCGCCTCGGTCTACACGGACCTGATCCAGGGCTTCGTCATGATGTTCGCGGCGGTCCTCGTTCTGCTCGCGGCGATCGCGGCCATCGACGGCGGCTTCGCCGGCATGAGCGAGACGATCATGGCCGACGACGCCGAATCGATGGGACCCTGGGGCGCGGCGGGGATGATGACCTCGCTGTCCTGGTACTTCGTCTTCGCGCTGGGGCTTGCCGGGCAGCCTCACATCATCACGAAGATGATGATGTGCCGCCGGGTGCGGGACGCGCGCAGCATCCTGCCTATCTCGATCGTCGCTTACGCCGTCTCGGCGCTGCTCTGGATCAGCATCGGTCTGGTCATGCGGGCACTGGTGCTGCAGGGCGGCCACCCGGAACTCCCCGGCGCGGATGCCGCGGCGCCGCAGTTCCTGCAGGCGTTCACGCATCCGCTGCTTGCCGGCGTCGTTTTCGCGGGTCTGTTCGCGGCGATCATGTCGACGGCGGACGGCTTCCTGAACATCGGCGCCGCCGCCGTGATCCACGACATCCCGCGCGCCATCCTCGGCCGTTCACTCCGGAACGAGCTGTTGTGGGCCCGGATCGTGACCGTGATCATCGCGGTCGCGGCCGCCCTGTTCGCCCTCTACAGCGGACAGAATCTGGTCGCCCTGCTCGGCGCCTTCGGCTGGGGCACCTTCGCCGCCGCCCTCGTCCCCGCGGTCGCCATCGGCTTCAACTGGAAACGCGCCACTGCCACCGCCGCCTGCGTGGCGATCGGCTCCAGCCTCGTCATCAACTTCTCGATTCAGGCCTTCGGCCTGCCCGTCCCCTTCGGCATCGACGGCGGCGCACTCTCCCTCCTCGTCTCGCTGACCCTCTTCTTCGGGATCTCACTCCTGTCCAAACCGCCGAAGCTGGACCGCGACATCGCAGCGGTCATGGACATGTAGCTGGTAGAGAGCTGGCCGCGCACTGGGTGCGCCGGCGTCCCCGCCGGCTGCCGCCGCAGGCGGCCAGAGAGTCGCGCCGGCCCTCGGGCCGGCGGCCGTTCGGCGCGGCCAGCTCTCTACCAGCTAGTACAGCACCACGGAGCGGATGCTCTTCCCCTCATGCATCAGGTCGAAGGCGTGGTTGATGTCGTCCAGCCCCATCGTGTGGGTGATCATGCTGTCGATCTCGATCTCGCCGGCCATGTACTGGTCGACCATGCCGGGGAGATCGCTGCGGCCGCGGACGCCGCCGAAGGCGGTGCCGCGCCAGACCCGGCCGGTGACGAGCTGGAAGGGGCGGGTGGCGATCTCGAGACCGGAGCCGGCGACGCCGATGATCACGGACTCGCCCCAGCCCTTGTGGCAGCACTCCAGGGCGGAGCGCATGACGTCGACATTGCCGATGCACTCGAAGGAGTAGTCGACGCCGCCGTCGGTCAGGTCGACGATGACCTCCTGGATCGGGTCGTCGTGGTCGGCCGGATTGACGAAGTCGGTGGCGCCGAGCGAGCGCGCGAAGTCGAACTTCGCCGGGTTGACGTCGATGGCGATGATCCGCTCGGCCTGGGCCATGACCGCGCCCTGGATCACCGACAGGCCGATGCCGCCGAGGCCGAACACCGCGACCGTCGAGCCGGGCTCGACCCGGGCCGTGTTCAGGACGGCGCCGATGCCGGTCGTGATGCCGCAGCCGAGCAGGCACACTTTGTCAAGCGGCGCTGCCGGGTTGACCTTGGCGGTCGAGATCTCGGCGATGACCGAGTACTCCGAGAAGGTCGAGGTGCCCATGTAGTGGTAGAGGGAACTGCCGCCGCTCGAGAACCGGGAGCTGCCGTCGGGCATCACGCCCTGGCCCTGGGTCGCGCGGATCGCCTGGCAGAGATTCGTCTTGCCCGACTGACAGAACTTGCACTCGCGGCACTCGGCCGTGTAGAGCGGAATCACGTGGTCCCCGGGCGCCACGGAGGTCACCCCCGGCCCGACCTCTTCCACGATTGCGCCGCCCTCGTGGCCGAGGATCGCGGGGAACAGTCCCTCCGGGTCGGCGCCCGAGAGGGTGTAGGCGTCCGTGTGGCAGACGCCGGTGGCGACGACGCGAACCAGGACCTCGCCTTCCTTCGGGCCTTGGACCTCGACTTCTTCGATCTCGAGTGGCTTTCCCGCTTCGTGGGCTACGGCGGCTCTTGACTTCATTTGGTGCCTGACTCCCTTAGGAAAAATCAAGAAAATTCAATGGCCCGGCGACGATAACCGGAGGCTAACATCGTTAGGGAAACGCCGCCGGGTGGTCTCCGGTCGGGCGTAAACAAGGAGGAAGAAGCAGAAGTAGAAACCAAGGGAGGAAAGGCACATGCGCAAGCTGCTCATGGAGTGCATCGGCACGCTGTTCCTGATGATGGCTGTGGCCCACAGCGGGAACAACCCCATCGCCGTCGGTCTGATGTTGGCGGTGATGGTCTACAGCGGCGGACACTTGTCCGGCGCCCACTTCAACCCGGCAGTGAGCCTGGCCGCGTGGATGCGCGGCAAGCTTGGTGTCGCCGACATGGTCCAGTACATGGTGGCCCAACTCGTCGGTGCCTGCCTTGGATGGCTCGTTCACAGCTACCTCGTGGGCGGCAGCACGGCGCCGATGCCGACCGAGCATCCGGTCATGCACGGCGTGGTGGCCGAGGCGCTGCTCGCGTTCGCGCTCGTCACCGTCGTGCTGAACATGATGTCCTCCCGGTCGGCCGGCAACCCGGTTGGCGGTCTGGCCATCGGCTTTACACTCTCGGCTGCCCTGTACACGGGCGCGGGTGTTTCTGGTGGAGCGTTCAATCCGGCAGTTGGTATCGGTCCTCAGGTCATGGAGGCGATCACGGGCGGCGGCTTCGACGTCAACACCCTGGCGCTCTACGGCGTCGGCCCGCTGGTCGGCGGCGCGGTGGCGGCCCTCGTCTACAAGTACCTCAACGACTGAGACTCCTGACGCCGGCGCATGCCGGTCGTGGGGCGGGGCCCCACACTGGGTGCGCCGGCGTCCCCGCCGGCTTCTGAGAGGAGCGCGCCGCGAAGCGGCGACCGTTCTGCATGCCGCGTTCACCGCCACCGTCTTCGCGGCTCTCGCCGCGCCCGCGCAGGCGCAACAGCCTGGCGCGGCGATCGACGTCCTCGACTACCGCTTCGAGCTCGAACTCTCGGACGAGAGCGACGCGATCGAGGGACGGGCGGCCATCGCCTTTCGCATCCTGCGGCCGGCCGCCGAGGTCGAGTTCGATCTCGACGACCCGGCGGCGGGAGGCATGGTCGTCTCCTCGGCGACGCTCGCCGACCGGGCGCTTCGGTTCCGGCAGCAGGACGACCGGCTCGTCGTGAGCCTGGACCGCGAGGCCGCGGTCGGTGAACGGCGCCGCATCGAGGTTCGCTATCGCGGCGTGCCGGCAGACGGTTTCACGATCGGCCGGAACCGGCACGGCGAGCGCACCTTCTTCGCCGACAACTGGCCGGACCGGGCCCACCACTGGCTGCCCGTCGTCGATCACCCGTCGGACAAGGCGACCGTGGCCTTCGTGATCACGGCGCCGGCGCACTACCAGGTCGTCGCCACCGGCGCCTTCGTCGAGGCGATCGATCTGGGAGCCGGCATGCGGCGCACCGAGTGGCGCAGCCGGGCGCCGATCGCAACCAAAGTAATGGCGGTCGGCGTCGCGCGCTTCGTCCGGCAGCGCCAGGCGCTGGTCGACGGCGTGCCGGTCGAGACCTGGGTCTACCCGCAGGATCGGGAAGTGGGCCTGCGGGCGTTCGCTCCGGGGGTGCGGGTGCTGGGGAGCTTCGAGCGGCGGCTCGGGGACTATCCCTACGCCAAGCTCGCCAACGTGCAGACGACGACTCGCTGGGGCGGTCTGGAGAACGCCGGCAACGTGTTCTACGACGAAGACGCGGTCGACCGGGAGGGCGGCATTGAAACCCTGATCGCGCACGAGATCGCCCACCAGTGGTTCGGCGACGCCGTCACCGAGAGCGACTGGCCGCACGTCTGGCTCAGCGAAGGCTTCGCGACCTACCTGACCGCCTGCTACCTGGAGTGGACCTACGGCCGCGAGCGCTTCCTGGAGCAGATGGACCGGGCGCGGACGAGGGTCCTGAGCTACGTGGAGGAGGCGCCGGACTCGGTCATCGTGCCGGAGACCGTGCCCGATCCGCGGCGCCTGCTCAGCCCGAACGTGTACCAGAAGGCGGCCTGGGTGCTGCACATGCTGCGCGGTGAAGTCGGCGACGGCACGTTCTGGAAGGGGATGAGGACCTACTATCAGCGGTTCCGGGACGGAAACGCCTCGACCGCCGACTTCGCCGCGATCATGGAGGAGGTGTCCGGCCGGAGTCTCGACTGGTTCTTCGACCAGTGGCTCCGCCGGCCCGGCGTGCCGGAACTCCAGATCGGGTGGGAGTTCGACGCCGCGACATCGGCGGTGGGGATGGACGTGCGTCAGACGGGACGGACGATCTACCGGTTGCCACTGGAAGTGGAGGCGGTGCTGGAGGACGGCCGCGCGGTTCGCGGCCGCGTCGACGTCGAAGGCGAACGAACCACGGCGTCGTTGCCCTTGACGGGACGGCCCGAGCGCCTCCGGATCGATCCGGACCGCTGGCTGCTGATGCGGTACGCGGTGGAGGAGGAGTAGAGGCCCGCCGAAACGGAGCGAGGCCTTCGGCCTCGCGCGTTCTCTTCAGAAGGCCGACGGGGACGCCGGCGCACCCAGTCTGCAACTCCGTCATCGTCACACACTGGGTTCGCCGGCCTCCCCGCCGGCTGCCGCCGCAGGCG
>VXUF01000017.1 GCA_009837085.1 Holophagales bacterium
CGGCCGCCGCTCCAGCGGCGGGCCTCGCTGTCGTCGGCGTTCACGACCGCGACGTCGCCGGCGGACTGCCTGCCGAAGATGCGCGCCTTCGCGCCGGCGTACTCGGCGACGTTCGCGTAGCGGTCGAGATGATCGGGGCTGATGTTGAGCAGGGCCGCGGCGCGCGGTCGGAACCGGTCGACCGTCTCGAGCTGGAAGCTCGAGAGCTCCACCACGAAGACGCGGTCCGCCGGACCGTCGACCCGGGCGCAGAGCGGCGTGCCGATGTTGCCGCAGACCTCGACCGGATAGCCCGCCGCCTCGAGCAGCGCCCCGGTCAGCGCCGTCGTCGTGCTCTTGCCGTTGCTGCCGGTCACGCCGACCACGGTTGGCGGAGCCTTCGCCTCCAGCAGGCGCCAGGCGAGTTCGACTTCGGCCAGGATCGGAACGCCCGCCGACCGGGCCGCTCGCAGGAGCGGGCGGTCCGGCGGCACACCCGGACTCAGCACGACCGCGTCGAGACCGGTCGGCAACCCGGCCCCCTCCTCGGCCAGCAGCCGGTCGACGCGTCCCGTTCGCAGGAGTTCACGGGCGGTCGCTCCCAGGGCCTGGGCCGGTCTGCCGTCTACCGCCACCACGCGGACATCCCGGTCGGAGAGCGCCCGGGACGCGGCCACGCCGGACAGGCCCAGGCCGTAGACCAGCACACTCCGCCACGAGGCAACCAGCGCGGCTGCGGTCATCCCGGCGCTGCTCACTTCAGGGGTCACCCGCTACCTCAGCTTGAGGGTCGAGAGACCCAGGAAAGCGAACAGGACGGCGAGGATCCAGAACCGGACGATCACCTGGTTCTCGCTCCACCCGCGGAGTTCGAAGTGATGGTGAATCGGCGCCATCCGCAGGACCCGCCGGCCGGTCATCTTGAAGGACGCCACCTGGACGATGACCGACAGCGCCTCCAGCACGAACAGCCCTCCGACCAGGACCAGCAGCAGCTCCTGCTTCGAGAGCACGGCTACCGCCCCGATCGTGCCGCCGATCGCCAGCGACCCCACGTCGCCCATGAACACCTGGGCGGGATGCGCGTTGAACCAGAGGAAGCCGAGACTGGCGCCGACCAGAGCAGAACAGATGATCGCGACCTCGCCGGCCCCCGGCACGTAGGACACCTGCAGGTAGCCCGCGGCGGTCGAGTTGCCGGCGACGTAGACGAAGATGGCGTAGGTGGCGGCCGCGACCAGGGTGACGCCAATGGCCAGCCCGTCGAGTCCGTCCGTCAGGTTGACGGCGTTCGAGGACCCAGCGATCAGGAGCGCGACGAACGGGATGTAGAAGACGCCCAGTTCGAGCACCAGGGTCTTGAAGAAGGGGAAGCTGAGGTTCGCGTCGAGGGGCGTGAAGCTGACCAGGCCGGCGCCGAGCGCCGCGCCCACCAGGAGCTGCAGGGCGAACTTCGCCTTCATGCTCAGGCCCCGGTTGTGACGTCGCCTCACCTTGAGCAGGTCGTCGGCGAAGCCGACAGCGCCCAGCCCGATCGTCGTGCCGATGGCGAGCCAGACGTAGAGGTTCGAGAGGTCCGACCACAGCAGGGTCGGCACGATGACCGCGGTCAGAATCAGCAACCCGCCCATCGTGGGCGTGCCGGCCTTGCTCTGATGCCGCTCCGGCCCTTCCTCGCGGATCGTCTGGCCGATCGAGAGCCTGCGCGCCGCCCGAATGAAGCTGGGGCCCAGGAGCAGGCTGAGAAGCACGCCGGTGAGGGCTGCTCCGGCGCAACGGAAGGTGATGTACTGAATGACGTTGAAGGGTGCGATCCGATCGCCGAGCGGCAACAGCAGGTCCAGGAGCATCAGTTCGGCCTCTCCTGAACCAGCGCCGTCTCCGGGACCAGCCTGTCGACCAGGTGCTCCAGCGCCGCGCCGCGCGAGCCCTTGACCAGAACGACATCGCCCTCCCTGATCAGCGGCGGAACTCCGGCGCTCGCGGCGTGCGTGTCCTCGAACCAGGCGGTCTCGACGCCCGCCTCGCCGGCGGCCGCGACCGTCTCCGACGCCAACTCGCCGACGCCCACGACGAGGCCGAAACCAAGCTCCGCCGCGTCGCTGCCCAACTGCCGGTGGTAGCGGCGCTCGGCACTGCCCAGCTCGAGCATGTCGCCCAGGATCGCGACATGACGGTGGCCGTCGAGCAGGCGCGCCGCCTCGAGCGCCAGCCGCGCCGCCTCCGGGTTCGAGTTGTAGGAATCGTCCACGAGAGTGGCGCCTGACGGCAGCGAACTGACCTCGCCACGGCCGGCGGCGGCACGCGGCCGGCGCGCCGCCGCCGCGACCGTCTCGATCGGCACGCCCAGGCGCAGGGCGCAGGCCGCCGCGGCCAGGAAGTTCTCGACGTTGACCCTGCCGTGAAGCGGCAACTCGACGTTCGCCGACACACTACGATGCTGGGCACCCCGGTGCTCCAGCGTGAATCGGGTGCCCGGCTCTCCGGCCAGGGGTTCGACCCCGCGAGCCGTGACCTCGACGCGCGGAACCAGACCCTGTGCCGGTTCCACCTCGTACCAGACCACCCGCTCCACGTGCTTCCCAGGGGCCGGCGCCGCTTCGCCGCCACGCCCCGCCAGGTACCGCTCGACCAGACCAACGACCCGCGGGTCGCCGGCGTTGGCGACGATCAGGCCGTCGTCGGCGAGACCCGCCAGGAGTTCCGCCTTGGCGCGGGCTATCGCCCCAACGTCCGCCGGAGCCCCATCCGGCTCCTCGAAGCCGGCGAGGTGCGCCGGCCGAACGTTCGTGAAGATGGCCACGTCCGGACGCCCGAGGCGGCTCACCGCCGCCAGCTCACCCGGCACCGACATCCCCATCTCGGCAACCAGCCACTCGCACTCCGTTCCGATGGCCAGCAGGGTGAGCGGGAAGCCGAGAAGGTTGTTCAGGTTGCCCGGGCTCTTTCGCACCCGCCAGCACTCGCCTAGCAGGAGGGCCAGCAGATCCTTCGTTGTCGTCTTGCCCGCCGAGCCGGTCACGGCGGCCACCCGGATATCGAGCAGCCGCCGGTGATCGCGGGTCAGGGCGTGGAGCGCCTCCGTCACCTCATCGACGCGAATCTGGGGACCGCCGGCGTCCTCGACCGGCGTCCTGACCACCGCCGCCGCCGCGCCGGCGGCCAGAGCCGCGCCAACGAAACGGTGACCGTCGGTCCGCTCTCCGGGCAGCGCGAAGAAGAGTTCGCCACCCTCGACCCGCCGCGAATCGATCGCGGCGCCGCGATAGCAGGCGCCCGCGTCGACGTCTCCGATCAGTGCGCCGCTCATGACATATGCCGCATCAGCAAGGGGCCGTCTCACCTCGAAGGCGCCTTCCGCCCTCCGGGCAACCCGGAGGCCCTCAGCGCAGTCAGGGCCTGCTCGGCCTCGTCCCGGTCGCGAAAGGGCAACTTCCGTTTCCCGATCGTCTGCGTCGCCTCGTGGCCCTTGCCCGCGATGAGGACCGCCCACCCCGGTTCGGCGGCGGCCAGCGTGACGGCTCGACGAATCGCGGACCGGCGGTCCGGAACCACTTCGTGGCCGCAACCTCCGGCCGTAGCGAGTCCAGCCACGATCGCCCGGTGAATCCGCGCCGGGTCTTCGCTCCTGGGATTGTCGTCGGTGACGATCGCGAGATCCGCGAGTTCGCCCACCGCGCGTCCCATCAGCTCCCGCTTTCCGCGATCCCGATCGCCGCCGCAGCCGAACACGACGAGGATGCGCCGATCGCTCAGCTCGCGGATCGCACCGATCGCGGCGCGCAGACCGCCGTCGGTGTGGGCGTAGTCGATGAGCACCGGAAACTCCTGGCCGCGGTTCACCGGCTCCAGCCGACCGTCCGGGTGCTCTGCCGCTGCCAGCGCGGCCCGGATCGCGTCGGACGGCACCCCGAGGGCGCTGGCGCCGGCCACCGCAGCCGTGAGGTTCTCCAGGTTGAACCGGCCGAGCAGCCTGCTGACGAGCGATAGACCGCCCCGCGGTGTCTCGATCTCCGCCCGGACACCCGCTAGATCGAACTCGGACCACACGACGCGCACCTCGGCATCGCTCCGTCCGGCGCTGCTGCACCGCCACACCGGAGCCGTTCTCCCGACCTCTCCCGCCAGCCGGCGGCCGTACTCGTCGTCGACGTTGATCACGGCGCAACCGCCCGGACGGAGCAGGGCGAAGAGCCGGCGCTTGGCCTCGTAGTAGGCCTCCATCGAGGGGTGATAGTCGAGATGGTCCCGGGTCAGGTTCGTGAACACGGCGGCGTCGAACGTCATCCCGTTCAGCCGCCCCTGATCGAGCGCGTGGGAAGAAACCTCGACGGCCGCGGACCGCGCGCCGAGATCCACGGCCCGCCTGAGCATCCGAAACAGGTCGCTGCTCTCCGGCGTCGTGCGGTCGGAGACGGTGGAACTCAGCCGACTCGTGTCGGCGAGCCCGGCGCCCGGCACGTGCACACTCCTGCCCAGGGTCCCGATCACCGCGGCCGATCGACCGGCATGCGTCAGGCAGGAGCCGATCAACTGAGCGGTCGTGCTCTTGCCGTTCGTGCCGGTGATACCGACGGTCAGGAGCTCCCGTTCGGGGTGGTCGTACAACCTGGCGGCCACCGGCCCCATCTGGCCCCGCGGATCGTCCACCTCCAACCAGGGAACGGAAGGCGCGTCGGGCGGGGGCCCGAAGGAGAGGACCGCGGCGGCGCCCCGCGCGATGGCATCGTTAGCGAAAGCCCGGCCATCGTGGACATCGCCGCGCCAGGCGACGAAGAGGTCGCCGCTGCCGATGCGCCGGGAGTCGTGCTGAATCCCCGTGACTTCCGTATCGGCCGCGGGAGGACTCAGCTCTGTGCGCAGAGGCAGCTCGGCGACCGCGTCGCCGAGTCTCATCAGCTCGATCCCGCCGCCGTCCACAACTCGCCTTCCGTCGGCGCGATGTCCTGATCGGCCGCGGCCTGACCGGCTGCGGCCGCGACCCGGATCTGCGGCGGCCCTTCGAGCGGCGCGGGCGCCGGCTGCAACCAGACCGGCTGACTCCAGCCCATCGGCTGGCGCGACGGCGTGGCGCCCAGATAGAACAGGGCTTCGCTGATGATGCGCTGAAACGCCGGCGCCGCCACTTCACCGCCCGAGGTCGACACGGTCGGCTCATCGATCATCACCAGGCAGACCAGGCGCGGGGCCCGCGCCGGAGCGATACCGACGAAACCCGCGACGCGGCCGGTCTCCGAGTAGCCGGAAGCGTCCGACTTCTCGGCCGTGCCCGTCTTGCCGGCCACCCGGTAGCCGGCAATCGCGGCCTGGCGCCCCGTGCCGCTGACGACGACTTCCTCCAGCAGGCGCACCACTCGATACGCCGTCGCCTTCGAGATCACACGATGACTCCGGTTCCTGGGCCGCACGTCGACGACCTCCCCTTCCCGTTCCAGCGCGCGCACCAGGTAGGGCCGGTTCCAGATCCCGCCGTTGGCAATCGCGGCGTAGGCATTCGCGAGCTGGAGGGGCGTCACCGCCAGGCCGTGGCCGAATGAGGCGTACGCCGTCGTCTCCTGGTCCCAGACCCGGAGTGGAACGATGCCCGGGTGTTCACCGTCGAGGTCGATGCCGGTGACCTCGCCGAAGCCGAACGCCGTGACGAGCTCCTGCATCGTCTCCGACCCCGCCAGGCCACCCGCCTTGATCGCGCAGACGTTGCTCGACTTGGCGATCGCGGTGCGGAAGGTCAGTTCTGGAAACGGCTTGTGGTCCTTGATCAGCGCCTTGCCGACCCGGATCCGGCCGTTGCCGCAGTCCATGATCTGGTCGGGATGAACGACCCCGCGCTCGAACGCTCCGGCCGCCGTGATTGTCTTGAACGTCGAACCCGGCTCGTACGAGTCCTGCAACGCGCGGTTCCGCCGCTCGTTCGGGCCGAAGTCCCCGAAGCGGTTCGGATCGAAGGTCGGGTAGGAAGCCATCGCCAGCACCGCCGAGTCCTCGGGGGCCAGGATGACGACGCTCCCCGCGCTGGCGCCATACGACTCGATCGTCTCGCGCAGGGCGCGCTCCGCGAGGTGCTGGATCGTCGCGTCGATCGTCAGATGGAGGTCAGCTCCCGGCTTCGGTTCGCCCAGGGAACCGGCAACCACCACGAGCCGCTGCTGGCCATCGCGGAGCACATGCCTGCGGACCGCTTCGCCCGCGACCTCCCGGTCGTAACGGTACTCCAGGCCGGCGAGGCTGCGGTCCGTGCCGACGAAGCCGAGCACGTGAGCCATCAGAGGACCCATCGGGTACCTGCGCTTGCTCTCGCCGAGAAAGTAGAGACCGGGGAACGCGGACAGGTCGATCCGGTCAGCCACCTCGCGGTCGAGCTTGCGCGCCAGGGGCACGTGGCCCGGCTTCTTGAGCAGCGCCTCGATCCGTTCCCTGGACCGGCCCACCAGCGGAGCGATCTCCGCGGCTACGACCGCCGGCTCCCCTACCTTCGCGGTCTCGGCATAGAGCGTGCGCGTCTCCACCGACACCGCGAGTCTCCGGCCGCGAGCGTCGTAGATGGTGCCCCGCTTCGGGTTCAGGACGACTTCGCTTCGCTGCTGACGCGCAGCCCGTTCGCGGTACTCGTCAGCCCCACGAATCTGCAGGTCGAACAGTCGCACCGAGATCGCACCCATCCACAGACCGGCAAACGCGATCAGCACCGCCAACCTTCCGGCGTAGCGACGCCTGGCACTCCGCGCTCGGGGTCCGAGCGCGTTCACCGCGCTGCCCCGGCGGCCGCCCCTGCCTGCACGAGGGACACGCTCTCAGTGCTCAGAAAGACCATCTGGTCCAGTGTCGGCGGCGCCATTCCGAGCTCTTCCAGAGCCAGGGAGGAGAGCCGCTCCGGCCGGCTGAGCCGTGTGGCCTCCAGCTCGAGCCGGAGCTCCAGCTGCCGCAGTTCCTCCAGACTTCGTTCGAGTTCCTCGATGCGGTAGCCGGCCTCGAGTCCCTGTTCGTGTACCCAGGTGTAGGCGAACACGGCCGCCGCGAACGGCAACAGGATCGCGAAAACCGGCCACAGACCGCGCAGGCGACCGGGATCCCGCTGGCGCACCAGGAAGGGGTTCGCAACCTCCTTGCTGATGCTGTAGCCGGTCTTCAACGTCCCGGTTCCCGGACCCAGGCGCTAGAGGCGCCTCGCCGCCCGCAACCGGGCGGACCGCGACCTCGGGTTGTACCGGACCTCGCTCGGCTCAGGCCGAATCGGCTTCCGGGTCATCAGCTCGATCAAACGGGTCTCGGTGCGAGGCCGGCCGGTGATCGGATCCACTTCGCCCAACGCGCTCGCGCGCAGACGGTGCTTGACGATCCGGTCTTCCAGGCTGTGGTACGAAATGACCACCAGTCGACCGTCCCGATCGAGCAGCTTCATCGCCTGTTCGAGTGTTGCTCCGAGCCCGGATAGCTCCTCGTTCACCGCGATGCGGAGGGCCTGGAAGGTCCTCGTCGCCGCATCGATCGACCGGGCGCCGGCCCGCAAGGCGCGGCCACGCCGCACTCTGGACGCGCCCACCGCCTCGTGAACCAGATCGCGCAGGTCGTCCGTGGTTTCGATCGGCTCACGGCGGCGGTGCTCGACGATCGCCCTCGCGATTCTGCGAGCCTGCCGTTCCTCGCCGTAGTCGCGCAGCACGGTCTCCAACACGTTCTGGGATTCCAGATTCACGACGTCCCTCGCAGTCCTCGTTGCCGATCCGGGCGATTGGTCCATCCGCATGTCGAGCGGTCCGGACCGCATGAAACTGAAGCCGCGTTCCGGCCGGTCCAGCTGGAGCGACGAAACGCCAAGGTCGGCGAGGATTCCCGCCGGCTTGCCGATCTCCGCCGCGGCCACGATCTCCCGGATCGACCCGAAGTTGCCGTGGACGAGACGGGCCCGCCGGCCGAACTCGCGGAGCCGGTTCGAGGCGTGCTCCAGGGCCTCCGTGTCCCGGTCGATGCCGAGGACCGAGGCCCCGGTGTGGAGCCGCAGCACCTCGGCAGCGTGGCCGCCCAATCCGACTGTGCAGTCGACGAACCAGCCGCCCCGTTCGGGCGCAAGGAACCGCAGCACCTCGTCGACCAGGACGGGCAGGTGAGAGACGCTTCGTTCGCCCACATCGCTAGCCGTCCCTGCTCCCGTTGGCATCGAGCGCGGCCAGGTCCCGCGTCAGCGCGTCGAGGTCCTCGTCCGTGAACGGGTTGGCCTCGATCTCCTCCTCGATCCGCTTGAGGTTCCAGACCTCCAGGTGGTCCCTCTTGCCGAAGAGGACGACTTCTCCCTCGATGCCCGCCCACTGTCGCAGCCGGCCGGGGACCATCAGCCGGCCCTGTGAATCGAGTCGACTCTGCTGGCCGAAGTAGCTGGTCCGCCGCAGGTAGTCGCGCAGCCGCGTGTTCGAGTCGGGCAGCCTCCCGTAGTTCTCCTCCACGCGTTCCCAGATCCGCAACGGGTAGATCCACGCGCAGTCGCCGCGCAGCGACGTCGTGAAGATGTCCGGGCCGTACCGCTCCTGGAGCGGGCGGAGGAAGACGCTCGGTACCTTGAGTCGGCCCTTGGCGTCGATCTTGGCCTCTGCATGCCCTCGAAACATCGCTCACGCCCCGAGAGTCAGGTGGACGAACTTGCCCACAAACTGACGCTCAGAGGCGGAACACTAGCACCGTTAGGCCATTCTTGTCTACTTCAGACCACTTTGCTCCACTGCAGGACCGAAGCGCTCAGCATCCTCCCGCGCGGCGGATCGGCCACCCCCGGCCTCACCGAACCAGAGATCGATCAGGGCCGGGCGTCGGGCTCGTCGCCGGTGCCTTCGGCCGCTGGTTCCTCCACGTCCAGAGCATTCGCACCGGGCTGAACGCCCGCGTCGGGCCCGAAGCGACTGAGCAGTCCGAGAGCGTCGGCATCGAGCGACGGCGTCGCGACCGGCCGGTATCCCACCGCTTCCTCCGGCAGCCGCTCGACGATGTAGGCGGCCTCGGCGAGTTCTTCCATGTAGAGGGTGTACTCCTCGTCGAAGAGACGGCCGCGCTCCTGCCGCTCGATCGCATCGCGCACGTCCTCGAACGGCTGAACCGAAGCGGGTTCGCGTTCGAGCATCTTCAGCACGTGCAGACCGCCTCGCGCGGAGACGGCCTCCGCCACGTCGCCGGCCTGCAGATTCCAGGCGACGGCATCCAGCGCCGGCGCCAGGTCGCCCGGCGTGACCCAGCCGACATCGACGGCGGTCGCTCCCTCGCCAAGACCTTCCGCCACTTCCGTGGCGGCTTCGCCGGAGGTCAACCGGGTCCGCGCCAGCGACGCCAGGGGCGCCATCCGGTCCGCCGGAACGACGCCTTCGAGGATGACGACCTCCTCGAAGCGGGCCCGCTCCGGAATCGCGAAGCGCTCCTGGTTGTCGCGGTAGAACCTGCGCAGGTCTTCGTCCGCGAGGTCGACCCGCGGGGCAACCTCCCGGCCGCGCACGACGTTAGCTCGCAGTTCGACACGCGTACGCTGGCGGAAGTCCTCCTCGCGCATGCCCGACTGGGCAAGGG
>VXUF01000114.1:0-15517 GCA_009837085.1 Holophagales bacterium
GAAACAGCTCCAGCCCCAGGCGCGGCGAGACGCCGCCCCCGGCGACGTCGAGGCCACTGGTTGGCACGAGAGGTGCTCCCAGCAGCCCTACGACCGCCTACCCGTGCCGCGGGCTGCCATTCCCGAAGGCATCATCCTGTCGAGAGAAGCCGACGCCTGGATCGACGAGGCCGAAGTCAAGGACGTGGCCCTACCTCTATACGAAGGCCGCATGATCGGTCAGTTCGACTTCAGCCAGAAAGGCTGGGTCAGCGGAAAAGGCCGAAGCGCCGTCTGGCGCGACATTCCGTGGGAGCTGAAACAGATCGAGCCGCAGTACCTGATGGCGGAACAGGAGTACCGGCGAGGCGTGGCGGACCCGGATACTCCGAAGTTGGCGCACATGAGTGTCACCTCAGGAACGAACACACGCACTGCGATCGCCACTCTCGTCTCGGGAATGCCGGCGGGTCACAAGGTTCCAGTCCTTCATGTCCCTTCTTCTGCTCGTTGTCTTCGGCTTGCTGCGATCTTCAACTCACTGACTTTCGACTTCGTCAGCCGCATACGTGTTGCAGGCCTGATGCTGGACTATCACGTCCTGGAGCAGAATCCCGTCCCAAGGCCATCGCTTCACTGCAGGGCCCTACTCTGGCTCGGAACGAGCCTGATGTTCACGTCACCAAGAGACTCGCCGAGTCGTCTCTACCTAGCAAAGGAGAAGACACAGTCACTCGCCCTGAGCGCGCACGAACGCGCTCGCCGCAAGGCCATTGGGGATGCCGTCGTAGCAGGCACCTACGGACTCGACGAATGCGACTTCCGAAGCCTCTTGGCCGACTGCGATCATCCTCTCTCGATCACGACGAGGAGAGAAAGCGCGCGTCTGAGAGCGAAAGGCCTCTGGCGAGTCGACAAGGAAAAGCAACCAGAGCTCCGCCACACCGTCCTAGCCCAAGTCGCCTTCGCCGACCTGCAGCGGCACATCGAGGCCGCAGGCGGCGACCGCGAAGCCGGAATCCAGGCCTTCATGACGCAGAACCAAGGCGAGGGCTGGCTCGTCCCCGAAACCGTCCGTCTCGCCGACTACGACCTCGGCCACGACGATCGCGCGAGAGGACACCAGCCGGTCGCCACCGAACTCGGTCCCCGCTTCTACGACTGGCAACTCGCGCAACCAACCGAGGAAGCTCATCGCGAAACCCACCTCCACGCCCGCAATCTACTCGGCGAACACGGCTACCGGAGACTCGTCGCCGACATCGAGCAAGACCCCGCCAAGAAGCGCCGCTGCAGCGGCGCCCGGTCGCCTTCCCAAGTCGCGGAAGAACACCACCGCTGGGACAGCTGGCTCAGTCCGTCCGGCGTAGACACCGAATCTGAACCATCCGGCAACGCCGGCGAACAACCCGACCTCTTCAAGTGACGCAGCAAGACCCGCGGCCATTGCCCCGACGTCGACCGCCCCGAACGCTCCGGCCCTGCATGAAGCTCCTTCGGCAGGAGTACGTCCTCGTCCAAGCTTGGAAGAAGACCGCTGCCTACATCCGGCGCCACAACTGGTTCGGCGACACCCTCGATCTCGATCTGACTGCGGTCGACCTCGAGAGCTTCCTGAGCGAGCTCACCTCGGCGATTAGGGATCCAGCCAAATGGAAGAGCAGGCCTCTTCGTCTCGTTCTGGCACCGAAGAGCCAGGACTGGTGGGTGCGTGAGAGTTGCAAGGCACTCGAAGAGGACCAGCAGGCCCCCCAATGGCGTCCTCGCCCCAAGGATCCCTGCTGCCGTGAACAAAGGGAAGGCGGGGCGCCTGCCTGCTGCTGTCCCCGCTGCCAGAGCTGCCGGGAAAAGGACCCTTGCAGTGAGTCGAAGGACGTCAGCGACAAGCTGCGCCCCCTGGCTCACGTCGCACTGCGCGACCAAGTCGTGGCAACGGCACTCATGCTCTGCTTGGCGAACCGCGTCGAGACCCAGCAAGGCGACCCTCGACCACCGCAAGAGGGAGAGCCGCCGCAGGGCACGGAGCATGAAGAGTCGATTCCCTTCATGTCGTACGGCAACAGGCTGTTCTGCGACTCGGAAGCGGGCGAACTCAGGCACCGCTGGGGTTCGACGAAGCTCTACCGGGGCTTCTACCAGGACTACCGCACGTTCCTCGGCGAGCCGTGGAAACGTGCGGAGGAGGCGGTCCGCAAAGCGACCGGCCGCCGAGCGTTCATCGTGCAGACGGACATCAGCCGGTTCTACGACGAGGTAACACCGGAGGCCCTGCAAAACGCTATCGGAAAGCTCCAACAGCCCGGCGACGACCCTGCCTTCTTCGCACTTGCCAGGCAAGTCCTTGGCTGGGAGTGGGACGAGGAAGATCGCGACAAGGTCGACCGCTATGCCGTCGAAGGAGAGACCCGCAAGCTGGACCGCATCGCGCTGCCCCAAGGCTTGGTTTCCGCCGGGTTCTGGGCCAACGTGGCGCTCCTCAAGTTCGACGAAGCACTCGCGGAATCGCAACCCCATGTCGCCTGCGGTTTCAAGGTAGTCCATGCCTGCCGCTACGTGGATGACATTCGCATCGTGCTTGCCACCACCGACGAGCGTTGGCAGGCCGCATCGCAAGAGGAAGCCGAAGAGCAGGCCAAGGCTTCGGCCACGGAGTGGGTCCGGAAGCTCCTCGAAGAGCACGCGAGCGACCTCAAACTCAACACGGACAAGACCGAAGCGGTCGAGGCCGGGGAGGCCGAGCCTGGCCGGGTCCTCCACAGCCAACGGATGAACCGAATTCAGAGCCGCGTCTCCGGAGGTTTCTCGGCATCGGAGGGCCTGGAACTCCTGGAGGCCATTCAGGGTCTACTGATGATCCGATCCGGGTTCACTCGTGACTCCGACAAGAGCCAGTGGCGCCACGCTCCCCAGCCGGATGTACCAGAGGACACGCGAACCCGTTTCGGGGCCTACCGTTGGCGCAAGGTCGTTCGCGACATCCGCGCGATGCTGCCCGCCGACGACGCAGACGCCGCCGATAGAACCGAGCGCTCACGGCCCGGAACAAGCGTTCTGACGCGCGGGGAGCTGGACGAGATGACGCGGTCGTTCGCCCTCGTCCTGGTCGACAAGTGGGTGAACGACCCGTCGAACGTGCGAATCCTCCTAACCGCGCTTGACCTGTGGCCCGATCCAGAGATTCTCGACGATGTTCTCGGGCTTCTTAGGCCATGGACCGGGGACGACATGGGACTGCCGGACGCCCAACGGGTTGCCTGGTACTGCCTCTCTGAGGTCTTCCGCGCCGGCGCCACCGAGACCGGCCTGTTCGGGGACCAGGAAGGGCGACCGGACACCCTCTGTCTCGACGACTACCGGCGGGTTCTGATCGGCGAGGCTTGGCGAATCATCCGGCAGGAGGAACCCGCACTCCCCTGGTATCTCAGGCAACAGGCGCTGCTCCTTCTGTTCGCCTCGGAGAGTTTCGCGTCTCGACTCGACTCGGTTTGCCACGACAGCGATCCGAAGCACTATCGCACGATGTCAGCGGTCCTCGCTGCAAAGGGAGGGGCCGCAGACCCGGGCGAATTCGCGCGCCATGCTGTGGTGCTCCACCGCTGCTTCCGGAAGACGATCCCGGCGGCGAGGTGGACGAAACAACGAATGGAGGCTCTTGCCAGACGCGACCCCGCCTTCGCCGCCGATCTACTTGGCCAGCGAGACGGACTTCGCGGCGGGAGTTGGAGCGAACTGACGAAGGAACTGCTGGTCGAGCCGGAGTTCCTGCCGCTGAACTCGCTGGCCCGCCTGGCGAAGGAAAAGAGCATCGAGCGCGATGAGCTCGCCCTGCTGAGACTCGCAGCTGTCCTGCTCAAGGGCCTTGACGAGAAGCGACCCAAGGGCGCCGTGCCTCCTTGGCGGGCCCGCCTTCGAGAGAGGAAGAAGTCGCGGACACCGGGGGAAGCCACGGAGTTTCCGTGGAAGTCGGCCTGCATCACCGAGGACGACGCCCCAAGCGCTCTCGATCTCTGGAACCCACCCACCTTCTGGCCGTACACCGAACACTGGCGCAGCCAGCTTGGCTACATGCTGCGCTTTGCTTTGACGCGCACCCCCGACTTCACGGCCAACGTGAGACGAAGCCAGGCCCCGGCCGCACCCCACTACCGGTCCGCAGCGGGTTCCTGGGTTCAGAGGAGGTACGGCGGCAAGCACAGCCAAGAGGCGTTCGGGGGCGACTGGCTCCCCATAAGCGACTGGTTCGAGCGATTCCTGTCGGCTCTCCTGTGGTGGCCGGGACGGAAGGAGGACGAACATTCTCGGGCGATCGACGAGGGAATCGAGGCGACCAAGGCCTGGATCGAGAAGCGCACAAAGCGACTCGAAGAAGGCGTCGGCAAAGCCACGGGATCGACCTTTCTCCCGATGGCGTTCTCTTCGGAGTACCTGCCGGATGGGCTTGATCGACTGCGCGCTTGCGTCGTCCAAACGATCTATCCGCGTGAGGGCGACTTCGAGGACGATCTCACCCTGAGTTCGGCTCCGCGCCGTTCCCGCCACCGCAATCACCTGACCAACGCGCTGGCTCTAGTCCGACAAGGACTTCGGACACGCCGGCATGACTCCACCGAGGACTCGCAAGGCGCGCCGGAGCTAGACCTTCTGATCCTGCCCGAACTCTCCGTTCACCCGGACGACGTTCGCCGCTACCTCGTGCAGTTCGCCCAAGCCTTCAAGACAATCATTCTCGCGGGAGTGGTCTTCGAGGAGCTGCCGCCGGAAACCACGCAGCTCGTGAACACGGCCGTATGGGTGATTCCAGAGTACAGCCGCGCGAACGGGTGGAATGTCCGTGTCCGCCGCCAGGGGAAGCACCACCTCACGAAACTCGAACGAGGCAGGCACCACCAAGGTCGACCGCTCACTGGCTACCGCCCGTGCCAGTGGATCATCGAATGCCCCAGTTCGCGCGCAGCCGAGTCCGGTGGTCCGGGGCCGGCCGCTCCGGGGGCGGCGAAACTCGCGCCGTTGAGGCTCAGCGCCGCGGTCTGCTATGACGCTACTGACCTTGCACTCGCCGCCGACCTGCGCGAGCGTTCCGATGTCTTCCTCGTTCCCGCTCTAAACCAGGATGTCCAGACGTTCGACAATCTGGCGGTCTCCCTCAGTTACCAGATGTACCAGCTCGTCGTGGTCTGCAACAACGCCCACTACGGCGGCAGCAGTGCCTATTGGCCCATCGGTCAGCCACACGAAAGGAGGCTCGTCCACTTGCACGGACAGAACCAACCCACGCTGGGCTTCTTCGAAATCTCCGATGTCGTCCAGTATCGGCGAGGAAGAGTCGAGAAGCCTCGAAAACGCTACGACTGGAAGGAACCTCCCGCCGGCTACCGCCGAACGTCCGGCTGACCCCTCGCAAAGCCCTGGGTCGCAGTCGCATCGACCTACCTCGATCAACGCAGCTCACCCGAACTCGTCCAGCCTAGGCGGCCCATCCAACAGACCAAGCCACGAAGACACCACGAAGAACGCACCGGCGAGAAGAGAACTATGCCTCAAGAAAACGACTCGAGCAGCCAAGAGCTCCCTCGGAAGCCACTTCCCAAGACACTCAAGTCGACTCTCGCTATCTTAGGCGTGACAATCGGAATCCTAGGTATAGTCGCCGAGCGCTACAACAATCTGCGGCAACAGCAGCATGCAACCGATCTCCTCATGCTAGAACAGAAAGTCCAGCGCATGACCCAGATCGCCGCTGAGTTCGACACCCTCTACGCGGATACGGTCGCGCTAGTGACCGAGGCAGAAGCGGATTCGACGTTCCTCTACTTGAGTCTAGAGAGTCTTCTCCACGACAGATTCCCTCGCCGGTGTTTTCAGAGCGACACAACCGCCGAAGAGTTTCGCGATCATGTCAACAGCATTCTGCAAGGTCTCACAGGCTACTCTCAACTCTCGGAGATCAAGAACTGGAAGGAAGCCATCTTCCTGGAGGCCGACTGGACCTCACGGCAAGGCTCGTTCACGCCCGATTTCGCTCTCCACTTTGATGAGGAATCTCACTGCAAGATGCGCGGATTAGTAGGCGCAGCCTTGCGGGTCTTGTCGGAGGTCTATGCGATATTCGGCGACGGTACCGACAACGAGACGCTCAGCGACTTCAAAGACCAGGCGCGGTCCCTGTCGGAGCTACTCCGACAGCAGATCGACGCCGTCGCCAAGGGCAGCTAGTGCGGGCTACCCCACGTCGCTCGGCCCCGACGCAAACCTTCTCCGCGCGCCTTATCTCCTTACGCTGACGCCATGCCTGGGTTCGTGCCATCGTCGAGCAGAGCCCGAGCTGGCCCCCCGCCTCTGCGGAGCCTCCTCCGTGATGGCTCGTGCTGCCTCGTCTAAACCCGGAAACATCGTCTCCCTGGTCACTCCTAGTAAGGTCAACTCATCGCGCAGTCTGCGCTTTGCGGCCGCCGGTACTCGGGTCACGTAGTGGCGGTACACCGGCGCCCTCTGGTTCCACCGCAGCACCGATCTACGCTCGAATCTCTCGTGATACGCCGACAAGAAGAAGGCCCCGGACTGCGCCCGAATACGCTCGAATGACTGCTGCGGCTCTACGACAAAGACCTTGAAGAGGTCCCTTGGATCCACAGCAGCCTCGAAGCGGGGCTTCTCCTGCCCAATCAAACCCAACAACCTCCGCATAACGAGGTCGTAGTCATGGCGCGTCACGCCGTGGTAAGCACGGCGCTCCGGCAGGTCCACGCGACGCTTTCCGAGCAACAGATCCTGCTCCCAGCGACTCAGCTTGGCGAAGTTCGCGACGATGCTGATCGTGTCGCTGTCGAACGTCTTTACGAGCGATCGAGGAACGACAAACACATGTACCACGCCATCCGCGTCTGCTGTTTCTCCGCCTTCCCGAGCCGCGTTGTAGAAGGCCACCAAGGGGTTCCTCGTGACGTCGAGCAGCCGCGTTGGGAGCCCGTGGTGTTGCGCGAGGACCCATTGGGCAAGGGCCGTCGTCGCCATCGCGAAGTCCTGCGGGCGGCGCGTCATCGCTTCACGCAGCATTCTTCCCTCCGTTGCTCGCAATGCTAGCGATCGCATCACGGACGGACGGAGCCGCCAAGCCGCGGACTGTCCCCGGTAGTAGAACCGTGCGCCTTCGGGGTCACCGTCATGAGCGGACCGGAGCGTTTGGCAAATCGCCGTGACATCGCTCACGCTCTCTGCTCGGGGCGCGAGCAGAGAAATCCGCGGCTCTGAATTCGAGCCTTCAAGCAGCCGTGAGCGCCAAGGTCGTGTTGCGGTAAGGTTGGCGCCCGTCAAGTCAGCCTTGTAGAAGAGCGCATTGTCGAGTAGCGCGCCAGAGAACTCGGCTCTTCGCAGATCCGACTCCGTGAAGATGGCGTCCGTTAGATCCGCATTGTAGAAGACGGTTCCCGCAGCATTCGCACCAAGAAACCAGGCCCCTTTCAGGTCTAGGCCCGGCCGAAACAACGGCAGGTTGGGCAGCACGAAACTTGCCCCGCGAAGGTCCGTCATCCTCAGGTCGATTCCGGCGTAAGAGGGCACGTTGCCCTCCCCGTACCGCTCGACCAAGCGGTAGCCGAGGCTCTCGCCCGTCAGGTCCGCACCATAGGTGGCAGCTTCATGGGCCCTCTGGTTCCACGCGTCGGGCCCCTTGAGGAACAGCTCCAAGTCTTCTCGATTGGCCATGGTTCACTCCCAGGCAGAACCCCGCAGAAGGACTGAGCCATAGACCCTGTTCGAGAACCCGTACTTCCCGGGGTTAGCCGCCAACTGGTCCTCGATGCGCTTCCATTCTGAGACCGGAAACGGCGCCACTGAATCCTCCTCACTGCCAAGCCGTGGAGACCGGCGACGGTGGGGCCGCCAAATGACCGAGCCTCGCCCAAGCCTAGTCGTTGCCACTGCCGAAAAGGACCGCAGGAGGTTTTCCCCTTCTCCCAAGTCCAGCGTCGGGGCAAGCCGGCAGGCCCGTGCCCTATACTGAGAAGCCTTCCTGGATCGGCCCAGCGACTTCCTCATGCTCGAACACTGCAACACCATACGTGACGTCAGCCGTGCGCTTCCGGCGCTCTTGCCCGCTGACCCCGATCTTGCCGTTCCCTCCTCGGCCAAACTGCTTGACGCCCACACGAAAGGGCTCCGCCAGCACTACGACGACCTCTTCCCGGTTATCGATCGGGCGGGCCACACGCTCGCGGAGGCGATCAAGAAGCTCGACCCTGGGGAGAGCGCCGACCCGGACGGTGAAGGCGTGGCTGCTCTCGAGCAGACAGAGGACTACTTCAAGCGCCGTCGTGAGCAACTCCAGCACTGGCACGACGCCTTCGTTGAGATGGGCGCTTCGCCTTCCCACGGAGTCTTCGCTGCGCTCAACCGCCTGGACAACCTGTACATGTGGATCGTCGCGACGATGCAGGAGGTACGTTGGGCCGTCCTGTTCGCCGAGGGAGTCCGGGCGCAGGCCGAGTCGTCCGAGACGCGCCTCTTTACGTCCTCGGCCGAGTGGCTCGCGTGCCTGCGTGAAGACTAGGCAACCACCGCAGATTCGGGGCTTCTACGGCCCCACCGGGAACTTCAAGCGGAACACGAGGCGACTGCCGCCAAGGATGCAAGAGGAACTTGGTGTGGCCGTGGAAGAACTGCTCGCAGGCGAGCTGTCCCCCGGGCGCAGGTTCGAGCAACTGACGAACATGAAGGGCGTGTACTCCGTGCGCCTTAGCAGCAGCTACCGGTTCGTGTTCGGAGTGACGGAAGGCTTCGCTGACCCGATTGCTGTAGGGCCACACGATCAAGCGTACGCGGACGCCCTCAGACGCCACCGCGCAGGGCGCAACTAGCCCGACGAAGCCTCGTCGTCTTCGTACAGCGCTGGATCCGGGGCGACCTCCACCATCTCGCCGTTCTCCACAACGAGGACGCCCGTGCCATGCCGATGCGCATCGCGGTGCGCGCGCCGGACGGCCCGCTCCATTGCCGCAGGCACCGCCTGCATGTCGGGATCGTCGAGCTTCAACACCGGAAGCTGTTCTTTCGGCGTGCTCACTGGTTCGCGCCCTCCTCGACTACGACGAGTCTGCGCCCTCGTCGGTCAACCACTACCCAAGAGTCTACGAGATCACGGTAGACGTTGCGGAAGTTCGCGACGCTCCTGTGGAAGCGACGCCTGACGACATCTTCAGGGATCCGGTGGCCGCCCTGCCTGGCCCGCTGCTCAACCCGACTGAGTGCCTCCTCCGGCGAGGCGAGGGGCAGGTAGATCAGCTTGACGGCGTAGCTCCGACTCCGCCACCGCCGGATCCTCCGCACGTAGCCGAGGCCGGCCAGGGTCGTCTCAAAGGCGAAGCTCCTGCCCTGCTTGGCGTGGCGATCGATCTCTTCCAGCATCAGGCGGCCAGCCCGAAACGCAGCCGCCTCCGGGTTCAACGGCGAGACACCGGCCGCGATCAGGTCGGCGTTGACGAAGATCGGACACGCCGGCTCGAACGGCAGATACTCCCGGGCGAAGGTGGTCTTCCCAGCCCCGTTCGGCCCGGCGATCACGATGATCTTGCGCTCGGACGGCATCACCGGAATCTACAGCGCAAGCCCCCGGCGTCAGGCCTGCTGGCACACAAGGCGGTAGCCTTGCCGGCCCCATGGCGCTGAACCCGGTCGTCTTCACGGAGAAGGTTCTCCAGAGCTTCCTCCGCTACCAGTTGCGGGCCTATCCGTTCGCGGATCCGCGCCTGCATGAGCAGATGCGCGAACTGCTGTCGCTCGACGAGGCGCGCGAGTCACCGTTGCTGCAAGGGCCGTTCGTCAGCCTCTCGCGGCCATTCAGCAGCGGTGCGGCGGTGGCGGACCTGGCGGCGGAAGGGCTGCTCCATCCGCACCTGGAGCAGCGGATTCCGAGCGACATCTCGCAGCTCTACCGGCACCAGGAGAAGGCCATCCGCGCGATCCTCGGGGGGCGCTCGACCCTCGTTTCGACCGGCACCGGCTCCGGCAAGACGGAGTGCTTCCTCTACCCGATCCTCAGTCGCTGCCTGCGCCTGCGGGACGAGGGCGCGGCGGCCGGCATCAGCGCCGTGATCGTCTATCCGATGAACGCGCTGGCCGAGGATCAGTTGATGCGGCTGCGCTCGCTGCTGGCGGGCACGGGCGTTTCGTTCGGCATGTACGTCGGCAAGACGCCGGAGCGGGAAGGCGACGTGGGTGGCGTCCGGCTTCCTCCGGGGTCTTCCCAGGCGGACTACGAGGCGCAGCTCGAGGCCGTACGGAAAGCCAAGAGCGGCGAGAGCGTGTTCCCAGCCGAGGAGGCCTGCTCCCGGGAAGCGATGCGTACGGCTGGCGGGCAACCGCGAATCCTGCTCACCAACGTGAAGCAACTGGAGCTGCTCCTCACCCGCCAACGGGACGCCGAACTGTTCCAGAACGCCCGGCTCGACTACCTCGTGTTCGACGAAGCTCACACGTTCACCGGAGCCATGGGCGCCGAGACCGCGTGCCTCATCCGCCGTCTGCGGGCCTTCTGCGGCCGGACAGCCGCGGGTACGGTCTGCGTCGCCACGTCGGCGACGATCGTCGACGCGGAGCGGCCAGAGACGGCCCGGGTCTTCGCTTCACGGTTCTTCGGTGTGTCGGAGGAGGCCGTCGAGACGGTCGGGGAGGACTATGAGCAAGAGCTTTGGAGCGAGGAGAGATGGCTGTCAGCGGCGGCGCCACTCGGAGACACAGCCGAACTACTGGCCCACTGCGTGGAGGCGGTCGAGGAGGACCCGGAAGGACCCGGAGACGCCGTCCGCCGCGCCTACCGGGCGATCGCCGGCCGGGGTCTCGACGGTGAGCCCTGGCCCGAGGCGCTCTACGGAGCCCTGGCGCGGAGTGAGATCGTCTATCGGCTGAACGAGGCGCTGCACGAGCCACGGCCGCTGCACGAACTGCCGCCGGAACTCAAGGAAGCCATCGACCGGGAGATCACGGAGGCCGAGATCCTGGCCTGGCTGACCCTGGCCGCCGCGGCGCGCAACGATAGCCGGCCCCTGCTTCGGCCGGTCGTCCACAGCTTCGTGCGCGGCATTCCCGGCGCGGTCGTGTCCTTTCCGCACGAGACGGACGAACCACGGCTGTGGCTGGCCGCGGAAGACGAGATCGACCACGGCGAGACGCCGTCCGCCGACGAAGCCGAACCGGCAGGCGAAGCGCGGTCGGCGCATCTACCCGTCCTCACCTGCACAACCTGCGGTCAGCACTACTACGAGGCCTATCTCGAGGACTTCTCGTTCAGCGGCAAACGCCCTGGCGGCGGCGAGCCGCACGCGGACGGCGTCCTCTGGCGGAAGCTCGACGAAGCCCGGGAAGGCAAGCGAGTGGTCCTCGTGGACCGGCTGATCGGCGGCGACGAGCACGACGCGGAGGAAGAAGACGGTCCGGGCCCGGGACCACGCCAAGGAACCAGTGAGGCCGCGAACGTCCTCGAACGGCGAACCGCCCCGGTCCACCTCTGCCGGTACTGCGGCGCCGCGCACGAACGGTCAGGCGGGGATTGCCTTGCCTGCGGTGCGCCCGGACCGAGAATCCGCCTTCACGCCGTCCGGCAGAAGTCGGACAAGCCCGGTGTCTTGACGAGCTGTCTCTCGTGCAACGCGCTGGGCGGCCGGGGCGGAGGCGGCCGCTACCGTGAACCCGCCCGGCCCGTGCGCGCCAGCAACGCCGCCGACGTGCACGTTCTGGCTCAGGACATGGTCCACCACTCGGAGCGGCCGCGGCTGCTGGTGTTCTGCGACAACCGACAGGATGCCGCCTTCCAGGCCGGATGGATGAAGGACCACGCGCGCCGGTTCCGCCTGCGGTCGTTGATGGCGGACGGACTCGAGCAGGGGCACAGATCGATAGGCGATCTGACCTGGTTCCTCGACGACGCCCTGGAGAACGACGTGGCGCTCTCGCGCGCGCTGATCCCTGAAGTCTGGGTAGTGGCCCGCCGGGAGGCAGCCGGCCAACGGCATCGCGACGAGCGGCGGAAGTTCCTGCGCATGCAGGTGCTGCGAGAGATCTCGGAGTCCGCACGGCAACCACTGGGGTTGGAACCCTGGGGCCGCATGAAGGTCGACTACGCCGGCCTCGACGCTTCGTTGCCGTGGATCCAGGACTCCGCAAATCGGCTCGGACTGCCGCCGGAGTCGATGCGCGAGGGGGTCGCCGCGGCACTCGACTACGTTCGCCGTCAGAAGGTCCTCTACGACGCGGAGTATCTGACCTTCACCCGGTACCGCCTCGGCGGCGACCTCGAGATCCAGCAGGGCTATCTCCGGCGGACCGGCGGACCGAAGGGCGTCAAGTTGAAGCGCGGCCCCGGCGACGATCGCAGCCGCGTCCTGCAGTGGCTGAGCGACGGCGGCCAGACGACGATGAAGCAGATGGCCGCCAAGTGGGGCGCCGAGCCCGAGCAGGCGGAGGAGCTGCTGCGGAGCCTGTTCGAAACGCTGGCCGAGCGCGGCCTGCTGAAGCAGGTGCAGCTTCTGGGTGCCCGCGGCCGCCCGATGCCGAACGCCAGCGGCGTCTACCAGGTCGACGCCGACCGGATCGAGCTGTCGCCCCACCATGGCGTCTTCCGCTGTCGCAGTTGCCGCGCCCGCACGGTCCGCCGGACGCCGCACGATCGCTGCCCGGCCTGGCGGTGCAACGGCACGCTGGAATGGCTGCCCGAAGACCCGGACGACTACGACCTGCAGCTCCTCGACGCCGGCTACTCCATGCTCCGCCCGGAGGAGCACACCGCGATGGTCCCGAATCAGGAGCGGGAACGGCTGGAGAACCTGTTCAAAGGCCGAAGCGACGCAGTGAACTGCTTCGTCTGCACCGCGACCCTTGAACTCGGGGTCGACATCGGCTCTCTGGATGCGGTGCTGATGCGCAACGTACCGCCCCTGCCCGCCAACTACTGGCAGCGGGCCGGCCGCGCCGGCCGACGCCATCGGATGGCCGTCGATCTCACGTACTGCCGGCCCGTGTCTCACGACCGCGCCTACTTCTCCCAGCCCGAGAAGCTGCTTGCCGGCCGAGTCGACCCGCCGGCCTTCAACCTGAGCAACGACGTGATGGTCCGTAAGCACGTGAACGCCTCTGTGCTCACCGGGTTGCAGCGGCTCAGCCGTGAAGGCGCCACGGCAACAGACGCGCCTACCGCGGCCGAGAAGGAGCAGATCCGAGCGGTGCTCGAACGCTGCCTGCCGTGGCGCGTGTCGTCCTGGCTGTTCGAGGGCGAGTCCGTGCGTGCCGTGCCGTTCGACTTCGGGCCCCTCGCCGAGGTGATCCGCAGGCACCGACGCACCCTTCTCGCCGAGGCTGAAGCAGCCTTCACCCAGGGTTGGCCAGCAGCGGACGCCGCGGCGGTGACGCCGGAGGCGCTGGGCCGCTGCGTCGACTCCTTCACTGCCGGCCTCGAGGAAGCGGAGCGATCGCTACGGCGCCGGCTGGAGTGGGCGCTCGCGCAGATCGAGAGGCTGCACGAGACCCGCCGGCGGCAGGGCTCGCTTGACCGGGAAGACGACGCTCTCTTCTACCGCTGCGACCGTCTGGTCAAGCGGCTCAAGGGACAGGCGCGGCGGAATCGTCGGGAGGCCGAGGGGCACTACGACGCGAACACGTTCAACGTGTTGGCGGCGCAGGGCTTCCTCCCCGGCTACGGGCTTGAGACAGGGTCCGTCCAGGCGATGGCGGAGGTGCCGGTCTGGCACACCGGAGCACTCGCCTTCAACCTGCCCCGGCCGACCGGCATCGCCCTGCGCGAGTACGTCCCGGGCAACCTGATCTACGCCAACGGACACCGCTTCGTGGCCAGGAGGTTCCTGCGCGGGGGAGGCGAAGACCGGGAGGAGATGCCGGCGTTCGAGGTTTCCATCGAACACCAGGCGGTGCGGCAATGCGACGCAGGCGCTCCCGCGTCGACAATCAGCGGCGGCACTCTCTCTACGCTCGCGGTCTGTGACGTGGACCTGGCCCATCAGTCCCAGATCTCGGACGACGAGGACTACCGCTTTCAGATGGCGGTTGCCGTCCACGGCGTCGAACGCGAAGGGCACCGCGGCGGCCGCGCGTTCCAGTGGGGCGAGCAGGATGCGTTGCTACGTCAAGGGGTCGAGTTGCGTCTGGTCAACGTGGGCTCGTCGTCCGCGATCGGCGACGGTTCCGGTCTGGGTTATCCGGTATGTACCGTCTGCGGCCAGAGTGTCTCGCCCCTGTCCTCCGAGCGCCAGCAGAGGGAGTTCGCCAAGAGTCACCTGGAGCGGTGCGGGCGTCCCGTGAAGCGCATTGGCTTTCACGCCGACGTCACTGCCGACGTCCTGTCCCTGCCGGACCTGCCGGAGCCAACGACCGCCTACAGCGTGCTGGAAGCACTGCGGTTCGGCGCTGCCGGCGTGCTGGACATGCACCTGGACGACTTGCAGATCCTGATCGTGGGCCAGGTCGACCGTTCCCAGGTGAACGCCCTGCTGTGGGACCCGATGCCGGGCGGTTCGGGTCTGCTCGATCAACTCGTCGAACGCTTCGAGGAGGTGGTCCAGGCGGCCGAGGCCATCGTCGACGGTTGCGCGTCCGAGTGCAACCACTCATGCATCGACTGCCTCCAGACGTTCCGGAACGGCTACTACCACAAGCATCTCAATCGAAAGACGGCGCTGGAGTGCCTGCGCCAATGGGGACACGAGCTGTCGTCGTCGCATCCCATTCCCGCTGCCACGCCCGCCGGAAAGGAGCCGACCGCACAGCCGGTCAACGAGGCCGAGCGCCGCCTCAGACATCTGCTGGCTGCGGCGGGGTTCGCCGAAGGCGTTCGCGGCGAACAGATCGACCTCGGCCCGGGACTCGGCACGACGACACCCGACGTCATCTATCGCGGCCACAGCAGCATGCCCGACGTATGCGTCTACCTCGACGGCCTGAGCGAGCACCTGCACGGCGATCCCCGCACTGCTGAACAGGACCGAGAGATCCGTTACTGGCTTCGACAGCAAGGTCACGAGGTGGTCGAGATCACGGTGACGGATCTGGATGACGCCGGAGCGATGTCGCGCCACTTCGTCCGACTCGCCATGTACCTGGGCGTCGATGACGTTCGGAAAGCCGTCGATGCCGACGCTGCGTGGTTCAAAGCGGAGACGCCGGAAGCGCCAACCGGTACGGCCGCGCCACCCGAAGGGAGTCAAGCAGCCCAGACCGGCGTACTCCGATTCGTCGAGCCGACACCAGAGAACCGCTACCGAAGCTGTGTACCCTTGCTGGAAGACCTCGAAGCCGCGGCAGGCGCCTTCAGTGAGCCTCACGGCGCCCTGGGCGAGGTTGCGGATCCCGAGACGCGCTGGATCGAGGTCGACTCAGGGCGTCAGCTCACGCCCAACATGTTCGCGGCCAAGGTGGCCGGACGGTCAATGGAGCCGCGAATCCCCGACGGTTCGGTGTGCCTGTTCCGTCGAGACGTCGCGGGGAACCGATCCGGCCGGATTGTTTTGGTGCGGTTGCCGGACGCAGTGGATCCGGAAAC
>VXUF01000114.1:15527-21492 GCA_009837085.1 Holophagales bacterium
ACTGGTGAGCGCTTCACAGTGAAGCGCTATCGGAGTGAGAAACGGTCCACGGACGATGGGCCTTGGCGCCATGTACGGATCACGCTGGAGCCACTGAACCCCAAGTTCGAGCCCATCGAGCTGGTCGCCGAAGACGACCAGGGTTCGGGTGCGGTCAACATCCTGGCTGAGTTCGTTGATGTGCTTCACCCGGACGCTCGGCGCGAGTCGAAGAGGAACTGAGAATGGGCACATCAGAGTTGGGAAGACTCGAATCCGAAGACCTGCGAGAGGCGTGGTCGCACGAAGCACACGACTTCACGCCCTGGCTCGCTGAGAACCTGGACCGCCTTTCTGAGGCGATTGGCCTTGATCTGGACCTTGAGGGCTGCGAAGTCCAAGTCGGGCCGTACCGCGCGGACATCGTCGCCAACGACTCGTCAGATGGCACTCGGGTACTCATCGAGAACCAGCTTGAAGACGCGAACCTCCAGCACCTTGGCCAAGTGCTGGCCTATCTGGCCGGCTTGGAGGCGAAGGTGGTCGTCTGGATCGCCAAGGAGTTCGACGAGCAGCACCGGTCCGCCATCCGGTGGTTGAACGACCACACCGAGGACCCGTTTGCCTTCTTCGCCGTGCAAGTCCGTGTCGTCCGGATCGGCAAGTCACCGTTGGCACCTGTGTTCGAGGTGCTCGAACGCCCGAACGAGTGGAACCGGAGAGTGCAGGAGACCACGCGGTCCGGCGAGCTAACCACACTAGGTCAGTTCCGGCGTGACTTCTGGAACCATGTTTCCTCGAGGTACCCGAGCGAGGTCCGGCGGGACTACGCGGGTGGCTACGTCCGGCACCATGTCGAAGGAGTCGAGCTAGCGATCACGCAGTACCTGGCCCAACGCGAGGTCGGCGTCTTCTTCTACGGCAAGCGCGGCGAGCGCCACGAGGACCAACAAGTCCGAATCCGGCCATACCGAAAGACCCTAGAGAAGGTACTCGGCGAGAAGCCGCGGGACAAGTGGGGCTCGACCATCCTCGCAATGAACACGAACAACGTCGCGAACTGGGATCGGGCCGCTGACTGGCTTCACGAGCGGCGAAAGAAGTACGAGCAGGTCCTACGCGAAACCAGTACCTAGTCAGGTTCCAGGATCGCGACCGGTGCCTCACTCGACCTTGGGGAACGCCGCCTTCAGCTCCTCAACCGTGGTGCGCCACTTCGGCGCTCTCGGCCGGCAGACCGTGTTCTGGTTGCCGAACATCCCCGGCACCGCTTCATCAAGACCGACCGTATGCAGCCACTGCACCGGTACGAAGTACTCCCGCCGCTCCGGATCTTCCTCGTCCCGATGGTGCTTGGCCTTCAACACGTCAAGGGCGGAATGCCCATCGATCTGAAACTCATCCGCAACCTGTCGCGGTCCTGCCACCCGTCCTACACCGACAAAGCCGTACTCTGGGACCTTCACCCAAATCCGGTCGTTCCTCTCCAACAACTTGAGCGTCCGGCTGTACCACGCACCGCCTCCAGCCGAGATAAAGCCATGCTTGACCGCTTCGTTCCAGTCCCGATTGGCGCCATGGCCGAAGCTCGCGTAGAACTCGCCGTTCCATGGCTCCTTGTCGCGCCTTACAAACGTGGAGGCGTTGACCTGGACGTCAGCCGGGTCGATCAGCCAGGTTCGGCTGAGGAGGCGATCGTCCCTGTGAGAGAACACCTGGAAGAAGACCACGTTGATCGGAACTTCCCACCCCTCAAGATAGCGAACGATACGCTCGGTGCGAGTGTCGAGTTCCGCAGCGACAATGACGAGTTGATGCGTGTTGTTGATCTCGTCCTCGACAAGTTCGTGACCAAAGCGATCTCGAAAGTCCTCCTCAAGGGACCGCTGAGGCCTGAAGCGCTCGTAGACCCCGCGGACTTGCTCTGCGTCGAGTTCTTGAAGCCAGCTCGCGTAGTCCAAGGTCTGAGCGACCACGTCTCGCGGCGTCTTGTTCCGCTTCAACTCAATGAGAACGAGGGATGCATCCGGTGCGATGGCGAGTAGGTCAACGACACCGCCCGTCCCCGTTCTCTCCTGGCGGCCTATCAGCTTCCACTCCTCGGACAGGATGCGAGGCTCCGCGACAATCATGGCCTCAAGCTCGGCTTCATCAGTGAGGACGGCCGTCTTCACTTCCAGAGGAGCTTCACCGGCGACCCAGAGTGCGTGTTGAACCGGCATAGCGAGGTACGTTCCCTTGAGCGTTGACCGTCCGCCGGCCTGTCCCAACTCGAAGGAGGCCGGCCGTGGCTTCTCAAATTGCCAAGCCTCGTAGCCTACGCCCCACCACCAGGCCTGCCAAGCGCTTCACGCGCAGATACCCAGTCTGGCAAGGCCACACGGCTGGTAACTTGACGCTGATGCCCGCCAAGCCCCTTCGCCTATGCGCACTGGTCGCCGCTCTCCTCGCGCCCTTCCTGACCACCGCAGCCGTAACTCAGGAACAAGGCCAACCCAACATCATCGTCATCCTCGCCGATGACCTCGGCGTCGAGACGCTCGGCACGTACGGCGGCACGTCCTACGAAACGCCCGAGCTAGACCGCATCGCCGCGGAGGGCATGCGATTCGAGAACGGACACTCGCAGCCGCTGTGCACGCCGACCCGGGTCAAGCTGATGACGGGGCTGCACAACTACCGGAACTACCGGGAGTTCATGTACCTGGACCCGGCCGACGTCACGTTCGCTCACGTGCTGGCGCAGGCGGGGTACCGGACGGTGATCTCGGGCAAGTGGCAGTTGACGAACAACCTCTACGTGGTCCACGAGGGCGCGTCGCCGCAGCAGGCGGGCTTCGACGAGCACCGGCTGTGGCAGCTCCGGCGGGAGGGGCGTGGCTCGCGCTACTGGGGGCCGACCCTGGTGACGAACGACCGCAAGGAGACCTGGGGCGAGGACGTCTTCGGGCCGGACCTCACCAACGACTTCGTGCTCGAAGCGATCGACGAACACGCGGCGGCGGATCCGGCGAGCCGCGAGCCGCTCTTCATCTACTACCCGATGGCGTTGCCCCACGATCCGTTCGTCACGACGCCGCACCACCCGGACGCGGAGTCGAACCAGGAACGGTTCGCGGCGATGGTCGCCTACATGGACCACCTGGTCGGCCGGGTGCGGGCGAAGCTCGTCGAGCACGAACTGGAGCGGGACACGCTGCTGCTGTTCGTCGGCGACAACGGCACCTCGACCCGGATCACGTCGGTCCGCGACGGCCGCGAGGTTCCCGGCGGCAAGGGGCGGTCGCTGCAGACCGGAAGCCACGTGCCCTACCTGGCCTGGTGGCCGGGCACGATCCCGGCCGGGCAGGTGAACGAGACCCTGGTCGACGTCGGCGACGTGTTCCCGACCCTGGTCGAAGCCGCCGGCGCCGGCCTGCCGCCGGGCCTCGACGTCGACGGCGAGAGCCTGTTGCCGATGCTCAAGGGCGGGCCCGCGCTCAGCCGCGATGCACTGTTCATCCACTACGAGTCGCGCTGGTACGCGGGTCCTCCGGCACGCTACGCCTTCGACGAGCGCTTCAAGCGCTACGACGACGGCCACCTGTTCGACCACGCCGACGACCCAGACGAGCAGTCGCCGCTCGATCCGGCGAGCCTCGGACCCGAGGACGCCACCCGCGTCGAGGCGATCGACTCCCTGCTCGCCTCCAAGCCCGGAGCCATCCGCACCGCCGGCGCCTGGCGGCCGCCGACCCCCGGCGTCAACCGTTGGACGCCGCCCGCCCACCGGCCGAACATCCTGCTGTTCATCGCCGACGACATGACGTTCAGCGACGCCGGCGCCCTGGGCAACCCCCAGGTCCACACCCCGAACCTCGATCGCCTGGCCGGCCAAGGCACGACCTTCACCCACATGTACACGGCCACCGCCATGTGCTCGCCCACCCGGCACATGCTCTACACGGGCCAGTACCCGGTGCGTAGCGGCGCCTACCCGAACCACGCCAGGGCGAATCCCGGCACGAAGAGCGTCGTCCACTACCTGACCGGCCTCGGCTACCGGGTCGGTCTGGCCGGCAAGTCGCACGTCGCGCCGGAAAAGGTCTACCCGTTCGAGAAGGTCGCGGGGCGCGACCTCGACCCTGGACGGGTCGGTGAGTTCATCGGCCGCGACGGGGAGCAGCCGTTCGCCCTGATCGTCGCCTCGACGGAACCACACCAGCCCTGGAGCAAGGGCGATCCGTCCCGCTACGACGCGGCGTCCCTCGAACTGCCGCCCTACTTCGTCGACACGCCGGAGACGCGCGAGGCGCTCACCCGCTACTACGCCGAGATCACCTTCATGGACGGCCAGCTCGGCCAGGTCCTCGACCTGCTCGAAGAGCACGCCGCGCACGAGAACACACTGACCATGTTCTACAGCGAGCAGGGGATCAGCGGCCCGCTAGCGAAGTGGACGCTGTACGAAGCGGGTATTCGCACCTCGCTCGTCGCCCGCTGGTCCCGCAGGATTCCGGCCGGCGAGACCTCAGCCGCGCTGCTCCAGATCAACGACCTGTTGCCGACCTGGATCGAGGCCGCGGGCGGTACGGTGCCGCCCGAGATCGAGGGCCGGAGCATGCTCGACCTGCTGCTGGAGCCCGGCCCGAGGCACCGCGAGGTCGTCTACGGCATTCAGACGACGACCGGCATCATCGCGAACCTGGCGCCCTACCCCATCCGCTCCGTCCGCGACGACCGCTACAAGCTGATCTGGAACATCGCCCACGAGAACCGCTTCACGAACCTGGTCACCGAGGAGAACCGCGACGGCTTCTACTTCTCGTGGCGGGACGCCGCCGAAACGGATCCGGCGGCGAAGGCGCTCTACGAGCGCTACCAGCACCGGCCGGAGTTCGAGTTCTTCGATCTCGCAGAGGATCCGCACGAGCTGACGAACCTGGCGGCCGACCCGGCGCACAGGGAGACGATCGAAACGCTGCACAAGCAGCTACAGGCGTGGATGGCGGATCAGGGCGACGCGGGACTGCAAACGGAGATCGAGGCGCCCGAGCACCAGTCGCGGCCGCGTTAGCGCCGCCCGAACCTCATCGCGTGTGCGTCGCCGTCACCCGAACCGTGACCACGTCGGTGTCGTGGTACTGGTGGTGCCGCACGGACGACGCGTAGTGGCGCAGCAGTCGCAGTGAAACCTCCTCCTCGACCGGTCCGCCCGCCGCCGGCTCGCCGAGCACCGCCAGTTGGTCCTCGAGGTTCGTCGCGTCGGTCGCGGCCACGAACTCCAGCACCGCCTCTTCCCTGTCCCCGTGACCGATCAGCAGCAGGTCCCGCTCGTCGTCGTCCGTTCGCTGGTCGTCCTGCCGGATCAGCAGCAGCAGGGTCTCCTCCCCCACCGCCCGAACCCGCTCGACCATCTCCTCGGGCCATCGACCGCGCTCGCCGACTCGGGCCAGAAAGGCGTCGACCTTCCGATACGCGTCGGCGTTCAGCGGGACCTTGAGGCGTCGGCGCCGCGGCCCCGTCAGTTCCTCGAACAGGGTCAGAGCGATCACGGTCGCTCCGCCGACGGTCATGCCGTTGCCGAGCAGCTCGCTCCACGGCCCCTGAAAGTACTCGGGGAAGATCCAGTCGAGCTGAAACGCGATCCCGAGCCAGAACGCCACGCCCACCACGAGACCCCTCCGGTAGTCGAGGCCTTCGTGCATCAGGATCTTGACGCCGAAGATGAAGAGAAGCGCAACGAGCACCAGGTAGTAGGCGGCCACCACCGGGCCCGGTATCGCGATGAGAGCCGCCATGAACTTCGGGACGAAGGCGAGCCCGACGAAGATGACCCCGACGGAGACGCCGACGGAACGCGCCGCTACGCCCGTGAGCTCGACGATCGCGATGCCCGTCGCGTACGTCGTGTTCGGTACCGTGCCCGCCAGGCCCGACAGCAGGTTGCCGACGCCATCGGCCGACATCGCGCCCTGAATCGAGCGGAAGTCGATCGCCCGGGGCT
>VXUF01000114.1:21502-45946 GCA_009837085.1 Holophagales bacterium
ATGCTGTCACCGAGCGTGTCCATGGCTCCGACCAGGGTCAACATCACGAACGCCGGCAGGAGCGCCCAGAACTCAGGCCCGAAGCCGAAATCGAACCCGGGATAGGCGAACCGCGGCAAGCCGATCCAGGCCGCTTCGCGCACGCCCGCCGTGTCGTAGATGCCGAAGGCCAGCCCCCCGATCGCGCAGCCGGTCACGATGCCGATGGCAGGCGCCCACAACCGCCACGCACCGGACGAACGGAGCGCCATCAGGGTGATGACGAGCAGCGTGCCGCCCGCAACCACCGGCGCGGCCGCCGGCGCCGCGCCTTCGGGCACGTCGGCCAGCTTGCGCAGGATGACCGGCGCCAGCGTCACCGGAATCAGCATGAGCACGGTCCCCGCCACCGTCGGCGTGAAGATCCTGCGCAGCAGTGACAGCTTGGCGGCGAGGACGAACTGGAACAGGGAGGAGATGACGACCAGCGTCGCCAGCAGGCTGGGCCCGCCCTGCTCCAGAGCCGCGATGCAGATGGCGATGAACGCGCTGCTGCTGCCCATGAGCAGCACATAGCGGGCGCCGATGCGCCCGACGCCCAGGGCCTGGACCACCGTGGTGATCCCGCTGATGCCCAGCGCGGCTCCGACCGCCCAGGAGAGGTAGGCGTCGCTTTCGCCCGCAAGGGTGATCATGATCGTCGGCCCGAGCACGATGCTCGGAACGGCCAGCATCGCGAGCTGCACCCCGAGCCCAAGGCCGAGCGCTCTCGGAGGCTTCTCGTCGGGTTCGAACCGAACGTGCCGCCGCTCCTCCGTCTGTTGGGTGGCTGCCATCGGACTACGCCGCCGTTTCCTGCTGCGCGTACTGCAACTGGTAGAGGCGCCAGTAGACGCCGCGGCGGTCCAGCAGTTCGTCGTGGGTGCCGTGCTCGCAGATGGCGCCGTGGTGGAAGACGTAGATGCGGTCGACGTCCTTGATCGTCGACAGGCGGTGAGCGACGACGATCGAGGTCTTGCCGGCCATCAGGTGGTGGAGGGCGTCCTGGATCAGGGCCTCGGTCTCGGTGTCTACACTGGAAGTGGCTTCGTCGAGGAGCAGGAGCTGCGGTTCGCGGGCGAGGGCGCGGGCGAAGGAGAGCAATTGCCGCTGGCCGGTCGAGAAGTTGACGCCGCGCTCGCTGACCCTGTGCGCCCAGCCGTTCGGCAGTCGCTCGATCAGGTCGTCGACGTGGGTGGCGCGCGCCGCCTCGTCGACCACGTCGTCGGCGACGTCGCGGCCGAGGACGATGTTGTAGCGCAGGTCACCGTCGAACAGGAAGACGTCCTGGAGCACGAACGCCATCCGCCGCCGCAGTTCGGGCTTCGGGATGTCCCGGATGTCCCTGCCGTCGACCCGGATCGACCCCTCCTGCAGCTCGTAGAGACGCGCCAGCAGCTTGAGTGTCGTCGTCTTGCCGGACCCGGTGTGGCCGACGATCGCCACCCTCTCGCCGGCAGCGACCCGGAACGAGACGTCACGCAGCACCGTCTCGGAACCGTAGGCGAACGTCACGCCGTCGAACTCGACCTCGGAGCCGCCCGGCTCCGCCTCCGTCGCGGCCGCCGGGCTCGGCGCCGGCGCCTCCGCCTTGCCCTCAGGCTCCCGCGGCTCGTCCAGGAGCTGGAACACGCGCTCGGCGCTCGCCATGGACGACTGCATCACCGAGTACTTCGCCGACAGGTCCATCAGCGGCCGGAAGAACCTGCTCATGTAGTCGGAGAACACGTAGATCGTGCCGAGCGTGACCTCGCCCAGGCCCACCATCTGCGCGCCGTACCAGAAGATGAGCGCCCGGGTCAGATTCGTCGCCAGGTCGACGGTCGAGAACAGCAGCGCGTCGTAGCGGATCGAGCGCAGCCAGGAGTCCCGGTGGGAGGCGTTCTCGCGCCTGAAGTCCTCGAAGTTGCGCCGTTCGCGGGCGAACAACTGGACCACCTTCATGCCGGAGATCGTCTCCTGCAGGTGGGCGTTGAGGCGCGCGATCTTGACCCGCACTTCCCGGTAGGCCTGCCGCACCTTGTAGCGGAAGATCACCGCCGCGATGCCCAGGATCGGCACCAGGGCCAGCGCTGCCAGCGCCAGCCGCGGGTCGATCGCGAACAGCATGGTGAGAATGACGATCATGACGAACACGTCGGCGACCATGGCGATGACGCCCGCCGAGAACATCTCCGCCAGGTGCTCCAGGTCGTTCGTGAGCCGCGTCACGAGGCGGCCGACCGGGTAGCGGTCGAAGAAGCGCATCGGCAGCCGCTGAACGTGATCGAACAGCGTTCTGCGGACGTCCCGGACCGTGCGCTGGCCGAGCGAGATCATCGAGAAGGCGCGCAGCCAATCGACGATCAACGTGACGACCGAGATGAGGAACACCAGCCCGAACATCCAGGCCAGGGGCCCGAGTCCCAGCCGCGGCACGACGAAGGGCGCCATCCACCCCACTTCCGTCGTCGTCACGCCCTCCGTCAGGTAGTTCAGCGCCGCGCCGACGACCAGCGCCGGCATCAGTTCGAGGAGGGCGCGCGGCGGAATCATGGCGAAGTTGAACGCGATCCAGCCTCGGTAGGGCCGCATGAACGGCCACAGCCGCTTGATCAGCTCCGTGTCGTAGACCTTGCCCAGGTCCCGCTCGCGGCCGAGCTGGGCAGACTCGCTCCGTTCCTCGCTCACGACGGCTCCCCCAGGGGCAACCGCTGCTGCCCCGAAGCAGCCGCGGGCCGAACGCGGGCGGCCGGTTCCGGAACCGCCTCGCCGCCATCGCCGAGCTCCAGCTCCGACAGCAGCTCCTGGCGATGGTGCAGCCGGGCGTAGAAGCCACCCAGCTCGACGAGCTCGCGGTGCGTGCCGCGCTCGGTGATGCGGCCGTTCTCGAGCACGACGATCTGATCCGCGTGCCGCACCGCCGAGATCCGGTGCGCCACGATGAAGCACGTGCGACCCCGCCGCCGGCCCTCGAGGTCGCCCAGGATCGCCTCCTCGGTGCCGTGGTCGACGCTCGAGAGGGAGTCGTCGAGGATGAGGATCGACGGACGCAGGATCATCGCCCGCGCCAGGGCGACGCGCTGGCGCTGGCCGCCCGACAGGGTGACGCCGCGTTCGCCGACGACGGTGTCGAAGCCGTCCTCGAACTCCTCGATCTCGCGTTCGACCTGGGCCCGGGCGGCCGCCCGCCTCACCTCCGCGAGGTGGGCGTCGGGGACGCCGTAGCGGATGTTCTCGGCCACGGAGATCGAGAACAGGAAGCTGTCCTGCGGCACCATGGCGATGCTCGAACGCAGCAGGTGGACCGGCATCCGGTTGAGGTCCACCCCGTCGATCAGGATCGAACCGTCGTCGACCTCCAGCAGCCTCGGCACCAGGCTGACCAGGGTCGTCTTGCCGGAGCCGACGGGGCCCACGATGCCGACCGTGCTGCCCGCTTCAACGGTCAGATCGATTCCCTTGAGCGCCGGCACGTAACTGCCCGGATAGGCGAACGTCAGGTTCCTGAACTCGACGCGCCCCTTGATCTCCGAGACGGCCGCAACGTCCTCGCGGTCGCGGATCGACGGCACGATGTCCAGCACCGCGCCCAGCCGCTCCAGCGCCGCGAGGCCGCGCTGCGTGATCGACACGACGAAGCCCAGCATCATCGTCGGGAAGGTGAGCATGCCGATCAGGCCCCAGAACAGCCACAGATCCTCGGTGCCGAGCAGGCCGGTCTGGACCCGCTGGCCACCCAGCCACAGAACGACGGCCGCCGAGAGAGCCGGCACCAGGCTGACGCTGGCGAACATCGTCGTCTGCATGACGCCCACCCTCATCATCCGCCGGAAGAGCTCCTGGTTCTGTTCCTCGAAGCGGTCGCGCTCCAGGTTGGACAGGTCGTAGGCCTTGACCACCAGCGCACCCGAGGCGTTCTCCTGCACGACCGTCGAGACCTTGCCGAGCTGTTCCTGGCCGGCCAGGTTGGCCTGGAACATGTAGCGGCTGTAGTGACGGGTGATCAGGACGAAGAGCGGGAAGGGCCCCAGCGCACAGAGAGTCAGCATCGCATCCACGGGCAGCAGCACGACCAGGGCGCCCGCGAACAGAACCGGCGTCTGCAGCAGGTTAAGCAACCCCATCCCCAGGAACATCCGGATGCTGTTGATGTCGTTCACGGCCCGCGACATGAGATCGCCGGTGCGGTGAGCGAGGTAGAAGGACTGCGGCAGGCTCTGGAGATGGGCGAAGTAGTCGTTGCGGATGCGGAACTCGATCTGCCGGCCGATGTTGAACATGACGATGCGCGAGAACAGCCGAGCCAGAGCCAGACAGACCGAGAAGGCGACCAGCCCGAGGATCGCGCGCCCGACTTCGTCCGGGGCGTTTTCGAACGCGGCGACGATGCTCCGGATCGATAGCGGGATCAGCTGGAAGAAGACCGCGTAGAGGAGGGTGAGGACCCCGCCCAGGACGTAGCCGCCGGGGGCCAGACGCATGTAGGCCAGCAGGCGTCGGAGCGGCTTGTCCGCCTGTGCCGAGGCACCCTCCATGGCGGGGGACCATAGCAACGAGGCAGCACCTGCTGCCGCAGTTTGGGGTAGGCTGCCGCGGCTTTCTCCCGCTCCCAGCGCGCCACCACATGAAGCTCCACTGGTTCGTTTTCTTCACGCTGATCGGCATGTGTCTGGCCGTCGGCGCGGCCTTCGTCGCGCCAGCGGAGGTGGTCCTGCAGGACGGCGCGACCGAACAGGTGGTGAGCAGCAGCGGCTTCGAGCACGACCGTTTCTCCACGATGCGCCAGGGCGGCCCGGGCGCCGAACGCCACGCCACGACGCTCTGGATCGGCTGGGCCTTCGTCGTCTTCCAGGTGCTCTTCTTCGGTGGCTGCCTGGCGATGGGGATGGAGCGGCGCCGCGACGGCGGCGCCTCCCTGGGACCAGCGAAGCAGCCTCTGGTCTTCGGCACCCTGGTCCTGGCGGCCATCTTCACGGCGCTCGTCTTCTCCTACCAGCGCTACGCCACCGAAGAGGTCCACACGCTGTTCCTGGGCTTCCCCAGACCCACGGCCTGGGTCTTCTACGCGGTCTGGCCGTTCCCGGTGTTCTTCATGGTCGTCTACATGCGGATCTTCGACCGCTGGTTCTTCACCGAGGAGGACGAGAAGAAGGTGGCAGAACTCGCGGCCGCGCAGCGCCAGAAGGAACTTGAAGCGGCCGGTGGCGACCCGGCGGAGGCAGGGGCCGACTGATGGAAGAAAGTCGCAACGCGGTCGTCCTGACCTGCCTGGTCATCTACTTCGCGCTCTGCATCGGCGTCGGCATCTGGGCGCTCAGGCGCACGAAGTCGACCCAGGACTTCTTCATGGCCGGGCGCGAGCTGGGCATCATCGTTACCGCCTTCGCCCTCTTCTCGAGCACGCTTTCCGGCTTCGGCTTCGTCGGCGGCCCGGGCCTCGTCTACAGCCAGGGCATGACGTCCGTGTGGATGATCGTCTGCGGCACGGTAGCGAGCTGCTTCACGTTCTTCCTCGTCGCGAAGCGGCTGCGCATCTTCTCCGAGGTCTACCAGACGGTGTCGCTGCCCGACACCGTGGCGCTCCGCTACCAGAGCGAAACGAGCCGGTTCCTGACCGCCGTGGCGATCATCCTCGGGGTCGTGGGCTATCTGGCGGCGCAGATCATGGCGATGGCGGTCGTGCTCCAGGAGATCCTGAACAGCGTCGACTGGGTCCCGCACGTCAGCCTCGGCGCCGCGATGACGATCTCCGTCGCGGTCCTCGTCTTCTACTGCGTGACGGGCGGCATCATCGCCGGCGTCTACACCGACGTCGTGCAGGGCGCGGTGATGGCGATTGCCGGTGTGCTCGTCCTGATCGCGGCCATTCAGGCGGTCGACGGAGGCGTCGCCGGCGGCGCGATGACGGTCGTGAACGACGATCCGGAGGCGATCGGTCCCTGGGGCACCCTCGGCATCATGGGGGCGCTGTCCTACTACCTGCTCTTCGTGGTCGGCGCCTGCGGGCAACCCCACATCGTCACCAAGCTGATGATGAACAAGCGGATCCGCCAGTTCAAGCAGATCTTCCTGGTCAGCGCGATCGCCGGCACCCTGGCCGCGCTGCTCTGGATCGCGATCGGCTTCGCGATGCGGGCTCTCGTCGTCGGCGGCGACCACGCCGAACTCGGCCAGCCCGACGACGCGGCGTACGCCTTCCTCCAGTCCTACGCTCACCCGATCCTCGCCGGCGTCGTCTTCGCCGGCCTCTTCGCCGCGATCATGTCGACGGCGGACGGCTTCCTGAACATCGGCGCCGCCGCGATCATCCACGACATCCCCAAGGCGCTCACCGGCAAGCCCATCAAGAGGGAGCTGTTCTGGGCTCGGGTGGCGACCCTGGCGCTGGCGGTGGGCGCCGCGCTGTTCGTCAGCCTTTCCAAGGAGGACCTGGTCGCCCTGCTCGGCACCTTCGGCTGGGGCACGTTCGCCGCGGCTCTCGTGCCAACCGTCGCGATCGGGTTCAACTGGAAACGGGCGACGCCGCTGGCGGCGAACGTGGCGATCGTTTCGGGCCTGCTGGTCAACTTCGTCATCGAGATCGCGAAGATCCAGGTGCCCCACGGCATTCACGGCGGCGCCATCTCGCTCTTGCTGTCGCTGACCCTGTTCTTCGGCATCTCCCTGTTGTCGAAACCCAGGCCGTTGCCAGACGAAATCGACGCGATCCTCGACTTGAAAAACACTGGGTGCGCCGGCGTCCCCGCCGGCATCCGCCGAAGGCGGCCAACCGCCGGCGCCGCCTGCGATAGCCTGCCGCCGCCTCCACCGCCATGACGATTTCGCCCGACTTCCGGCGCTCCAGCCCCCGCTTCCCCGACGTCGACGCGGTGATCGCGGCGCTCCGCGCCGAGGACTACATCGCCGAGCGCGACCTCGCCACCGCGATCTACCTGTCGCTCAGCATGGGCAAGCCGATCTTCCTGGAGGGCGAGCCCGGCGTCGGCAAGACGGAAGTCGCCAAGGCCCTCGCCCGCTGCCTCGGCTCAGAGCTGATCCGTCTTCAGTGCTATGAGGGGCTCGACGTCTCGACCGCCGTCTACGAGTGGAACTACCGCCGCCAGTTGCTCCACCTGCGCGGCCTGGAGGCGGCCGGAGGCGGCGACGCCCGCACCGCGGTCGACGACGTCTTCTCCTCCGACTTCCTGCTCGAACGGCCCCTGCTGCGGGCGGTCCGGCGGAGCCGCAGCGGCGAGGCCCCGCCGGTGCTGCTGATCGACGAGCTGGACCGCGCCGACGAGGAGTTCGAGGCCTACCTGCTCGAGATCCTGGCCGACTTCCAGATCACCATTCCGGAGATCGGCACCGTCGCCGCCGAGACGCCACCGGTCGCCGTCGTCACCTCGAACCGCACCCGCGAGGTCCACGACGCGCTGAAGCGCCGCTGCCTCTACCACTGGATCGACTTCCCGGACTACGAGAAGGAAGTGCAGATCGTGCTACGCCGGGTCCCCGAGGCGCCCGAGCACTTCGCCGCCGAGATCGTCCGCCTGGTGCAAGCGCTGCGAGCGGAGGATCTGTTCAAGCAGCCGGGCGTCGCCGAGACGCTCGACTGGACGAACGCGCTCATTGCTCTCGACCAGGAGACGCTCTCCGACACCATCCTGCGCGACACCCTGGGTGTGCTGCTCAAGTACCAGGACGACCTCGACAAGATCGATGACGAGGCGGTGCGGAGGCTGCTACGGAAGAGCCGGTCAGAGTAGCCGGCACGGCAGGAACCGGTTACACCGGCGACCGAGCACCGGGTGCGCCCGCGTCCCCGCCGGCTCAGGCTTCTGAGCGTGCGGGCTCAGGGAGTCAGCGTCCGGGCTACTCGGATACCGTTGTTGCGGAAGCGGTTGCCGGCGGTGTACCAGTTGCGGTTCGCGGAGCGGAGGAACCTCGGATAGCCGTACCAGGAACTGCCGCGCAAGACGCGGCGGGAACAATCGCCCGACTGCCAGGCGCTCCCGTCCGAGGGCGCACCCCTGTAGCTACCATTCCAGCAGTCCTGCACCCACTCGACCACGTTCCCGTGCATGTCGTGAAGACCCAACCCGTTCGCGCCAAACGAACCCACGGGAGCCGTCCCTTCCCAATCCCATCGGCTCCCGCAACCACTGCAGTTCGCACGACCCGAACCGATCTCGTTCCCCCAACTGTAAGCCGTCGACGTACCAGCGCGGGCCGCATACTCCCACTCCGACTCGCTCAGCAAACGGTACTCCGCTCCCGTCTGGGAAGACAGCCAACTCACGTACTGCTGAGCGTCATCCCAGGACACGTTCACCACCGGACGATTACCGCGACCCCAGCCCTCATCGTCCGGACGATGACTGCAACCGCCGGCCGACACGCAAGCCTCCCACTGCGCGAACGTCACCTCGTGCTTCGACACCGCGAAAGCCTGCGGGATCGTCACCTGGTGCACCGGCAGCTCGCCGTCCCCACAACGCACACCCGACACGCAGCCCATACGAAAACCGCCCGCTGGAATCACCACCATCTCCGGACCGTTCCCACCCGAACGCAGCGCGTCATGGAAGGTCTCGCCCGATACGCGCCGACCGCTGCCGGCGGAAGCCGTCGCGGCCCCGGCTTCCGCCACATCGATCTGCGTGTCCGGGGGCAACTGCGCGGCGGCGGAAGTCGGCGCAAGCAGCACAGCGAGTGCCAGGGCGGCAGTCAGAAGTCGCAGGGGCCTCTCGGTCATCTCGCTCTCCGTGGGTTTGCGGGTGGCACGACTCTACTAGCCATCTTCTCGGCGGTTGAACTGACCCTCGGCGACCATGGCTGAGACGGCCGCGACGCGCGGCCATCTGCTCCGCAACATCGTCCTCTTCGGCCGCCTGCAGCGGGTCGGCAGCCTCGACGTAACGCCGACCCAGCTCCGCGACTGGGTGGCCGCGCTCGAACTCGTGGACCTCGCCCGCAAGCGCGACGTGAAGGCGGCGGCCCGGGCGGTCCTGGTCAGCCGGCGACGCGACCTTCCGTGGTTCAACAAGGCCTTCGAGCTGTTCTGGCAGGCCCGCGACCCGCGCGAGCTCGAACAGCTCGAACTGGGGCTGATGATCCAGCGCCGGACCGAGCGGACGAAGCGGGCCGCGATCCAGAAGCTGGCGCTCAACGACAGCGACGCGGGCGACGACCGCGCGGACGACCGCGACCGCACCGCCCGGGCCCAGCTCTACAGCGCCCGGGAAGCGCTGCGGCAGAAGGATTTCGCCCAGCTCGAGGGCGAGGAGCTGGACGAGATCAAGCGGTTGATGGCTACGATGCGCTGGCGGCTCGAGACGCGTCGTACCCGGCGGCTCCGGCCTGACCGCCACGGCCACCGGCTGGACCTGCGCCGGACGCTGCGGCGCAGCCTGACCCAGGGCGGCGAGATGGTCGACCTGGTCCGCCGCGGCCGCAAGCACCGGCGGCGGCCGCTCGTCCTGCTATGCGACATCTCCGGGTCGATGGAGCCCTACTCGCGCCTGCTGCTCCACTTCATCTACGCGGTCTCCAATCCGCGCTCGGCCGACCCGGGCATCTCGCGGGTCGAAGCGTTCGCCTTCGGCACGCGGTTGACTCGCCTCACCCAGGAGCTGGCCGAACGCGACGTCGACCGCGCCCTCCAGGCCGCCGCCCACCGCATCGAGGACTGGGGCGGGGGCACCCGCACCGGCGACGCCCTGCGGGAGTTCAACTTCACCTGGAGCCGCCGCCTGCTCGGCCAGGGCGCCGCCGTGCTGATCATCAGCGACGGCTGGGACCGCGGCGACATCGACCTCCTGGGCCACGAAATGGAACGCCTGCACCGAAGCTGCCACCGCCTGATCTGGCTCAATCCGCTGCTCGGTTCACCGGACTACCAGCCGCTGACCCGCGGCATCGTGGCCGCGCTCCCCCACGTCGACGACTTCCTGCCGGTGCACAACCTGGCCAGTTTGGAGCAGTTGGGAGACTTGCTGGCATCGATGTAGCGGAGCCCGGAGAGCCGGCGGGGACGCCGGCGCACCCAGTGTGCGACCGCCACCGACCTCGCCTAGCGGCGGAGGTTCTGCTCCAGGAAACGGGCGACCATCCGCTGGATGAACTCCGCGTCGTCGATCTCGAGCGCGACGGTCGAGGTCGGCTCGGCGCCGGCTTCGAACAGCGTCATGCTCCGCTCGTCGACGGTGACGCGGCCATGTTCGAGGCCAAAGAGCTCGGGCCAGAGCAGGTAGCCGACGGCGACCGCGTCGAACAGGCGCGGCGTGGTCTGATTCCGCTCCTCATTCCGCCACAGGGAGTAGAGCGCGGTCACCGCGTCGGTCAGCGGCGTGTCGCGCATGTGCAGGTGGAGGCGGCGGTCTTCGTCGAGTCGGACGTGGTCCGTCACATCGAGGGGGATGTAGACGACGTCGGCGCCGCCGGCCTGCACGCCCGCGTCGAAGATGCGCGACGAAGCGGCGTCGGCGAGCACGTTCCACTCCCGCTGCGCGTCGCCGCCGTCGTAGCCGGAGCGGATCGAGCCGTACATCGAGACCACGCGCTTCGCGTTCTTCAGCACGTCCGGGTCGATCTCCAAGGCGTCGCCGATGTTGGTCACCGGGCCGACCGTGAGCAACGTGATCTCGCCGGGATGGGCCGCGAGGGTTTCCACGATGAACTCGGCCGCCGGCTGCACCTGCGGCTGCACCTCATCGAAGCCCCGACCCCAGTGGAACTGCCGGTTGTACGGCGCTTCGCTGAACTGCTCGTGGGGCTTGCCGTCGCGTAGCGTGACCAGGGGTGTCTCCCGGCCGACGTAGACCGGGATGTGCTCCAGGCCAGTCTCCCAGAGCATGCGCAGGGCCAGCGGCGCCCGGTCCGCGGTGCGGGCGTGGCCGACCGTGATGCCGACGAGGTCAATCTCCGGGCTCGCGAGCAGCAAGGCCAGGGCGTAGGCGTCGTCGATGTCCGAACCGATGTCGCAATCGAAGAGGACCTTCTCGCGTTCGCCGCTGGCGGCGGATTCGGGCTGGGCGAACACGGGCGCCATGGGAACGACGAGGAGGGCGAGTAGCAGCACGGCAGTTCTCCCCCCGAGGTTGTCTGTTGACTTCGTCATTACGATGCTCCTCTCCTTAGCTTCCGTGTCAACTCCGAAAGCGTAGTATTCACCGCCATGCCCGACTCGCGTCTCCGACGGTTCGTTCGCGATCCCCTGTTCGTGTTCCTGTTGATCGGCATCGCGGTGTTCGCGTTGGACCGCATGGCCGGCGGAGTCTTCGACGCGGAAAGCCGGACGATCGTCGTCAACCGAGCGCAGGTGATCCGGCTGGCCGACCTCTGGAGCGCGCAGATCGGCCGGCTGCCGACCGTCGCGGAACTCGACTCACTGATCGACGACCACGTCCGGGAGGAGATCCTGGTACGCGAAGCCGCACGCATGGGTCTCGACCAGGACGACACGATCGTCCGCCGCCGTCTGGCCCAGAAGATGTCCTTCGTGATCGAGGACACGGTGGGCACCGCCGCGGTGTCGGACGCTGAGCTCCAGCAGTACTTCGAGGACAACACGGAGCGCTACGGGGAACCGGGGCGCTTCACGCTCCGCCACGTCTACGTCAGCCCCGACCGACGCGGCAGCGACGAAGAAGCGGCGAGGGCGGCTTCCGGGATCCTCGAACAGCTCCACGCCGAGGGCAACGAAGCCGCGCCCGAGAACACGCTCTGGCGGCGGCTGGGCGATCCCTTCATGCTGCGCCGCGAGTACGGGCGCCGGACCGCCGAGGACCTGGCCGAACTGTTCGGCGGCGCGTTCGTGGACGCGCTGGACACCTTGCCCCTCGGCGAGTGGGCGGGACCGGTCGAGTCCGCCTACGGCTACCACCTCGTCCGGCTGTCCGTTCGCACGGAGGCGCAGCCTGCAGTGTTCGAGGACGTGCGCCGGCGCGTACTGGAGGACGCCCAGCGCGACGCCCGGGACGCCGCGAACCAGGCCGCGCACGAACGTCTGCGAGAACGCTACCGGGTCGAGATCGACGAAATCGACTTCATCTCCGAGCTGGAGGGCGGTACGGCCGCGGACGCGGCGGGAGAAGAGCCCTGAACCGCCCCTGCGGCCGCCTGCTCCCGGCGCTAGCGACTCTCACCTGGCTGCTCGTGGCGGCGGTTCCCGCGAGCGCGCACGAGGTGCGTCCCGGCTACCTCGAACTGAACGAGGGCGAGCCGGGGACCTTCGAGGTCGTCTGGAAGCAGCCCCGCCGCGGCGCGCTCCTGCTCCTGCTCGACCCGGCGCTGCCGGAACACTGCACGGAGACCGCGCGGCAGCCGCCCGAGTACCTGGCCGGCGCCCTGGTCGAACGCTGGACCGTCGAATGCGAAGCGGCGGACGGCGATCCGGACCGCATTCTCCACGGCGACACCGTCGCTGTCGCCGGCCTCGAACGGACCCTGACGGACGTCCTGCTCCGGATGAGCTTCGCCAACGGCGACAGTCTCACCGAACTGCTCCGGCCGGAAACGCCTTCGGTGACCGTCGACCGGGAGGCGGCCAGCAACGCCCTGCCCTACTTCATGCTCGGTGTCGAGCATCTGCTGTTCGGCGTTGACCACATCCTGTTCGTCATCGGCCTGCTCTTCTACGTCCGGAGTCCCTGGCGCCTGGTCGGCGTCATCACCTCATTCACGGTCGCCCACAGCATCACCCTCGCGCTCTCGTCGCTCAACGTGGTCAAGCTCTCCATAGCGCCGGTCGAGGCGGTGATCGCCCTATCGATCCTGTTCCTGGCGGTCGAGCTGCTGCGTCCCGAGGAGGAGCGGTCGCCGATCACGACGAAGAGCCCCTGGCTCATCGCCTTTGCCTTCGGCCTGCTGCACGGCTTCGGCTTCGCCGGTGCCCTGGCCGAGATCGGCCTGCCGCAGCGGGCGATCGCCCTCGCCCTGTTCCTGTTCAACGTCGGGGTCGAGGTCGGCCAGTTGATGCTCGTCGCCGTGGTGCTCGCCCTTCTCGCCGTCGTCAAGCGAGTCGGCATCGTCATGCCGGAACTCGTCCTGCGAATGCCGATCTACGCCACCGGCATCATCGCGGCGTTCTGGTTCGTGGAGCGGGTGGGTCGGATCGTCGTGTAGATGCCGGGCGCTAAGATGGCGCTTCCGTCCACAGCGGTAGAAACGGGAGGAGCCGGCGTATGGCGAAGGCAGGCGACGAGGCGCAAGCGGCCGACAACGGCAAGCCGAAAGGACTTCTCAACCGGTTCCTGAACGCCATCGAGGTCGTCGGCAACAAGCTGCCGGACCCGGCGATCCTCTTCCTGCTCCTGCTGTTCCTGACCTGGATCGCCTCGGTGCTGCTGGCGCCGATCCAGTTCGCGGACATCCACCCGGTCACAGGCGAGCCGGTCCGGATCCAGAACCAGCTCACCGGCGAGGCGCTGGCGACGTTCATGGCGCGACTGGTGACGACGTTCACCGGGTTCGCTCCGCTGGGCGTGGTGCTCGTCGCGCTCCTCGGCGTCGGCGTGGCCGAGAAGACGGGGTTCATCAACACCGGCCTGCGCCTGATCCTCGGCTTCACGCCGAAGAGCCTGCTGACACCGATGCTGATCCTCGCATCGATCGTCAGCCACACGGCGGCGGACGCCGGCTACGTCCTCGTCATCCCGCTCGGCGGGGTCATCTTCTACGCCGCGGGCCGTCATCCGCTCGCCGGAATCGCGGCCGCCTTCGCCGGCGTGTCGGGCGGCTTCTCGGCCAACTTCATTCCCTCGGGCATCGATCCCCTGCTCCAGGGCTTCACGCAGTCCGCGGCCCAGATCCTCGATCCAGAGGTCCTCGTCAACCCGCTCTGCAACCTCCTGTTCACCGCGCTGTCCTCCATCCTCGTGGTCGCCGTCGGCTGGTACCTGACCGACCGGGTGATCGAGCCGAGACTGCGCGGCACCGAGATCGACGGCGACCCGGACGAGATGCCGAAGATGGAGGAGCCAAGCCGCGAGGACCGCCGGGGTTTCGTGGCCGGAATGGGGTCGGTGGTAGTCGGTCTGGTCGTCCTGGTGATCTGGGCGTGGCCCGAGGCGTCGCCGCTCCGCAGCGACGCCGGCGAGCTGACCGCGTTCTCGGCGCCGCTGATGCAGATGCTGGTGCCCCTGATCTTCGTCTTCTTCCTGATCCCCGGCGTCGTCCACGGCTACGTCGCCGGCACGGTGAAGACCCACCGGGACATCGTCGACGGCATGAGCGACGCGATGCGCACGATGGCCTACTACCTGGTCATGGCCTTCTTCGCCGCCCAGTTCATCGCCGCCTTCAGCAGCTCGAACGTCGGCCTGCTGATCGCGCTCAAGGGCGCGAACTTCCTGCGCGATCTCGGCCTGCCCGCGCAGGCGACCGTGGTCGGGATCATCCTGCTGTCGGCGGTCGTCAACCTGTTCGTCGGCTCGGCCTCCGCCAAGTGGGCCGTCCTCTCCGTCATCTTCGTGCCGATGCTGATGAGCCTCGGCATCTCGCCCGAGCTCACCCAGGCCGCCTACCGCGTGGGCGACAGCGTGACGAACATCGTCACGCCGCTCATGCCCTACTTCCCTCTGGTGGTCGTCTTCTGCCAGCGCTACACGAAGAAGGCGGGCATCGGCACCGTCCTGTCGCTGATGATCCCGTACGCCGTGACCCTGCTCATCACCTGGACGATCTTCCTGATCGGCTACTGGCTGCTGGGCATCCCGCTCGGCCTCCAGGCGAGCTACACCTACTCTGCCGTCTGATCGCGCGATGAAGAAGGCATCGTCGACACTCGCGGCGCTGCCCCTGTTTGTGGCGCTGGTCGCCGCCTTGTTCGCGATGGCGACCTGGGCGCAGCCGACCCGGCCGATCTATCCGGTCTACGAGGGCTACGTGCCGAACGACGACGGCACGGCCGTTCTCGTGTTCGGCTACTACAACCACAACGCCGTGGCCGTCGAGGTCCCCGCGGGCGAAGCGAACGGCTTCGACCCGGGACCGGCCGACCGCGGCCAGCCGACCGTCTTCGAACCGGGACGCCATCGCAACGTCTGCCTGGTCGTGCTCCCGGCCGACTACGAGGGCAACCTGAGCTGGTCGGTCACCGTGGGCGAGAACACGGAGAAGACGACGGAGCGCGGCGGTATCGATACCCTCTACCTGATCGAGAACATCTCCATGGCCTACCGCCGGGCGAAACAGGTCGACACCGCCGCCGCCGAGCAAGGCGTCTGCCTCACACCCGCACCGGCCAGCACGAGGAGCCAACCATGAACCGGACTCTCGGAACCCTGACGACAGCCGCGATTCCGCTGCTCGCCCTCCTTGCCGTTCCGGCCGCTCCTCCGGCTGCGGCGGCCGACGGCGACACGCCGACCTTCAGCCGCGACATCGCACCGATCTTCCAGCGCTCATGTCAGCGCTGCCATCGCCCCGAAACCGCGGCGCCGATGTCGCTCCTCAGCTACGAGCAGATCCGGCCCTGGGCACGGTCCATCAAGCGCCGGGTCGAGTCCCGGCAGATGCCGCCCTGGCACATCGACCGGACGATCGGCGTCTACGAACCGGATCCGAGCCTGAGCGACGAGGAGATCGCCCTGGTCACGGCCTGGGTCGACGGCGGCGCTCCGCGCGGCAATCCCGACGACCTGCCGGCGCCGATCGACTGGCCAGACGGCGACGCCTGGGAGTACGGAGAGCCCGACCTGGTGGTCGAGATGCAGGAGGACATGGTCGTGCCGTCCGAGGGCCCAGACCTGTTCGTCAACTTCATCGCCGACACCGGCCTCACCGAGGACCGGTACATCCGCTGGATCGAGGTCAAGCCGAGCAAGGCGGGCCGCGCGACCGTCCACCACACGATGGTCTACGCGATCCAGGACGACGCGGAGTACGTCGGCGAGGACTTCTTCGAGCGCGACGACGACCCGAACCGCCGCGACGCCGAGGGCAACCCGGTCGGCTCGCTGCTCATCGAGTACGCGGTCGGCAACACCGGCGACCTCTACGCCGAGAACACCGGCAAGCTGCTGATGGCCGGCAGCCGGATCCGCTTCAGCGGCCACTACCATTCGATCGGCGAGGTGATCCGCGACCGCCAGCGGGTCGGTTTCGGCTTCTACCCCCGCGGCGTGGTGCCGAAGCACCGGATCGTCTCAACCCGGCTGTTCGCCGGCCTGCCCAGCAACCGCGGCTGGCGCAACAACGAACTCTCCATCCCGCCCGGTGCCGACAACGTCCGCCACGACGGCTACCGCGTCCTCGACCGGCCGATCCAGTTGATCAGCTTCCAGGCCCACATGCACTACCGGGGCAAGGGCATGGAACTCGAGGCGATCCATCCCGACGGCCGCCGCGAACTCCTCACCCGCATTCAGAACTACGACTTCAACTGGCAGATCGCCTACCCGTACAAGCACCCGCCGGTCTTCCCCGCCGGCACCGTCCTGCACGTGACCTCCTACCACGACAACTCGGAGAACAACCCCTACAACCCCGACCCGACCGCCTGGGTCGGCTGGGGCAACCGGACCGTCGACGACATGGCGATCGGCTGGACCAACTTCGTCTTCCTGTCCGACGAGGACTACGAAGAGCACGCGGCGGCGGGCGCCGCGACTGGCGCCGGCGAGTAGCGACGCGGGTGCGGCGCGAGCGGCGGAGGTTGGAACCGCCGGTCCGGGGCCGAGGGGAGGGGGCCCAGCGGCCGTTCGCGCTTGGTCGGAGGATGGGGTGTCGGCGCTCACTCCATTCCGCTCGCTTCGGGTGGTTGTCGGTTCCTGGACCGGCATCGGGAGTCGCTCGCTCCAAGTCCGCTGGAGCCAAGCCCCGCTGGCCCCTCCCGGGCTGGTCGGCGTCGGTTCACACTGGGTGCGCCGGCGTCCTCGCCGGCTTCCGGAGAAGAACGCGCCGCGAAGCGGCGACCATACGGCCGCGACCGGGGTCTAACCTTCGGAGGCGGCCGGCACGTCGAAGTACTTCTCCACGATCCAGTCGGGCTGCCAGCGGTCGGGCTCGCGTTCGGTGCCCGTGAGGTCGCGGTGTAGCGGGGCCGGATCGGAGACGGACAGGGGCACGGTGTCGCCCAAGGCGGTCTGCCAGCCTTCGAGGAGGGCTTCGAGGCGGGAAGCGGTTTCTTTGTGGTCAGGATCGGCGATGAGATTCGTCAGTTCGTCGGGGTCTTCGGCGAGATCGAACAACTGGCGGTGGTTGACGTTGGGGTACACGATCAGCTTGTAGCGGTCGTCGCGGACGGCGCGCATGACGTCGCGGTAGGGCAGGAAGACGCTCTGGCGCCAGGTCGGGTCGCCGCCGGACCAGAAAGGCGCCAGATCCCGGCCGTCGATGCCGGGCGGCGTTTCGACGCCCCCGGCCGAGAGCAGGGTCGGAAAGAGATCGTAGAGGTAGGTGAACGCCTCGGTCGTACCGTGCGGGATGCCCGGGCCGCGGATGATCAGCGGGCACCGCATGGAGTGTTCGTAGAGGTTCTGCTTGCCCAGGAGGCCGTGGCTGCCGACCGAAAGCCCGTGGTCGGCGGCGTAGACGACGATCGTGTTCTCGGCCTGGCCGTTCTCGTCCAGGGCGTCGAGGATCCGGCCCACCTGTTCGTCGAGGTGGGTGATCAGGCCGTAGTACTCGGCGACCTGGTCGCGGATCACGTCCTCGGTCCGTGGCCACGCCGCCAGGTTCTCGTCGCGGAGGATGAGCGCGCCGTTGTCGAAGGGGTGCTGGGGCATGTAGTTGGCGGGCAGCGGCAGATCGCGCTCGTAGTAGCGCTCCCGGTACTCGGGCGGCGGCTGGCGCGGATCGTGAGGCGCCGTGAACGGCACGTAGGCGAAGAACGGTTGCTCCGACTCACCGCTCGCCTCCGCCCCGGCCTGCTCGTCGAGGAACTCGATGACCGCATCGGCGAACAGCTCGCTGGAGAACGCCTCCCCCACCCGCCGCCGCACCATGCCGCCGTTCTCGATGTCCTGGACCTCGGTCTGGGTGTGATCCGCCATGCCGCCCAGGTAGATCGCCGTGCCCCGGTCGAAGACGCGGAGCAGCGCCTCCTCGCCGTTGTGCCACTTGCCGGTGATGAAGGTCCGGTAGCCCTCGGCCTCCAGCAGGCGCGGCAACGTCGGGACGCCCTCCATTCTGTTCGGCGAGCGCATCCAGCTCCGGCCGGTCAGAACCATCGCCCGGCTCGGGACGCAGACGGCGCCGCTGTTCGAGCCGAACACGTAGTTGCGCCGGAAGCTCCACCCCTCGGCCACCAGGCGATCCAGATTCGGGGTGTCGATCAGCTCGTTGCCCCAGGCACGGATCGTGTCGGCGCGCTGGTCGTCGGCGAACAAGAACAGGATGTTCGGCCGTGGCCCTCGCGGCTCGGGCTCGCCCGCCGGCTGGTCGCTCATGCGGGGCGCGCAGGAGAGCAGTGCCAGAGCCGCGGCGGCGGCCGAGGTGGAGGTGAGCACGTTCACGAGCCGTCTGTCGCTACGAGCGCGATCGCGTCCAGTTTCTCCACGACCTCCGGATCGATCTCGTCTTCCGGCACGAACTCGGCCAACCGGTGAAAGTTCGCTTTCGACATCAGGTTCGCCTGACCGAGCCGGCGGGCGTAAACCTCGAAGAGCGGCGCCATGAGGTCCGCGCTGGCCTTCGCGCCGTCGTCCCACGGCGATGGCCGACCGCTCTTGGCCGACGCCTCTTCGACCTCCGCGATCGAGGCCCGCATCGCCTCCACCCGGCGCTCCGCCTCAGCCTCCTCGAACAGCGGGCCGGACGCCTCCCGCCGGGCGCTGTCGGCGGCCCATCCCTCGAGCGCTGACCGCGAGCACAGGTAGTTCTCGATCTCCCGCTTCCGCCAGGCCTGCCGCTCCAGCCCGTCATCCGCTCCCACCTTCTCCGGCAGCTTGTCGAGCAGTGCGATCCCGCGAAGCGCGGGACACGCCTCCCTGAGGCCGTGGAAGTGAAGCTCGGCGCTCGAAAGCCGGTCGCCGACGTACTGGACGAAGGGACGCTCCAGCGCTCTCGCGGCAGCTTCGTGACCAAGACGGCGGGCGAAGGCCTTGAGGATCGCCAGATCCGTCGACCCTTCGAGATAGAGCACCCAGCCGACCAGTTCCGCCTGGAGGTACTGGTTGAAACCGATCCGCGAGAGCGCCTTGGCGACCTGGCTGCCGCCATCGTCGATCCGGTGCGGCTTGCCCACGAAGGCGATCACCGTGTCCGTGCCGGCCGCTTCCGCGAGCAGCACCTCGGAGTGGCTGGCGGCCACGATCTGGCTGCCGCTGCCCTCGGCCAGCTCGCGGACGAGAGCGTAGATCTCGCGCTGGCGAAGGATCTCCAGGTGGGCATCCGGCTCGTCAAGCAACAGGACGGCACCCGGGTTCGAGTACAGGTAGGCGAGGATGAGCAGGGTCTGCTGCAGGCCCCGACCGCTGGACGAGAGGTCGAGCCAGATGCCCCGCTCCCGGTACCGCATCGTGATCTCGCCGCGTTCCTCGACGTAGAGCGGCTCGTCCAGCTCGACGCCGAACAGCCGCTCGATCCGCTCCGTGAGGTCGGACCAGGCGGCCGGGCTTTCTCCGTGAATCCGGAAGCAGAGGTTGCGCAGCACTTCGGCCGTCCGGCCCTCACCAATGCGAACGTTGATCGACCCCGGATCGAGCCGCGTCTCCGCCGACGCCATGCCCGACATCGGCGGCAGGTAGGCGACCTTGAGCGCCCTGGCTTCATCCGGCACGGGCATCCGCGGCGGCGACGGGCCCCGTTCGAGCCGCAGCGGCCGGCAATAGAAGGACTCCTGGTTCGCGTAGTCGAACTCAAGCCCGCAACGCCAGGGGCGGCCGGCCGCACCGGCCTCGGAATCCCCGGAGACGCCCTGCTCCTCATCGGCGTCGGAGGCCGGCGCGGAACTCGTGCCCTGGACGATCACGTCGATGCAGACGTTGTCCGTCCGCTGCCGGCCGTCCACCGTGTGCACGTGCCGGGTATGCAGGTCGCGCCACAGCAGGTTGGCGTTGGGAACGGGAATCGCCACCAGGTCGCGGCGGTTGACCGTCACGCCGGGACGCTTCTCCGGCGCGCTGCCGCCCGACCGCCGCTCGAGCCAGCGTCGAAGGCCGATGTCCCACAGCGCCAGCGCCTGCATCGCCGAGGTCTTTCCCGAGTTGTTCGGGCCGATCAGCACCACGGCGCTGCCCAGCTCGATCTCGACCTCCTCGAAGCGCTTGAAGTTGCGGATCGTGAGCTTTGTAAGCATGCGCCGGGCCGGTGAGGAGACCCGGCTACGTTAGCGCAGCGCTCGGCAGCCTCAGAGAATGCAGGGGCAAGCTACACTCACCGCTCCGGTTCCCCACTCGACAGCGCTTACAGCCCTGAAGGGCAAGCACACGATGAGCCAACGCACACCCGTACTGGTCGGCATCGCGCAGGTGCTACAGCGCGCCGACGATCCGGCCGAGGCCCGTTCGCCGATCGAACTGATGGTCGAGGCGGTTGAGACCGGCCTTGACGACGCCAAGGCGCCCGGCCTGCGCGACAGGATCGATTCGGTGCGGGCGATGAAGGGCGTGTGGGGTTACCGGAACCCGGCGCTCATGGTGAGCGAGGCCCTCGGCCTCGCGGGGGTCGAGACCGGCCTCTCCGTGGTCGGCGGCAACCAGGTGCAGACGGTGTTCAACCAGAGTGCCCTGGACATCCAGAGCGGCCGGCGCGAGGCGATCGTGCTTTGCGCAGCCGAATGCGGCCGCACGATGGGCCGGGCGCGCAAGATGGGGATGGACCTCGACTGGCTGCAGGACGACGATCCTCCCAAGCTCCCGGACACGAGTTACGGCGATACCCGCTGGACGCGGCACGAGATGGAGATGAACCGCGGCATCCAGCAGGCCGTCCAGTACTACTCCCTGTTCGACATTGCACTGCGGAAGAAGGGCTGCGAAACGGTCGAGGGCCACCTCGCCCGCATCGCCGAACTCTGGGCGGGATTCAACCGGGTGGCTCAGGAGAATCCCCACGCCTGGATCCGGACGCCTCTGACCGCCGCCGAGATCGGCACGGTGTCGCCGGCCAACCGCGCCGTGACCTTCCCTTACACGAAGCTGATGAACGCGAACATGCGCGTCGACATGGCGGCGGCGCTCGTCCTGTGCTCGCTGGATGTGGCGCTCGCGTTGGGCGTACCGCGGTCGAACATGGTCTTTCCGGTCAGCGGCGCCGACGCCGTCGACCACTACTTCGTCTCCGAGCGCGACAATCTCCACTCGTCGCCGGCGATCCGGCTGGCAGGCAAGAGGGCGCTCGAACTCGCCGGTGTCGACGCGGCCGATCTCGACTTCGTCGATGTCTACAGCTGCTTCCCGAGTTCCGTGCAGGTGGCGGCAAGAGAGCTCGGTCTCGATCCAAAGCGCCCGCTCACCGTCACCGGCGGCCTCACGTTCGGCGGCGGACCGCTGAACAGCTACGTGATGCACTCGATCGCCCGCACGGCCGAACTCCTGCGCGAAACGGAAGGCGGCCGCGCCCTCGTCACCGCGAACGGCGGCATGCTGACCAAGCACTCCTTCGGTGTCTACAGCGCCGAAGAACCGGATCGACCCTACCGGCACGAGGACCTGACCGCCGAAGTCCACGCGCTTCCCAAGCGCGAAGCCGTGGCCGACTACGCGGGGCCGGCCGAGATCGAGTCCTACACCGTCATGTTCGGCGGCGGCAGCGCGAAGTCGACCTCGTACCGTTCGACCTACGGCGAGCGCGAAGCGCCGAGCTTCGAACCCACCGTCGCCCACGTGGCTTGCCGCCTGCCGGACGGCCGGAGGAGCTGGGCCAACGTCGAGGATCGGGACACGCTGCGCGACATGTGCGCGCAGGAGTTCTGCGGGCGACCCGTCCAGATCGACGGAACGGGCGGCGCCGTGTGCCAGTGATCGTTCGGCTCAGCGTCGCCGGCCTCGCCGCCCTGCTGCTGACGGGCTGCCTGGGGCAACCCGCCGCGCCCGCCCGGAGCGCGATGTTCGACTACGACCCGGGCAAGGACCCGATCACCAACCCCGATTCGCTGTTCGCGCCGTTCGATCCCGAGCGGGCCGACACCGAGGCCACGATCAACCGTTACTCGCTCGACCAGCCGACGTCGCTCAACCCGCTCTTCATCCGCGCCTGGACCGACGGCTTCCTCTACCGCCTGCTGTTCGACCCGATCGCTCACCGCGCCCCGGACCTCACCGCGGAATGGAACCCGGCGATGGTGGACGAGGTCGAGGAGCTGGAAGGCGGCCTCGTCCACCGCATCAAGCTCCACGCGGGCATGCGCTGGCACGACGGCGCGCCGGTCACCTCCGAGGACGTGCGCTTCACCTGGGAGGCGATCGCCGACGACAACGTGCCGGCGGTCGACTACAAGTACAAGGCCGCCGAGATCGAGGACATCCGCATCATCGACGACATCACCTTCGACGTCGTCCACCGGCAGGTCTCGGCGCTCCGGATCGACAACCTCTACTTCCCCGTCGTCCCGGCGCACATCCTGAACAACCCGCAAGAGCGCGCGGCCGATCCGACGCTCCGCACGAGCGCCTACTACAACCGCTATCTCCGTGAACTCGGCATCGGCAACGGGCCGTTCCGCTTCGTCGAGTGGATCCATGCCGACCGCGTGGTCGTCGAACGCTGGGAGGACTACCACCACGACAAGCCGCCGATCCGCCGCCAGGCGATCACGACCCACAGCGACCGCAACACCGCCCTGCTCCAGTTCCGCAAGGGGCAGCTCGACGACATCTGGCTGACCGTCCAGCAGCACGGCAGCCAGACCAACGACGAGGAGTTCCACGCCGCCGGGGTCAAGGCCTGGGGGCCGCGCTGGATGCAGGCCTACATCGGCTGGCAGCAGGGCGGCAACAACCACTTCTTCGGCGACGTCCGGGTGCGGCGGGCGATGGCCCACGCCTACGACGCCGAGCGCGTGCTGCGGCAGGTGAGCTGGAACGTCTACACCCGCTCCAACGGGATGTTCCCGCCCAGCCACTGGAGCCACAATCCCGACGTCCAGCCGCTCGAGTACGACCTCGAGAAGGCCGCCGCGCTGCTGGATGAGGCCGGCTGGCTGACCAGCCCCGACGACGGCTGGCGCTACAAGGAGATCGACGGCGAGCAGGTCCGCTTCCACTTCATGATGAACCTGCCCCAGTCGTTCGTCGACGCACGCCGCATGGTCGACATCTACCGCGACGACCTGCGCCGCATCGGCGTCTCCTTCGACACCGAGATCCAGGAGAACGCGAGCCGCTCGCCGCTGCTGATCCAGCACGAGATGATCGCCCACGTCGACACCTACCAGGTCTTCGCCGACCCCGACATCTGGCGGAACTTCTTCCACACCGAAGCGATCGACAACGGCCGCAACTACGACAGCTACAGCAACCCCAAGGTCGACGAGCTGTTCGATCGCTCCCGCATGGAACTCGACCGCGACCGCCGCGCCGAACTGCTGCGCGAACTGCAGGCCCACGTTCAGGCCGACCAACCGGCCCTGTTCCTGTGGAACTACAGCACGACCTGGGGCTTCAGCAAGCGGATGCGCGGCGTCGAACTCGGCCCGGCGGGCGTCACCGCGTTCGTCCCTGGCACGCGGGCGTGGTGGGTTGAGCGGGAGGAGTAGACGATGGTCCTGCTGGTTCGCAACCGCGTCAAGGACTTCGACCACTGGAAGCGAGTCTTCGACGCGCAGGAGGCCGCAGGCGTGGCGGCCGGACTGTCCGTGGAGCGCGTATGGCGCTCAGCCGACAAGGCGGACGAGGTGTTCTTCATCCTCGGAGTCGAGGACCGGGCGAGGGCGGAAGCGTACATGGCGACGCCTGAAGCCGCCGCGGTCGGCGAGGAGGCTGGCGCCATGGAAGGGGAGTACTGGTTCCTGGAGGAGATCCCGACCGCAGGGAACGCTTGAGGCCCAACGACTCTCCGGCTGCCAGTGCCTCCGTCGTCACCACCGTCAAGAACAGCACCAGCGTCCATTCGACCTAGTTCGCGGAAGTGGCGTATCCTCTGAATGAGCACAGTCCGAGGCGCGACCATGCACGACACTCTCCGCATCGCTGAACTTCAAGCGAACGTCACCGCCATCGCTGGCCGGGTCCAGTCAGCCGGTACGCGCATCGCCGTCCAGAAGCGCGGCAAGATCGTGGCCGCACTCGTACCACCCTCCGATCTCGAGATGCTGGAAGCGCTTGAGGATCGTCTTGACCTGCTCGACGCCTTGGACGCGCTGGCCGACTATCGGGAGAACGGCGGCTCCTCTCTCGAGGACCTGAAGCGCGATCTTGGAGTCTGACGATCAAGCCGACGCGCTTCAGCCGAGCCGACGGCGTAGCCGTTCGTACACGTTGGCGCGGCGGGCGACGGTGAGGACCAAGACGACCGGTCCTGGCTGCTCAAGCGTGTAGCAGACGCGCCAGTCGCCGACTCGGATGCACCAGATACCCGCTA
>VXUF01000159.1 GCA_009837085.1 Holophagales bacterium
ACGCGGACGCCTTCGAGGGCGACGACGACGATGACGACGACGACCACGGTCACGACGATGACGATCACGACGATGACGATCACGACGATGACGATCACGACGAGTTCGACGCGGTCAACAACCAGAGCCGCACCGAGCAGGAAGGCCTGGGCGCCTCGATCCAGATCTCCGGTCTGACCGAATCGGGCCGCTGGCTCGCCGGCGCCTCGTGGGACGGCGGGCGCGCCGACTTCGCCTTCGAGACGGAACTCGCCTCGCTCACCGGCACCAGGACGACGATCGGCAGCGGCATGCTGCTTCCCGGTTCCGAAGTCGGGCTGAGGGCCGACACCGGCCACGCCGGCCTCTGGGCGCTGCGGCACTGGACGACTGCCGGCGACCGGCTGACCTGGACCCTCCAGGCCCGCTACAACGACAGCCGGATCGAGCTCAACGATCAACTGGGCACGGCCCTCGACGGCAATCACGGCTTCTCGCGGCTCGTGCCCTCGGCGGGCTTCGTTTGGGAGGCGCGAGCGGAGGGTCGTTCGTCGATGCTCCTGTTCGGCAACGTATCGCAGTCGTCCCGCGTGCCGACGCCGGTCGAGCTCACCTGCGCCGATCCGGACGACCCATGCCGGCTGCCCAACGCCTTCGTCGCCGATCCGCCGCTCGATCAAGTGGTGACGACCAGTGCCGAGCTCGGCCTCCGCGGAGGTGGCCGTTCGCTGCGCTGGAGCGCGGCCCTGTTCCACAGCGAGAGTCGGGACGACATCATCTTCGTCTCGAGCGGCGCCGGCACCAGCGCCGGCTACTTCACGAACGTCGACGCGACCCGCCGGCAGGGGCTCGAGCTGTGGCTGCGCGGCAGCCACGGCCGGCTGAACTGGGATGCGTCCTACACCCTGCTCGACGCGACCTTCCAGGACCGCCTGACCCTGTCGAGTCCGCCGCATCCTCTGGCCGAGGACGGGGAGATCGAGGTCGAGCCGGGCGACTTCCTGCCCGGCGTGCCGCGACGCCAGTTCCGGGCCGGCGCCGACCTGAGGTTGGGCGACCGTGTGGTGCTGGGGGCGCGGCTGCTCGGCGACTCGACCCGCTACCTGCGAGGCGACGAGGCGAACCTGCTGGAGCCGGTCGGCTCGGCGTGGCGCGGCGACCTATGGAGCCGCATCGAACTCACGCCCTCGCTCGACCTCGATCTCGAGGTGTCCAACGTGACGGACCGCGAGTACGCGACGTTCGGCGCTCTTGGCGAACCCGACGAGGTGCTCGGCGACGGCTACGAGGATCCGCGCTTCCTGAGCCCTGCCGAGCCGCGCGCGTTCCGCGCGTCGCTACGGTTTCGACCCTGAAGACGCCACCGGCGGCCGCCCGCAGTCTCGCATGGAACTGGCCGCCCGGCAGGAGCCGGCCTTGCGGCCGGCGCGTCTCCCTGGCCGCCTGCGGCGGCAGCCGGCGGGGGCGCCGGCGCACCCAGTGGGCGGCCAGTTCCATGCGCGTCAGCGCAGCGGACGCTGCGCCGACTGCTGATAGTGTGCCGCCGGTGCGCGAGAAGGACGGTCGTTCAGTGGGGGGCAGGGCGCTTACCCTTGCTTTCGCTCTCGGGGCGTTCGCCGCGCAACCCGGCACGGCGCAGGACTGCCGCCCCGAGAGAGCCGAAGGCCCGGTAACGATCGAATCCTGCGAGATCGACGGCACCGAGTTCCGCCTGTTCCGGGCCGACGTGGTCGTAGAGGGGTCGATCCCCTCGGCGATCGCGATGCTCGAGGATGCCGAAGCCTGTCCCGAGTGGCAGGGCATCTGCGAAGAGGAACGCGCGACGTCTCTGGAGCAGCCGTTTCAGTCCCTGCGCAGCCGCATCTCCGGCTCGGGACTCTCGAGGCGGGTGACGATCGTCCGTTCGGGCTGGCTGCGCACGAGCGACGGCCGCGTGATCAACGACATCGTCGGCGCGGATGATCTGACGCCCGAGTTCGAGGGCAGGCGCGTGCTCTGCATGTACGTGAGGTGGATCCTGACCCCGGGCGACGAAGAAGGGACAGTCAAGGTCGTCCAGGACACCGTCAGCGACCCGCAAGTCCCCGGGGGCCTCGGACGGATGCTCGCCAACCGGGGCGCCATGAACGCGATGATGGAGACCTTCACGAACTTCGGCCCGCAGCTCGCCGACGCGCGGTACGCGAGCGGACCGGACATCGCGTCCCTTCCGCTCGTGGAAGAGGAGCTGCCGGACCTCGGCGAGGAGTTCGTCGCCTGTCAAGCGGCGCGGCAGTAGCCGCTCGCCGGCGTAGTCGCGTGAGCCGCCGCCGGACCATCACAAGAGCGGCGGTCCTCACGCTGGCCGCGCTGTTCCTGTCGTCGGGCCTGTGGGCGCACGGAGTCGCCGACCAGGACGAGCTCTTCCTGACCAACAACGAGGGTCTGGCGGTTGGGCCCTACATGTACCTGGGCGCCAAGCACATGGTCACCGGGTACGACCACCTGGCGTTCCTGGCCGGAGTCATCTTCTTCCTCTACCGCTTCCGCGACGTCGCGCTCTACGTCACCCTGTTCGCGGTCGGCCACAGCGTCACCCTGCTGGTCGGAGTGCTCGGCGGCATCCACGCGAATCCGTTTCTCATCGACGCGATCGTCGGCCTGTCGGTGGCCTACAAGGCGTTCGAGAACCTGGGCGGGTTCCGGGCTTTGGGCGTCAGCATCGACACCCGTGCGGCGGTGCTCGTGTTCGGTCTGTTCCACGGCTTCGGCCTGGCGACCAAGCTGCAGCCGGTGGAGATCTCGGGCAGCGGCCTGGTGGGCAACATCGTCTCCTTCAACGTGGGCGTCGAGCTCGGGCAGTTCGCCGCCCTCGCCATCATCCTGCTGAGCTTCAACCTCTGGCGAGCCAGCGGCCGCTTCCAGTCTCACGGCTATGCCGCGAACGCGGTGCTGATGACGGTCGGCTTCCTGCTGGTCGCCTACCAGTTGACGGGGTACTTCATGTCATGACGGATTCCTCTCCCGCACCGGGCGGCGATCTCGGAACGCCGGCGCCTGGCAAACTGCTGAAGACCCTCGCGATCACGCTCGCCGCCGCGGCCGCCGTCTTCGTCGTCGTCATCCTGCCGGCCGAGTACGGCATCGACCCGACCCGGCTCGGCGGCCTGCTCGGCCTCGACCGGCTCTACGAGGCGGCCGGCACCGAGCCGATGGCCGAGGCCGAGGAGGGCCTCTCGGCCCAGATGACCGGCAACCGCGAACTGCGGGCCGAGACGGTGACGATCGAGATCGGCGCCAACGAACAGATGGAGTACAAGCTGCAGATGATCGAGGGGATGACGATCGTCTACTCCTGGCAAACGGACGGCGGAACGCTCTACTCGGACTTCCACGCCGACCCGTTCAACGACCTCGACGACGAGCCGGTCCGCTACGCCGAGGAGTTCGACGTCACGGGCGGCCGCGGCGGCCTGAGCGCGGGCTACTCCGGCAACCACGGCTGGTTCTGGCTCAACGAGAGCGACTCGCCGGTCACCATCGAACTCGACGTGCGCGGCTTCTTCACGAACATGCGGGAGATCGGCCGGGCGCCGGCCGGCACCGAACACCTGGACTCGGAGGCCTACGAATGAAGCTCTACTGGTGCCCGCAGACGCGGTCCAGCCGCGCCGTCTGGATGCTCGAGGAGGCGGGCGTCGACTACGAGCTCGTGCACGTCGACGTCACGAAGCCGGAGCGGACGCCGGACCATCTGGCCGCGAGTCCGATGGGCAAGGTGCCGGCGCTCCAGGACGGCGAGGTGAAGATGTGGGACTCGGCGGCGATCTGCCTCTACGTCGCGGACCGTTACGCCCCCGGCCGGCTGGCGCCGGCGCTGGACGATCCGCTCCGCGCCCGCTTCGTGCATTGGCTGATCTACTCGCCGGCCATGATCGAGCCGGCGATGTTCGAGTCGGGCCTGCGGACCGTCGTGCCCGAGGAGCACCAGGCGGAAGCGTTCAATCCCGGCCGGCTGGGCTGGGGCAGTTTCGCGAAGACGATCGAGGTCTGGGAGAAGGGCCTTGGCGATGGACCCTGGATCCTGGGCGACGAGTTCAGCGCCGCGGACGTGATGCTCGGCAGCAGCGCCGTCTTCCTGCGCATGTTCGGGATGCTCCCCGAGTCGCCGGTACTCGAGGCTTACGGCGACCGCTGCATGGCAAGGCCAGCGTTCCAGAAGGCGCAGACGGCGGAGGTTCCGGGCTGAGCAACCGATGAGCGAGGCCGGCGACCCGACAGTCCGTGGCGGTCCGATCGCCTTCATGGCGAGCAACCCCATTGCCGCCAACCTCCTCATGGTCTTCCTGCTGTTCGCCGGCCTGCTGGCGGCGGGCGACCTCGTCCAGGAGATGCTCCCGGACGCGTCGCTGGATCGCGTTCAGGTCATGGTTCCGTACCCGGGCGCCGCGCCGCAGGAGGTCGATGAAGCGATCGTTCGCAAGATCGAGGAAGAGCTCGGGTCGCTGGACGGCGTCAAGCGGATCGAGGCCTCCGCCTCCGAGGGGCTCGGATCGGTCACCGCCGAGTTCAAGAGCGGCACCGACATCGACCGCGCTCTCAACGAGGCCAAGGCCAGGGTGGATCGCATTCCCAGCTTCCCCGCGGGAGCGGAACGGCCCGAAGTGCGCGAGGTGACGAGCCGGCAAAGCGTCATTCGGCTCCTGGTCCACGGCGACGTGCCGGAACGGACGCTCAAGGAGCTGGCCTACGACATCGAGGACGGCATCGCGGCGCTTCCCGAGGTGTCCTACGTGGACACAAGCGGCTTCAGGGAGTACGAGATCTCGATCGAGGTTCCGTCGCACCGGCTCCGGGCCCTGGGGCTGACCCTGAATGACATCGCCGTTGCCGTGCGGCGGGGCTCGATGGACCTCTCAGCGGGCAGCCTGTCGACCGGCGGGGAGGAGATCCGGGTCCGGACGATCGGCCAGAACTACGAGCAGTACGACTTCGAGGACATCATCGTGCTGTCCCGCCCCGACGGCACGTCGCTTCGCCTGGGCGACATCGCCGACCTGCGTGACGGTTTCGCGGACACCGACCTGATCACCCGTTTCAACGGCAACCGGGCCATTCGCGTCGACGTCACCCGCACCGCGGACGAACAGGTGTTCGAGATCTCGGAAGCCGTCAAGGCCTATCTGGCGACGGAGGTGATCCCCGCTCTTCCAGCCGGCGTAGGCGTCGAGATATGGCGGGACGACTCGACGCTGGTCGCGGGCAGCCTGTCGGTCCTGATCGAGAACGGCGTCCTGGGGCTCCTTCTCGTCTTTCTCGCCCTGACGTTCTTCCTGGAGATCCGCCTCGCGCTATGGGTGGCCGCGGGGCTGGCCGTCGCGCTGGTGGGAACGCTGTGGGGCATGCAGATGCTGGGCGTCTCCATCAACATGTTCTCGATGATGGCCCTGGTGCTCGCGTTGGGAATCGTCGTGGACGACGCGATCGTGGTGGGCGAGAACATCTTCGCGGGACGAAGACGGGACCGCGACGGGCTGACGACGGCGATTCGGGGCGCGCAGCGGATGAGCGCTCCGGTCATCTTCTCCGTGCTGACGACTGTGACGGCCTTCTGCGCCCTGCTGACCGTCCCGGGCTCCACTGGAAAGATCATGAGAAGCGTGCCGCTGGTGGTCATCATCATCCTGATGATCTCGCTGGTGGAGTCGCTGCTGATTCTTCCCCGTCATCTTTCGCATCTGCCGCCGCCCGGACGAACCGCGTCGACGTGGGCCGGCCGCCGGTTGTTGCGGATTCAGCGCGCCGTGGACCGGGGACTGCAGTGGCTGATCGACGGCCCGCTGGACCGGGGCCTTCGTCTCGCCACGAACCATCCGCCGATCGTGCTGGCGACAGCCGCGGGCGCGGTCCTGCTCGTGACCGTCCTGATCGGTTCCGGGCTGGTCAGGGTGGAGTTCCTGCCGCAGGTGGAGGGCGACGTGATCGCGGCGAACTTCGAGCTGCCCACCGGATCGCCGGCGGACCGGACCGCGGCGGTCGGGGAGCTGGTGGAGCAGACGGGGCGGCGGGTGGCGGAGCGACTGGCCAGCGAGCATCCAGGCAGCGCCGCCGCAGACGATTGGAACAGCGCCATCACCGTCGGCGAGCCCGCGGAGCTCTTCAATCCGCTGCGCGGCGACCGGGCATCGGTTCCGCGCAGCCACGTCGGCGCGGTCCAGTTCGCGCTTCCGGAGGGCGCCGCGGTTCCGGCCAGCGAGTTCGAGCGCCTGTGGCGGGAGGAGACCGGCACGGTGCAGGGACTCCGACACCTCGTCTTCTCGTCGGGGGCGCTCGAACTCCCGCCGCCCGTCTACCTGGAGCTCTCGCATCCCGACCCGGTCGAGCTGGAGGCCATCGCTCAGGAGTTCGTCGAGGAACTGCAGCAGGTCGACGGCGTGTTCGATATCCGCACGAATCAGGACGACGGATTCAGGGAGATTCAACTGGAACTCAAGCCGCCGGCCCGCACGTTGGGTTTGACCCTGGAGGATCTGGCGCACCAGACGCGATCCGCCTTCTTCGGCTCCGAGGCCCTCAGGGTGCTGCGCGGCCGCGAGGACATGCGGGTGTATCTCCGGCTGCCCGAGCAGGAGCGAAGTTCGATCGCGGACCTCGAACGGTTCGTCGTGCGCACGCCCGGCGGCTCCGAAGTGCCGCTGAAGCACGTCGCTTCCGCCGAGTTCGTGCGATCCTCCACCGCGATTCACAAGGTCGACGGTCGGCGCGTCGTGACGGTCACGGCGAACGTGGATCCGGATGTCGTCACCGGCCAGTTGATCACGCCCGCTCTGGAGCGGGACATCCTGGCCCCGCTCGCGACCGAGCACCCGGGCTTCGGCTACGGAGTCGGCGGCGAGCAGAGGCAGCAGAGAGAGATCATCGGCGCCCTGTCGGGCGCGATGCTGTTCGTGTTCATCATCATCTTCGCCCTGATCGCCATTCCCTTCGGATCCTGGTCCCAGCCGCTCATCATCATGGCCGCCATTCCCCTGGGTCTGGTCGGCGCCGTCGTGGGCCATCTGTTGCTGGGCCTCAGTTTCGGCTTCATGTCGGTGCAGGGCCTGGTCGGCTGCACCGGAGTCGTCGTCAACGACTCGCTGGTGATGGTCACCTTCATCAACGAGAGGAGAGGCGCCGGCCTGGGGGCGCAGGAGGCGATCATCGCCGGCGCCAAGGCCCGCGTCAGATCGATCCTCCTGACCTCGGTGACCACTTTCGTCGGCGTCGCTCCGCTCGTCTTCGAGACAGACCCCGCGACCGTGCACCTGGTTCCGCTGGCGGCGGCGCTCGGCTTCGGCATCCTGATCGCCACGCCGCTACTCATGCTGGTCGTGCCGGCGCTGGCGATGCTGCACGTCAGGCTTCAGGAGCGGCTTCGCCTCGCCACGGGAACCGGCGTGGCGGAGAGTCAGCCGGAAGTCGCCTGACCGCTACGGAGCGCGCCTCTACCAGGGATTCTGTTCCTCGGCCTTGACGTGGTCGGGCATCCTGTAGCTGAGGCCCCCCTCGTCGTACACCGAGATCTGGAGGAGCTGGGTGATGTTGTTGGCCCGGAGAGTCTCGGCACCCGACCAGCGCCGCAGCAGACGCTGTCTGGCCCGGAACAGTGCGAGCGTTCCGACGTGCCAGGGTCGTTGCTTCGGGTACCCGAAGCCGTCGGCGAGCTCGTTGCCGATAAGCGCTCGTGAAAGGCGGTACGCCAGTTTCACGATCTTCTTCTTTTCGGCTGTGTCCTTGATCTGCGCAACGGTGGGTATCGACTGGATCAGCGTGTTCGCCAGGTGTCCCGACTCGACGCTCGGTGGCGGCTCGCAGAGGTAGGCCATCTCGTACACGCGCGTGGCCTCTTCCTCGGAGGCGTACAGGATGCTCTCCGGAATGCCCATGAGGAAGCCGGAGTAGCGCCAGACGTCCATGACGCCCTTGCGTTCTTCCTCCGAGAACTTGGCGCCCAGGAGCGTCGAGTAGTCGAGCAGGCGCTTCGAGAACACGGAGATCGCATAGCCCAGGTGCGCGGCGCTCAGCGGAGTGCCCCAGGCCTCGTGGTCCCAGTCCGGGGACTTCGCGAGCAGACTTCTCATCCGCCCGTGCACGAAGCGGACGCGGACTGACAGCTTCCAGCCCTCGCCGTTCCGGTACAGGCCTCTCGGGAAGAAGATGTCCAGCAACTGGCGGTTGTTCTGCTTGAGGCGCCTGGTGGTGTAGTTCACCCTTCCCGTAATGCTGAACGACTTGGCGATCAAGGTCGAGAAGCCTTCGACCAGCACTCCGGTGACGAACGCGCCCAGCATGAGATCCGCGTTCTTGTAGAACGTGCGAATTCCCGGCTCCAGGCCGTCCCAGTCCAGCCAGGTCGGTTCTTCGAGGGTGTCGAAGAAGTCGCGGAGCACCCGGGGCGCGGCGCACAAGGTGTCGCCCTCCCACTCGATGATGGCGCGAATGTAACGGTGCAGATCCGCTGGCGGCAGGTCGGAGAGTTCCTCGAGGACCGGGTCGAGCTCGGGGTCGCCGATGGTCGTGTGGCGGATGTAGCTGTCCACACCCTCCGGATCGGAGGAACGCGCCCGTGGGTACGACTCCGAGTACGCCGACGGCACTCTCATCGAGTTTCGGACGCCACCTTCGACCCGACGCTGGTCAAGACCTCGGGTTCGTTGCCATACACCAGTCGCACACCTCTCAACACCGGCCCCACTTGCGAGTGCGACATGCTAACGGATGAGCACTGAGCCCGCGCACTATCCCATTTGGGAGATAGGTCTTGAGGGTGCTACCTGTCGTGCGGGCGGCTCGCACGAGAACCGCCCCACGCCCGCGAGCGCTATCTGAGCTGTCCCTAGTCTCCGGGACCCAGCACCAGGACGCCGTTACTGCCCCCGAAGCCGAAGCTGTTCTTCATCACGAACGGCCGTTCGAGCGGCTCCGGCTCGCCGCCCACGAGGCGCACCTGGCACTCCGGGTCGGGATTCTCGAGGTTCAGATTCGGCGGCAGCCGGCGCTGCTCGATGCCGAGCAGGGACGCGATCGCCTCGATCGCGCCGGACGCCCCCAGGGTGTGGCCGAAGTAGGACTTGTTGGCGGAGACGGGCGCTTCTT
>VXUF01000026.1:0-4501 GCA_009837085.1 Holophagales bacterium
GGCGCCATCCAGGGATCGATCTCGATCCTGCGGGTGTTGCCGGCCTTGACGTAGAGCTCGGCGCCGGGCGCGCCGCTGCGTTCACGCACCGCGCCCAGGGCCAGCCTGAGGCTCCGCATGCCGGGGAGCCGAGCGGACTTCAATCGGCCACCTGCAGCCCTTCCAGGCGGATGGACGGGCAGCGGGCCCAGACCGGCATCAGTGCGCCGTCCTTCGCGCACCAGCCGGCGCCGCCCGCCAGGGGACGGTCAGCGACCGCGCTGACCGCCGCGAGAAGATCGACGGCGCGCGACCGGATCTCGATCGGACCCGTGTGGTCGACCGGACCGCTCGCTCCGATTCTCCGGCCGCACGGCGCCCGGAGCACGCAGCGGCCGTCGAGCGGATCCAGGTTGCCCCTGTCGAACTCTCCGATGTAGACGCCGCCCACGGCCTCGGCGAAGAGCTCCCTCTCGGGAATCGTGCCGGGGAGCAGTTCGAGGTGGGTCGTGCGCGGCCCGGGCAGCCGATGCCGGCTCGCGCGGCGGGCGGCGCCCGGGATCATGCTCGGGCAGCGCTCGGCCCAGGCCAGGTCGGCGAGAGGTTGCCGCACCCGGCCGCGCCTGAGCAGCCAGCGGCTGATGACCGCGGTGCCCTCGTCGTCGTTCGAGCGCTTGCAGGCCAGGGGCGCTGAGCGCGGATCGTCGACCACGTCGAGTTCGGGGCCGCCCAGCTTCAGTCCGACGACCTGGTCCGGCGCGCCGGAGAGGCCGAGAGTGTCCGCCTCCAGAGCGTGGGCGACGACTTCGTGGAGCAGGACCGCGGCGGCGTTCGGCCCGAGGACGACGACGCCGGGAGCGCGCCGGTGGGGCGCCAGGCCTCGCGAACGCAGCCGGTCGACGAGGCGAAGGGCGACCGGGTCCAGGTCTTCGTCCGCGAGCGACGGCAGGAGACCGCCCCAGACGCCCCACGGCGTCGTCACCTGCAGGCTGAAGTACTCCTCGAACTGAGGCGGCGCCGCGATCGGACTCCGGATCACCTGTACCTGCCGGCGATGGCGGCGCGCGGTGATCTCCATCGGGAATCCGACGCGCCGGCGGTTCACCGCGCGGGTGAGCCTGGACTCGGCCTGTTCGAGTTCGGCCAGGCGCAGCGCCGGCCAGCTACCGGTCCGGATGCGCGGAGGCGCCGTGCCGATCGAGCGGGCGGTTCCGGCTACCCGGTCGCAGCATGCCGCGAAGGCAGGTCCCGAGATCGTGTCGGCGGCCGCCAGACGGCTCTTGCCGTTCTCGATCTTCCTCACCCCGAGGCCCTGTTCCTTCCGCAGGCGGACACGGTTGGGGGCGCTCTTCGGCAGCAGCTCGACGGTCTCCAGGCGCTCGAAAAACGCCTCGAACTGCTGGTCGGCGTGCGCGGCCAGACGGCTCAGCGCGCCGGCCGGGGCGGCGACGTTCGAGGTCAGCAGCGGCCGCGGCGCGGCACGGTTGGCGTTCGACCCCATTGGTCGGATTCTAGGGGTTGTTCGCGCCGAACCGGACCGCCGGCCGGGCGCGACCTTCCGCTTCCGGGCCTGTGGTATGAAAGCCGATCGGATGACCGCGGCAGCGAAACCAGAGGAGACCGCCGGCGACGTCCGGGGCCAGCAGGTCCAGGAGCTGGAACGGAGGCTCCAGCAGTCCCAGTTGGGCGGTGGCGCCGAACGGATCGACCGGCAGCACGCGAGCGGCAAGATGACCGCGCGCGAGCGGATCGACCTGCTGCTCGACCCGGGCTCCTGGGTCGAGATCGACGCCCTGGTGACGCACCGCTGCACCGACTTCGGAATGGACGAGCAGCGCGTGGCGGGCGACGGCGTGGTCTGCGGCCACGGCCGCGTGGACCAGCGCCCGGTCTACGTCTTCGCCCAGGACTTCACGGTGTTCGGCGGTTCGCTGTCCGAGACGAACGCCCGCAAGATCTGCAAGGTGATGGACCTGGCGGTGGAGAACGGAGCGCCGGTGGTGGGCCTGAACGACTCGGGCGGCGCGCGGATTCAGGAAGGGGTCGCTTCGCTCGGCGGCTATGCGGACATCTTTCTCCGCAACACGTTGTCGTCCGGAGTGGTTCCGCAGATCAGCGCGATCATGGGTCCCTGCGCCGGCGGCGCCGTGTACTCGCCGGCCATCACGGACTTCGTGCTGATGGTCGAGGGCACGAGCTACATGTTCGTCACCGGGCCGGACGTCATCAAGACGGTGACGCACGAGGACGTCTCGATGGAGGAGCTCGGCGGCGCGATGACCCACGCCCGGAAGAGCGGGGTGGCTCACTTCACCGCGTCGGACGACGCCGCGTGCCTGGCCCTGATCCGCGAGCTGCTCGGCTACCTGCCCGGCAACAATCTCGACGATCCGCCGCTCCGTCCAACCGACGACCCGGACGACCGGGAGGCTCCGGAACTCGACGAGCTGGTCCCGGTGGACCCGAACAAGCCGTACGACATCCTCGACCTGATCGGAGCGGTCGTCGACGACGGCCGGTTCCTCGAGGTTCACCGGAACTTCGCGCAGAACATCGTCGTCGGCTTCGCTCACATGGGCGGGCGGAGCGTCGGCATCGTCGCCAACCAGCCGAACTACCTGGCCGGGGTGCTCGACATCGACGCGGCGGTCAAGGGCGGCCGCTTCGTCCGCTTCTGCGACGCCTTCAACATTCCGCTCGTCACTTTCGAGGACGTTCCCGGCTTCCTGCCCGGGGTGAGGCAGGAGCACGGCGGGATCATCCGGAACGGCGCCAAGCTGCTCTACGCGTTCGCCGAGGCGACGGTGCCGAAGATCACGGTGATCACGCGCAAGGCCTATGGCGGCGCGTACTGCGTCATGGCCAGCAAGCACCTGCGGACGGACGTCAACCTGGCGTTTCCGACCGCCGAGATCGCGGTCATGGGCCCCGGCGGTGCGGTCAACATCCTCTACCGCCAGCAGATCAGAAAGGCGGAAGACCCGGAGGCGTTGCGCGAGCGGCTGACGGCCGAGTACCGGGAGAAGTTCTCGAATCCGTACGTCGCCGCCGAGCGCGGCTTCGTGGACGCCGTGATCGCCCCGCGCACGACGCGAGCCGAGATCGTGCGCGCGTTGCGCCAGCTCGCCGGCAAGCGCTCGGGCGTGCCGGCCAAGAAGCACGGAAGCGTTCCCCTGTAGGTGAGCGGGGGCGCGGCCGACATCTCAACATCTCACCAGCGGCAAGGCGGAGATCGGGAGCGAATGAGCGACATCAGAGTGGGAATCGTCATGGGCAGCGACTCGGACTGGCCGACGATGAAGAAGGCGGCGAAGGTCTGCGCCGATTTCGGCGTGGGCTGCGAGTCTCGGGTTCTCTCGGCGCACCGGACCCCGCGGGAGACGGCCGAGTGGGCCGAAGGCGCGGCCGGGCGCGGGATCGGCGTGCTGATCGCCGGCGCCGGCGTCGCCGCCGCGCTTCCGGGCGTCGTGGCGGCCGCGACGACTCTGCCGGTGGTCGGCGTCCCGGTGGCGAGCGGTCCGCTGAATGGTGTCGACGCCTTGCTGGCGATCGTCCAGATGCCGCCCGGCATCCCGGTGGCTACCGTGGGCGTGAACCGTGCCGACAACGCCGGGTTGCTGGCTCTCCAGATCCTGGCTCTCGGCGATCCGGACCTGGCCGCGGCCCTGAAGGACTATCGCGGTCGCATGGGCGAGCGCGTGGCCGCCGCGGACGAGCGCGTGCGGCAGGATGCGGTTACGCTCCAGGAATGAGAGAGAAGGATCGCAAACTCCGTCGCCGCCGCCAGCGCCGGCTGAAGCGTCTCAAGCAGCGTCGCCGGGAGGAGGTCGCGACGCGGGAGGCGGCGCCGCGGGCGTCGAAGGCGCGGAGGACCAAGGCCAAGGCCAAGGCGTCCAGGAAGAAGGCGGCCAGCAAGAAGGCGGCCAGCAAGAAGACCAAGGCGTCGCCGGCGCCGGCCGAGCCGGAACCGGAAGCCGGGACCGAGGAGTCCGGGGAGTAGCGGGGCGGATGAAGTTCGCGGTCGGCGCGGATCACGCCGGAGTCGAGCTGAAGAACCAGCTCGGCCACGTGCTGCGGGAGCGCGGCATCGAGTTCGTGGACTTCGGCGCCGACGGTTCCGGGCCCGTCGACTACCCCGACAAGGCGGCCCAGGTCGCGCGCGCCCTCGCCGCCGGCGAGGTCGACCGCGGCCTGCTGGTCTGCGGCACGGGAGTCGGCATGGCGATGTCGGCGAACCGGTTCGCGGGCGTCCGGGCCGTCAACCCCACCGACAGCTACACGGCGCGCATGTCCCGCGCCCACAACGACGCGAACGTCCTGGCCCTCGGCGCCCGCGTCCTCGGCGCCGGCCAGGCCGCCGAACTGCTCGAGGTCTTCCTCGACACACCCTTCGACGGCGACCGCCACACCGCCCGCGTCGCGAAGATCGACGGCGCCGCGGCGTCGTTGCCGTAGGTGCCGCCGCAGCCGGGCCAGGGGAGGGGTCCCGGGGGACGCTCGCCCTCAGGGAGAGGATGGGAAG
>VXUF01000026.1:4511-8821 GCA_009837085.1 Holophagales bacterium
CCGGGCGGGGGGGGTATATGGTGTTCGTACTTTGGGTGCGCGGGCTTCCCCGCTTGCTGCCGCTTTTGGGGGATTTAAATTCGGGGCGCGAAGCGGCGACCGCACTATCGTTGGAAGCCGGTGACGAGGTCTCGGGCTGCGGTTGGCACCTTGTGGCGGCGGCGAAGAGCTCTGCGGACCTCCCCGACGAGGTATAGCGAACCGGTCACGACCAGGGCGTGGGCGGGGCTCGAAGGATCCGCGAGGCAGCGTTCGAGTGCCTCCGCGGCGTCGCCGTTCACGGCGGCTCGGCCGGCCGGAAGGAGCGGAACCAGCGTCTCGGGTGCGGCCGCCCGGGGATGGTCGAAATCCGTCAGCACGATCCGGTCCGCCTTTTCGGCCAACCGGGGGAGGCACTGTTCCGGGTGCTTTTCCGCGAGAGACCCGTACAGGAGGTCGAACCGGAGCCCCGTCTCCTCCAGGTAGTGCCGCAGCGCGGCCGCGCCGGCGGGATTGTGAGCAGCGTCGAACAGGACCCGGCGGCTCACACCGTGGGCTTCCACGTCGACCCACTCAAGGCGACCCGGCCAATGCACCGCCTCGAGGCCGTGCCTGGCGGCCTCCGGGTCGAGGTTTCGTCCGGCGACGGTGCAGAACTCCTCCGCCGCGCGTACCGCCAGGGCGAGGTTCGTGAGCTGGTGGCCGCCGGCCAGGGGCGCCCGGAAGCCGTATTGGGCAGTCGGCGTGGTCAGGGAGAGACACCCGGCTTCGGGCCGGCGCTCGAACACGGCCCCGGCGCTCGCGTCGACGAGATGCGCGCCGCAGACCGCCGCGCAACGGCGGAGCTCGCGCTCCACCTCCGGCCGGCCGGGCCAGGTCAGGCAGGTGCGGCCGGGGCGCATCACGCCGGCCTTCTCGCCGGCGATGGAGGTCAGCGTCCAGCCCAGTTGCGGCGCGTGGTCGCGCGCCACCTGCGTGATCACCGAGAGCAGGGGGTCCGACACGTTCGTCGCGTCGAGTCGACCACCCAGGCCGACCTCGAACACCGCGGCGTCCACTCGGTGATGCGCGAAGTGCAGCCAGGCCGCGGCGGTCAGGCTCTCGAAGTAGGTCGGCGGCGTCTCGCCGGCGGCGTCCAGCACCTGCCGGAGGCGGTGCCCTAGTTCGGTCTCCGGTATCGCCACGCCGTCGATCCGCAGCCGCTCCTCGATGTGCTCGAGGTGGGGTGAGGTGTAGAGACCGCAGCGGAAGCCGGCGGCGCTCAGGATCGAGGCCAGCGCGGCGCTGGTCGAGCCCTTGCCGTTGGTGCCCGCGACCAGCACCGTCGGCACTCGACGCTGCGGCCTTCCGAGCACGTCGAGCAGGCTGCCGGTGGCTTCGAGGCCGAGCTTCTGGCCCCAGACTTCGAGGCGGTCGAGGATCTCGCTCGCCGAGGGTTTGGTCGCGCCGGTCACGTGGCGGCGCAGCATAAGATAAACGCGCCATGTCGGGTCACAGCAAGTGGAGCACGATCAAGCACAAGAAGGCGGTGCAGGACGCCCGTCGCAGCAAGGTCTTCACGCGCATCCTGAAGGAGGTCTCGGTCGCCGCCCGGCTCGGCGGGGGCGACCCCGCGGGTAACCCGAGACTCCGCCACGCCCTGTCGGACGCGAAGGCGCAGAACGTGCCGGGAGACAACATCGACCGGGCCATCAAGAAGGGCACCGGCGAGCTCGAAGGCGTGTCCTACGAGGAAGTCAGCTATGAGGGGTACGGCCCCGGTGGCGTGGCCGTGCTGGTGGAGACCCTCACCGACAACCGGAACCGGACCGTCTCGGAGGTCAGGCACCTGTTCACCAAACACGGCGGCAACCTGGGCGAGAATGGCTGCGTCGCCTGGATGTTCCATCGCCGCGGCTTCTTCGCGTTCGATCGAGCTGCCCTCGAGGGCTCCGGGATAGACGAGGAGGCGCTGGTCGAACTCGCCCTCGAACTCGAGGCCGAGGACTTTGCGGTCGAGGACGAGAGCTACAACGTCTACACCTCGGTCGAGGCGTTCCACGCGACCAAGGACGCGATCGAGGCGCGCGGCCTGACGGCGACCGTCGCGCAACTGACGATGGAACCCCAGAACCTGGTCCAGGTCGATGAAGGGGGCGCGGGTCCGCTCATGCGCCTGATCGACGCGCTGGAGGATCAGGACGACGTGCAGAACGTCTGGGCCAACTTCGACCTCGACGACGAACTGCTCGAGCGGCTGGCGTCCTGACCGCCTCCGTCGCGCTGCCGTGATCGTCCTCGGGATCGATCCCGGGAGTCGCTACACGGGGTTCGGCGTGGTGGAAGAGCAAGGGTCGAGGGTTCGGCAACTGGACGCGGGCCGGATCGTCCTCACCGCCGAGCCCTCGCCGGCGGCGCGCATGGCGCGTCTGGCCGAGGGCCTGGAGGAGACGCTCGAACGCTGGCAGCCGGCGGCGGCTGCCCTGGAAACGCTGTTTCACGGTCGCAACAGCCGCTCCCTGATCGCGCTGGCCCAGGCCCGGGGCGTCATCCTGTCCGTGCTCGGACGGCATGGCCTGGAAGTCCAGGAGTACGCCCCGGCGCATGTCAAGCAGGCGGTCTGTAGCAGTGGCCGCGCCGACAAGACCCAGGTTGCCCGGATGGTCGACGTGCTCCTGGGGCCGTCGCCGGTGAGGCGCAGCGCCGACGCCTCCGATGCCCTGGCGGTCGCCCTCTGCTACCTCCACCGGCGGCCCCGGGAGCGGGCCGTGGAGGCGGCCGGAGCGTCGCCGGAACGCGGTTGATCGGACGGTTCCCTAGCCGAACCCGTGTGCTATATTGCTCCACCGTTCCAAGGTGAGCCAGGCACCCCTCCGGTGTAGGGGTCACCGCATGTCCAGAATCGCGTCCGCCTTTTCGGCGGGCGGTTCAACCAGCCCGTCGGCGGGCGCAGTTCTGAGGAGGTAGCTAGGTGAACATTGGTGGCACGTTCTGGAAGTTGATGAACGAGGGCGGCCCCGTCATGTGGCCATTGCTCGCTTTCTCCGTCATCGCGGCAGCGGTGGTGGTCGAGCGACTGATCGCGCTGCGGCGGGCTCGGATCAACGTTCACGAGTTCCTCCCCAAGGTGCGGAAGGCGCTGGTCGTGAACCGGTCGATTCGTGAAGCGGTCAAGGTATGCGAGGAGTACCGCGGTCCGGTCGCTTCGATCCTCAAGGCCGGTCTGATGAAGTACGGCCAGCCCAAGGAAGATGTCGAGAAGACGATCGAGAACGCGGCGCTGTTCGAGATGGGCCGCCTCGAGCGCGGGCTCGCGGTGCTGGCGACGACGGCCAACGTCGCCCCGCTGCTCGGGTTCTTCGGCACGGTGACCGGCATGATGGCCGGCTTCGACGCCCTGGCGGCACAGGGTCTGTCGAACCCCGGCGCGGTCGCCACCGGTATCAAGGAGGCGCTGACCACGACCGCCGGCGGTCTGGCGGTCGCCATTCCGACCCAGCTCGCCTACAACTACTTCATGAGCCGGATCAACAAGTTCGTCCGCGACATCGAGACCTCGGCGAACATGCTGCTCGAGACGTTCGGCGAGATGGAGCGCAGCGGCATTCCGCCGGAGTCCGGCGGCGACGCCAGCTAGATCGACATGAAGCTCAAGGCAACCATCGAGCACAAGCCGAACATCCCGACGGCCTCGATGGCGGATATCGCCTTCCTGCTGATCATCTTCTTCATGCTGACGATCACCTTCGAGGTCGACAAGACCCAGGTGACGCTGCCGAAGACGACCCTCAGGTACGAGATTCCGAAGCAGTCCGCCTACGTCTCGATCGATCCGAACGGGCGCATCAGGGTCTCCGACGGGACGGAGCAGAGCGCCCTGGTCAGCGCGGCCGACGAGGTTCTCTCGATGGCGGCCGGCGTCATCGCGATGGACCCGCAGAAGGTCTTCGTCGTCAAGGCGCACGGCGACGTGGACTGGCTGAAGGTCGACGAGGTGATCGACGCGTTGAAGCGGGCCAAGGTCCGGGACGTCTACCTGCTGTCGGATCAGCGAACGGTCGACGACCTGTAAGCTTGACGAAGGAGGCGCAAGATGAAACTTGATCGTGATCGCCCGGACGATGAAATCCCGACCTCGTCAATGGCGGACATCGCCTTCCTGCTGATCGTCTTCTTCATGGTGACGACGACGTTCACCGCGACCCGCGGACTGGACTTCGCGCTTCCCGAGGACGACGACGATCCGCCGGTGGTCGAGAAAGAGGAATCGGTGCTGATCGAGGTCAAGCCGAATGGCGAGTTGATCGTCGACCAGGAACCGATCCAGTTGCACGAGATCATCCCCTACCTGA
>VXUF01000128.1:0-30044 GCA_009837085.1 Holophagales bacterium
GCTTGCCGGACATGAGCTCGGCGAACAGCTTCCTTTCGTAGTCGAGCGCTTCGTCGAAGGACATGTCGAGACCGGCCTCGATCGCCCGCACGTTCGCCTCCGGCGCCTCGAAGCCGCGGGTGCGGCGAGCGATCTTTCGCCGGAAGCCGTCGAAGATCTCCTTCCGGTTGGCCCGCGCTTCGTTGACCTTCTCGTCCAGGTCGCGGATCTTCTTGAGCGGCCGGCCCTCGGCGATCACATTCTCGGCGAAGGCGACGCCGCCCTCGAACACGTCCTCGACGATCTCGTCGATCAGGCCGCCCTCGAGCGCTTCCGCGGCGCCGATCGGGTTGCCGATCACGCACATCTCGAGCGCCTTCGGGTAGCCGACCAGCCGGGGCAGCCGCTGGGTGCCGCCGGCGCCCGGCAGAATCCCCAGCTTGACCTCGGGCTGACCGAACCTGGCCGTAGCTGTGCCCACGCGGTAGTGGCAGGCCATCGCCGTCTCCAGGCCGCCGCCGAGCGCGGTGCCGTGGATCGAGGCGATGACGGGCTTGGTCGCGTGCTCCATCGCCTCGATCGCCTCGTTGAGTCCGGGCTCCTTCATGGGCTTGCCGAACTCGGTGATGTCGGCGCCCGCGATGAACGTGCGGCCCTTGCAGACCAGGAGCACCGCGGCCACCTGTTCATCGGCTTCGGCCTTCGCCAGTCCTTCGACCATGCCGGCCCGTACGCCGTGGCTGAGCGCGTTGACGGGCGGGTTGTTGATCACGATCAGGGCGACCTGGCCGCGGACTTCGTAGTCGACCATGTCGGTGAGTGCAGTCATATCGATGGTGTCTCCTGGCGCGGGCGCGCCGGTGCGTTGACGTGGGGATCGTTGGTGAAACGGGCCGGTATCGTAGCCGCTCAGTGGCCGTGGCCAAGCACGTCCAGGAACCGACGGATCCGGGCCGCGTTTTCACCCAGGTCGCCGACTCCGACCTGGGACACGGAGCGTACGTCGATGGCCGTGCCCGCGGCTTCGGGCCGTACGCGGACGGCGACGAAGTCGATGAAACGGAACCAGGGCGTGGCGTCCGAGAACTCGAAGCGGCCGTTTTCCGGGTCTTCGAGGATCGGCGTCCAGCCGAGATCCTCGGCCGCGTGGCGGACCCGCCACGCCGCTTCGTCTCCTGAGATAGCGAGATGGAGCGGGTTGATGTCGGGGTAGGCCCGGCGCTGCTGATCGGGTACCGCGGTGCCGCCGCTCGGATAGGCGAAGCCGGCGCCGCGGCTGTCCTGGGCGGCTGCGGCCTCGAAGGCCGGCGGGTCGTCGATGTTCGTCGTGATGTCGTGGATCGGCGGCGCCTGGGCGGTTGCGTAGCCGAGCACGAACACCCAGCCGAGTACCGCGACGGAGAGGAGCGCTCCAGCCCACGCCTGCGACGCCCCGCCACGGCGCTGGTTGCGGCGGGTCCGGACCAGGCCGATCAACCCGAGGAGCAGGCCGAACAAGACGCCCAGGGGCATCAGAAAGGAGAACAGGGCGAAGCCGAGGAGGGGCGAAACCAGGCCGAACCGGGCCTCGAGCACACCGATCAGACCGACCACGAGCGCGGTGGCCGAGATCAGCGGAGACGCGAGAGCGGTAAGGGAGTTCATCGCGGCGGAGGGTAGCAGGCCGGGACTTGCTACGGTCGAGCCGGCCGCCGCTCCTCCTGTCGACATGCCGCCATCCTCTTCTCCATTGCACGACTCACGTTTGGCGCTCGCTGCGCTGAGCGGCGCCGCCGGTTCCGTCTGTCGCCTGGTGGGTGGAGCGGCGGTGGCCGTCGCGCTGGCCGCCTGCGGCGCCGGGCTGCCGGACGGGACGTCCGAGCTGCGGCGACCGAACATCGTGCTCTACGTCGTGGACACGGTCCGCGCGGACCGTCTGGGTGCCTACGGCTACGAGAAGCCGACGTCGCCGCGACTTGACGCGTTCGCGGCGGGCGCCGTTCTGTTCGAGAACGCCTACGCCCAGTCTTCGTGGACGCGTCCGGCGGTCGCCTCCCTGTTCACCGGTCTGCTGCCGCCGGCGCATCGCACCGTCGGCCGCCGTTCCGTGCTGCCCGAGGACGCGGAAACCTTGGCTGAGATCCTGGCCGCCAACGGCTACGAGGGCATGGGCCTGGTCCGCAATCCGAACGTCAGTCGCGCGTTCGGCTTCGCACAGGGCTTCACCCGCTTCCGCAGCGAGGATCGCGAGCGCGACGAGACGATGCTGGACCGTGTTCGCTTGTGGCTCGATGAGCGCCAGAGCGCGGACGGGCCGTTCTTCCTCTTCCTGCACGCGATCGACCCCCACGGCCCCTACGACCCGGCGCCGGAGTTCGAGGAGATGTTCGAGGCCGGCGGCGCGCCGGCGCACTACCGCACGGTCCGTTACCTGCTGGGGTTGAACCGTGGCGAAGTGGAGCCCGAGCCGGGGACCGCCGAGGCCCTCTCGCGGCTGTACGACGCCGAGGTGGCCCAGAACGACCGTGCCTTCGGCGAGCTGCTGGACGAACTGTCGGTCCGCGGCCTGGACGAGGATACGGCGGTGATCTACGTTTCCGACCACGGCGAGGAGTTCGCGGAGCACGGCCGCTGGGAGCACGGGCTCTCGCTGTACGAGGAGGTGCTGCGGGTCCCGCTCGTCATGCGCTTGCCCGGCGTGCCGCCGCGCCGCGTGGAAGCGCCAGCGCAGCACGTCGACGTCCTGCCGACGCTGCTCGGCTATCTCGACATCGAGGCGCCGCCCAACGACGGGCGGAATCTGCTGGCGGCGCGCCGCCGCGGCGACGATCCGCCGGATGTCTACACCCACCTCGACGTCGACGGTCACCGTGCCGCCTCCGTGATCCGCGGCCGCTACAAGCTCGTGCTGCCGCAGTCACCCTCCCAGGGAGCCGAGCCGATGCTCTTCGACCTGGATGCGGATCCAGGCGAGTTGGAGAACCTGGCCTCCGAACGGCCGGACATCGTCGAACGGATGCTCGGGCTGTTGACCGAGCGGAACCTGGCTGACGAAGTCGAATCCGCCGAAGAGATCGAGGGCGATCAGCTCGACGAGGACTTGCGCCGGCGCCTCAGAGCGCTGGGCTACGTGGACTGAGGAAAACGCCCCGGCGCGAGTTTCCGCAGGCAGCCGGCCAGTAAGTCGACTCCTTCCTGGATCCTGGCTACGGAGGGGCAGGCGTACGCCAGACGCAGGAACGGAACGTCTTCACCGCCGGCGTGGTAGGCGGCGCCATAGCCGTAGTCGAGGCCGCGCTGCTCGGCCATGTTGAACAGTGCGGCACGGTCCACTTCCCTGGGCACGCCGACCCACAGGAACATGGCCCCGGCCGGCTTTCGCCAGGTGCAGATGCCGCCGAGCTTCTCGGTGAGCGCGGCCAGCAAGGCGTCACGCTTCGGCAGCAGGGCGGCGTTGTTGCGCTCGATCTGCGCGGGCAGGCGGCCGCGCAGCAGTTCCGCCACGATGCTGGATGACAGCGTGCTCTGGCCGGCGTCGAAACGCTGGTCGAGGAAACGTTGCTGCAGGGGCTGTCTGGCCATGAGATAGCCGATGCGGACGCCGGCGCCGAGGATCTTGGACAGCGAGCCGATGTAGACGACGCCCTCGCCGTTCGCCAGCGCGTAGAGGCTCCGCGGCGGCCGCGGCGCGTCGTCGTAGTGGACATCGCCGTAGCAGTTGTCCTCGACCAGGAGAACCTCGAAGTCGCGCGCGGCCTCGATCATCTCGAGTCGGCGCTCGCGGGGCATCACGGCGCCGGTCGGGTTGTGGTAGGTCGGCAGCGTGTAGATGAAGCGCGGCTTCTCACCGGCCGCGGTCAGGTTCTCCAGTGTCCGGCGGAGCGCGCCGATGTCCATCCCCTGCTCGTCGAGCGGCACGCCGACCAGGCGGTAGCCGAGGCCCCGGTAGGCGCCGAGGGTGCCCGAATAGGTCGTCTCCTCGGTGATCACGATGTCGCCCGGCTCTTCCATCAGCACCCTGCCCACCAGCGTCACCGCCTGCATGGAGCCGTTGGTCAGCGCGATCTCGTCGGGGTCGAAGTCAACGCCTTCGCGGTCCGCCTCGCGCCGGGCCAAAACCTCGCGCAGACCGGGATGACCCAGGTCGCCGGGGTAGAAGGCGAAGTCCTTGCCGATGTCTAGGATGGCGCGGCCGGCCGCCTCGGCCATCTCGGCCGCCGGGAAGGCCTCGGGCGCGGTCATGCCGACCCGCATCGGGATCGGATTCAGAGGCGGGTGGCTTGAGCTTGGGGCGTCTGTCATCGCGGCGGGGACTGTAGCAGCGGCCGCGGGCTGTTACCCTCTGCGGCCCTCAACCCTAGACCAAGGAGAAGCGCACGATGAAGGATCTCTTCGACCTCACCGGCAGGGTGAGCGTCATTACCGGATCGACGAAGGGCATCGGCAAGGCGATGGCCGAAGCCCTGGCTGCCTTCGGCTCGAAGGTCGTCATCTCGAGCCGCAAGGCGGATGCCTGCGAGGCGGTCGCGGCCGCGATCAATGAGAGCGGCGGCGAGGCGATCGCGCATCCCTGTCACGTTGGTCACAAGGATCAGTTGGAACGGCTGGTCGCGGCGACCCGCGAACGCTGGGGGAAGATCGACAATCTCGTCGTCAATGCCGCGGTCAATCCGTACTACGGATCGAGCCTGGGCATTCCGGACTCGGCTTTCGACAAGGTGATGGAGGTCAACATCAGGAGCGTCCACTGGCTGTGCCAGTTGGTCATTCCCGAGATGCAGGAGCGCAAGGACGGATCGATCGTCATCGTCTCCTCGGTCGGCGGCTTTCGGGGCAACGCGGTGCTCGGCGCCTACGCGATCTCCAAGGCTGCGGACATGCAGCTCGCGCGGAACCTCGCGGCCGAATTCGGTCCCGACAACATCCGTGTTAACGCCGTCTGCCCCGGCTTGGTGAAGACGGACTTCGCCCGCGCGTTGTGGGAGGATCCGCAGCGGGAGCAGGCGGTCGCCGGGCGAACACCGCTCCGGCGCCTCGGCGAGCCGGTCGACTGCGCGGGCATCGCGGTCTACCTCGCCTCGCGGGCGGGTTCGTGGACGACGGGCCAGACGTTCACCGTCGACGGCGGAGTGCTGGGCTGCGGTTGATTCGCTCTCTCGTCGCGCTCGTCCTCCTGGCCGGCGTGGCGGCCGCGCAGCCGGCCGGCGACGCCCCGGACGCGGTGTTCCTCGCCAGCGGCGCCAGAGTGGGGGAGGTGAGCGCAACCTCGGCGGTGGTCTGGACGCGGACCACCGCCGAACCGCAGCGGCGTGCCGGGCGCGAAGTCTCAGGCCGGCCGGTGGTCACTCTTGCTGCAGGAGTGAACGTCTCGTCGCTCGAGGGCGCCGTCCCGGGTGCGGCCGGCGAGGTTCGGGTCACGATACGGGACGCCGAGCCGGTTGGCCGCAACCGCAACGGGCCTGTGGCGGGGGCTTCCGGTTGGCTACCGACCGATCCCGACCGCGACTTCACCCTTCAGGCGGTGTTCGATGATCTGACCCCGGACACCGTCTACCTGGTCACTGTCGAGGCGCGCCCTGTGGCTGGCGCGGCAACGAGCGCCATCGAAGCGGCGAGTTTCCGGACTGCGCCGAGGGCTGACCAGCGGCTGCCGATTCGTTTCACGGCGATGACCTGCCAGTACTACGGCCGGCGAGACCGGCCGGACGGCTTCCAGATCTACCCGTCGATGGCCGCCGCCCTGCCTGACTTCTACCTGTCCGTCGGCGACAACGTCTACTACGACAACGAGTCGCCGCGGGCGACCACCGTCGAGCTGGCGCGCTACCACTGGCAGCGGATGTTCACCCTGCCGGCGATCGCGTCCTTCCTGCGCTCAGTGCCGGGCTACTGGCTCAAGGACGACCACGATCTGCTCCTGAACGACTCCTGGCCGGCGATCGAACCCGGCGTTTCCGCGCCAATGACCTTCGAGGACGGACTGGCGGTGTTCGTCGAGCAGATGCCGGCGCCGGAACGCCCGTACCGCACCGTCCGCTGGGGCAAGGGCGTGCAGCTCTGGCTGGTCGAGGGCCGCGACTTCCGGTCGCCCAACGACATGCCGGACGGTCCCGGCAAGACGATCTGGGGCGCCGAGCAGTGGCGCTGGCTGCGGGACTCTCTGCTCGCGAGCGACGCGGACTGGAGAATCCTCGTCTCGCCCACGCCGATCGTCGGTCCGGATCGCACCAACAAGGCCGACAATCACGCCAACGCCGCCTTCAGCCACGAAGGCGACGAAATCCGCGAGTGGTTTCGCGCGAACCTGGATGACCGCTTTCTGGTCATCGTCGGCGACCGCCACTGGCAGTACCACTCGGTCCACCCGGAGACGGGGCTCGACGAGTTCTCGGTCGGCCCGGCCAGCGACGCTCACGCCGGCGGCACGCCGGGCCAAGACCCCGAGTACCACCGCTTCCACCGGGTCGGCGGCGGGTTCCTCAGCGTCGACATCGACTGGGTCGACGATCGGCCGCGGATCGTCCTGCGGCACCGCGACGTGTTCGGCCGGGTGGTGTACGAGGTGGGGCGCCTGGGTTCGTAGGCGAAGGGTGAGTTCGCTCCCAAGGCTGGCCTCAGCGCTCCAGCCAACGCTCGATGTGCTGGGCGAAGACCTCGAAGTCGTTCAGATCCTCACCCAGGAACTGGGCCACGCGGTTCAGATCGAGGTCGAGATAGCCGTGGACGATGATGTTCCGGAAGCCGGCGACCGCGCGGAAGCGTTCACCGAAATCGGCGGGAAGGACTGCGGACGAGACGAGGGAGTCGATGGAATCCGCGTAGGTCGGTGGATCATGGCCTTCGCTGGATGCGACGTGACTGGCAACGTCAAGTGCGTTCTGGATGCAGAGCAGGAGTCCCCGTTCTACCGCCCAACGCCGGCTCGTGTCGGTGCGCAGTGACCGCACTGAGGCGTTTTCGTGCCGCTGCAACTCGCGGAGCGCGCCGCGCAGCGCGGCAAGATGCCGCTCGATGATCTCCGAGTCGACCCGGCCGGGGCTCACTCCTGACGGCTCCTGTTTGCGTAGCGGCGTGCGGCCGCCTGCTTCTTCAGTTGCGGCACAAAGTCGAAGTAGCGGGAGAGCGCGTACCCGGCTCGCGTCGTGGTGGCCTTCAGGTCGCGCGTTACTAGCAGCTTCCCGTCGCGCAGAACGCGGTGGTACAGAAGTGGGGGCGCCCGGTTCAGGAGGACGACGTCGATGTCGTTCATCCGCAGTACACGCATCAGGTGGGTGATCAAGTCCGCCTCGTAGCCGTACGGTCCTGGTTCGGCCTCCTGGTCGTCGATGTAAACGGCGACGTCGATGTCGCTCAGGGCACCCGCGTCACCCCGCGCCTGCGAACCGAAGACGTAGGCATCGAGGATCTCGGGCCGAGGTTCAAGGGCCTTGGTCAGGCGGGCCTCAAGGTCTCGTCCGGCGGTGGTCGGTGTTCTGGGTTGCACCTTGTCCATCTTCGGCATCCCCAAGCTCTGGAAGTGGGGACTTCTGCGCTCATGCGTATCGTACAAGCGTCCAGCGTGTCTGCCACGGCGACACCAGCTCGGCTGCTAGTGTCCGCTGCTTCCGCCGACCGAGGAGGTGTCCGAGTTGCCCAAAGCACTAGCCGACGTAGCGCCAGCATTCGTCGACATGGCCCACCGGATCGTCTGGTGCTCGGCCGCGACGGTGGATCGGGCCAACCGTCCCCGCTCCCGCGTCCTGCATCCCATCTGGGAGTGGAAGGACGGTGTTCTCACGGGCTGGGTAGGTACCGGCCCGACGGCCACCAAGCGCGCGCACCTCGAGACCAGCCCGTACATCTCGTGCAACTACTGGACCGGCAACCACGACACATGCGTGGCGGAATGCCGGGCGGAGTGGGCGTTCGACCTGGCCACACGGGAGCGGATCTGGAACCTGTTCAAGACAACGGCTCCACCGGTCGGTTACGACCCGGCGATGATCCCCGGATGGGAGGGTCCCGAGAGTACAGGGTTCGCCGTGCTACGGCTGACGCCCTGGCGGCTTCGCGTCATGCCGGGAACGGTGCTGCTCGCCGGCGAGGGCGAAGTGCTCAGCTGGACGGCGGATCTCGATCCGTAGAGTCGGCGTCGGCACCTTCAAGGGGCTTGAGCCCCCTGACATGCGGGGCTAGGACACGGTGCATCCGGTTCAGGCGGTCCGCGAGCCACTCGTGCTGCTTGGGCCAGTCGGACTCGTCGGTTGGGTCGCACTCCCTATAGGTGGCTACGCGACAGGAACCGCTGTTTGGGAGGCCTTCCCAGTTCAAGGAGAGATCGAGTTCTCGTTCGATCGCCTCGCGGGATTGCTCAAGGGCTGCGAAGTAGGCGTCGGCGCCAACAAATCCTGGCCGCTTCTTCAGGTCGCCGTCATCCAGGTACAGCTCGGCACGAATCCACGAATCCCGTGAGTTCGTGCCTGCGCCGAGCCTGAAGCCGGTTCGCCCTATTGAGACGTTCATCCAGTTCTGCGGCAAGGGCTTCGTTGGTCTTGCGGGACCCTCGGTAGCGAGCAGTACTTCGCGGAGTGCCGTCCAGTAGCGGAGCTCCGCCTCCTTTCCCGGCGACGATTCGCTCGCCTGTCTGGTTCTTGCGGCTTCCCGCGACCAGTTGTTTGGCTTGGCGACGACGTTCATTCGTAGCGCGGGCTTGGAGTCATCGATCCGCCAGAGCTCGAGTTCTACTCCGAAGAAGTCGGTGTCTTCGGTGATGTCGTTGAGCCAGTCCAAAGCCGCGCGATGCTCGTCCCGGAAACGCCTGGCGATCCAGACGACCGTACGAGCCCTCTCACCTGCTCCGTAGGTGATGAGCTTGCCGAGATGGTCGTGGTCGGTGTGGTCGAGTTGGTTCTCGACGACGACGGTGCCCTCAACGCCCGCCAGTACGAGATCGGCTCGATAGCTTCCGACGCTCTTCTCGGTGTCCTCCACTTCCAGGTCGCCGAGGCCCAGCGCGTCGGCGAGCGGCTCCGGGTTCCTGGCCAACCATGGCGTCAGATCAGACGCTTCGTTGGGCCAGGCTTCTCGAAGCTCAACCCTCTGGAACTTCCCCAGGTTCGGTTGTTCTGCGTCCACGGTGCTTCCTCTTTGCCTCAAAGTGGCCGGTACGTGGTGGCTACTCGTTGGAGCGGGCCCAGTGGATGGCGTCGGCGATGTCCTCTTCCGAGATTCCGCGTTCCGCGAGCTTGGCGCGGGTGGTGTCGGCGGGTCTGGGACTCTCTTCCACGGGTGTGAGTCGGTGAGTCTTGGCTTCCTGAGTCGGCGAACGGGTGGAGTCTGGGGCCGCGCCAGCGGCACTTGGTCGCCGTGACTGGGCTGAGGTTGGCGGCTTCTCCGGCATGTCGTAGAGCCGTTGCGATTCAGACCGTCGCCATCGGCACCGCCAGCCCCGCCACCGGCGACCGCGTCCGGAAGATCGAGCCGCTGCTTCCGGGCTCGTCCGGGTCGCCGGTGGTGACGACGTAGAGGTCACGCCGGTCGCTGCCGCCGAAGCAGACGCTGGTGATGTTCTTGGCAGGAACTTCAAGGTGGCTGAGAATCCGACCCGCGGGATCGAAGCGGGTGACGCAGCCGCCGGCGACGCAGGCGACCCAGAGGCAGCCCTCTTCGTCGACGGCGAGGCCGTCGGGGCGGCCGCGGTCGGGTTCGGCGATCGCTCGCCGGTTGACGCAGCGGCCGTCGTTCGTGACGTCGTGGGCGATCACGTGGCCCCTGGCTGTGTCGGCGTGGTACAGGGTGCGGCCGTCCGGCGAGAAGCCGATGCCGTTGGTCAGGCTGATGTCGCCGTAGAGCTCGGTCGCTTCACCCTCCGCCTCGATCCGCCAGCACTCACCGGGTGTTCGTTCCTTCTCACCGGTGAACGGGCTCGTGCGCATCGTTCCGCAGATGACGCGGCCCCGGGAGTCGGCGAACAGGTCGTTGAAGCCGGGCGTGTCAGGCGGGTCGAAGAGGATCCGGGTCACGCCGTCCCGGACGTGGCAGATGTTGCGGCCGGAGCACACGATGCCGCCGTCGGCGTGGAGCGCGATGCCGCCGACGCCGCGGCGCTTCGGCACCACGGTTTCGATCTCGCCGTCCGGGCTGCGGCGATAGACGCCGCCGTTGTGGACGTCGCTGAAGTAGAGGCGGTCTTCCGCGTCGACCCGCGGTCCTTCGATCAGGGTGTAGCCGGATGCCAGGAGTTCCATGGGGCGGGCACTGTAGCAGCGGCTTCAGCGCCAGCGGAGGCCGAGCCAGGCGGCGGGGTGCAGGAAGATCAGGACCGTGATGATCTCGAGCCGCCCGATCCACATGTTGAGCGAGAGATACACCTTGATCCCCGCCGGGAAGTGGGCGTAGTTGTCGAACGGGCCGACATCCCCGAGCCCGGGGCCGATGTTGCCGAGCGTGGCGATGCTGGCGGTCACGGCGGTCTCCATTCCCACGCCGGTCAGCCCGACCACTCCGACGCTCAGGGCGAACAGGACGAGGTAGAGCAGAAGGAAGGAGACGATGGCGTGGATCACATCCTCCGGGACCCGGCGGCCGTCGAGTCGCAGGGGCCGCACCGCGCGCGGGAAGACGGTGTGGAACAGCTCGAGCAGAGATGACTTGGCGATCAGCCAGATACGCACGAGCTTCGGCCCTCCGGCGGCGGAACCGCCGCAGCCACCGCAGAACATGAGCAGGAGGAGAATCGTCTGGCTCGCTCCCGACCAGAGCGCGAAGTCCTCCGTCGCGAAGCCTGTCGTGGTGATAAGGGTCAGCGCCTGGAAGCCTGCTCGCCTCAGAGTCTCCTCCGACAGCGCTCCGGCCCTGATCCAGTCCCACAGGGACACGTCGTTGCTCTTCAGCGTGCACGCCAGGAGCAGGGTCGCGACGAGGACGATCAGGAGGTAAAGACGGAACTCCTCGCTGCGCAGCAGGGTCAGCGGTCGCCCCCGGATGGCCTGGAACTGGAACGCGTAGTTGGCGCCGGCGAGGAGCATGAACGCCATGACCGTCCACTCGATGGCGGGGCTGCTGTACCCCGCGATGCTGCTCGGATGGGGTGAGAAGCCGCCCGCCGAGACGGTCGAGAGCGAGTTGCAGACGGCGTCGAAGAGCGGCATGCCGAGACGGACGAGGAGTCCGGTCTCCAGGACGGTCAAGCCGACGTAGAGGGTGTAGAGGGCCACCGCCGTGTTGCGAATGCGGGGCGTGAGTCGCTCCTCCGTCGGACCGGGAGCCTCGGCGAAGAACATCTGGCGGCCGGCGATGCGGAGGGCGGGCAGGACGGCGATGAAGAGGGCGATGATGCCCATGCTCCCCACCCACTCGCTCAGGCTGCGCCACAGCAGAACGCCCTCGCTGGCCGCATCAAAGTCGGTGAGGATCGTGGCGCCGGTGCCGGTCAGCCCGGACATCGACTCGAACAGCGCATCGGCGGGTGCGAAGCCGTTCACGGCGTAGGGAGCGGCGCCGATGAGAACCAGCAGCAGCCAGGACATGCCGACGGTGGCGAGCCCTTCCATGCGCCGCATCTCCAGGCCCCGCCCGGGCAGCAACCGGGACACGAGCCCGAGCAGGACGGCCGCGCCGGCGGCGCCGAGAAACCCCACCGCGCTGCGGCCGTTGCCATAGGCGGCTTCGACCGCGGAGGGCGCGAGCAGGACGACGCCGAAGCAGCCGACCAGGGCCAGGGTCGTGCGAAGTACCAGTGAGCCGCGCACGCTCGCTCGCGCCGCCCGTCAGGCCGCCCCGGGCGTCAGGCCGAAGGTCGGCCCGACGAGTCCCGAACTCTCCGTCGTGGTCACGATCAGGAGACGGTCGCCCGGCCGCACCTCGTCTTCGCCGCCGGGCACGATGGTGTTGTACTGACGCAGCACCCCGCCGACGATCACGCCGTTCGGCATGTCCATCTCTCTCAGCTGACGGGCCTCGAAGTCCTCCGGAACGACGACTTCTACGACTTCCGCGAGGCCGTCCTCGAGGGTCGCGCGGTACTCCAGCCGGGGCGCCTGGATCTGGTGGAGGACCTCGGCGATCGCGGCGGATCGGGCGTTCAGGGTGACGTCGATGCCGACCCGCTCGAACAGGGCGCTGCTGGTTTCGTTGCTGACGCCCGTGACCACCTTCGGGATCCCGAGCTGCTTCGCGATCAGGGAGCAGAGCAGGTTGGTCTGGTCGTCGCCGGCCATGGCAACCAGCGCATCGCTGCGGGCGACGCCGATCTCCTCCAGCAGCCTCAGGTCTGTTCCGTCGCCGTGGAAGACGATCGCCCGGCCTACCTGGTCGGCGATGTCCTCGCAACGTCGCCGCGAAACCTCGATGATCTTCACTTCCGGCCACAGGCCGCTGGTGAGTTCGCGAGCGAGGAGTCTGCCGGTGCGGCCGGCGCCGACGATCGTCACGCTGCGGACCACGGTTTCGGGAGCGGCGAAGAAGCGCTTCGCCACCTGGCGAAGCGGTGTGCGCCGGCCCATGAAGAGCACCTTGTCGCCGGCTTCCAGGCGGTCCAGGCCGCGGGGCACGATCAGCTTGCCGTCGCGTACCCGGCTCACGATGAGGGCGTTGCGCGGCAGGGGCGCCTCGGCGAGGGTGGGACCGCAGAGCGGAGAGTCGGCCTCCAGCCTGTACTCCACGAGCCAGATGCGGCCGCGGTGGAAGCTCTCGACATCGAGGGCCCGAGGCTCGAGCACGATTCGGCCGATCTCCCGGGCCAGCGACCACTGCGGCCAGATCAGGTGGTCGATGACCTCCTCGAGAGTGGTCTGCTCAGGGTCGTTGAAGCTCTCGTGGTGCTCGTCCTGGGTGATGAAGCAGTACGTCGCGCATTGCGCCCGGCCGCGCGCCGCCAGGCAGGCGATGATGTTGCGCTCGTCGGAATCGGCGCAGGCGACGAAGGTGTCGCCGTCGGAGAGCCCTACGTGCTGGAGAACGGACCGGCTGGCCGCCGGTCCCACCGTGATCTGCAGGTCGAGGTTCTCGAACCGGTCGCGGGCGGCCTCCGTCGGCAGGATGACGAAGACGTCCTCCTCCCGCGCCAGCGAGGAAGCAAGCAGATACGCGATGTCGCCGCCACCGGCGATGACGACAGCCACGGGTCCACGATACCGGAGCGGCGCCCGCGGACTTCGCCGCGGCTAGAAGATGCGCGAGAAGCCGCCGCTCTCGCTGCTGAGTCTCGAGTTGACGACGTTGTTGTAGATCGAGCCGAACGTGTAGCGGAGCTGGATGCCGCCGCGGAAGGAAAGGTCCGTTTCCAACTGACGTCTGGCGACCAGGACCTCGGCATCGGTCGCGCCGCCCTTCGGCAGGTAGATCTGGTCCCGGATCCTCGATATGCCGGCGTAGACGTCGAAGCTCAGCCCGCGCACGATGTGGTACTCGACCTCGGTGTTGAACTCCACCCGGCTGCGGTCGAAATCGTCGATGAAGTGGCTGTACTGGAGGTCGAGGTGGGCTTCGCCCCAGGGCCTCTCCATGCCGAAGGCGATGTACGCCCCCTGGTCCGTGAAAGTCTCCTCCAGCTTGTCGAAGACGGTGATCTCTTCATAGTCGAGACGCGTACCGCCGATGAAGTAGGCGAATGTGAACTCGCGTTCGGACGACTCGCTGTAGGGGAAGTAGTTGTACTCGATGGCCGCCGCTGCGCGGTAGGAGTTGTCCAGGTTCAGGAAGGTCGAACGCCGGCTGCTGGCGCCGACGCCCACTCCCCAGTGCGGGGCCAGGGTGCGGATCACCTGGCCGAAGTAGCTCGTGCTCCGGGAGACGTTCTTGAAGGTGCTGCCGTCCTCGAACTCGAAGTTGCTCTCCCGGTAGGAGTAGAAGACGCCCATTCCCATCCGCCACAAGTCCGTGGTGCGGCCCGCCGAAGCGCTCGTCTGGTAGGACTGCGAGTCCCTGCGATCCTCGCTTCGGAAGTCGGTGTTCAGGCGCAGGCGGTAGACCCAGTGGTTCCAGGGGTCGTCCACCACCAGGGTGTGTGGCTCGTCCTCCGCTTCCCCGTTCTGGAACTCCACGACGAGTCCTGCGGCCTGCGGCGTCTCCAGCACGTAGCGCACCAGACCCAGTTCGAGGAGGCGCTGGATGCCGCGCCGGCGTTCGTCGTCCGTGTCGGTGTACGACGACGCGTGAATCAGCCTCTGATCGGTGCCTTCGAAGCGCCCCAGACCAATGAAGTTGAACGTGTACTCGCGCGAGTTGCCGCCGCCCTGGATGGTCACGAGGACGTGGACTTCGGCGTCCTGGCGATCGCGCACCCAGTTGACGTAGGTGATCTGGGTGCGCAGGAACGTGAAGTCGCAGCCCCAGTCGCAGTCGAGGTAGAGACGCAGGGCTTCCGTGCCGTCGGTGGTCTCGAGCGCCGGCGCCGCCGCCTCAGCGGGCCCGGTCAGGCCGGCGAGAGCGAGCAGCAACAGAACCGGGAAGATCGTGCGCAAGGCGCGGCGTTGTCCATCCCGGACCGGCTTCCGCGATGCCTCGCCCCGGGTTCCTCGAACGTCGCTATGATGCCGGATCGACTCCCGTGAGTTCCGCGGTGACATCTGTTGCGTGGCCTTGTGGCGGCTTCGGTGGTTGGGCGAAGGGCGGCGGCTGATGCTCCGGTGGAAAGTAACACAGCGAAGAGAGAGACTTGGAGGCGTGAACAGGCTCCCGTGTGACCGACCGGCGGACCGGCGGGGAGATACCCGTTGAGCGTCTTCGATTCCGCCCCGTCAGGCGCCGTTCCTGTGCGCGAAACACGGCCCGCGAGCGAACTCTGGCGGCGTGTCAAGGCCCTGATCAAGTGGCCGTTCTACGTCGTCTACCAGCGCCGGCTCGAGTCGAAGGTGCGAAGCTGGAGGCTGCCCCAGCACATCGGTCTGATCATGGATGGCAACCGGCGCTTTGCGCGCCAGCAGGGGCTGGGCAACGTCAGCGCGGGCCATTTCAGGGGCGCCGAGAAGCTGTGGGAGGTACTCAACTGGTGCTACGAGGCGGACGTCTCGACCGTCACGGTGTGGAGCATGTCGCTCGACAACTTCAATCGCTCCGCGAAGGAAGTGCAGGCGCTGTTCGATCTGTTCGAGGAGAAGACCCGGGAACTCACGAACCACGACGATGTCCATCAGAAGGGCATCCGGGTGCGGTTCCTGGGACAGGTCGAACTCCTGCCGGAGAGCCTCCAGACCGCGATCCGGGAGGCGGAAGCGGCAACCAGCGGCTATGACCGATACCGGCTGAACATCGCGATGGCCTACGGTGGCCGCGAAGAGATCGCGAGCGCCTTCCGCAACTATCTGCTCGACAACTCGGCGGTCGGCAAATCACTCGACGAGGTCGCGGACGAGTTCAGCGCCTCGTCGATCGAGCGCTACCTCTACACCTCCGGCCAGCCAGAGCCCGATCTGATCCTCCGCACCAGCGGCGAGGTTCGCCTGAGCGGCTTCCTGCTCTGGCAGAGCACCTACTCGGAGTACTACTTCTGCGACACGCACTGGCCCGCTCTGCGTAAGATCGACCTCCTGCGCGCCTTGAGGTCGTACAGCAGCCGCCAGCGCCGCAGAGGACGTTGAGAACGGGGACACCAGGAACACCGGACAGCCGCGGTAGTCGCCCGACCGTGACCTGCGGTCGGGCGAAACAGCGACTGGGAGTAGCAAGTGAACAAGACAGCACGCAAGTTCTTTACTGATCTGTTGGCCGCGCCGAGCCCCTCGGGCCACGAGGAGCCGGTACAGGAAGTCGTGCGTGCCTACGCGGGCAGGTTCGCCGAGGACGTTTCGACCGACGTTCACGGCAACGTGATCGCGGCGGTGAACGTCGAGGCCGGCGAGAAGCCGGACGGTCGCCGCGTGCTGTTCGCGGGCCACTGCGACCAGATCGGCCTCATCGTGAGCTACATCGACGACAAGGGCTTCCTGTGGGTGCAGCCGATCGGCGGCTGGGATCCGCAGCAACTCATCGGTCAGCGGATGACGGTGTGGGCGAAGGACGGACCGGTCCCAGCGGTTATCGCCCGCAAGCCGATCCACCTGCTCGACATGGAGGAGCGCAAGCGGGTGGTCAAGATGGAGAACCTCTGGCTCGACATCGGCGCGACGGATGGCGACGACGCGAAGAGCGCGGTGCGGGTCGGCGATCCGGTGACGCTTGACCTCGGCTTCCAGGAGATGCGGAACGGCCTCGCGAACGCCCCGAAGATGGACAACACGACCGGCCTGTGGGTGGTCATCGAGGCATTGCGGCGCGTCGCCAGGAAGAACCCGAAGGTGGCGGTGTACGCGGTGTCGACGGTGTGCGAGGAGATCGGTCTGCGCGGCGCGCGGACCAGCACCCACGGCGTCGACCCCGACGTGGGCATCGCGGTCGACGTCACCCACGCGACGGATTGCCCGACGATCAGCAAGCGCCAGGAGGGCGACCTGAAGCTGGGCGGCGGGCCGGTCATCGTGCGCGGCCCGAACATGAACCCGAAGGTCAGCGATCGGCTGGAAGCGGTCGCGGAAGAAGAGAAGATCCCGTTTCAGTTGGCGGCCCTCGGACGAGCGGCGCCGAACGACGCGAACTCGATTCAGATCACCCGCGCGGGCGTCGCGACCGGGCTGATCAGCGTCCCGAACCGCTACATGCACAGCGCCGTCGAGACGATCTCGCTGGACGACATCGATCATTCGGCCGATCTGCTCGCGGGCTTCGCGGCGTCTCTCGAACCGGACGAATCGCTTATCCCCTGAGCCGGTCTCGTGCGCTCGGCGACGCAAGTTCGTAGTATTCGCCGCCACACCAACGCAAACTCGAAGGAAGGGGTCGTAGGCCATGCCGATGAAGAATCGTCTGCGCGACAAGATCGACAACGGGGAGCCGGCGCTCGGCGCCTGGCTCGCGTTCCCGGACACGCACAGCGCCGAGCTGATGTCGCGGCTCGGCTTCGACTGGGCGACGATCGACATGCAGCACGGCCTGGTCGACTACCAGCGCGCCACCGAGATGCTGCAGGCGATGACGGCGTCGGACACGACGCCGATCGTCCGGGTGCCGTGGAACGAGCCCGGGATCATCGGCAAGATGCTTGATGCCGGGGCCCACGGGATCATCATTCCGATGGTGAACAGCCGCGCCGAGGCGGAAGCCGCGGCGGCCGCCTGCCGGTACCCGCCGCGCGGGAAGCGCAGCTTCGGTCCGTTCCGCGCCGGTCTGCTCTACGGCGGGAACTACCTGGAGGAAGCGAACGAGCAGATCTACTGCATCCCGATGATCGAGACCCAGCAGGCGCTCGACAACCTCGACGACATCCTCTCGGTGCCGGGCCTCGATGGCGTCTACGTCGGCCCGAGCGACCTCAGCGTGTCGCTGGGACTCCGGCCGGCGGCCGACCAGGAAGACGAGAAGTTCACGGCGGCGATCGACAAGATCCTGGACGGCTGCAGGCGGCACGGGCTGTTTGCGGGAGTCGCCGGCACGGTCAAGGAGGCCCCCAAACGGATCCGGCAGGGATTCCGCTTCGTCGAGGTGGCGCGTGACGGCGGTTCAATGGCCAAGGCGGCACTCCAGGACCTGCGGACCGTGCGGGCGTCGATGGAGGACTCCTGAGCGAGCGCCCGCTCCGGGGGAACGAATCCGGCCGGGGAGCGTTCTCACTACAAGGCGGCGCGTCGATGCGGCGCCCTACGTAGAATGTGAAGAAACGCAGACGGGAGAAGGAACTCGACATGTCACGAATGAAGGTGTGGTTGGTGGTCGGTCTGGCGCTGGCGCTTGTGGCGCCGGTCGCCGCGGTGGACGACGAGGAGAAGAAGGTCCGCCGGATCGAGGTGAGGAAGATGATGGACTGCGCGGAGGGCGAGGACTGCGAAGAGCAGGTGAGCCGCCGGGTGGTCTTCGTCGGTGACGACGGCGATGTCCGTGTTCTGCACGACGGGGACCACGAGTGGGTCTCCGAGGAGAACGCCATGATCCTCAAGGCCGGCGACCACGACGTGCTTTTCATCGCGGATGAGCACGCCGACGGCGAAACCGGCGAGTCGGCGCGGCGGCACTTGCACCGGGTGATGCAGCGACTCGGCGAGCGCGGTTCGCGGCTGCACATGCGGCACGGTGGCGGCGCGTTTCTCGGCGTGGAGCTCTCCGATCTCACCCCGGAACTGCGCACCCACTTCGGCGTGCCCCAGGACGCGGGCGTCATGGTCGCCAAGCTCGTGGACGAAAGCCCGGCTTTCCGGGCCGGTCTGGAGGTCGGCGACATCGTCACAGCGGTCGACGGTGAACCGGTTGCCTCTTCGTCGGCGCTCGCGCGGGCGATCCGCGGCCACGAAGATGGCGAGACCGTCGTGCTCGAGGTCTGGCGCGATGGTCAGATGCAGAAGATCAGCGCCACCCTGGAAGAGCGGGAGCGGCGGGTCGAGATCTCCAGCGCGGCGGACGGTGGACATGAAGCCCGGGTCATCGAGGTCAAGGTCGCCTGCGAGGACGGCGAAGACTGCACGGTCGACGTTGCCAACGCGAACTCCTTCGAGTTCGCGGCCTCGGCCTGCGGCGACTCCGGCGAGTGCGAGGTGAACGTCGACTGCACGGACGGCGACTGCGCCTGCACCGTGAACGGCGAGGCGACGGACTGCTCGGCGCTCGGCCTCTGAGCTAAGGTCCGCGCGATGCGCGCGGGCATTTATCGCGGCCCCGGTGAAGTAGCGCTTGCCGAGCGCCCGATGCCGGATCCCGGCCCGGGCGAGGTGCGGCTTCGGATCACCGCCTGCGGCTTGTGCGGGACCGACCTGCATCTGGTTCACAGTCCGAAGCCGATCATCGAGCCGGGCTCGATCATGGGCCACGAGATGGCCGGTGTTGTCGACGACCTGGGAGCAGGTGTCTCATGCTTCGAAGCGGGAGAGCCGGTCGTCGTGGAGCCGCTGGCATCCTGCGGCGACTGTGACGTGTGCCGCGAGGGCCGGGACTCGATCTGCCGGAAACTCGAGCTCTACGGCCTGCGGCGGCCGGGCGGCTTCGCGGACGCCGTCGTCGTGCCGGCCCATCGCCTGTACCGCGTGCCAGGTTCCCTGCCGCCGTCTCTTGCCGCCCTCGCCGAACCGTTCGCGGTCGGGGTCCATGGCCTTCGGCTCGCGGGCGTGGACCAGGAGAAGCCGCCGGGGAAGCTGCTGATTCTGGGCGCCGGTTCCATCGGTCTCGCGGCGGTCGCGGTGGCCGGGGCCTGGGGCTTCGGCCATGTGGCGATCACGGCACGGCATCCGCACCAGGCCGCGGCGGCGAAGCAGCTCGGCGCGCACCAAGTGCTTGAAGCCGGTTCGCCCGAAGACCTGACCGGATACGACGCCGATCTCGTGGTCGAGACGGTGGGCGGCCTGGCGGACACGATGGCGGCGGCGGGCATCGCCCTCGCACCGGGCGGCACGATTTGCGTACTCGGTGTGTTCATGGGGCCCTTGACCCTCGACCCCCTCGTGCTGCTCGGCAAGGAAGCGCGGCTGCAATGGTCGAACTGCTACTCGCGGCGGCCGGGTGAAGTGGACTTCGCTGAGGCGGTGGACATACTGATCGCGGGTGGGGACGGCTTCGACAGCCTGCTCACTCACCAGGTGCCGCTGGACGAGTTCGAGCGCGCCTTCGAGATCGCGGGCGACAAGCGGTCGGGCGCGGTCAAGGTGACCGTCGTTCCCTAGTTTCCGAAACCAACGCGATGGAGCACAGACGATGAGCGGAAGACTCGAAGAGCGTGTGGCGATCGTGACCGGCGGCAACAGCGGCATCGGCGCCGCTACCGCCAGAACCTTCGCCCGGGAAGGCGCCCGCGTGGCGCTGATGGCGCGGCGCGAGCAGGAGGGCGTCGAGGTCCAGGATGCGATCCGGGCTGCCGGCGGCGACGCGAAGTTCCTTGCCTGCGATGTGGGCGATTCCGAGGCTGTCGAGGCGGCTGTCGCCGCGGCGGTCGACCACTTCGGACGCGTCGACATCCTGTTCAACAACGCCGGCGGCGGAGCCGGCGAGAACTTCCCCGACGAGTCGAACGAGGTTTGGGATCGAGTCATCCGGGTCAACCTGACGGGCACCTTCTACATGTCGAGGGCGGTCTGGCCGCACCTCCTGGCAGCCGGCGGCGGCGCGATCGTCAACATGTCGTCCCTGGCGGCGACGACGGGCTTCAGCGAGGCGATCCAGGAACTGGCCGGTGGGTTGCCATCCTCGTCGTACTACGCGGCGAAGGCGGGTGTCGACGCGTTCACTCGCTACCTGGCGAGCATGGGCGGGCGCCACGGCATCCGCGCGAACTGCGTGCGGCCGGGACAGGTGATCACGCCGGGCGCGACGAATCCGGCTGGCGACCACTGGTTCAAGCCGATGTTCGAGCACATGCAGATCATTCCCGGTCCAGGCATGCCCGAGGACGTCGCCAACGTCGTGCTCTTCCTGGTGTCGGACGAGGCGCGCTTCCTGACGGGTGAGATGGTGAACATCGACGGCGGCATGCCGCGCAAGCTGTAGCCGTGTTCGGCCGCGTGCCGGCCGGGATCAGACCTCCGGCCAGCTCGGGTGCCAGGGTCGGGCGCGCTCGAACAGGCGGGCGGCCCGGAGCACGAGGTCGTCCCGGTGTCGCGGTCCGACGATCTGCAGGCCGACCGGCAGGCCGGCGTCGGACAGGCCGGCGCGCACCGTCGCCGCCGGATGGCCGGACATGTTGAACGGAATCGTGAACGCCGCGACCCCGGCCGGCACCTGCTCCCTGCCCTCGGTGTGGGTAGGGAAGGGACCGCGCGCGGGCGGCGGGTCGTAGGGCACGGTCGGCGTCAGCAACAGATCGAAGCGATTGAAGACCTCGCCGCACCAGAGATTCAGGCGGCCCCGCTCGCGCGCCGCGGCGCCGAACGTCTCGGGCGTCATCTCCCAGGAACGTTCCAGCGCCTCCGCGAACGAGTGCGTCATGTCCTGGCGCTGACTTCGAAGCGGTTCGTGGATCTGGCCGGCGATCAGGAAGTTGCCCAGCGTGCCCCAGGCCGCCGTGAGCATCGGCGGGCCGCCCGGTACGTGTTCGTCGAGCGGTTCGACCGAGAGGCCGGATTGATCGAACGCAGCCGCCGCGTCCGCGGCCACGCGTGCGACGTCCGATTGGACCCTCGCGTATCCGAGGTCCGGCGACCATGCGACGCGGACGGAAGAAGGCAGCCCCGATTCGAGCACTTCGCGGTAGCTCAGACCCGGGTGGGGCAACGAGCCCGGATCGCAGGGCGACGGGCCGGCGACCAGGTCGAGGAACAGGGCCCCGTCCGCCACGGTGCGGGTAAGGGGACCGTAGACCGAGGTGCTGCCGTAGTCCCAGGCCTTCATCGGCCCGCGCGGTATCCGACCCTGGCTCGGCTTGAGGCCGAACGCACCGGTGAAACTGGCCGGAATCCGGATCGAGCCGCCGCCGTCCGAGGAGGTGACCAGGGGCAGCACGCCGCCTGCCAGCGCCGCGGACGAACCCCCGCTCGAGCCGCCGGGTGTGCGCTCGGGGTTCCAGGGCGAGCGCGTGACGCCGAAAAGGGGGTTCTTGGTGATCGCCGTGAACCCGAACTCGGGGGTGTTCGTCTTGCCGACGACGATGGCGCCGGCGCCGCGAAGCCGGGCCACCTGGGTCGAGTCGGCCTCCGCGACCGAGTCGCGAAACACCCGCGACCCCATCGACGTGACCATGCCGGCCACGTCCTCGAGGTCCTTGACGCCGAGGGGCACGCCCTCGAGTGGCCGGGCGTTGCCGGCGGCGCGGCGCGCGTCGGCCGCTTCGGCGTCGGCCAGCAACTCTCCGCGTGGCCGCTGGCTGACGACGGCGTTGAGCTTCGGGTGTGTGGCTTCGATGCGCTCCAGGGTCGCGTCCATCAACTCGACGCACGAGAGTTCTCCGGCCGACAGAAGGTCGAGGAGCTGAATCAGGCTGAGGCGGTCGAGGTGCATGCCGAATCTCCGGGCTGGTCGTCTGGAGCGCGGAGGATAACCGGCAGGGCCAGCAGGAACAGCGTCCAGCGCTGGATCTCCGTGTCGCGCCAGTTCGCTTCGAACAGGCCGGCCACGTTCAATGCCAGGAGGGCGAACAGGACGCCCAGGTACAGATCGGCGCGCGGCCCGGCCCGGCCGCCCTCGCGGCGATAGCCCTCGAACGCCGTCGCCGCTGCCGCAGCCATCAGCCAGAGATAGGCGAGCAGAGACGGAATGCCGCGGCTCGCCGCCATGTGGACGAACGTGTTGTGCAGGTGCTTCACACGCGCCCGGACCGATGTCGGATGGCGGTAGGCCGGGTACCACTCGCGGACCATGGCCGGGCCGATTCCCGTGAAGGGGCGATCGGCGATCATTTGGCCGCCGGCCCACAGCATGCACAAGCGGTCGTAGTTCGAGGGATAGCGGAGTTCGATCATCGACGTCGCTCGCTGCCAGTAGGTCGGCCACAGGGTCGGCGCAACGGCTGCGAGTGAGGCGGTGGCCAGGACCAGCGCGGCGGCGAAACCCAGGAAGACACGCCGGCGCTGAAGAGCCATCGCCGCAACCGCGAGGGCGAAGGCGCCCACCCAGGCGCTGCGGGTCAGAGTCAGGGCCAGCGCCCCGCCGACGAGTGCCAGACCGACCCAGTTAACGCCGGAGCGCCAGCCGCCCGCGCTGCTGAGGCGGCCGGCGATCAGGGCGATGCCGAGCAGGAGGACGCCTGAGAAGGTCATGTAGTGCGAGAACGGTCCGGGGATCCGCTGGTGGAGAGGGCCGTAGTCGGTGAAGGCGAACTGGGTCAGGCCATACAGGGCGAGTACGGCCGAGATCCCGACCAGGGAGACGATCGCGACCCGCACCTGGCGCTCGCCGCGGACGAGCAGGAGCGCCAGCGGCAGGGTCAGAACGGCGTAGAGCGTGGAGAGCTCCTGGAGGCTGGTCGCCGGATCGTAGGAGAAGACCGCCGAGAGCACGAAGCAGCCCGCGTAGGCGGCCACGGGGAGCAGGATCCGGCGTCGCCGTCGCCGGTCATCGTCGCCGCTGCCGAAGTGGAGCCGTTGCCTGCGAATGGCGGCCCAGATGAGGGTGAAGAAGAGGAGGAAGTTCGACAGTGCGATGCCGAACGTGGTGACGAGGTGGCTCACGAAGAGCCAGAACCCGGCGCTGCCCCGCGCCTCACGGCATGGCCGGATCAGGGCGCGCGTCACCGCCCTCGTCACCGCCCGCGCCCCGCTCATGCCGGCAGTCTACGTTCCCTGGTCACCGCCCCCGGCTCCGCACTCCTGTTACCGTCAGTCCCGCCCGAGACACCTCGACCTGTATGTCCCGGAGCCCATCGGCCCGCGCTTCGACCCCGGTGGGCGGTTCGAAGGCGATCAGGTACTGAGAGCGGAGAGCGCGCTCGATCTCGCGGTAGATGCGGTCCAGATCCTCGACCGAATCGGCCGCGTGGTAGCGGCCGCCGGTGCGTTCAGCCAGACGCCTGAGAGCTTCGGTAGTCGCCGCGTCAGAGACTCTCAGGGCGATCGGGTAGACGACGACGCCGGCGAGTTCGACCTGCGCGAGAACTGGCTCGAAGGCAAGATTGCTGTCCGTGTCGGCGCCATCGCTGAGCACGACCAGGGCGCGCCGGTCCGGACGGCCCGCGAACGACGAGACGGCATAGGCGATCCCGTCGTAGAGCCTGGTGGAGCCCCAGGCGCGCAGGCCCTCGGCAGCGTAACGGAGCAGGCGCGGGTCGGCCGAGAAAGGTGCGAGGCGGTCCAGGTCGTGGTTGAAGACGATGAGGCTGGCAGTGTCGCGATCCGTCAGGATGCCCTCGAAGAAGCGCTGCGCACTGGTTGCGGCGACGCGGACGCCGCGGCCCATCGAACTCGAGATGTCCATCAGCAGGGCGACGGTGAGAGGTCGGTCGGCCAGGTTCCGGAAGTCGCGGATCCTTGCGTCGACACCCCGGTGCAGAACACGGAAGTCGGCCGCGACCAGTCCCGGCGCCGGCTCCGCCTGCCGGCCTCCGACGGAGACCAGCAGGTCGACGAGGCGCACGTCGATCTCTTCCGGTGACCGCGACCCGAGGAAGACGAGGTCTTCGACCGCCTCGCCCGTCCGAAGCGTGGCGGCGGCCCGAACGAAGCTCAGCGGCAGGCGCAGTCCGGCCGGAACCCGGCATCGGAACGGCGGCGCCGTCATGCTCTCGAGCAGTCCGGCGTCCAGATGACAGTCGACGCGGTCGAGTTCCCGGCCGGACGGGACGTCGAGGCGCACGGACAGGTCGAGTGCCTCCTCGATGAGCGCCGGGTCCGGGCGCTCGAGCGCGATCGAGAACGGGTGTTCTTCCCGCTCGATCTCCAGTGCATGGCGCGCCAGGAGCACTCCCTCGGCGTCGTGTCCGCGGACCTCGATCCGGTGGCGGCGGCCCGGAAGGTCTAGGTCTCGCACGAAGGGAGGGGCGTCGACGGTTGCGACCGGCTCGTCGTCGCGGAGGAAGACGACCCGAGCGATGGTCGGACTGGCGACGACGCGGGCGGTGAAGGTCGAACCGAGGACGCGGCCCTCGGGCGCCAGTAACTCGACGCTTGGCAACTGGTTGAGCGCGATCGTCTCGCGACGGCTCAGGAGGCCGAGGCCCGGGACGTTCGGCGGCGCGTCGAGCGCTGGCACCTCAAGCGTGCTGCTCGTGCGGAGCAGCCCACGGCCGAGGCGGTCCTCGGCGCGGATCTCGATCCGGTAGGCGCCGGCCGGCAGCCGCCTGTAGAAACCGAGTGCCATGTGCGTACCGCCGGAGGCGGTCTCCAAGGCCAGGGAGCCTCCGCTCACGTGATGGGTGACCACGAAGGCGTCGGCCAGCCGGTCGTGCAGGAAGACGTCGCCGGTGATCGTCACGCGATCGAGGATCTGGCCGGCGCCGATGGTGGCGAGATGTTCGGGCGGTAGCCGCAGTCGGCCGCGCACCGCCGTGCGCCGGTTCTCGGTACCGAGCGGTTCGAAGTCGAGTGCAACGCCCGGCAGGGCCATGGCGTCCACGTCCAGCACCGCTTCGACGCGAAGGAAACGGTCGATCCAGCCGTCGTCGGACGTTGCGTCGATCCAGTCCATCCGCTCGATGAACTCTTGCCAACCGACGGCGCGTCCGAGCCGACGCTCGAGGCGGCGTCGCTCGATTGGAGTCAGGCAGCGTCGCCGTTCCGCCTGGTCCAGCAGCCTGGACGCGCCGGTTGGCGGCCCCTCGGTGGCGTCACCGTTGCCGGCCGGCCGTTGCGGGTCGAAGGTCAGATCGACTCCGGAGGCCGGCGACCACAACCGCATGGACCGCGGATCGAAGTTCACCTGCTGGACGAACACCAGGACGATCTGGTCTTCGTCCCGACCGGACGGACGACCGCGCTGGTGTTCGAGCCGCCAGCCGTCGTAGGTCCAGATCTCGATCTTCCGGAGTTCCGACTCGCAGGGTTCGACCGTATGACGGTCAGCCGGCTTGCCGGCCAGGAGCACGGCGCGCTCCATCGCGGGCGAGCGTTCCCGGAGCTGGTCGCGGGCCTCGCGGTTTTCCTGCCAGCGCCCGAGCAGGCGCTCAGGCCGCGCCGCCCAGAAGGCGCGCAGGAAGCGCTCGCGGGCGCCCGGGCCTTCCAGGCGCTCGAAGGCCTGGCGCTCCACCTCGGTGAGCAGCGGCTCCACTTCCGCGAGCCACTGCTCGTAGAAGTCCGTCAGCCGCGCCTGCGGCCGGCGGCTGCCCTGGGCTTCGGCGGGTGTCAGGGCGGCAGCGAGCAGCGCCGCCGCGACGAAGAGCGCCGGTGCGACCGCGCCGACGCGGCCCCACCGTGGAAGGAGCTGGTTCGAGCGGGTCGAGCCTCTACTCCGGCAGCAGCGCCTTGATCGCGTCGGAAGGCTCGAAGACGCTCGGGTCGACGTCGTCGAAGGTCACGGACTCGATGGTCTGGGTCATCTCCATGCCGAACGACGGGATGCTCGTGGTTGTGGATGTGGCGAACAAGAGGCCGCCGAACTCCTTGTATTCACCCACGGTGCTGCTCGTCTCCATGGTTCCCATCTCGCTCGTGGTCGTCGCTTCCTCACCGATCAGCAGGCCGGTCTCCACGGCGAAGTAGCGCGACGACTCGTTGCCGTCAACGTCGACGAGATCGATCTGGTAGGCAGCCTGACCGTTCCATTCGGTCTCGCCGACCGCCGTCGTCTCGGAGTAGAGCTCGTCGTACTCCAGGTCTCCGTGAATGCGGGTCTGGTTCTTCAGGGCGCTCAACTCGCCGCCCTCGAGCAGGCGCGCGCCCTGCATCGGGTCCTCGGACCATCCGAACTCGCCGTTGAACCCCTGAACGTTGCTGCCGAAGCCCGGGATCTCGATGTTCACGAGGCCCTTGTCGGGTGCGGCAAGGTAGATCGTGGCCTCGCCTGACAGGCCCATCGCCGGCATCTCGAAGGCGCCCTTGATGGTCATTGAGGTGTGCGCGCGGATGGCATCTTCGCCGCCGATCGCTTCGACGTGACGGGCGATGATCTTCTGCTCCTCCGTCAGCTCTGGCGGTGGAGGAGGCTCTGGTGCGGCCGCGGCCGGGGCTTCTCCGGCTTCGTAGGCGGCGCAGGCGCCGAGGATCAGACCGCAGCATGCGAGTGCGAGTAGAGCGTTTCGGGTGGTGGACTTGAAGGACATGAATGGTCTCCTGAGTTTGTCGCGTGTGCGGGTTCGTGGCGCCTTCTACTCCGGCAGCAGTGCCTTGATCGCGTCCGAGGGTTCGAAGACCGCCGGGTCGACGTCGCCGTAGGTGACCGACTCGACAGTCGCGATGAACTCCATGGCCATCGAAACGAGGTTGGTGGAGGTCGACGTGGCGGTCAACACTCCGCCGAACTCCTGGTAATCGCCGATGGTGATCGCCATCTCCATCGGTCCCATAGCGTTCGCCTGCGTTCCCTCCGCGCCGATCAGGAGTCCGGTTTCCTTGGCGAAGTACTGGGACGTTTCGTTGCCGTCGACATCCACGACGTCGAGTTGATAGGCGGTCTGGCCGTTCCACTCGGTTTCCCCGGCGGTCGTCTGTTGCGGGAAGAGTTCGGCGCGCTCCAGGTCCGCGTAGAAGCGAGCCTGGCGCCTCATCTGGGCCAGCATCTCGCCTTCCAGGATCTGTGAGCCCTGCATCGGGTCTTCGATCCAGGCGATCTCGCCGTTGTAGGCCTGAACGCTCTCGCCCATGCCAGGCATCTCGGTCCTGACGATCATCTTGTCGGGCGCGATGAAGTAGGCCGTCGTCTGGCCGGACATGCCCATCGCCGGAATCTCGACCGCGCCCTTGACCGTCCTCGAGGTGTGCGCGCGGATCGCTTCCTCGCCGCCGAGTGCCTCGATGTAACGGGCAACGATCTCCTCGGCCGACGGCAGTTCCTGGTCGTTGCCGAGGAGGGGCGCCGCGGAGAGCGCAGCCCCGAGGAGCAGGATGGAGCCGGCTAGCGAGAGAGCCCTGGGACGCTGGAGGAGAAGGGACATGAAGAGTCTCCTGAGTTGGTTCGCGTGCTGTCGTTCTTGACTACGCAGAAGCGATGGTTCGGTTGCGGTCGCCGGTGGGTGAGTCAGCTCGCCCACTTGCGGGCCGCGGCCAGAGCCTCCTCGGACGGAGGGATGGTAGGCCGCAGCCGGGAGGTCGTGTTGAACGGTTCCGTGTCGATCTCGTCGAGGCGCACGTCGCCGGCGAGGACCGCCCGCTTCCAGGCTTGCTGCTCGTCTTCGCGGGCCTGAAACTCGGGCATCACCTCGCGGGCAAACAGCTCCAGGCTGCTCATGATGTCCTCGTGCGTGTTCTTGCCGGCCTGGTTGAGCAGGATGACCTGGTCGACGTGGGCCCGCTCCAGTTCCCGCAGGCGCTCGCGGATCGTCTCCGGCGAGCCGATCAGTTCGCTGTCCGAGCGCTTTCGGCCCTCGGGGGTCTGCTTCCACTCCTGGTAGCGCTCCCAGAAGTTGTTCGTGCCGGGTTCGAAGGGGCCTTCCTTGTTGTAAAGCTGGAGGGCGAACTGGAAGAACGTCCAGCCGTCTGCCTTCCGCTGCGCTTCCTCGTCGGTCGGCGCGCACATGAAGCCGCTGACCGTGGCCAGGTTCGGGTTCGTCCGGTAGTCGCAGAGCTTGCGCTGGTCGCTTACGAAGGTGTTGTAGTAGGCGTTGACCCAGGCCCGGGCGGAGTCCAGATCGGCGAACTTGAAGCACAGCGCGCCCATGCCGCGGTGCGCGGCGTAGCGGATCGTGTCGAGCTGCGAACAGGCGACCCAGAGCGGCGGGTGAGGCCTCTGCAGCGGCTTCGGGATCACGTTGCGGAGCGGGAAGTCGAAGTAGTGGCCGTGGTACTCCCAGCCCTCGTTCCAGAACATCGGCAGGCAGGCCTGGACGGCCTCCTCCCAGACGATCCGCTTGTCCCGGAAGCTGCGGCCGAAGGGGTGGAGCTCCGTGACGCTCGAGCCCTCACCGAGGCCGAGTTCGACCCGGCCGTTCGAGACGAGGTCGAGCGTCGAAACCCGCTCGGCGACCCTGGCCGGGTGGTTCGTCGTCAACTGGACGATGCCGTGGCCGAGACGGATGTTCTTTGTCCGCTGCGACGCCGCGGCCAGGAACACCTCGGGCGCCGAACTGTGGGAGTACTCCTCCAGGAAGTGGTGCTCCACCTCCCAGGCGTAGTCGTACCCGAGCCGGTCCGCGAGTTCGATTTGCTCCAGCGAGTTCTGAAGCAGCCGATGCTCCGAGTCCGGCCCCCACGGCTTCGGTAGCTGATGCTCGTAGAAGATGCCGAATTTCATAGGCCGCCGACAGTACCACTGCGGGTGCTACCCGCCGGTCCGCCTCCCGGGGGAGAGGGTCCCAGCGGCCGCTTGCGCTTTCTTGGTGGATGAGAAGTTAGCGCTCGCTTCGGTCGGCTGCGTTCCGGCTCGTCGTCGGTTCATGGGAGGTCGTCGAGCGTCACTTGCCTCCAGCCCGCTGGGACCTCGCCCCCGGAAGCCGGACCGGCTGGACGCTTTCGACCCGCCTGCGGCCGGAGCCGCGGAGCGGCGGAGGCCGGAGAAGAGGGCTCGCCGGCCTTGGGCCGGCGGCTGCTAGGGTCGCGCGGCGGAGGTAACAGGTGATGGCGGCGATGACGGCGGACGAGATTCAGGGTGCCTGCGAGGGATTGAGAGGTTGGGAGGCGGATGTGGAAGCGCCTTCCATCTCGCGTGACTACCAGTTTCCCACCTTTCCGGCGGCGGTGCGTTTCGTCGACTTCGTGGCTGAGTTGGCTGAAGCGGCGGACCATCACCCGGACATCGACATCCGCTACAACCGGGTTCGCCTGACCCTCAGCACGCATTCAGCCGGCGGCGTGACGGAGAAGGATTTCGCGCTCGCCCGGGCGATCGACCATTGCTGATTCGCTAGCGCGCCAGCCCATGACTCAGCCTTTGCAAGCGGCGACGCCGCGGCCTGTTCCAGAGGCGCCCTACTACCTGCCGGTCGGCAATGAGGTCGAGCTGTTCCTCGCCGCCTACCGGGCGCGCATGCCGGTGCTGCTGAAGGGCCCCACGGGTTGCGGCAAGACGCGGTTCCTCGAGCACATGACGCATCGGCTGTATCGCGGAGGCGATGCGGGGGCGCGTACGGGGATCGAGACACCACTGGTTACGGTGGCGTGCCACGAGGACCTGACCGCGACCGACCTGGTCGGCCGCTACCTGCTCGAAGGCGACGACACGGTGTGGATGGACGGGCCACTGACCCGGGCCGTGCGGGACGGATCGATCTGCTACCTGGATGAGATCGTCGAAGCGCGCAAGGACACGACGGTGCTGATTCACGCGCTGACCGACCACCGCCGCATCCTGCCGATCGAGAAGCGCGGGGAGATCCTGCCGGCGCACCTGGACTTCCTGCTCGTCCTCTCGTACAACCCGGGCTACCAGAGCGTGGCCAAGGACCTGAAACCGAGCACGCGCCAGCGCTTCGTGGCGCTCGAGTTCGACTACCCGCCCCCCGAGGTCGAAGCGGAGATCATCGCTCACGAAGCGGGAATTGACGTCCCACTGGCGCGGGACCTTGCCGAACTCGGCAAGCGCATCCGCAACCTCCACCACCGGGGTTTCGATGTTGTGGTTAGTTCCAGCATGGTGATCTACAC
>VXUF01000128.1:30054-36882 GCA_009837085.1 Holophagales bacterium
CTCATCTACACGGCACAGTTGATCTCCGGCGGCATCGGCGTGCGCGAAGCCTGCGTCGCCGCGATCTGCCGGGCGATCACCGACGACGACGAGGTCCAGCGCGCGGTGACCGAGGTGGCGTCGACGCTGCTGCCTTGACCGCGGTTGCCCTCGACGACGTCGCCCGCGTCCTCGAGATCTATGTCGAGGCGATGCTGGCGCGCCCGGCCGAGGTCCGGCCGCTCGGCGATCTTCGAGCCGGGGACAGGTCGCGCGCGGGGCATCTCGACCTGGAAGGCGCGGCGGCTGTCGGCCGGCCGACGACCGACGGCTCTGCTTTCTACCTGCCGGAGCGGATCGACCGCTTGCCGGACAGCTATGGCAACTTCATGGTCTACCGGATGGCCGTGCTGCACCAGTTGGGCGGCGTGCTGTTCGGCACCTACCGGCGGGGTCCGGTCCGGTTCGCCGACTTCTTCGCCGGGTTCGACGAGCCCGGTCTTGCCCGGGCGCTGTTCGCGCGGCTCGAGGGGGCGCGCATCGACGCTGCGCTGGCACGCCTCTTCCGGGGGGTGGGCCGCGATCTGCTGCGGCTGATCGACGATGCGCTCGAATCGTCGCTGAGTCCGGCATCAAGGCCGCCTGCGCGCCGGAAGCCGTGCGAAGCGGCCCTGTTCGATCTGGCGCGGGCGCTCCTGCTGGAGCAGCGGTCTCAACTAGCGGCGAGCGAGAGCAGTGCTGCTGCGGCAGGCCGGCTGTCGGTGCGATTCGAAGAGGCCACGACGCTGTTGAACCCCGGCGCCACCGTCGACCACACCTTGCGCGCCGTACGAGCGCTCTATCCCGAGTTCGCCGCCTTGCGCTCGGCTCTCGGCCCGGCCGGCTTCGACGCGGCCGTCGACGATGGTCGACCGCAGGATCGCGGCGCCGATCCGGATCCCGAAGCCGAGGCCCAATCCCTCGACGTACCGGCGCCCGCACACCACGGCGACCCCGCACCGGAGCGAGTCGAGCTGCGCCGCGAGTGGCAGGAACTCGCATCCGAAGTCGAAGTGCGGGACGACGTGGAACCGGGCCCGATTGCCGCCGGCCTGATGGAACAGCTACAGGTTGACGAGTTGGGCGTACTCAGCCTGCAGGACGGTGACCTCTCGGGCACCGCCGGCCTGCCGCTGACCGACCTCGACATCACGGGAGCGATCGAGGCCGAAGGGGGCGATGACGATGCCGAGTTGATCGAACTCGATCCCGAAGAACTCGCGGCCCGCCTGGAGGAACTCTCGAAGCGGGTGGAGCGCGAACTGGCGGAGGCCGGGCTCGACCAGGAACAGGTCTTCTACTACGACGAGTGGGACCATGAGCTGGCCGGCTACCGCCGCCGCTGGTGCCATCTGCGGGAGAAGGCGATCGAACCGCTGGACCCGCCCTCGAACGGCTCCGCGGCTCCACCGGAACGGTTTGTCGACGAGACGCGTCGCCACCACGCCGACCTGCTGCGGCGCGTCAGGAAGCAGTTCGAGCTGCTCAAACCGGAGGAGTTCCGGCGCAGGCGGCGTCTCATCGAGGGCGAGGAGCTCGATCTCGACCGGGTGGTCGAAACCCATGTCGACCGTCGTGCCGGCCGGCCACCGGACGGCGCGGTCTACATGAGCCGGCGGCGCCAGCACCGGGATGTGGCGGCTGCCTTCCTCCTCGACATGAGCGCCTCGACCGACGCGGAGGCGCCGGTGGAAGAGCCTGAACCGGCGTCAGGCCGGGAGCCGGAGCCGGAGTACGTCGGCGTCTTCGACGACTTCGACTGGCCCGACAACCCGCAGCCGATTCCCCCGGGGCGCCGGGTGATCGACATCGAGAAGGAGTCCCTGGTCCTGATGGCCGACGCGCTCGAGACCTTGGGCGACGACTACGCGATCTACGGGTTCTCCGGCTTCGGTCGCAAGGAGGTCGAGTTCTTCGTCGCCAAGGAGTTCGACGATGACTTCGACCGCGAGGCCGAGGACCGGATCGCTGCCATGGAGCCGAAGCGCAGCACCCGGATGGGTCCCGCGATCCGCCACGCCGCGGCCAAGCTCGCCGAGCGCGATGCGAAGGTCAAGGTCCTGCTCATCCTCTCCGACGGCTACCCCCAGGACTTCGACTACGGCAGCGACCGCGCGTCGCGCGTCTACGGCATCCGCGACACGATGGTCGCTCTCCGCGAGACCGAACGCCAGGGCATCTCCACCTTCTGCATCACCGTCGACCCCGCCGGCCACGACTACCTGCGCGAGATGTGTCCCGAACGCCGCTACCTCGTCATCGACGAGATCGCCGCCCTGCCGAGCCAGTTGCCGAAGGTGTACCGCGGGCTGACGGCTTAGATCAGCGCGTCAGCACACCCAGCGGCGGTGCCCCGTCCGGACTCTCGAAGTCCACGCCGAGCAGCATCGCGATGAGGTCGGCGATGTCGGTCAGCCCCATGCGATGGACGGTGCGGCCGGCTTCGAAGCCGGCGCCCCAGCCGACGAAGCCAGTGAGGATCTCGGGGAAGTCGGTGGGGAAGTGGCCGTGGGTGCCGCCGTCGGTGGGGCGCACGGCGTCGCCGGAGGCGTCGGAGCCGAAGGTGGTGCCGAGCGCGCCGGCCAGGGCGAAGGGGACGCTCGGGCTGGCGCCTATCTCGTCGAGTTCGTCGCGTTCGACGATGCGGAACAACCGGCTGATGGGTTGAGGCAGGTCGGCGAGGATGGTGCGGACTACCTTCAGCGCCTCTTCGTCCGCCGCGTCTCGCAGGTGCAGGAAGGTGGAGCCGCCGCTCGGGTGGAACGTGGCGCGCCACTCGCCGCGGTCGGGCTCCGTGCCGTGGAGGCCGGCTTCGGCCAGCCAGACGTTGGGCATCACCTGGGTGTGGAGGTCGACGAAGCCGTGGTCGCCGGTGATGACGAAGGCGGTGCGGTCCAGGATGCCGGCGCGTTCCGCGGCGTCGCGGACCGCGCCGACCGCACGGTCGGCGGCGCCGACGGCGCGCCGGATGCGATCCGACTCCCGGCCGTGCGCGTGCTGGGCGGAGTCGGTCGTGATCAGGTGCAGCGCCATCAGAGCGGGTCGGTGGGTTTCCAGGACGTAGGCGGCCATCACTCCGGTCGTGTCGTCACGCGTGATGTAGGCGGCGGAGTAGTTCCGCAGGTTGAGGCGGCCGGTTGCCTCCCGCTCCAGTTCCTGCCAAAGACCCGGCGAACTGCCCTCGCGCATCGGCAGCAGGCGGTCGACGCTGGGGTCGAGGGAGTAGACCTCCGGCACGAGCCAGTCGACCGGCGCGCCGACCGTCACCGGCCAGGAGATCGCCGCGGTCCGCCGGCCGGCCTCGCGCACGGCGTCCCAGAGCGTGGGGACCCGGATCGACGATTCGTGCCAGTACCACTCGCCGCTCTGGCCTTCGGGTTCGAAGGGCCGGTTGTAGTAGACCCCGTGCCGTCCGGGTAAAGCGCCGGTGACGATCGTCGTGTGCGACGGGTAGGTGACGGTGGGAAACACCCCGCGCACGCCTTCGGCGTGCGCGCCGTCCCGCGCCATCTGCTGGATGTTCGGCGCTGGCCAGGAGGAGCCAGGGAGGTAGAAGTCCGGCCGGAGGCCGTCGACCGAGACGAGTACCACGTGATCGGCCCGCGGCTCCGCCTGCGCCGCCAGCGGACCGGTAGCCAGGAGGACGAAGCAGAGGACGCCGGTGGAGACGGTGAAGAGGCCAGGCAGTCCGCGCCGGAGCCTGCCGTTCGCGGATACCTGCATGATCGCCGGAGTGCCTACACCGCGGCCGCGAGCCGGCCGTCGTAGATGCTCTGCCGCATCTCTTCGAGCTTGTCGAGGTAGAGCTGCCTGTACTCGTCGTAGTCGAGGTCGAACGGGGCCTGACCGCGCTCGAAGCCCGCGAAGGTCTGGTTTGGGCCGTCCTCGGCGAACGGCCGCATCGCCTCGACCTGGGCCTCGAACTGGTCGACCAGGTGCGGGTGCTCGGCGAGCAGCCGCTGCAGGACATACACGCCGAAACCGATGTGGCGGGCCTCGTCGCGCTGGATCAGGCGGATGCCGCGGTTGAGCGCGGGCAACTTGCCCGTGCGCTCGAAGATCTTGTAGTAGATCGGGTAGCTGGCTTCCGCGCCGACGCCCTCGACGTAGAAGTGGTACAGCATGATGGCATTCAACAGCGCCTCCGGGCTGTCGTCCTCGAACAGCGCGCGCATCGTCGCCGGCAGACGGGTCGAGAACATGTCGCCGTGCAGGTTGGGGTAGGGGATGTCGACCCCGAAGCGGCCCGGCAGCGCCTCGATCAGCCAGGTCTCGAAGAACTGGACGTGACGGGCCTCTTCGTACATCTGTGCGGTGACGTACATCTCGTCTTCCAGCCGGCCGTCCTGGCGGAAGCGGAACTGGAGCGGTGCGAGTTCGTGGGTCACGCCGCGCTCGCCGACCCGGAAGCCGGAGATCAGGCGGATCAGCAGGTTCCGCTCGTCGTCCGAGAAGGACATCCAGTCGGACCGCTCCTGCGAGAAGTCGATGTCGGCGGGGTTCCACGAGCGCTCGTGAGACGCGGTGAAGAGCCTTATGGGAAGCGAGGTGCTGTCGAACGGCATGGCGAACCTCCTTGCGGAGTCGATTGTAGCCGGACCGACCGCGCCGGAGCCCTCAGTGGCGACGGAACGCGCGGACCAGCAGCAGCATTCGGTGGGCTTCACCGTTCCCGCGATGATCGCCTGGACCGCGGGTCCGGCGATACCACCCAGCGATCCCGCGAAGATCACCGTCACGAGGACCAGGCCGTTCGGCGCCAGGCCGTAGCCGGCGAAGGCCAGCGTTCCGATGCCGAAGCCGACCAGCACGGCCCGGCGCTCGCCCAGCCAGGTGACCGCTGGCCGCACCAGGAAACCCTGGACCAGCGCCGCCGCGACGCCGACGGCAGCCAGGGCCAGGCCGTTCTGGAACTCGTTCCAGCCATAGCGATAGCCGGTGTAGAGCACCCAGGACGTCTCCAGGCCGCGTTGCGCGAGCGCCAGCAGCAGAAAGGCGACCGCCAGACTGGCGACCAGCGGATAGGTGCGGAGGTGCACGATGCTCGATACCGGATTCGCCTTGCGGAGCGAGAAGGCGCTCCGGTTCTCCGGCGCGAGCGACTCCGGCAGCACGAGGAAGCCGTAGAGTGAGTTCAGGAGGCAGAGACCGGCCGCGGCGAAGAAGGGCAGCCGCAGGTCGATGCCGCCGAGCAGGCCGCCGAAGATCGGTCCCAGGATGAAACCGACGCCGAAGGCGACGTTGACGAGTCCGTAGTTTCGGGCGCGGGTCTCGGCCGTAGAGGTGTCGGCGATGTAGGCGTTGGCGGTCGTGATGCTGGCGCCCATCACGCCGGCGACGATCCGGCCGGCGAACAGCCAGCCGAGCGATGGCGCGTAGCCCATGACCAGATAGTCGACGCCGAGGCCGAACATGGAGAGCAGGAGGATGCGGCGACGGCCGAAGCGATCGGACAGCGCGCCGAGGATCGGCGCGCACAGGAACTGTGCCACGGCGTAGCAGGCAGCGATCGCGCCCACGGCAACGGCGGCGGACGAGGTGTCGCCGCCCCTGAACTGCTCGACGAGTTCGGGGAAGACCGGGATGATCAGGCCGACGCCCAGCATGTCGAGCAGGATCACGGCGAAGATGAAGCCGACGCCGGCCTGGCGGCGGGGAGGCGCGGATGGTTGAGGCATGGTCAGGGCGTCGGGAGAGTAGTACGGCTGGCAGGCGTTAGAGTTGACGCCATGATCCACATCGTCGAAGCATCGCGGTCGAAACGGCTGGGTGCCCTCTTGGCCGTAGTCCTGGTTGGAATGCTCGGGGCCTGCGGTCCGTCGGACAGCCCGCCGCCGGAGTCTCGGCCGGACGTGGACACCTTGCGAGCGTCCTTCATTGCTCAGATCGAATCGATCGACCTCGTGGCGGGCCTCGAAACCGACGGTGACGAAGTTCGCTTCGTTCGCCCCGACGGCTCGGGCCAGGACGTTGAGTGGCGCGTGCGGATCGACTCGCTCGAATTGGAGTCCGGGGAAGGCGAGGGGGCGCAGGTGCTAGGTCGCGTACGGTCGGCGTGGAGCGCCGACGGCCGCCCGATCACCGTTCAGCAGGGCCCTGCCGGGCTGGTGACCGACATGCCTCAATGGCTCCTTGACGCCGGTTTGGCGCCCGCTGAATGCTGGGCGTTGTGGGACGAAGAAGCGAAGGCGTGGGGCTGGACGTGACGCGGACCGCTGTGGATCCGCGGCTATCATCGAAGGACGCTGTTTGCATTCCTGGGTTCACCCGCTCTTGGAGGGTAGTCGGATGAGGAAGAACGAACACTCGAGAGCCGTGGCGACGATTGGCGCGATGGCCCTGTTGCTCGGATTCGCCGCCGCCGGCGCGGTTTCGGCGGCGAACAACAACGCCAAGGACGCGGATTGGACAATCCCGCGCACCGCCTACGGCCACCCCGACCTGCAGGGCGTGTGGGAGAACAACAACGGCACTCCTCTGCAGCGCCCCGCCGCCTGGGCGGGCAAGGAGCGTTTGACGGACGAGGAGTTCCAGGAACTGATGGCCGCGGTCGCCGAGGCGACGAACCCCGGCGCGGACGCCCTGTTCGGCGACCAGCTCGTCCTGGCGGCGATCGAGCGAACGAAGGCGACGTCCTACGACCCGACGACCGGCAACTACAACCAGTTCTGGATCGCGGACCGGTACTTCACGAAACGCACCTCGCTCGTCGTCGACCCGCCCGACGGCCTGGTCCCGCCCCTCACCGCACCGGCGAAGAAGCGCCTCAGCAAGCGAGGGAAGCACCTGATAGAGCATCCGGCCGCCGCC
>VXUF01000128.1:36892-43294 GCA_009837085.1 Holophagales bacterium
CTCCTGGCTCGACCGGCCGATCGCCGAGCGCTGCATCAGCTACGGCGCCCCGTTCATCTTCCCCGGCTACAACAGCTACCACCAGATCTTCCAGAGCGAGGACCACGTCGTGATCCACCAGGAGATGATCCACGACGCGCGCGTCATTCGGCTGGACGACGAGTCCGCGCTCGACGACGACGTGAGGCTCTGGAACGGCGACTCCCGCGGCCACTGGGACGGCGACACCCTGGTCATCGAGACGTCGAACTACTCGAAGAAGAACGACTTCATGGGCTCCTCGGAGCAACTCACGATCACCGAGCGGTTCACGCTGACGGACCCGGACACCCTGGAATGGGAGGTCACGGTGAACGACCCGGGGACGTGGACGAAGCCCTGGACGGCGTCGATTCCTCTCAAGCGAACAGAGGACGCGATCTACGAGTACGCCTGCCACGAGGGCAACTACGGGATGGAGGGGATGCTCGCCGGCGCCCGCGCCGAAGAGGCGGCCAACAAGCCGAAGCAACTCGATCCGGGCGTCGTGTTCCGGTATCCGGGACTGACCTGCGACTTCTGACCAGTTCTCGCGAATCGCGGTGATTCAGCGGATCACCCGAACCTCGATTCCCTCCAGATCGACTCGCAGCCACGACCTGTCGGTGGTGAGGACCGGCAAGTCGAAATGCGCCGCGGTGGCGAGGCAGGCGCGTTCGCCCAGTCCGAGGCCCGCCTGCGCCGTCGCTGGGCGCAGGGCGCCGCTTGAGAGGGCCACGTCGGAGTCGAAAGGGAGTGTGTCCATCCTGAACGCCGCCAGCGTGCCCTCGACGTCGGAGCTTCTCCACCCGCGATAGTGGAGGAGTGCGGCAACCTCCGCCAGGTTCACTGTGGAGATGGCCGCGCCGTCGCGCATGGCGGCCCTGACGACCTCGGCCCCGGGTTCGCGCCAGATCATGGCCAGGACGGCCGAGGCGTCAAGCAGGACATGGGCCACGTCAGTCCCGCGCGGCCTCTCTGCGTCGCTCCGCGATGAACTCGTCGACGGCACTTCCTGTCCGTCCCAGCTTCTCGTCGTACTTGCGGGCCAGGGCCTGGGCGCGGGCAACTGCGGCGTCCAGTGCGGTCTCGACGGTGGTTATCCGGATCGTGTCGCCATCGAGATCTAGGACGACCTCCTGCCGCGGTCGAAAGCCGAGCGCCGCGCGGTAGTGGGCGGGCACCACGAGTCTCCCTGCGGAGTCCACGACTGCCGTCGTCTGTGCGGGTGGGGCTGTCAGGCCGTCTACCATAAGTGCAGAGTCTACCATGGGCTAACCTGGTGGCATCTTGGGTTTGTGTCCCGCCGCTGAGTTGCCGACACGGAGTGAATGGTCAGCGGCAAGTTCAGCGACCGAGCATCTTCTCGCGGCGATCGGCGCGGGCGAAGGTGAGCCCGACGATGGCGGCGATGGCGAGGGTGATGCCGATGCGGTTCTGGACGGCCATCGCGAGCAACTGATCGGCGTCGGCTTCCTCGACGTACAGCGGGTTCCAGAAGGGCGAGACGAGCGGTGCTGCCCCGAGTCGGCTGACGAGGAAGCCCTCCAGACCGAGAATCGTCGTAGTACCCAAGGCGCCGGCAGTCTCGCTGCGGAAAAGGCTACCGAGCCCCATCGCCGTCACCATGTAGAAGGCGGCCGCCTGCGCCGCGCCGTGGAGGGTCCGGACGACGGGAAAGCCAGTGAAGAACGTGAACGTGAACGCCGCCATCAGGCTCAGGCTGACGAGCAGCATGAGGAGCGCGGCGCCGAGTTTCCCGAGCCAGACGCGATGCGCGCCGCCCGGTACCGTGTAGGCGATCTCCAGCGTGCGCTGATCCAGTTCGCCAGCGATGATCCGGCCGCCAAGGAAGGCTCCGAGAATCGCTACCGGTACACCGATCAGCGTGTTCTGTGCAGAGGCAGGTTCGAAGGTCGGCAGGCGGCCTGCGATCAGCAGGACTGCCTGACCCGCGAGCCAGAGCAGTGGTGACAGGAGGAGCAGCCAGTAGCGTCGACCTCCGATCAGCACGGCGGAGTTCCGGAGAACGGTGATCACGCTACGGCCACTCCGCCTGTCACGGGGACGGTGCCGACGGAGCGGCCCCACGCGCTCTCAAGGAGAGAGTGCGTCACTGGCCCCGGCAACCGCGAACGGTCGTGCAGCGGCAGCAGTGATGTTGGCTACGCGCAGATCGCACCGGCGGCGCCGAAGATGCCGACGCCGATACCCTGGCCGAACGGGTCACGCATCACGGTCGCGACTCCGAACACGAAGATACCGGCGCCCTTGACTGCCAGAGTGCACGCGCCGGAACGCAGCCCCTTCCCCTTGACGGTTGCCAGCTCGGCTTCCGCGAGTGGGCCAGGTTCGTGCTCTCCGATGCCGGATGGGCCGTTCGGGCTGACAGAGTGTGGTTGTTCCGCGAACGCAACGCCAGCACTCAGGACGACTGCTGCAAGCGCGGCAGGCAAGACTCTCCTCGTCATGATTCGTTCCTTTCCTCCATAGGTCTCTGGTTGCCGTCGACCCTGTTTCGGACAGCCGACGGCGCGGGCCGGCGGTGGTCCTCCAAGGGTGGAGGACCTCTCCCAGGTCCGGAGCGCCGCAACGCCTACAGGCGCGGCGGCGGGAACTGGGCCGCCTATGGACCTAGACGGAACTGGGGACGTTCTTCTGGCGGCAGGGCCCCTGCGAGGCTGGGTGGAAGTGGCCGCGTGTTGGTCGGAGGCTGGAACTGCCCTTCAGCCGCTGAGCATCTTCTCCCTGCGCTCGGCGCGGGTGAACGTCAGGGCGACGATCGCCGCGATCGCGAGGGCGGTGCCGATGCGGTTCTGAACGTTCAGCGCGAGCATCTGAGCAGCATCGGCCTCTTCCACCATGAGCGGGTTCCAGAACGGTGAGACGCGGAACGCACCGAAGAGCCGGTTGAGGCCGAGGACGCCGATCGTGGCCAGGGAACCGGCCACGTCGCTGCGGAACAGCGTCGCGAAGCCCATGGCGGCAACGAGGTAGAAGACGACTCCCTGCGTCGCTCCGTACAGGCCCTGAAGAACCGGGAAGTCGGTGAAGAAGGCATAGGTGATGGCGGCCAGGAGAACCAGGCTCGAGAGCAGCATCAGGATCGCGGCGGCGAGCTTGCCGAGCCAGACGCGATGGGCGCCTCCGGGCACGGTGTATGCGATCTCCAGGCTGTGCTGGTCGAGTTCGCCGGTGATGATCCGGCCGCCCAGGAAGATGGCGAGCACGGCTACCGGTACGCCGATCAGGCTGTTCTGCGCCGCCTCTGGTTCCATGGCAGGCCGCATGCCCGCTACCAGCATGAGCGCCTGTACCGCCAGCCACACCAGGGGCAGCAACGGCAGCAGCCAGTAGCGGCGTCCGCCGAGCAGCACCGCCGAAGTACGAAGCAACGTGATCATGCCGGCGCCTCGGTGCGCACCGCGCGCGCGAGCCACAGGTAACCGTCCTCCAGCGTAGGCTCGGCGGGGGTGGCCCGCTCGTCCGGGCGGCCGGCGGCGAGTACGCGAAGGCTGCTCGTGCCGTCCGGTTCGGGCTTCTGGTCTGCCAGCACGGCGCCCTCGGGCAGCTCGGGCACTTCTTCTTCGCCCGCCGTCCGCCACGACCACACTCTGCCCTCGGCTTCGCGCGACAACGCAGCCGGGTGGCCGTCGAAGACCATTCGACCGCGGCTCAACACCAAGACGCGATCGCACGCTACCGCCACGTCTTCGACGACGTGGGTCGAGAAGAGCACGATCCGGTCCTTCGCGAGCCGTGAGAGCAGGTTACGGAAGCGGACCCGCTCGCGGGGGTCGAGGCCGACGGTCGGTTCGTCGACGACGATGATCGGAGGCAACCGGAGCAGCGTGCGCGCCACCGCAACGCGCTGTCGCATTCCACCCGAGTAGCCGCCGATCTGCTCGTCGGCGCGCTCGTCGAGCCCGACCTCACGCAGCAGCGTCGAAATGCGTTCGGCCCGTTCCGACGTGTCGATCTGGTAGAGGGCGGCGTAGTACTCGAGGTACTGGCGGGCGGTCAGCCGGGGCGGCAGGCCGGCGTCCTGGGGCAGGTAGCCGACGTAGCGCGCGAGGCGCGTTCGGACGCTGAGCAACGGAACGCCGCCGAGCGTGATCCGGCCCCGCGTCGAGTCGAGGATTCCAGTCAACTGCCTGAGCAGCGTCGTCTTGCCGGCGCCGTTCGGGCCGAGCACTCCGACCATGCCGCGTTCGGCCTCGAAGCTCACCGCGGCCAGGGCCTTGACGGTGTCGATCGGCAGGTCCAGACCGAACACCTTCGTTGCCGCGGCGCGCCAGAGGCGAAGGAGCTGACCACGCCAGCCCCGTGCGCGTCGTCGCGGGGAGGTCCGCTGTTCCCGGCGCATCGTCTCGAGCCGCGCCGTGCGGCGTCCGAGCTGAACCAGCAGAATGACCGTGGAGACGATGGCCAGCGCGATGAACCCTGCGACTTCAGGATCGGCGACCATCTCCGGAACGACCAGCCAGGCGAGAAGTGCCCAGGGCAGCAGGGCCGTCAGCACGCCCTCGACGCCGCCCGGTTTCACGCGCCCGAGCTCGTCGGCGTGGCCCCGGGCGCGTCGGATCTCACGCAGCAGCCGGGAACCGATCAGCAGGATGGCGATCAGGACTCCGAGGATGATCAGGCCGCCGGTCATCCGCGCCGCCAGGGCGACGGCGCCGGCGAACAGGAGCAGGAGAGGCAGCAGCCGGGCACGGGCGTCGGCCGGCTCAAAGGCCCGGCCGCCCTGGGCGGCGACCCGCCTGGCGAAGTCGGCGGTAGCCCGCAGCGCCCGGCGCACCGGGCCGGGGAGGCCGTACGTCTTGCGCAGGTGGCGGACGACGAGCTTTGGTGGGCCGGCGGCCGTTTCCGGCTCGGGCGACGGCGGCTTCGGCAGCAGCCACACGGTGAGGCCGAGCAGCGCTCCGGCGATCAGCACCGTGGTCGTGATCTGCCAGAACATCGACTCGATCACGCCGAACGCGAACAGAGGCGCGGTCGTCGCGATGACGGCGCCGAGCCAGGCCAGCACGACCCAGGGCCCCACGCGGCTGAACAGCTCGTCGAGGCGCCGCAGGAAAACGAAGCCGACCGGGATGACGAGCAACGTCAGCACGGTCGCGGTCAGGAGGCCGCCGATCACGAGGGTGGCGAAGGGCGGCCAGATCTCGTTCTGGCGCCCGGTGGCGATGGACAGGGGCGCCAGGGCCGCGACCGTCGTCGCGGACGTCATCAACACCGGGCGCGCCCGTTCGCGGACCGCGGCGAGGGCGGCCGCCCCGGCGCTCCAGCCGGCGCCCAGCGTGTGCTGCTGCATCCGGTCGACGAGCAGGACGGCCGGGTTGATCGCCAGCCCGAGGAGGACCAGTGCACCGAGCAGTGCCATTGCCTCGAACCCGATGCCGGTCAGCACCAGGGCCCAGACCGAACCGAGCAGCGCGAGGGGAAGAGCGATCAGGACGAGGATCGGCAGCGTCATCGACTCGAACGTCACGGCCAGGACGAGGAAGACGAGCAGAACGACCGGCACGGCGATGCGCCGGAACCAGTTCGTGCTCTCCTGGGAGCGGTCGAGCGCGATGGTCGTGCCCGCGGGCCGGTGGATGCTGGCGATCGCTTCATCCAGGCTTCGGTCGAAGGTGTCGCGCGCCGGGCCCCGCCGCGGCACGTCCGGAGACAGCGTGTAGAAGACCTCCCGTTCCCGGACGCCGTTGTGATGGGTGATGACCGGGGAGGGCGGCGCCTGGCGCACCTGCGCCAGAGCAGCGACCGGCAGGACACCGGCTCCGGTCGAGACGCGGAGCCGCTGCAGCCCGCTGAGCGACACGTCGCGGTCGAAGCTGCCGCCGTCCAGGGGCTGATCCTCGTCGCGGCGGCTCTCCAGCCGTTGGACCACGATCGGCAGTTCCCGTCCGCTGGCGAGCGGATATCCCGTGGCGATCCTGGTCCCCTCGCGGCCGGCCAGATTCAGCATCGGCAGCACCTCGTCCAGGAGCACGCCGAACGTGTCGAAGGCGCGCCGATTCGGACTCACGTGGAGTTCGTCGGGCCCCGGGCGCACCGCCGGGTAGGCGCTCGCGATGCCCTCAATCTCCCGCAACCTCTCGGTGACCTGGGCCGCGAGGTCCGTCAACTGCTCGTTGTCGTTGCCGGAAAGGACGACCCGGGAGGGGCCGCCACCGAGCAACTCCTGGGCGCCGCCGCCTCCACCGCCTCCACGTCCCCCCGGGCCATCCCCCTCACCCGGATTGAGGAGCTCGGCGCCGGCGCGTCGGGCCGGCGGTCGCAGCAGTTGCCGTACGCGCCTGGCCGTCAGATCCTCGGGCCGCTCGTCTTCATCCACCAGGTGGACGGTGAGCGATCCTCCTTCTTCCCGGATCATGC
>VXUF01000001.1:0-28183 GCA_009837085.1 Holophagales bacterium
CGCTTCTTCGGCGGCGTCGCCCAGCACCGCGCAGATCGACCCGCTCTCGCAGACGTCGTTCGCAAGCGTCGCGGTGCCGTGGGCGTTCACTGCGCCAAGATCGGCCGGTTCGACTCCGGCGGACGCCAGAGCGGCGCGCATCGCTACCGCCTGGCCCTCGGCGCTCGGGCTGGTGATGTGACTGGCGTCAGACGACTCGCCATAGCCCACGATCTCGCCCCGAATCCGTGCGCCCCGGCCGCGGGCCCGGTCCCACGACTCGAACACCAGCATGCCGGCCCCCTCCCCGAGGACGCAGCCGTCCCGGCCGGCGTCGAAGGGCCGGCAGGCCCGCGCCGGATCGGGGTTCTTCGACATCACGCCCAGGTTGTTCCACACGCCGTAGTAGAACGGGTCGAAGAAGCCGTCGGCGCCGCCGGTCAGGACGGTGTCGGCGTGGCCGTGCCGCACCATCCGGTACGCCGTGCCCATCGCGTTGGTCGCCGACGTGCAGGCCGATATGACGACGAAGTTGGCGCCCGTGAGCCGGAAGTGGATCGAGATGCCGCCCGAGATCGCGTTGTCCATGACGCGCGGCACGCTGGTCGGCCGCAGGCCGCGGACGCCACGCTCCGCGAAGCGCTGCTGCAGCGTCGTGTTGCTCTCCGCCGCGCCGACCGCCGTACCCAGGATCACCGCCACCGGCTGAGCCTCGTAGGGCGGGGCGCCGTCGATCAGGCCCGCGTCCTCAAGCGCCTCTGCTGCGGTCACGAGACCCAGGTCGACCGCCCGGTCCGCCGGTCGACGGCGCAGTCGCTTCAGCCCGGCCGGGACGAATTCCGGATCGACCTCGCCGCCGATACCGACCTTCATCTCGGACGTATCGAGCGACTGGAGCCTGGCGATGCCGCCCCGGCCGGCGAACAGGCTGGTCCGGAACGACTCGATGTCCGTGCCGATGGCGCAGGCAACGCCGAGACCGGTGACCGCGACGCGACGGGGTTCAGCCATACATCGACAACCCGCCGTTGACGTGAATCACCTGGCCGGTGACGTACGACGACTCCGACGACAGCAGGAAGACCGCGCAGGCGGCGACCTCCGCCGGCGTCCCCAGGCGCCCGAGCGGCACCCGCAGCCGTTGCCGCTGGTCCTCCGAGAGTTCGGTCGTCATGTCCGTCTCGATGAAGCCGGGCGACACCGCGTTGCAGCGGACCCCGAAGCGGGCCGCCTCCAGGGCGAGGCTGCGGGTGAGGCTGACCATCCCGGCCTTCGACGCGGCGTAGTCGGCGCCCATCCACGCTCCCGGGCCGTGAGCCGCCAGCGAGGCCATGTTGACGATGCTGCCGCCCTTCGCCTTGCGCATGACCTTGTAGGCGGCGCGGGACGCGGCGAACGTCGACTCCAGGTTCACGCGCTGGGTCGCGCGCCAGGAATCCAGGTCGAGACCGCGAAAGGCGACCGGGCGGCCTCCCCCGGCGTTGTTGACCAGCCCGTCGATGCGGCCGCAGCGCTCGACCACCTGTTCGACCAGGGCCGCGGCGTTGGCCGGATCGTCGAAGTCGGCCGCCAGAGGCAGGACGCTCTCCGAACCGATCTCGCCGCAGACCGCCTCGACCTGGGCGAGTTCCCGCCCGTGCACGGCGACGGTCGCGCCGCGCGCGGCCGCGGCCTCGACGGTCGCCCGGCCGATGCCGCGGGTCGAACCGGTGACGAGAATCACCTGACCTTCGAGGGTGGCGGAGAGGGAAGCGGTCATGTGCCGGCCGCAATCGTAGCGCCGTCGGAGCGGTGCCGCCCGTGCGGTTCGGGAGGGGGTCAGCTGCCAGGATGACGTGCGCGCTTGGGAGGTGATGGAAAGGGCTGCGCGCACTCGGCTTCACTCGCTCCGGTCGGTCGCCGGTTACGGAGATGTCGGCGGCAGTCGCTCGTTCAGACGCACCTGGCAGCTGACCCCCTCCCGAACCGCACGGGCTGGACGGCGTTGCTTTCTGCATTCGGATTCGTCGTACCATCCCCATCCGGATGGCGACCATTCTGGTGGACGGGCAGGGAGTCGAGGCCCGGGCGGGCGACAGTCTGCTGGTGGCGCTGGTTCGCGGCGGGCTGCATCCGACCGGCGGCGGGTGCCTGTGCACAGGTGGCGACTGCCCGAACTGCCTCGTAACGGCTGACGGCGTCGCCTATACGCGGAGTTGCCAGGTCCCGGCGCGAGACGGGATGGTCGTACAGCGGGATCATCTGGGAGGCGAGGAACCGGCCCTACTGCCTGACGAACCGGGCTCGCCGCTTCGCCGCATCGCGCCTCATGCCGGCGAGGACGCCGGCGCACCCAGTGTGCAACGCAGTGCATCACGGGTCCTGGTGAAGAAGGCGGCGCCGGTGCAGCATGTCCACTGCGACACGGTGGTCATTGGACAGGGTGACTCGGGGCGCGAGGCCGCGCGGGAAGCCAGGGATGGAGGCCTGGGTGTGGTCACCCTGGACGCGCGCGAGGGGCAGCACGTGACCGGGGTCTACCCCGGACCGCTGGTCGTCGCCTCCGATCAGGCGGGGTGCGTGCTCCACGTCCATCCGCGGCGCGAGATCGTCGTCGCCACCGGCGCGGCGGAGATCCAGCCGGTCGTTCCCGGCAGCGATCTGGACGGGCTGGTCACGGCGCGGGCAGCCGCGGAGCTCGTCGCCGCGGGCATCGACCTGGGCCGTGCCGTCGCCGTGGGCGAGCGACCGGCGGAGCTGCCGGAAGGGACACTGGCCGGGCACTTTCCGGTCGGCGAAGGCGGCTGGGAGCTCGTCCGCTTCGAGGGCGACGGCCGGGTCGAGGCGGTGATCGTCCGCCGGCACGGCGACGCCGGTGCCACCGACGAGCGGATCGAATGCGATACGGCGGTCCTCGGTCTCGGCCGCAACCCGCGTAACGCGCTGGCCCGGATGGCCTCGGACCTGCCGGTGCGGGTCGTCGGCAGCGCCGCGATGGAACCGGAACTGCCGGCCTGTCCGCGCGAGGGAACGGTGTGTCCGTGCAGCGGCGTCACCGTCGCCGACCTCGACGGCGTGTGGGAGCGCGGCTTCCACGAGATGGAGCTGCTCAAACGGGCGACACTCGCCGGCACCGGCACCTGCCAGGGCGGCGTCTGCCTGCCCTACCTCCGCAGCTTCCTGCTGGAGCGCGGCGGCCGGCTTCAGCCCGCGTTCACCGCACGGCCCCTCAACCGGCAACTGACCGTGCGCGAACTGGCCGCGGGTGCGCACACCGCCGTGACCGCGCGCTCGCCCCTCCACGACGAGCACCTGAGCCTCGGCGCGAGAATGGACCGCGCCGGCGGCTGGTGGCGGCCCTGGACCTACGGCCGGAACGACGACGAGTACCGCTCCGTGCGCGAGCGCGTCTCACTCGGCGACGTGAGTTCGCTCGGCAAGATGGCGATCTCCGGGCCGGACGCCGAAGCGTTCCTGGAACGGATCGTTCCCACCAAAGTCGCGACGATCCGTCCAGGCCGCTGCCGCTACGTCCTCATGCTGGACGAACGCGGCTACCTGCTCGATGACGGCATGCTCTGCCGGGAAGCGGACCAGGGCGTCGGCGACCGCTTCTTCCTGACCTCGACTTCCGGCGGGTCCGGCTTCTTCGAGCTGTGGCTCCGCGACTGGGCCGAGGCCTTCGGCTACGACGTCCGCATCCTGAACCAGACCGCCTCGCTGGCGGCGATCAACGTCACCGGCCCCCAGGCGTCCCGGCTGCTGGCGCGTGCCGGCGCCCGGGAGCTTCCCGGGTTCGGCCGCCATCGGCAGGTGCGTATCGCCGGCGTCGACTGCCGGGTCGTTCGGCTGAGCTTCACGGGCGAGCTCTCCTACGAGCTCCACCATCCAGCCGCCGACGCTTGCAAACTGTGGCGGCGGCTGCTGGCGGCGGGCGCCGGGTTCAACGTCCAGCCCCACGGCCTCGAGACCCTGCTCCGTCTGCGGCTCGAGAAGGGCCACATCGTGATCGGCCAGGACACGGACTACGACTCGACCCCGCGCCGCCTCGCCCACGAGTGGGCGGTCAACCTGGACAAGGGCGACTTCGTTGGCCGCCAGGCCATCCTGCGGACGAACAAACGACCGCTCGACAAGCGGCTGGTCGCACTCCGGGTGGAGGATCCTCCGGTCCGGCAGGCGGCCGATCCGTCCGCCGAGGGCGCGGCGATCCATGACGGCGAACGCTACGCCGGATACGTGACGTCAGACGCCGGCACCGCAGCAGGCGGCACACCGATGCTCGGCTGGCTCTACCTGGACGCGGAGGGCCACCTGCCCCGCGAGGTCACGGTGGACGGACGACCTGCCCGACGCGTCGACGGCCCAACCTACGACCCGGATGGCGAACGGGCACGGGTGACGGTCGAAACAGGCAGCGAGTCGCCAGAGAACATCGGTCAGTTCCCGGTTGTTCGTCCGGAGGCAACCGACCTCGCCGGCGAGGGTCCATCCGGACCGCTGCGGCTGCGCCGGCTCGAAGCGACCCGCGTGTCGGCTACGCCGAAGGCTCTAGACGCACTGGTCGAGCAGCCGCCATGGCCCGCCGGCGCCCTCGCCTTCCGCACCGCTCCCGACGAACTCCTGGTGACGGCGACAGCGGACCTCGAGGTAGCCGGCGATCCGCACGCGATCGTCGAACGCGAAACCGCGTTCAGCTACGTCTGGCTAGACGAAGCCACCGCCGAGCGGTTCCTCGACCGCGAGTGCGAGTGGCGTCGGCCCGACGCGCGGCCGGCCCTCGCCCAGGGCGAGGTCGCCGGCATCCCGGCCAAGCTCTGGTTCGAGGCCGGAAGGACCCTCGTCCTCGCGCCGGCCCCGTTCGCGGCCGCCTTCCAGCGCCGACTGACCGGCTCGCTCGCGAAGCCCGACAAGGCCACCCCATGAACGAGTTCGTCGAGCGCCAGATGAAGCTGACCTGGCGGCCGCTGAAGAAGAGCTACGACGTCGTGATCGTCGGGGCCGGCGGACATGGGCTGGCCACTGCCTACTACCTGGCGGCCCGCCACGGGATGTCGAACGTCGCCGTCTTCGAGCGCGGTTACATCGGCGGCGGCAACTCGGGACGGAACACGACGATCATCCGTGCCAACTACGGCATCCCGGCCGCCGTCCGCTTCTACCAGCGGAGCGTCGACCTCTATCGGGGCCTGGAAGAAGAGACGGACCGCTGGCTCATGCATCAGGCCAAGGGGCTTCTCTGGATGGCGCACTCGGAAGCCGCCGTGCGAGCCGAACAGATGCGAGCGAAACTCAACACCGAGTTCGGCGCCGAAACCGAGTTCGTCGAGCCGCGGCAGGTCCAGGAACTCTGCCCGCAGCTCGACATGTCGGGCGGCGGCCGGTGGCCGGTGCTGGGCGCGTCCTACCACCCGCAAGGGGCCACCGCCCGCCACGACCGGGTGGTCTGGGCGCTCGCCGAAGGCGCGATGGAGCGCGGCGCCCATGTCCACCAGAACACGCCCGTGGAAGGTCTGGTCCTCGACGGTGAGCGCGTCGCCGGCGTCAGGACCGCGGCCGGCGACGTCGCCGCCGGCGCCGTCGTCTCGGCGGTCGGCGGCCACGTCAGCCGCATCGCCGCCATGGCCGGCCTCCGCCTGCCCATCCGCACCCACCGGCTCCAGGCGTTCGTGACGAACCACTACCAGCAGCAGTTCGGGCCCATCGTCGCCTCTTCCGAACTCTTCTTCTACGCCTCGCAGACCGCCCGCGGCGAGATGCTGCTGGGCGCCGAGATCGACCCGCAGCCCAGCTTCTCCTACCGCTCGAGCCACGACTTCGTCCAGGACGTGTGCCGGCGCGCGCTCTGCCTGCTCCCGTTCATGTCGAACCTCCGCGTGCTGCGGCAATGGACCGGCGTCTGCGACATGAGCCCCGACTACTCGCCGATCATGGGACAGACGGGTGTAGACGGCTTCTACCTCACGACCGGCTGGGGTACCTGGGGCTTCAAGGCGATTCCCGCCGGCGGCGAGCAGATGGCGGAACTCATCGCGACCGGGGAGGTGCCGGAACTGATCGCGCCGTTCGGGCTCGATCGCTTCGCCCGCGACCGCACGATGGCGGACCGCGGGTCGGCGGGGACGCACTAGCCATGAGCCTGCGCATCCCCTGCCCAACCTGCGGCGACCGTTCGGTCCACGAGTTCGTCCACGGGGAGATCCGGCGCGTACCGGACCACCTGACCGACCCGGACGAGCGCGATCTGGACTTCGCCTTCCACCACGACAACGAGGAAGGCGTGGTCACCGAGCGCTGGTTCCATGCCCAGGGCTGCCGGCGCTGGTTCGAGATCCGGCGCGACACGACGACCGACCGGATCGTCGAAACCGAAGCATCCTGACCGGCCAGCCAGTTTCCGGCTAGAATCCCAACACAGTCCGCAACCAGAACCCGGAGGACGCCGCACCATGGCACGACGCACTCTCATTCTCACCACCCTGCTCGCCTTCGCGGCCGCCGGCGCCATCGTCGCGTCCGACGACATCCCCCGCCGGCACGACGGCAAGCCGGACCTCTCCGGGACCTACGACATCGCCACCCTGACGCCGCTGCAGCGGCCCCAGCAGTACGGCGACAACCTGACCCTCACCCCGGAACAGGCGCAGGCGATCGCCGACCACTGGCGGCGGAACTTCGAGAAGGACTACGCGCCGAGCGACCCGAATCGGGAGGCGCCGCCGGAGGGCGGCACCGGCATCTACGCGCCTGAATTCACGGGCGCCGCGGGCAAGGTCGGCGGCTACAACGCCTTCTACGTCGACATCGGCGACGGCAACTTCCAGCTCGATGGCGAGTACCGCACGTCGATCATCACGGAGCCCGCGAACGGCCGGATGCCGGCGCTCACCGACGGCGCGAAGAAGCGGTTCGCCGAGGCGGCGCTCTTCCGCCACGAGAACACGGGCACGGCCTGGTGGATCGACCGCGAGTTCGGCCCGTACGACGACCCTGAGTTGCGCCCGCACGCCGAGCGCTGCCTGCTGGGCTTCGGCTCCACCGCCGGGCCGCCGGCGCTGCCCGTCATGTACAACAACATGAAGCGCATCGTGCAGACGGATAGCCACCTGATGATCCTGGTCGAGATGAACCATGACGCGCGGATCATCCCCATCGACTCCGCCCACGACGACAACGTCGAGAGCTGGCTCGGCGAGTCGGTCGGCCGCTGGGAGGGCGACACCCTGGTGGTCACGACGAAGAACTTCGGCGACGACTACAGCTTCACCCAGGGCTCGAAGAAGATGGTGATCACCGAGCGGTTCAGCCGCATCGACGAGGACACCCTGCTCTACGGCTTCACCGTCGACGACCCGAACACCTGGACCGAGCCCTGGAGCGGTGAGTACCCGTGGCCGGCCAGCACCAACAAGGTCTTCGAGTACGCCTGCCACGAAGGCAACTACGCACTCGGCGGCATCCTCCGCGGCGCCCGCCTGCTCGAGGAGGAAGCGCTCGAAAGCGACGGCGCGTCCACCGGCGGCGGAGGCTCCGAGTAGACACCACTGCCCGCTGCTATGGTCGGCGGCTCAATCTCCCTGGAGGACAATCCATGCGCCGCACGCTCTTCGTTCTGCTGATCGCTAGTCTGCTCACTGTGACTGCCGCTGCCGCCGACAACCACGGCCCCAGGGTCGAGGACCTGGCCTGGATGACCGGGACCTGGAGCGGCCCGGCGCTGGAAGAGAACTGGGCCATCCCCAAGAACGGCTCGATGGTGGCCCGCGTTCGCGGCTTCTCGCCCGACGGCACGACGAACATGATCGAGTTGATCTCGATCGAGGAAGAGAACGACTCCCTGGTGCTGCGCCTCAAGCAGTGGGACCCCGGCATGAAGCCGCGCTACGACGGCTTCCTGGTGATGAAGGTCGTGGAGTCGAAGGACCGGATGATCAGCTTCGAGAACACTGGCGAAGGAGCGGCAGTTCTGGCCAAGCTCGCCTACAGCCGTCCTGCCGACGATAAGTTCGTCATCTCGATCGAGACGCCCACCGGCCAGTCGTTCGACATCACGCTCGACGCCGTCAAGTAGCCCCGGTCAGGTCCGTGGCGGCGAGCCGCTTGTGCGGTAGAAACCGGGTGCGCCGGCGTCCTCGCCGGCATCCGGCGCGAAGCGCCGGTCTCCGGGGATTCGGCCACGCCGCGCGCTTCGCAGTCGCAGCCTCCGTGCTCGCGGGCGCCGAACTGTTTGCAGGGGCCGGCATCGCCACCGCCCAGGACCGGCCGGCCAGCCCGGCCGGCGCCGCCGCGACCCAGATCGGCGGCTACTTCGACCCTCGGTCCGGCTACGTCAACGGCGGCTGGATCGAGGTCAGGTACGGGCGGCCGTTGCGCCGCGGCCGGGACATCTTCGGCCCGCCCGACTTCATCGCTTTCCTCAACGACGGCGCCCCGGTGTGGCGGGCGGGCGCGAACCTGACGACCCGGCTGATCACCGAGCTGCCGCTCGTGATCGACGAGACCCGCCTCGAACCGGGCGAGTACACGATGTTCATCCAGCTCGGCCCCGAGCGGTGGATCCTCATCATCTCCGAGTGGCCGGCACAGGAGCGCTACGACTACCACGACCGGACGGCGCTCTTCGACGCCTACGGCTATACGCCCGACAGGGACGTGCTGCGCACCGACATGACGCTTCAGCCGCTGCCCATGTCCTTCGAGCAGTTGTCCTGGCAGTTTCTCGACGTGACGCCGGCAGGCGGCCGCCTGGCGCTCTTCTGGGACCGTCAGATGGCATCGGTGCCGTTCCAGGTGGCTTCGCCGGAAACAGGAGAAACCGATGACTGAGTCCGAAACGGCCGCCGACAGAATGCGCGGCCAGTGCCTCTGCGGCGCGATCCGCTTCGAGGTCGACGTGCCCGAGCGCACCTACAGCGTCTGTCACTGCGGCCTGTGCCGCCGCTGGTCCGGCGGCCCGCTGATGTCCGTCCACTGTCCCGAACCCAACACGGAGTGGCTGAACGACGACGGTCTGACCTGGTACCAGGGCACACCCTGGGCCCAGCGCGGCTTCTGCTCAAGGTGCGGATCGAGCCTCTTCTGGCGGCTCGCCCACGAGCCGGAGGGCATGCTGATCGTCAGCGTCGATGCACTCGACGACGCAGTCGGCTTTCAGCTCGACCGTCACATTTACAGCGACGCCAGGCCCGACCGCTACGACTTCGCCGACGACCGCCCGCGAGTGACGGAGGCGGAGCTGATGAAGGAGCTGGGGCTCGGGTAGCTAACGCGCCTACTCACCACCGCCCGTTCCGGCGGCGGCCGCCAGCGCTTCCGATTCAAGCAGCCGCGCGCCGCGCATGATGTTGCCCATCGCGTAGTTGCCTTCGTGGCAGGCGTACTCGTAGACCTTGTCCGTGGTGGCCGGCCAGGTGTAGTCGCCCTTCCAGGGCTGGGTCCAGGTCGACGGGTCATCGACGGTGAACTCGTAGTGGAGGGTGTCCGCGTCGAGCCGGGTGAAGCGCTCCGTGACGTGCAGGTCGCGCGAGGCGGAACCCAGACCCGGCCGGTCGCCGAAGTTCTTCGTGCTGACGACCAGGGTGTCGCCTTCCCACCAGCCGATCGAGTCGCCCAGCCACTTGCGGACGCTGGAGGCGTCGTGCTCCGAGTTCAGGCGGACCACCCTGGCGTCGTGGTTCATCTCGACCAGGATCATCACGTGGGTGTCGGTCTGCACGATCCGCTTGTGGTTGTTGTAGAGCGCCGGCAGCATCGGCGGTCCCTGGGTCGAGCCGAAACCCATGATGCAGCGCTCGGCGTGAGGCCGCTGCTCGATGTCGTCGTACGGCCCAGGCGCGTCGGCGCCTCCTTCCTGGATCCACCAGGCGACGCCCTTGTTGGCCCGGAACGGCGTCAGAGCCCGCCGGGCGGCGCGGCGCTCCCTGGCGGCGTCCGTGATCGGCGGCATCCGGCCGTTCGCCGGTTCCGAGATGATCGAGGTCCGGTAGGCGCCGTCGATCGACACAGCGCTCGAGCCGCGGTCGATCCAGAACGCGTTGTAGCCGCCGACGTTGCCGGCGCCCAGGTTCTCGCGCTGGGAGTCGTCGAAGCCGACCGGGGCCGCGCCCGTGTCGGACGGAGCGGCGCGGTTCGGGTCGCTCTTCTCGTTGGCCTTGGCCAGCAGCGCCTGCTCTTCCTCCTCGATCGCGTTCGCCTCCTCGGCGGTCAGGAACAGGTTGTCGCCGTACCGCGCGGGCCGCTGAAGCGGCGTCAGGGTGGCGATGTTGTAGAAGCCCGAGAGATCGGGCTTGCCGTCCGCCATGCGGGGAATGTCGTCTTCGGCGGCGACCGCCGGGAGCGCGATCAGGGCCACGAGGCACAGCGTGAGCAGGGAGCGGGTCGGCACTGCCGAGATCGCGTGGTTCATCGATCGTCCTCCGACTGTTTGGGCTGGCGATGCGTCAACAATCGTACCAGCGGCATCCCGCTATGCTCCGCCCCGACCACGGACAAAGGCAGGTACCCGTCTGCCAACGATCAGGGAGCGTGACATGAGTTCGAACCATGCACCGGGCGATGTGCGACTGGCCAGCGTGGTGACGACTGCCACACTCCTGCTGGTCCTTGCCTTCGGCGCCGCGAGCGGCCAGACGGGCCCACTGATCGAGCCGGTGACCGACGCTGAGCTCGCCGCAACGCCCGACGGCGACTGGCTGAGCTTCCGCGGCAACCTGTCCGCCTGGGCGTACAGCGCGCTCGACGCGGTGAACACCGAGACCGTCGGCCAACTCGACTTCGCCTGGGCCGCGGCGATGGAGGACGGCCCCAACGAGGCGACGCCACTGATTCGGGGGGGAATCGTCTACCTGCCACAGCCCGAGGATGTGATCCACGCCCTCGACGCGCGCACCGGCGACCTGATCTGGGAGTACCGCCGGGAGCACAACTACCTCGACCCGGAAGGCGCGGATCCCGCGCGGCGCTTCGGCCAGGGTCTGGGCCGGATCACGCGCAACATCGCGATCTGGCAGGACGGCCTGTTCGTCGCCACGATGGACGCCTTCATCATCCGGCTGGATGCAAACACCGGTGAGCTGGTGTGGGAAACCCGGGTCGGCGACAGCCGCATGGCCCATTCGTCCGGTCCGATCATCGCCGACGGCAAGGTGATCAGCGGACGCTCCTGCAACATGTCCGTCGCCGGCGGTTGCTACCTCACGGCGCACGACGCCGAGGACGGCCGGGAACTCTGGCGCTTCTACACGATCCCGCGGCCCGGCGAGCCCGGCGACGAAACCTGGGGCGGCCTGCCGCTCGAGCGCCGCTTCCACGTCGGCGCCTGGCACGTCGGCTCGTACGACCCGGACCTCGGACTCGTCTACTGGGGCACCTCCGTGCCCGCGCCCTCGCCCGAGGTCCTGCGCGGCAGCGGCGCCGGGTCACTCCTCTACTCGAACAGCACCCTCGCGCTCCGCGCCGACACGGGAGAGCTCGCGTGGTACTTCCAGCACCTGCCGCGGGACAACTGGGACCTCGACCACCCCTTCGAGCGCATCCTCGTCGACCTGGAGATGGAGCCGAACGAAGAAGCGACCTGGTCGATCAACCCGGAGCTCGAACATGGCGACCGGCGGCGGGTGATGACCGGCTTCCCCGGCAAGACCGCCATCCTCTGGACCCTCGACCGGGAGACCGGCGAGTTCCTGTGGGCGCGCGAGACCGTCTTCCAGAACGTGATCACGCACATCGACGCGCACACCGGCACGGTCACCGTCAACGAGGAGGTCATCCCGAAGGCACGTGACGAGGAGTACGGCGTCGTCTGCCCGGCGGCGAGCGGCGGCAAGGACTGGCCGACGGCGGCCTACAGCCCGCTGACCGAGGCGGTCTACGCGCCGCTCCAGGACGTCTGCATGTCGCCGATCATCACCGGCACCGGCGAGGGGCCGCCCCAGGGTTACGGCATCAACTTCCGGATGCAACTGGCGCCGAACAAGACGACGGTCGGCCGCCTGGACGCGGTCTCGGCCCGCACCGGAGAGTCCCTGTGGCGGTTCGAGGAGCCGGCCGGGATGATGTCGGTGATGACCACCGGCGGCGGGCTCGTCTTCGCCGGCAACACGAACCGGCGTTTTCGGGCGTGGGACGCCGCCACCGGCGACGTCCTCTGGGAGACAGTGCTGGGCGGACCGGTCACAGGCTTCCCGGTCAGCTTCGCCGTGGACGGCGAGCAGTACGTCGCGGTGACCGCCGGAGGCGGCGATCTGCTGAGCGGGCTCTTCAACCGCTTCGGGAACCTGCCCGCGCGCTCCGGCGCCAACATGCTCTACGCCTTCAAGCTGTCGGACACCGCAGGACGCGGCCCGATCGAGCAGCCGGCCGTTACTGTCGCGGCCGCCGAGCCGCCGCCGATGATCATGATCGACGCGCCTGTACTCGATGGGTCGGCGCCCTGCGCCACCTTCTCAGCCGAGCAGGTCGCGCGCGGCGCGGCCCTCTACCAGGAACAGTGCGCCGAATGCCACGGTCCGACGCTGCGCGGCGGCGCCCAGGGCGCGGCGCTCGCCGGCCGCAGCTTCACGAGCTACTGGCAGAACCGCGCCGCCAGCGGGCTTTACCGGACGATCCGCGAGACGATGCCCCAGGGCCGGGAGGGGACGATCGGCCCGGCGGCATCAGCCGACCTGGTGGCCTTCCTGCTGAGCGAGAACGGCGCCGAGGCCACCGGCGAGCTCGGCTCCGACGTCGACGCGCTAGACGGCCAGCGCACCTGCTTCCGGCAGTAACCCGACTCTCCCGGGCGGCCCGAGCACCGACGCGTGGTCCTCGTGATCATGGTCGTCATGGTCAGCCTCGTCGCCCTCGTCGTGAGCATGGTCGTCACCATCCTCGTCATGCCCGGCATCCTCGTCATGCTCATGGTCGTCGTGCTGCCCACTCTCCTCGTGAGCGTGAGCGTGACCGTCGTCACCATGCGAGTGGCCGAGGTGGGAATGCTGATGCCAGAGGCCCATCACCGCCATCGTTCCAATGCCGATCATCACCAGCGCGAACTTGAGCGCCCGGTCCCGGTCCTGCTCGGGCATCGGAACGTCGTCTTCGCCCATCAGGGAGCTCCGGACGTACTGGGCGATCCGGTCCCGCTCCCTCGACATCTCCGCGTCGAGCACGTCCATCACCGCCACATAGATGAACGTGCCGGCGGCGACCGCGTTGAAGCTCCCCTCGAAGATCAGGGCCGTTCTCCCCTCGAACACCTGTCCCGCCACAGTGCCGAACACGATCCCGAGCGGCGTCATGACCGAGAAGAGCCAGAGCGTCTGCCACAGCTTCCGGTTGCCCGCGGAGTGGGCAGTCACGATCAGCGCGAACGCCGCCGATCCCTTGTGGAACAGGATGCCCAGCATGACGACGAGCGCGGCCGCGGCTTCCGGCTGAAGCCCTAGAGCCATCCCGGCGATGATCGAGTGCACGGACAGCACGATGAGCAGGACGAAGGCGTAGAAGGGCGGCCTCGTCCGCTCGTCTTCCCGGCCCAGCATCGAGTTGCGGCTCTCGAGGAAGACCCGGTCGACCAACAGCAGCAGACCAACTCCAAGCGCCGCGAGCAGGGGCGCCAGGGGATAGTCGACCAGTTTCCGTAGCGCTTCATCGGCCTCGGGCAGCAGGTGGACGAACCCGACACCAAGAAAGATCCCCCCTGCCAGCGCGTTCCCCAGGGAGAGGTAGCGCCGGCTGGCCTGCTGCCTGGCGACGAGGATGGGGATCATGCCGCCGACGATGGCGATCCCGAAGATCGACAGGCCGGCGACAATCTTGATGGCAAGCGGGGACATCAGACGTCGCCCTGAAGCGACGGCGGCAGCAACTCGGGCCGCGTGAAGAAGTTCGCCTGCGCCGCCCGGACGTAGGCGGGGCGCAGGTTCAGGCGATCGCGATAGGCCGCCAGCCGCTCACCGATCGGCTCGCCGTAGGCAACCGCCCAGTCCAGGCAACTGCCAAGGAGGATGTCGACGCCCGTGAACCGGTCGCCGAGAAGGAACTCCCGCCCGTCAGCGAACTCGAGTTCCGCCACCGCCGACTGCTTGGCGAAGCCCTCGCTCGCGGTCCGGATCGCCGCCGGAGCCTCGCCGTAGAGGTAGGCGAGGTCGCGGTGCTTGCGGATCACGTAGAGCGTGTGGGCGTCGAGCTCCATCATCACGAAGAACGCCCACTGGTCGTAGCGCGCACGCTCCTCCGTTCCCGCGGCCGGCATCAGGCCGAACGGCTCGCCGTAGGTCACGGCCAGGTAGTTCACGATCGCTGCGCTCTCGGCGAGCGTCAGCTCTGCGTCCTGCAGCAACGGGATCTTCTGACGCGGATTGAGCTTCGTGAACTCCTCCGTCTGGGTCTCGCCGGTCCGCGGGCCGATCGGCCGGTGCTCGTAGTCGAGACCCAGTTCGTTGAGTGCCCAGTGAGCGCGCAGCGTCCGCGACGTGCTGCAGCCCCAGAGCACCAACGGTGAGGCGTTACTTCGCTCGTCTGCCATCGGGCATAGCAAGAATGTCAGAAACGCGGGCGGCCTGGGTGTGGTATCGCTATCTCGTTCTTAGTGATACTATCCGTCATCGGATGATGACATCTACCCCCACAGCGACGAAATCCGGCCGATTCCTCGTCCGAATGCCGCCCTCGCTGCACGCGGCGCTAGACGGAGCGGCACGGGCGGCCGGCGTGTCTCTCAACGAGTACTGCGTTCGCCGTCTCGCGTCGGCAGGAAGGGCCGACGGCGACGCCGCGACGCTTCTTTCCCGCGCTTCGTCCGTCACGGGCGACAGCTTGAAAGCGGTGCTCCTCCACGGCTCGTGGGCCCGCGGCGAGGCCACCGCGGCGTCCGATGTCGACGCGCTCGTCGTCGTCGACCGAAGCGTCCAACTCGACCGCGCGCTGTACCGTCTCTGGGATGCCGAGTCCATCTCGTGGCAGGGGCGCCCGGTCGATGCACACTTCGTCCACCTGCCCGAGGAAGAGACCTTTAGCGGCCTCTGGGCCGAAGCGGCCATCGACGGCCAGGTGCTCTTCGACCGCGACGGTTCGGTCTCCGAGCATCTCCACCGCGTGCGCCGGGCGATAGCGGAAGGTCGGCTCGTGCGGCGGGTCGCCCAAGGCCAGCCCTACTGGACCGAGGCCACCTGATGCGCAACCCGGCCCTGGCGGCGGATCATCTTCGCCGCGCCCAGGCCAGACTTCGCGCTCTCGACGTGCTGTACGACGCGGAGAGCTGGGCCGATGTCGTCCGCGAGTCGCAGGAGGTCGTGGAGCTCGCCCTCAAGGGACTGCTGCACGCCGTCGGCGTCGACCCACCCAGGGTGCACGACGTGGCGGACGTCCTGGAGGCCGAACGCGGCCGTCTGCCGCCGGAAGTGGCAAACGACCTGGAGGGCCTCACAGCCGCCTCCAGGAGCCTGCGCCGTGACCGCGAACTTGCGTTCTACGGTGCGCCGGACATCGTGCCGTCCGGCTTCTATTCAAAGGCGGATGCTTCGGGAGCGCGCGAGATGGCGCGGTTCGTAGTCGACCGGGCGGCGCCCTCGACCCCGGGAGGCGGCTGACGCCGACCAGCTACCCCGACCGGGGCAACGACGCCGCCAGCGAGACGGCCAGACAGACCATGGCGAGGACGTAGAAGGCGATCGTCACGACATCCGCCAGCACGGGCACGTCGACCGGGCCGGACAGGGATCGCCGGCAGGCGGCTATGGGCAGGCCCGCGCCGATCAGGCCGAGAACGATCCAGCGCGCCCACGTCAGTCGAGAGTTCGGTTCCGCCATGGCGAGGGGGAGGATGTCACAGATCGCGCGGTTTCGCAGCTTCCGGGCGGCGGACGCTACACTGACCGACAACCCCACAGCCAACGGACGGGAGGTCGAGATGCAGATCAGACGACGGAGGTCTTCGTTCTGGAGGGTCTGGGGCAGTGCCCTGGTGTCGATCGGAGCCTTGGTGGTGATCGCCGCGGCCGCCGCGCTCATGATGTTCGCGGCCTCCGCCGCGGAGGCCCAGGAGATTCCGAGACGGCACGATGGTCGTCCCGACCTCTCGGGCACCTACGACATCGCCACCCTGACGCCGGCCCAGCGGCCGGACCGGTTCGGCGACCGGCTCGAACTGACGCAGGAGGAGGCCAAAGCACTCGCCGAGCACTGGTCGACGAACTTCGACAAGGACCACGCGCCGAGTGACCCGAACCGCGAGGCTCCGCCCAAGGGCGGCACCGGCATCTACGCCCCCGAGTTCACCGGCGCGGCGGGCAAGGTCGGCGGCTACAACGCCTTCTTCGTCGACATCGGCACCGGCGCCTTCCAGCTCGACGGCAAGTACCGCACCTCGATCGTCACGGACCCGCCTGACGGACGCTATCCGCCGCTCAGCGAGCTCGGGCAGGAGCGGAGCAAGCGGGTCGCTCCCTTCCGGCACGAGAACACGGGCACGGCCTGGTGGCTGGAACTTCCCGTCGGCCCGTACGACGATCACGAGCTACGGCCCCTGGCCGAGCGCTGCATCCTCACCCGCGGCGCCTCCGGGCCTCCATCCATGCCGGGGATGTACAACAACCTGAAAACGATCGTGCAGACGGACACTCACGTGATGATCCTGATCGAGTGGATGCACGACGTACGGATCATCCGACTCGACTCCGAGCACCTGCCCGACACGATCCGCAACTGGAGTGGCGACTCCATCGGCTGGTGGGAGGGGGACACCCTGGTCGTCGAGACGAAGAACTTCCGGGAGATCCCCGGCTCCGTCACCCGGGGTTCACGCGACATGCGGGTGACCGAGCGGTTCAGCCGCATCGACGCGGAGAACCTGCGCTACGAGTTCACGGTCGAGGATCCCGCCTACGAGACCGCGTGGAGCGGCGAGTACCCGTGGCCCGCGACCTCGCACAAGCTCTACGAGTACGCCTGTCACGAGGGGAACTACGCCTTCGGCAACATCATGCGCGGCGCGCGGCTGCTGGAGCGAGAGGCCATCGAACAGGGCACGTCGGGCGGCTCGACCGGAGACTGAGCCCATGCCGGACATCAACTTCATCCCCCACCCGCTCGTCGGCACGCCGATGGGCGCCGCGCTCGACCTGTACGTGATCCTGGCGATCCTGTGCTGGCTCACCTCGGTCATCACCCGCGAGTACTCCTGGGTGGACCGCCTCTGGTCGATCTGCCCGCCCGTGTACTGCCTGATCGTGGCCTTCTCCACGGACTTCGAGTTCTCGCGAGTCAACGTGATGACCCTCCTCGTGCTGCTCTGGGGGCTACGCCTCACCTTCAACTTCGCCCGCAAAGGGGGCTACTGGAAGGGCGGCGAGGACTACCGCTGGGCCACCGTCAGGGAGCGCTTCGGCCCCGTCGCCATCCAGGTGATGAACGCGACGATCATCGCGCCCGGCCAGATGCTGCTGATCTGGTGGTTCACGTCGCCGATCCACGCGGCCTGGGAGGCGGGGGACACGCCGCTGGGCGGACTCGACTTCGTGGCCGCCGGGCTGTTCCTTCTCCTCCTGATCGGCGAGACCGTCGCCGACGAGCAGATGTGGGCCTTCCAGCAGGACAAGAAACGCCGGGTCGCGGCCGGCGAGGAAGTCGCTCAACCGTTCATGAATCGCGGCCTCTTCCGAATCTGCCGCCATCCGAACTACCTGTGCGAGATGGGCATGTGGTGCGCTTTCTACCTGTTCGCCGTCGCGGCGTCGGGCGAGTGGCTCCACTGGACCGGTTTCGGCTGTCTGGGACTGATCGGCCTCGTCGTCGGGTCGATACCGCTCGCGGAGTCCATCTCGGCCGGCAGGTATCCGTCGTACCCGGAGTACAAGGCCTCCACCCCCTGCCTCATTCCGGGCCTGCGACTGCGATAGCGCGGCCGACTCTCCCGAAGCCGAAGCCGGCGGGGACGCCGGCGCACCCAGTGGTACGCTCGCCGACGCTCCGCTCAACCCCGTAAGGAGGAACCACGCGTGATCCGATTGCGTCCTCGGGGGCAGTATGCCCCGCTCGCCACTGCCGCCACTGCCCTGCTGCTGGCGGTCTTCGTTCTCGCACCGGCGTTCGCCGCCGAGCCCGAACTGCAGCACGCCAAGCCGGCCGACGTCGGCATGGATCCGGCCGGCCTCAAGAAGCTCAACGAGGCCATGCACGGCATGGTCGACGGCGGCCAGCTCGCCGGCGTCGTCACGATGGTCTCGCGCAAGGGCAAGGTCGTCCACTTCGACGCCTACGGCAAGCGGGACATCGAGAACGGACTCCCGGTCGAGAAGGACACGATGTTCCGCATCTACTCGATGACCAAGCCGATCGTCGGGGTCGCGCTGATGACCTACTACGACGAGGGTCGCTTCACGCTCGACGACCCCGTGTCGAAGTTCATTCCCGAGTTCGCCGATCTCAAGGTCGCGAAGGAGGACGGACCGGACGGCAACCCGATCACGGAGGACGCCGACCATCCGATGACGATGCGGGAACTGCTGAGCCACACCGCCGGACTGACCTACGGGCTGTTCTCGCGGTCCCAGGTCGACACGCTCTACACGAAGGCGGGCATCATCGACTTCAATCAGAACCTCGAGGAGATGATCGACAAGCTGGCAAAGATCCCGCTCCGCCAGCAGCCCGGCTCGATGTGGCACTACAGCGTCGCCGTCGACGTACAGGGCTACGTGCTCGAGGTGCTGGCCGGCAAGCCGCTCGACGAGGTCCTGAACGAGCGCCTGTTCGAGCCCCTGGGCATGAAGGACACCGCCTTCTGGGTCGAGCCCGCCAAGGTGGACCGCTTCTCGCACATGTACCAGTCCACCGGAGGCAAGCTGGCAAAGGTCGAGTTCGGGCAGTACCTCGAGAAGCCGAAGTTCCTCTCCGGCGGCGGCGGCCTCGTCGGCACCGCGACGGACTACATGCGCTTCGCCCAGATGCTCGCCAACGGCGGCGAACTCGACGGTGTCCGGATCCTGAAGCCGGAGACGGTGAAGCTGATGCACACCAACCACCTGCCCGATGGCGTCACCGACATGGGCCCGCTCTACCGCGGCAACCGCTTCGGCCTGGACTTCTCGATCGTCACCGATCCGAACCCGGCGACCGACCATGAGCGCGCCAGGGGCGAGTACTGGTGGTACGGGATCGGCGGCACCTGGTTCGGCATCAACCCGGTGCAGGACCTGGTCGTCGTCGGCATGATCCAGAGCCGAGACTTTCAGGCGTCCGCCGCCGCGCGACTCACCAGCAAGCGCCTGGCCTACGAAGCGATCGTCGACTGAGGCACGCCGCGAGCGAGCCTCGGGGCCGGAGGAACCACCTGAACTGTCGAGGAGGTAGTCGATGAGTCTGTTTGCCTGGTCGTGGATGTTCCTCATCCTCTACATCGTCGGCATGCTCACGTTCGGCTGGATCGCCAGCCGGCGGATCAGCAACGCGGACGATTTCGCCACCGCGCGGAGCAGCTACGGCCCCTACTTCCTGGCCCTGGCGTTCGCCGCCACCACTGCCAGCGGCGCCACCTTCCTCGGCAGTCCCGGCCTCGGCTACGACTTCGGTATGGCCAGCGTCTGGGGCAAGTTCCTCTATCCGATGGGGGTCTACTTCGGGGTCCTCATCACGATCAGGCTGGTCGCCAATTCGGGCCACAAGTTCGGCAACCGCTCGATCCCGGAGTACCTGGGCGACCGCTACCAGAGCGACGGCGTCCGCCTGCTGGTCTCGATCTTCTCGCTGGTCCTGTTCTTCTACATCGCAGGCCAGCTCGTGTCGGGCCTCGTCATGTTCGAGATCATGCTCGGTCTCGAACCGTTGACGGCCCTGATCATCACCTCCGGCGTTCTGCTGGTGTACGTCGTTCTCGGCGGGGCCCACGCCGACATCCTCACCGACGGCATCCAGGGAATGATGATGCTCGGCGTCGCGGTCGTCGTCATCATCATGTTCCTGTTCGCATCCGGCATGGACGGCGGGCTCGGCGCATTGGTCGCCAACCTGCGCGTGCAGGACCCGAATCTCGTGGGGCCGCTCAACAAGTCGAACTCGCTCTACGACTCCTGGTGGGCGATCGCCTGCGTCCTGTTCGCCCACATCCCGCTCGGCATGCTCCCGCACATCGGCAACAAGGTGTGGGCGCTCAGGAACGACGGCGACCGGATGCGCTTCGTCAAGCTCGCCTTCGCCGTCGGGCTGACCATGGGCATGCTCGGACTCGGCGGCATCCTGGCCCGCGGCGTCCTGGGTACCGAGCTGCTCGAGGCCGGCCGCAATGCGAACGAGGCGCTCCCCGCGCTCTTCATCGAACTGTTCCCGACCTGGCTCGCCGCCCTGATCGGCGTCGGCATCCTGGCCGCGATCATGTCGACGGCGGACGGACTCGTCGTGTCGTCGTCCCAGATCGTCGCCAACGACATCTATCGCCGCTCGATCGTCCCCAAGTACTCACCGCACCTGAGCGACAAGGAAGTCGACCGCAAGGTGCTCGTGATCAGCCGCTGGAGCACCGTGATCGTGCTGATCCTGTGCACCTGGATGGCCTGGGCGATGCAGGACATGAACATCGCGCTGCTCGTCTGGGTGGGCACGGGCGGCATGATGGCCGCCTTCGCCGGTCCGCTGGTGGTCGGCGGTCTGTGGCGCGGCGTCACTCTGGCCGGCGCCTACACGGGCCTCGTCAGCGGGATGCTCACCTTCGTTCTGCTACGCAGTGGCCTGCCCTGGATGATCGTCGATCCGGGCTCGCTCGGTCCCCTGTCGGGCATCGCGCAGTGGCTCGCGCACTACCAGATCAATCCGTACTCGTGCGCGGTGGTCGGCGAGGTCGTCTCGATCGCCGGGACCTATGTCGTGTCCAAGTTGACGCAGCCACTGCCGGAAGCGCATGTCGAGCGACTGTTCAGCGCGCCGGCCGAAACGGCGGAAGCTGCAGGGGGATAGCTAGACTCCACGGCAGAGTTCGACACAACGAGGAGGGACGACCATGCGTCGCCACCGAAACGCTCGCCTCCGCTTCCCGTGGATTCCGGTTCTGGCCGCGGCGTGGACGATCACCGCGCTGCCGGCCGCGCTGTCGGCCCAGGAAGCGTCCGCCTGGACTCCGCCGCTGGCTGCTGACGGAAAGCCCGACATCTCCGGCGTCTGGGACTTCCGCACACTGACGCCACTGCAACGGCCGACGGACCAGGAAGCCGTGATCGACGAAGCCAGGGCCGCCGAAATCGAGGCGGCCGCCGTGGAACGGGCTCGCGTCGCCGATCTGCCCAGCGACCCTGAGGAGAGAAGGCTCGAGGCCGGCGGCGAAGTCGGCGGCTACAATAACTTCTGGTTCGACCGGGGGGCAACGGTCGTCGAGGATCTGCGCACGTCGCTGATCATCGATCCGCCGAACGGCCGGCTGCCGGAGACGCACCCAGGCATCGAGCGAAAGACGCTCGGCGACGACAAGCCGATCGACCGCCCGGTGCGGCTCCGGGTCGGCGGCATCGGTCTCGACAGCTTCGAGGATCGGGGACTGGCCGAGCGCTGCATCCTCGGCTTCAACGTGGGGCCGCCGATCACGCCGGGCGGCTACAACCAGAACATCCAGATCTTCCAGTCAGCGAACCACGTGGCGATCCTGAACGAGATGGTCCACGACACCCGAATCGTGCCGCTCGACGGGCGTCCCCACCTTCCCGACTCGGTGCGGCAATGGATGGGCAACTCCCGCGGATACTGGGAGGGCGACACCCTGGTCGTCGAGACGAAGAACTTCTCCGACCTGGTCTCCAGCTTCAGCGGCAGCGCGTTCAGTTCCGTCGGCAACGCCTGGGAGATGCACGTCACCGAGAAGTTCCGGCGCGTCGCCGAGGACACCCTGCTGTACGAGTACACGGTGAACGACCCGGCGACGTACACGCGTCCCTTCACCGCGCGCCTGCTGATGAAGAAGGGCGACGTTCCGCTGTACGAGTACGCCTGCCACGAAGGCAACTACGGCCTGTACAACATCCTTTCCGGCGCCCGCGCCAAGGAGGCCGAAGCCGTGGCCTCCGGCGGCGAGTAAGCCGGCAGGCTCAGAGCGGTCAGTCGTCCCAGTCGGGCAACGGCTGCGGACCCGGGACGATCCCCGCGATGTCCGGATCCTCGCCGGTCGTGTTCTCCGGCGCCTCCAGGGCCGCCTGCTCCTTCTCGATCTTCCGCTGCGCGCGTCGTTCCAGCTTCTCCTGGCGCCTCTGGCGCTTGCGCATCTCTCGTTGACGTTTCGCGAAAGTGGTCGGACCAGGTCTGGCCATAGGCGATCTCCCCTCCTCCGCACCGACTCGCGCCGGGGCGGAACGCGTCATCGTAACAGGACCTTGACGGCGCGCCGTGGAGCGGCCGTCAGCGAAGCCGCTGCTGGCTCAGGGCGTGTAGTAGGTCGGCGACCCGGGGCCGACCGGCAGGCCGAGCGCGAACACCCAGACGTAGAACAGCGTCACCCAGCCGATCAGGTAGGAGATCGAGTACGGGATCATCGTCGAGATCAGGGTGCCGATTCCCAGCTTACGGTCGTACCGCATCGCGACCGCCAGGATGAGCCCGAAGTAGCTCATCATCGGCGTGATGATGTTCGTCGTCGAGTCGCCGATCCGGTAGGCGGCCTGGATGACCTCGGGGCTGTAGCCGACGGTCATCAGCATCGGCACGAAGATGGGCGCCGTCACCGCCCACTGGGCGGAGGCGCTGCCGAGCATCAGGTTGACGAAGCAGCACATCAGGATGAACGGCACGAACACGATCGGCCCGGTCAGGTCGAAGCGGGTCAGCAGATCGGCGCCGACGACCGCCGTGATCGTCCCCAGGTTCGTCCAGTTGAAGAAGGACACGAACTGGGCGGCGAAGAAGACGAGCACCAGGTAGGGGCCCAGAGAACTCATCGAGCGGCCCATGCCGTCGATCACATCGCGATCGTTCCTGAGCGAACCGGTGACGCGGCCGTAGACGATCGACGGCACGATGAAGAAGACGAAGATGAGCGAGACGACGCTGCGCAGCATCGGCCGCAGATCGTCGATCAGGAGCGCGTTCGCCGCCGGGTCGCGGAACCAGCCATTCTCGGGTAGAGCCAGCAGGGCCAGCCCCCCAAGCATGACGAGCACGGTCAGGCCCGCCAGCTTCAAGCCACGCCGTTCCTCCTTCGACAGCGTCTTCAGACCCTCCTCCGGGTCTTCCAGATCGTCCGCTGCCCGGCTGGTGTCGAAGACGCCCAGCTTGGGTTCGACGATGCGGGTCGTCACCAGGGTGCCGATCACGGTGATCATGAAGGTGCTGACCAGCATGAAGAGGTAGTTCGCGGTGGCCGGGATCTCGTTCGCCGCGCCGGGCGCGTAGGACGGATCGATGATGCGCGCCGCCTCGGTCGTGATTCCGGCGAGCAGGGGGTCGACGGTGCCGATCAGCACGTTCGCCGAGTATCCGCCCGAGACGCCTGCGAATGCCGCGGCCAGGCCGGCCAGAGGATGCCGGCCGACCGCTCGGAACACGACCGCCGCCAGTGGGATTAGCACCACGTAGCCCATCTCGGACGCCGTGTTGGAGACCACCGAGGCGAAGACCACGACCGCGGTCAGCAGGTTCCGCGGCGCGCCCAGGACCAGCGCCCGCAGCAGCGCGCCGAGCAGACCGGAACGTTCGGCGACACCAACCCCGAGCAAGGCGACGAGGACCGTGCCCAGGGGCGCGAAGCCGGTGAAGTTCGTCACCAGGTTCATCGCGATCCGGCGCATCCCCTCCGGGTTCATCAGGCTGACCGCGCGGATCACCCCGTCCTCGGAGCGGCCCGAGACGCCGGCGGGCCGCGGGTCGGCGACCTGCCAGTCGAGCATCTCCGCCATTCCGGAAACCAGCAGGATGAGCAGCGCCAGCACGGCGAACAGCGTCACCGGGTGCGGCAACAGGTTGCCGAGGAACTCGACGACGTTCAGGAAGCGGGTGAACAGGCCGGGACCGCGCCCTCCCCGCCTGCGCCGCTTCCGATCAGCGGACTCAGACATCCGCGGAACAGTAGCGGATCAACCCAACCTCAGCCCCGCCGTATGACGGCCGTGTGGTAGGGCTCGAGCTCGTCGATCGCCGACTCCGGTTCGCCGGTCTTCCACGCGAACAGCCGTACCGTGACCTCCGACGCCGTCACGTCGAAGAGCGCGAAGCCGTTCTTTTCGAAGGTCTCGCCGCGCACGTCCTGCACGATCGCGGTGGCCGCCATGGGCGGCGTCCCCCGCGCCGCCGACGGCCAGCCGGTCAGCGTGCCCAGCGGGCCGGTCAGCACCGCATGGACCGGATTGGCCGAGAGATCCATGCTGCCGCTTCGCTCGAGGACGGAGTGGCCGATCGCGTGCAGATCGCCCGAGAGCACGATCCCGGCCCGCTGCTGCTGGGACGTCAGCGACTCCAGCAGGCGCTGATGCTGCCGCCACCAGCCCACCTGCCAGAAGTACTTCTCGCGCTCCGTCGTCAGCCTGAAGTTGCTGCCCGCGAAGTTGCCGATGCGCGACACGGTGGCGCCGCCGTCGTCGAGATCGGCGACGTCCGGGTACCACTCGCGCCACTTTCCCGCCGACCAGCCGAACGGGTGCGACGGAACGTGGAACACCTGCGAGACCGACTGGTCCCGCGTGCGCTGGTGCAGCCAGTGCTCCGTCTCCGGCGGCACCAGCCCGGCATGGACGCCCTTGAGCGAAAGGTAGCGGGCGCAGTCGTAGATCAGGACCTCAGCCAGCCGGCCGTACCGGAACGTGCCGAAAGCCTCGGAGATACCGGGCTCCCGGTCACCGGCGCCCGTACCGGACATTGCCAGCGGACGCTCCACATCCGGCAGGAACTCCGGCAGGTAGGCGTTGCGGGTGAAGCGCGCGAACTCGACCTGGTAGCGGTCGGGCGGCAGAGTGACCATCTGCGGATCGGCATCGTCGTTCTCGTAGTAGTCGTGGTCGTCGCTGACGAAGTAGGAAGGCGTCGACCGCAGCATGACCCCGTAGAGCTCGGCGATCTGCGGCCCGACCGCGGCCTTGAGCGAGATCTCGTTGCTCGTTCCGAGCGCGGGCAGGCTCAGATCCAGCCAGCCGATTCGTTCGTAGAACTCGCGGGAGCGCCGGCCCCGCTCCTCGCCGCGGTTGTAGAGCACCGTGCGCTGGTCCCAGTAGACGTGGTCACCGATCGCGATCAGCGCCCGCGGGCGGAAGGAGAGGGCCCTTCGCAGGAGCCTGCGGCGAACGGCCAGCGGCAGGAAGAAGCCCGACTCAGGGTGGCCGCCGGCGCAGGTGTAGGCGAGAAACCGGACCGACTCGGGTTGGGCCGAGGGCAGCGGGAACGTCCGGAGCGGCCACGCGTCGCACAGCGCCTCTCCACCGCCGAGCAGTTGCAGCGCGTACTCGGTGTCCGGTTCCAGGCCGGGCGCGTCGAAAGAGAAGAAGCGCCTCTCCGTGTCCGTGCTACGGCCAGCGACCAGGCGGCCGCCGATGCGCAGTTCCGGCACGAAGTCGAGGGACTCGGCGAATGAGCACTTGAGCGCCACGCGGTCGTGGCCGGCCGCCGGAATCAGATGCTGGAGCGGCCCGGCGCGCCAGCCGTCGTCGGAAAGCGCCGGCGAACGGCTGAGACCGGTTCCTGCGGCCGCGGCGGCCGCGGTGGCGATGAAGCGTCTCCGGGTCCAGGCAGGCATCATGGTTCGGTTCCTCCGAGGAAGGAGCGTAGCCGCTCGCGGTCGAGGTCGGTCAACGGCAGGAATCGCGGTTGGTCGCCGCTGCGCGCCGAGGTGTCACAGGGCTGGCACATCAGAACGCCCGGCTCGCGAGTGTGCTTCAGGCCAAGGACATGCCCTAGCTCGTGCGCGATCACGTTGCGCACGACGTTGTGCCGCTCGTCGCCGGAAGGAATGGCGATGAAGTAGCGGTCATCGTCGCCGTAAGGCCAGGCGAACGGCATGAGGTTCTGGGCGGAGAGCAGCACGACGACCTCAGCGTCGACCCGGAAGAGCGCTTCCGGCGGTTGGGGCCCCGGGAACGAGGAATCGAGGCGGCCGGCAAGCTGCGAGAGCTGGTGAGCGTAGTTCTCGAACGGCCGCAGTCCCTCCGAAGGAGCGCCGCGCCCTGGTTTCGAGAAGGGCGCGGCCAGTCCCAGAACCGAGACGGCCTCGTTCCAGAACGAAACCGCCTCGCCCACCATGGCGATCCGCTCGTCATCGGCATCGGCAACGAGCACGGCGACGCCCCTGGGCCCGCCGTGGGCCGGTTCCGAAGCGGCCGCAACTGGCAGAATGCCCAGCGCAAGAACCAGGGTAGCCCTCCAGGAGAACGTCATATGCCCCACACTCGAACCGTCATCAAGCTGCTGCCGGCTGTTGTCTTCCTCGCCCTGGTCGCTTCCCCGGTCCTCGGCCAGATCCACCGGACGCCGGACCCGGTGCGCCGGGCCGATCTCCACCGTCTGGCCGAACTCGATCGGATGGTCATGGTACCGATGCGCGACGGCGTCCGCCTCGCCACCGAAATCTACCGGCCGCGGGACGCCCAGGGTCCGGTACCGGCGATCTTCTGGCGCACGCCCTACAACTTCAGTCCGTTGCCGGAACCGAACCTGGAGCGACCGAGCGCGCTGCTCAAGTTCGGCCTCGACGCGGTCGAGCGCGGCTACGCCTTCGTCGTCCAGAACGAGCGCGGCAAGTTCTTCTCGGAGGGCGACTGGGAGATCCTCGGGCGGCCGCGCACGGACGGCTACGACGCGCTGACCTGGATCACCGACCAGCCGTGGTCCAACGGCAGGGTCGCAACGCTCGGCTGCTCGTCCACCGCGGAGTGGCAGATGGGGCTCGCCGCGATGCGCCACCCGGGCCACGCCGCCGCCGTGCCGATGGGCCAGGGCGCGGGCATCGGCCGCATGGGGCCGTTCTACGAGCAGGGGAACTTCTACCGCGGCGGCGCGCTCCAGCTTCCGATGGCCGTCTGGCTTTTCGGCGAGCAGAACACCCAGCGCCCGATCTTCCCGCCGGACACCAGCCGCGAGGACCTGGAGCGGCTCGCGACCTACTTCGATCTGGCTGCGAAGATGCCCCAGGTCGACTGGAAGCGGGCACTCTGGCATCTCCCCATCCAGACGCTGATGGAGTCGGTCGGAGGCCCGAAGGGGATCTTCGGCGAGTTCGCGGCACGCACTCCGGACGACCCGGGCTGGTACGAGGGTGGCCTCTACCACGACGACGAACCGTTCGGTGTGCCGGCTCTTTGGGCCAACTCCTGGTACGACCTGTCGGTCTCGCCGAACCTTGCGCTCTACCAGCATGCGCGTGAGAACGCCGACCCGGAGGTTCGAGACCACCAGTACATGGTCATCGCGCCCAGCCTGCACTGCAACATGTACCGCCTGACGAACCCGCTCGTCGTCGGTGAGCGGAACTTCGGCGACACGGACTTCGGCTTCGACGAGATGCTCTGGGGTTTCCTCGACCGCTTCACGAAGCCTGAGGCGAATGGCTTCGAAGACCGCTACGCCAAGGTGCGCTACTTCCTGATGGGCGAGGACCGCTGGCAGAACGCCGACGACTGGCCGCCGGCCGGCGTCGAAGCGATGACCCTCTACCTCGACAGCGAGGGCAACGCGAACAGCGCCGCCGGCGATGGCAGGCTGACGGCGGACGCCGGCGGCAACGGGGACGACGCCGATCGCTTCGTCTACGACCCGGCCTCGCCTGTGCCGACCCACGGCGGCGCCTTCTGCTGCATGGGCGAACACGAGCCCGGCTCCTTCGATCAGCGCGGAATCGAGGCGCGCGCCGACGTGCTCGTCTACACGACCGAACCGTTCGCCGAGCCGCTGGCCGTCGTCGGATCGATCGAGGTGATCCTGCACGTCTCCTCCGACGCGCCCGACACCGACTTCACGGTCAAGCTGGTCGACGTCCAACCCGACGGCCGCGCCTTCAACCTGGACGACACGATCCTGCGCATGCGCTACCGGGAGGGCTTCGACCGCGACGTCCGCATGGTGCCCGGGGAGGTCTACGAGGCAAGACCCGGACCGCTCGCCACCGCCAACGTGTTCGGTGCAGGCCACCGGCTCCGGATCGAGGTCTCGAGCAGCAACTTCCCCCGCTACGACCGCAACCTGAACACCGGCGGCAACAACTACGACGAGAGCGAGTGGCGGGTCGCCCGGAACGCCGTCCACCACTCGGCGGAGCATCCGTCACGGATCGTGCTGCCGGTGCTCGACCGCTAGGTAC
>VXUF01000001.1:28193-39937 GCA_009837085.1 Holophagales bacterium
AGGTACGACAGCGCCTACTGGGTGCGCCGGCGTCCCCGCCGGCATCCGCCAACGACGCTACGGCTCCAGCGGCGGCACCTTCTGCGAGAACTTCACTCCCGTCACCCGGTCCGTGTTATCCGCCCGCCGCCGGTGGCTGGCCGGGAAGTCCTCCGTCTCCTCGATCCAGGCATCGAGCACCCGGCTCAACTGCCGGGCAATCCGCTCCACTTCCGGCCGGCCGGCAAGGTTGACCAGTTCGTGGGGATCGGCCTCCAGGTCGTAGACCTCGACCACCGGCCGCGGCGCCTCGAACAGGCGCGCCTGACCCGGCGTCAACGTCCCCGCCTCGCGGCGCGCCGTCAGGCTGTACCAGGAGGCGCTGCGCGAGGCGTCGGCCGGTGTGCAGAGCGGCAACTCCGTGTAGGCGTTGCGAATCAGCTTGTAGCGCGCGCCCCGCACCGTTCGGATGTGCTCGTCGCAGTTGTGCCAGTTGCGCTCCGCGAACACGTACTCGCGCCCGGGCACGGTCTGGTCGGTCAAGGCGGCCGCGAAGCTCGAACCGTGGAAGCTCGCAGGCGTCTCCGCGGCGGCCGCTTCGAGCAGCGTCGGAGCGAGATCGATCATGCTGGCGAGCCCCGCATAGCGGACGCCGGCGGGCGCTACGCCGGGCCACGAGATGATGAGTGGCGTGCGGATGCCGGCGTCGTAGGCGGTCGCCTTGGCTCGGGGAAAGGGCGCGCCGTTGTCACTCAGGAAAACGACAAGCGTGCTCTCGCGGAGCGCGCGTCGGTCCAGCTCGGCCAGCATCCGGCCGACTCGTAGGTCCATGCGGGCGATCTCGTCGTAGTACAGGGCCAGGTCTTCCCGGGTCGCGGCGTCGTCGACGAGATACGGCGGCACGAAGACCTCCGCCGGATCGTGCGGCGAGTCGATGGCGCCGGCCGAGTACGGCCGATGCGGATCCCGGAAGCCGACCCAGAGGAAGAACGGCCTCTCGCCCGCCTCGTCGAGAAACCCGGGCAGGCCTTCCCAGGTTTCCTCCGAGAACCAGTCGAACTGCCGTTCACCGGCCGGACCGTAGTGGGTCTTCCGCATGTGCCCGGTGAAGTAGCCCTCGCGGCCCAGCAGGCTCGGTAGCAGCTCGACGCCTTCAGGCAGCGGGCTGTGCAGGTCCTCGGCGCCGGTGGCGTGCGGATAGCGGCCCGACAGGATGCTGATCCGCGACGGGCTGCAGGACGCCGTGGTCAGGAACGCATTGTCGAAGACCACGCCGGACGCCGCCAGCGCGTCCAGAGACGGCGTCCGCACGGCGCGATTGCCGTAGGCGCCGAAGTCCGACCAGCCGGCGTCGTCGGCGACGAAGACGAGGATGTTCGGAGGCTCATCCACGCCGCGCGCGGGCGAGGTCATCGCCGCGGCCAGGAGGAGCCCGAGGCCCAGGTGTCCGAGGACCGAAGGCAACGAGCGGCGCATGGGCTCGGGCGGCCCGGGGTGTCGGACTACTCTCCTCCGCCCGCGGCGGCGATCGCGTCAGCCTCCAGCAGCCGGGCGCCGCGCATCACGTTGCCCAGCGCGTAGTTGCCCTCGTGGCAGGCGTATTCGAACACCTTGTTGGGAGTCGAGCGCCACACGTACTCGCCGCTCCAGGGCGTCTCCCAGACGTTCGGATCCTCGACCGTGAAGCCGTAGAGCAGGTTGCCGTCGGCCAGACGCTGGAAGCGCTCCACCACGTGCAGGTCCTTCGTCGCCGACCCCAGAGCCGGTTCTTCACCGAAGTTCGTCGTGTCGACGACCAGGGTGTCGCCCTCCCACCAGCCGATCGAATCGCCCATCCACCGGCGCTCCTCAGCCGGAGCGTGCTCGCCGCCGATCCGCACGACGCGGGCGTCGTGAACCATCTCGATCAGAATCATCACGTGGTTCCCGGTCTGCACGATCCGCTTGTGGTTGTTGTAGAGGGCCGGCAGCATCGGCGGCCCTCCGGTGGAACTGAACCCGAGCAGGCAGCGCTCCGGCAAGGGCCGCTGCTCCATGTTGTCGTAGGGGCCGGAACCGTCCTCGTTCTCCTCCAGCCACCAGGCGGTTCCCGTGTTCTTGTGGCCGAACGCCGAGAACTGCGCCGCGGCCCGCGCCATGCCGGCAGGCGTCATCTCCGGATGCTGGCCGTTGGGCGGGTCGGTGATGATCGAGGTCCGCCACTTGCCGTCGATCCTGATCACGTTGTCGCCAGGATCCATGTAGAAGGCGTTGTAGCCGCCGCTGCCCCCGGATGCGACCTCGAGCCCCGGATCGAAGATCGGCGCCCCGCCGACCGGCGGCGCTTCCCGGTTCGGGTCGCTGGGCTTGTAGTCCGCCTCGTAGATCTCGGCCTTGCGGCGGGCGATCGCCTCCGCCTCCTCATCCGTCAGGGTCAGCCGCTCGCCGAACTCCCGCGGCCTCGTAAGGGGAGTCAGCGTCGCCACGTTGTAGGCGCCGGACAAGTCCGGCTTGCCGTCGGACCGCCGCGGGATGTCGTCCTGCGCGGCAACGGCCATCGGCGCGGCCAGGAGAACCGCCAGGCTCAGGAGAAGAACACGTTCAGACTTCATCCGGCACCTCCTCGGGCATCGGTCTCTGAGTGGTGTCGCAACGCTACCACTCCAGGCTAGAGCCTGGGCGGCAGATACTGAATGCGCCGGCGCCCTCGCCGGCATCCGGCGCGAAGCGCCGGTTAACCGAGTTCGCCGAGCCGGAAGTTGACCGTTACGTGGTGGTTCGTCGGAACCGGCGTGCCGTCAACCGTCGCCGGCTCGAACTTCCACTGCTTCACCGCGTCGACTGCCGCCTCGCTGAGTCCCATGGGCAGCGACTTCAGGACCTCGATATCGGCAACATTGCCCTCATCGTCGATGAGCGTCTTCAGGATGACCACGCCCTGGACTCGGGCCTCCCGCGCAACGTCGGGGTACTGCGGCGCCACATCATGGATCTTCACCGGCCGATTCGACTCAGCGAGCATCATGCTGTGGCGGGCTCGGGCCGCCGACGCGGCTTCACGAGCAGCGGACTGTCTCTCCTCGGCCGCGTCCCGCAGCACCTCGATTGCCGCGGCTTCCAGCGCTTCGCCCGACTCCCGCTCCACCGGAAGCTGAGACCGCACCACGAAGCCCAGGGTGAACGCCACAGCGAGGGCGAGCACCGCCCCAACGATCCTGTTCAGACTTGCCGGACTGACTGCCGTCATCTGGTCACCTCCCTGTCGTTGATCGGATGTATTCACAACACAACCAACGAGAGAGCGACCAGATTCCGGCCGCGAGCCGGCCGGACGCCGACCAGCCTCGAACTCGGGGCGCTACGGCTGGCCGGAGGATTCCCGATCGTCGTACGGCGCACCGGTGCCCGAGGAACCGGCAAACAGCCGACGACCGTCCGGCAACGTCACGTCACGGCCGTTCGCCCGCGGCGCCCCGTCGATCGCCTGGTAGCCCTCGACGAGTACCTCGGTGCCAGGCGCGACCGAGTTCTTCTTCCAGCCGCGGCGAACCAGGGCGCCCGGCGGTCCGCATTCGACCATCCATGCCGTCACCGTTCCCTCGTCGTCCGTGACGTCGATGTGGATCCACGCGTGCGGGTTCACCCACTCGACCTTCGTCACCTTGCCGCGCAGCCGAACCGGCTTCGTGGCATCGAACTCGGCGGCGAAGGCGTGGTGCGCGGCGGCCGGTTCCGGTGGTGCGAGAAAGACCAGGCTCAAGGCCAATGCAACGCCAAGAACCGAAAAGGCCACGCGGGCGAGGTACGGCTTCGTTCTCATGCTCACGGTCCTCCTGATGGACACTGCTCTACTGCGCTCCCGAGCCCGTTTCCGCCGCCGCGGCCGCGGCCTCTTCGCGGTCGCGCGCCCTGGCGCCGGAGAGGATGTTCGTCATCCCGTAGTTGCCTTCGTGGCAGGCGTACTCGACCAGTTCGTACTGCTCGTTGTCGAGCTCGAACTCGAACCGGCCGGTCCACGGCTGAGTCCAGACGGTCGGGTCCTCGACCGTGAAGCGGTACTCGAGCCGGTTCGGCCCGAGCCGCGTGTAGCGCTCGGTGAGCTTCATGTTCTCGCTCGAACCGCGGTAGTTCGTGCGGCCGTTGAAACCCGTGGTTTCCACCACCAGCGTGTCACCCTCCCAGCGACCCTGGGGATCGCCCAACCACTGCCTGATCCCGGGGCCGAGCGGCTCCCGCTTGGTCGTGGGGACGACGCGGGTCTCGTGAATCATCTCCTTCTGGATGGCGACGAAGCCGGGGCTCTGGCTGATCTGGAGACCGTTGTTGTAGATCGACGGCATCATCATCCCCGGCAGACCCCGGCTGATGCAACGGACGTAGGCGCTCAGGTCTTCGGGCCCAGCGGGCCGGCGCCTTACGTAGTCGCCGAACGACTGGCGGGCGTTGCGCTGTCGCTCCAGGGCCTCCTCCGTGAGCGGCGGAATGCGCCCGTCCGGCGGATCGATGATCATCGCCACCTGGCGCGACGGCGCCGACTTGACGTAGCCGAGCGTCGTGTCGCGCCACTCGCGTTCGTAGCCCCAGATGCTTCCGAGGGTGCCGCGCTCTCGGCGGGCTGCCGCCTCTTCGGCGGTCAGTTCCTCGACGTCAGCCAGCTCCTCCGGCCGTTCGAGCGGAATGCCGTGGGCCTTGTTTCCGGACCACATTCCCTGCAGGTCGGGCGTCCCCCAGGGCGTCCGCGGCACGACGTACGGCTCGGCCGAGGCGACCTCGGCGGCGTCCGATCCGAAGTCGGCGTCGACGCCCTGCCAGCCCGGTTCGATCACCGCCACGCGCACGTTGTCGGGAGCGGAGACGAAGCCGCGCTTCGCCTCGGAACGGCCTCCCGCCGGCCGCTCGGGATCCGAGGTGAAGCGGACGCCCCGGTCGCGCAGACCGGGGGCCGCGGTGTCCAGATCAGCGACTTCGAAGGCCAGGTGGTCGATCGCCCGGCCGGCGCTCGGCGCCGGCTGGCCCTCGGGGTGCTCCGAGGCGAACAGCCAGACCTCGCCGAAGCGAACGCCGTCCTGTACTCCGCGCAGGCTCTCCGGCACGCCGCCGAAGGTCTCGCGGTACCAACCAAGTGTTCGCTCCGGATCACTCGCGCTCAGGTGGACGTGGTGGAAGCCCAACGTGTCCAGGTCTTCGACCACCTCGATCCGCGTGCCCCAGGGATCGAAGATGCGGCCGACCTTGAACAGACCGGGCTCTTCGCGGAGAGTCGAGCCGTCGTCGTAGCGCTGGAGGCGAACTCCGGAGCCGCGCACGCCGACCGCCTCCAGTTCGGCCATCTTCTCCTCGACATCCGCGAACGAAAAGCCGATGTGGTCGATTCCGGTGCCCTGGCTGGCGCCCATGATCGGGCCCTGGTTGAACTCGATCACCGCGTTGCCGCAGTCGATCGCCTCGGCACGGCCCTCGATCGGCTCGCAGTCCAGGTGGCGCGCGTACCACTTGACCGCCTCGCTGCGCGCGGAGGTCGTCAGTTGCACCGTCACGTCGCCGGCGGCCGCCGGGACCGCGGTCAGTCCCAGCAGGAGCGCGGCGGCAACGGCCGGGCTCGCATGGGACCGGCCGCCAAAGCGGTGCCGGCCTGACGGCCGGCGCGTGTCCCTGGCCGCCTTCGGCGGCAGCCGGCGAGGACGCCGGCGCACCCAGTGGGCGGCCGGTTCCATGCGAGCCGGCACAGCGAACTCGCTGTGAGTACCGCTAGGGATCGTCGCCGGTCGGGGTTTCTTCACGTCGGCGTAGGTGGCCATAGAGCAGCTCCTCGGAAAACTCGACACACTTGTACTCCAGCACCCGGACGTTGTCCTCCAGGCGCCGGTAGAGCGGCATGCGGATCGTCCAGGGACGGGTGAAGACGTTGGGGTCCTCGAGCGTCGCCTCGTAGGTCATCGTGTTCGGGCCGGTCGGCGTGTAGCGCTCGGTGACGCGCAACGTGTCGCTGGCGAAGTTGCCGGCGCGGTCGAACCAGGCCTGGCCGGTGAAACCGGCGGCCTCGACGACCAGCGTGTCGCCTTCCCAGCGTCCGTGCGAACGGCCCATCCAACTGTCGATCGGCGCCGGCTCCGGATACTCCTTGTCCATGTGGATCGTCCGGTTCGCCTCGGCGAAGCCGTAGACGATCATGATGTGGGTGTTGCCCTGGAGGATCTGGAACGGGAAGGGCATGTAGGTCGCCCGCGGCACTCCGGGCAGGTAGCACTTGGCCTCGGGGTCCTCGCGCCAGCGGTTCTCGAAGTTCTCTCGCTGCTGCTCGCGAGCCCAGTACTGATAGGGAATCTCGCCGCCGACGACTACGCCCTGGCCGGGAGGCATCGTGGTGAGCGTGCCGTACTCCGCCGGCCCGCCGGCCGCGCTGTGGTCCTCCAGGTTCCAGTGAGCCGTGTTGATCGCCAGCCAGACCCCGTTGATGTCCGGGTTGCCGTCGTAGTGGCGCGGGATCGCGTCAGCCGCGTTCTGGGCCACGACGGGCGTGGCTGCCGCCAGGGCCGTCAGCAGCGCCGCGAACCGGCTCAGCCGCGAGCAAACTCGTTGGTGTTGCAATCGATTCCTCATCGCGGGAACAGGAAGTCTCGTCGTCGGGATGAGGCGCGAGCATAGCCCACAGGCGCAGCCACTTTCCCTCTCCCGCACACGACGTTGACCCCGCTCGAATGCTCGACGAGCAGCCATAGCTAGACTCGGCGACCCAAGACTCCAAGGAGAAGCCCCTGCGATGATCGACCTGAACCTGACCGGCCGCCGCGCCGTCGTCACCGGCGCCAGCCTCGGCATCGGCGCCGCCACCGTCCGCCTGCTCGCCGATCACGGCGCCGAGGTCGCCTTCTGCGCTCGGAACGAAGAGGCCGTCGCCGCGCTCGACGGCTATCAGCCGGCCTCCGGCGACACCGGCGTCTACGGCCACGTGGCCGACATGGCCGACCGCTCGTCGATCGATGCCTTCTTCGAGACGGTACTAGCCGGCGGCACGGTCGACATCCTCGTCAACAACGTCGGCGCCTCGCCGTCGCGCAACTTCCTCTACATGAGCGACGACGACTGGGAGGAGCTGTTCCGCCTCAACCTGCTGTCGGCGGTGCGCAGCACCCGCCACTGCCTGCCGGGAATGCGCAAGCAGAAGTGGGGCCGGGTCGTGATGATCGCGAGCGGCGCCGCCAAGTACCCGGGCGCCGCCCTGATCGACTACGGCGCCTCGAAGGCGGCGATGGTCGCCACGGGCAAGGCCCTGTCCGGCAAGTACGGCCGCGACAACGTGCTGTTCAACTCGGTGCTGCCGGGCCTGATCCACACCGCGATGTGGGAGCGGGCCGCGAAGGAGATCGCGAACGCCCGCGGCGGCGACTGGGAGGACATCATCCGGAACAACGGCAAGAGCGTTCCGGTGGGCCGCTACGGCACCTCGGAGGAGGTCGCCAACATGATCGTCTTCCTGTGCTCGGAGGCCGCTTCCTACGTCAACGGCGCGGTGATCGATGTCGACGGCGGCCAGGGCCGGCACATCTGACGTCGCTACTGATCTTCCGAGCCCTCGATCTCGGCGATTCCTGACGCCGTCTCCTCGAGCAGCGCCTGCGCGCCGCGGCGGATCAGGCTGCCGACCCCCGGCGCCTGGAAGAAGCTGAAGCCCTCGCGGTCCCGCCACGCCAGCGGGCCGCCCAGCTTACGGCCGGCGCCGAGCACCGCGTCTCGGATCCGGTCGACCATCGCCTCGTACTCCGGCTCGCCCTGGCGCTTGCCGGAGAAGCTGTAGAGGTCGGTCGAGGCCGCGAACACGACGTCGACGCCGGGCACTGCCGCGATCTCCTCGACCGCGTCGACACCCGCCGGCGACTCGATCATCGCCACGATCAGGATGTTCTCGTTCGCCGTGGCGCGGTAGTCGCGGCCCCAGAGCGCGCCGTACTGGCCGCCGCCGAGGCTCCGCCGCCCCTCGGGCGGGAACTTGGCGAAGCGGACCGCCCGCGCCATCTTCTCGGCCGTGCGCACCATTGGCACGACGATGCCGAGCGCGCCGAGATCGACCGCTTTCTGGATGTCGCCCTCCGTCGCGTCGGGCACGCGGATGAACGGGATGGCGGAAGCGTCCCGGCAGGCCCAGAGCATCCGCGCCACGTCCTGGTAGGTCAGCGGGCTGTGCTGCATCTCGATCCAGGTGAAATCGAAGCCGGCGTTGGCGGCCGCGCAGTAGCTGTCGGGGTCCGGCGACGAGATGCTGACGCCGACGATCCCCTCGCCGCTCATCAGCTTCTGCTTGGCGGTGTTGTACATCCGTGCGCCGTCGCCGTCCTGCGCAGCCGCCGCGGCGGCCACACTCAGGCAGAGCAACAGGGCACAGGCAGTGCGAACCGTCTTCATGCATCCTCCCTCACTTCCGAAGCGCTTACGGTGTCCGCCGGAGTCTGTCCGGCCCGTCCGCCGCGTTGTCCCCGCAGCGCCAGGTCGACGCCGACGAGGCGCCGGTTGCCCTCGACCCGACTGGAACTGCCCCGGATTTCCCGAACCACCAGGTAGTCCGCGAAGGCGGCCTCGACGTTCGCGCTGTAGCCCATGGCATCCTGGGCCTTGTTCACGGCGAGCTTGCCGAGTCGCAGCACCGCCGGGTCGTTCTCGGCGATCCGCTCGGCATAGGCCATCGTCTCGCGTTCCAGTTCGTCCTCCGCGTAGACCCGGTTGACCAGCCCCAGTTCACGCGCCTCCTCCGCGTCGATGAAGCGGCTCTCGAACAACAGCTCCTTCGCCTTGCGGGGATGGATGTCCCACGGCACGGTGAAGGTCTCGAACAGAGAGGCGAGGAAACGGGCACTCGGCGAGGCGAAGATGAGGTCCATCGACGCCGCGACCATCCAGCCGCCGAAGATGCAGTAGCCATGCACCATCGCAATCGTCGGCTTGGGCAGGTTGCGCCACTTGACCGTGTTGTCCAGGTTGTACCAGCGGAACGCCTCGTACCAGTCCATGCCGACCCACTGGGTCAGTCCCCGGGCCTCGACGTCCGCCTGCTGCTCCGGCGTACCCAGATCGTGTCCTGACGAGAAGTGCCTGCCGTCGCCCTTCAGCACGACGACGCGAACGTCGTCGTCGGCCATCGCCCGATCGAGCTGCCGGTCCAGGTCGTCGAGCAGCTTCCAGCTCTGCGCGTTGTGGTAACGGGCGCGGTCCAGCGTCAGCACCGCGACCGGGCCGCGCCGTTCGTAGCGAACCTCTTCTGCTGCCATATCCTGTCCTCGGCCTTTCTGAAGGGAGCCCGTGTGGAGGGAAGCCGATGAAGCGTAGCGCACCGATCAGCGTGGTTCTGCTGTGCGCCGTGGGATTCGGCTGTGCCGCCAGTCAACCGCCCGAAGACGCTACGGCCGAGGCCACCGAGCCGCCCAACATCGTCCTGGTCATGACAGACGACCAGGGCTACGGCGATTTCGGCTTCACCGGCAACCCGGTCATCCAGACGCCGCATCTCGACGCCCTGGCTGCCCAGAGCGCGCAGGTCGAACGCTTCTACGTCAGCCCGGTCTGCACGCCGACGCGCGCCTCACTGATGACGGGCCGCTACAACTACCGCACCCGCGCCATCGACACCTACATCGGCCGCGCGATGATGGAGCCGGAGGTAGTGACGATCGCCGAGATGCTCCGGGGCGCCGGCTACGCCACCGGCATCTTCGGCAAGTGGCACCTCGGCGACGCGTACCCGATGCGCGCGATGGACCAGGGTTTCGAGGAAAGCCTGGTTCACCGGGGCGGCGGCATCGGCCAGCCCTCCGACCCTCCCGGCGGCGAGGGCAAGTACACGGACGCCGTGCTGTTCCGCAACGGGACAAGGGAGGAGACGACCGGCTACTGCACGGACGTCTACTTCGACGCCGCCTTCGACTTCATGGAACAGGCTGCCGCGGAAGAACGGCCCTTCTTCGCCTACGTGCCGACGAACGCGCCCCACGGCCCGTTCCACGATGTGCCGGAGGAGTGGCTTGAGCACTACCGGCAGACGGACCTGAGCGCGGCGCTCGCTGATCCCGGCCAGGCCAGCGGGCAGGTCCTCGACCGGCTGGCGCGCAGCTACGCGATGATCAGCAACATCGACGACAACGTCGGCCGGCTGATGGCAAGGCTCGACGAGCTGGGTCTCGCGGACAACACGCTCCTCGTCTTCCTGGTCGACAACGGACCGGACCGTGACCGCTACAACGCGGGGCTTCGCGGCCGCAAGGGAACCGTCTTCGAGGGCGGCATCCGGTCGCCTCTGCTGGCGCGCTGGCCCGGGCGGTTGCCCGCCGGAGGAGAGCCGGCCGACCGGATCGCTACGCACATCGACATCGCCCCGACCCTGCTCGACGCCGCCGGCCTCGAGCCGCCCGCCGGCCTGCACCTGGATGGCCGCAGCCTGCTCCGCCTGCTGGCAGGCGATGTCGACGCCGCGACCTGGCCCGACCGGACCCTCTACCTGCAGTTCCACCGAGGGAACGAACCGATCCCGCTCCACTCCTTCGCCGCCGTCGGCCAGCGCTACAAGCTGGTCCACCCGTCCCTGCGCGGCGAAGGGGACTGGAACGGCGAACTCAACCTCGAGCTCTACGACCTCGAGGACGATCCCGGAGAAAGCCGCAACCTGATCGACGAGCGGCCCGACGTGGCGGCCGAGATGCGGGACGCCTATCTGGCGTGGTTCGAGGACGTGAGCTCCACCCGCCCGGACAACTACGCGCCGCCGCGGATCGTCGTCGGCACGGATCACGAACCGGTCACCGTTCTGACCCGCCAGGACTGGCGGCGCGACACCGCGGACCAGGGCTGGCGGCCGACCTCGCGGGGCCACTGGCTGCTGAGCGCTCGGGAGGACGTGACGTTCGACATCGAGGTCCGGCTGGTCGCCGGCTCCAGCGCTCCGGTGCTCCTCGACGTTGGCGACCGGGAGCTCAGCCAGGACCTGGCCCCGGATCAGCAGACCGCGACCTTTGACGAGGTCCCGGTTCCGGCCGGCGACTTCGCGCTCAGCGCCTCGGCCGGCGAAGGCGAGGACCGGCGAGGAGCGCATCAGGTCGTGCTGCGGCGGCGCTAGCGCGGCAGAGCGTCCCGAAGCCGGCGTCCCCGCCGGCATCCGGCGCGTAGCGCCGGCTTCTGGACCTTCTGCCGCGCCAAGCACCGGCCGTGCCTCTGCTAATCTCCGCAGCCAATGTTGCGCCGCGCCGGTTCGCCGCTCGCCCTCGTCAACGCACTCGCGCTGACGACCGTCACCCTGCTCACGGGAGCCTGGGATCTGAGTGGCCACGGTCACGACGCGATAGCGGCAAGCGCCGCCTACTGCGTGGTCGACCATGAGGCGGCGACCTCCGGCATCGCCGGTGGCACCACGCTCGGCCAGGCCGCGGCGCGGCACGACCACTCCTGCGTCGCATGCAAACTGGGCCGCACCAAGTCCGTCGAGGATCGCAAGACCTCGATCGCCGGGCCGCTCGACCTCTCCTCCACCGCGTCAGGATCCGATTTCGGACCCGGGCCAAGGAGTGGCGAGGGTTGGCGGCAAACCCCGCGCGGTCCGCCCCAAGGCTGAGTCGACACGTCTCCGATCCGCGCAGAGCGCGAGGCACCGGAGCCACCCCTCGCCAGGGAAGATGGCGGCCACGACGCGATCAGCCTCTAGCTGATCCCACGCAGTTGCCGCATTACGTCGCCGACGATTTCGGCCCGTTTCCATCTCAGCGAGTCCCGCAGCCAGCGCTACAACACCCTTCGCCTCGGCCTGAACG
>VXUF01000001.1:39947-41041 GCA_009837085.1 Holophagales bacterium
GACTCGGACTGAACGACCCAGGAACTCCCTACCATGCTCGCTAGCCACATCAAGGCCTTCAACTCCCAGCCGCGGCACCGGCCCCACCGGCGTCAGGCGGTGACGGGCGCCATTCTCTGCGCCCTCGTCCTACTCCTCATACCATCGACGGTCGCCGCCCAGGAAACCGGTTCCGTCGCCGGCTCCGTAGAGACGCACGGCGAGAGAATCGTTCTCGCCGTGGCACGCATTCCCGCGCTCGGCATCAGCACCGCGGTGTCCACGGACGGCGCGTTCCGATTCGACGAAGTGCCGGCTGGCACCCATCTCGTCGTCGTCGAGATTCCCGCCTTCGGCACGGCGAGCGAGACGATCACCGTGGCGGGCGGCGACGAGGTGGATGTCCAGCTCGAAATGCGTCACGGGACGCACTTCGACGAGGTCGTGGTCACCGCGACCGGGGACCTCCGCCGCGCCTCCGAGTTGGCGAATCCCGTGTCCGTGCTGTCCGGCACGGACCTCCAGCTACGTCTTGGCGCCACATTGGGCGAGACGCTGGAAGGCGAACCAGGCGTGCACTCGACGTCGTTCGTCCCCGGCGCCGGCCGGCCGATCATTCGCGGCCTGAGCGGCGCCCGGATCCGCGTCATGGAAAACGGACTCGACACCGGCGACGCCTCCGTCGTCAGCGCCGACCACGCCGTGACCTTCGAACCGGCGCACGCCGAACAGATCGAGGTGCTGCGCGGACCCGCCACGCTCCGTTTCGGTTCCGAGGCAATCGGCGGCGCGGTCAACATGGTCGACGGCCGGATCCCGAGCGAGAAGCCTGTCAGCGCGCTGAGAGGCACGATCGACCTTCGCGGCGGGTCCGTGGCCGACGAGCGAATGGGCGCGATCCATCTCAACGGCGGCGGCGGTGAATGGGCCTGGCACCTGGGCGCCGTGAGCCGGGAAACCGATCCGTATGAGATCCCCGGCCACGCACAGGTCGAGGAGGAGCACGACGATCACGACGAGGATCACGACGATCACGACCACGACGAAGACGAAGACCACGACGACGAGGACAAACACAAAGAAAAAAAACAAAAAGAAAAAAAAAACAAAATAGA
>VXUF01000001.1:41051-41403 GCA_009837085.1 Holophagales bacterium
CGACGACGAGGACGAGGACCACGACGACCACGAAGACGAGGATCACGACGACCACGACCACGAAGAGCACGAAGACGAGAACCCCTTCGGGATCGTCCCGAACACGGATCTCATGACCGAGAGCGGGCGCTTCGGCTTCACCCGCTTCTTCGGCGACCGTGGCTCGATCGGCATCTCGGTCAGTGGCTTCAACACGGACTATGGGCTCCCGCCCGGCGCCCACGCCCATCACCACCACGAGGACGAGCACGACCACGAGGACGAGCACGACCACGACGAAGATCACGACGACGACGACCACGACGACGACGACGACGACGACGACGACCACCACCAATAAGACCACAGAAGA
>VXUF01000096.1:0-6560 GCA_009837085.1 Holophagales bacterium
AAGGCCGACGAGGACGTCGGCGCACCCAGTGTGTACTTCCGTCGGCCACTGGGTGCGCCGGCGTCCCCGCCGGCTGGCCGCCGCAGGCGGCCCGGGTCGCGCGCCGGCCGGAGGCCCGCTCCACTGGCTACGGCTTCGCGTACTCGAACCGCGCCGCCGAGTTGCCGGGCGTCGCGCCCGGGTCGATCGTCACCTCGACCCACTCATCTCCCCGGTGGAAGGTCATCGACTCTCCGAGCGTCGCCCGCCAGCCCGCTGCCTGCGCTTCACGGAGCAGCCACTCCCGGGCGTCGGGAGCTCCCAGCGGCAGGCGAAGGCCGACGTACTCCGCCGTGACGGGCTCGCCTTCTTCGGGCGCCACGTCACCGAAGTCGACCACCGTGGACGCGTTCGGAACGGGGAAGCCGTCCGGGAAGGCGCCGGGGATTCGGCCACCCAGCTCCGACGCCGGCGCCCGCCGCTCCCGCACGTCCTCGTCCGGCCGGAGAATGGAGTCCGCCGGCTGCCCGACCACCACGGTTTCGAGGTCGTTCTCGTCGAGGACGGGCCGGTCCGAAGGGACCGCACAGGCCCAGCCGGCCGCGAGCGCGACAGGAGCCACGCAAGCGGGCACGAACCGCGAAACGCGGGGACCGAACTGCAACGGCGAGTTCCCGGCTTCTCTTGGCGGCTCAGTCGACGATGACGTGCAGCGGCCGGCCGGAAGCGGTGCCGAGCCGTTCGGGCGGCAGGTCGTGCGGGATCTCGATCTTGCACTCGCAGACTTCCTGCTGGCGCGCGGCCAGGTCGGCGAGGCTGTAGTTGCACAGGATGTGCTCGACCGCCTCCTTCACGCTGAGGAACACCTCGCGGATCGCGCAGTGCTTCGGTCCCACACCGATCGTGCAGGGCTGCGCGAGGATGTGGTCGATCGAGGTCGTGTGCCCCTCCAGCGCGACCAGGATGTCGTGCATCGAGATGTTCTCGGCCGGCCGGCCCAGCAGGTGGCCGCCCTGAGGACCGCGGTTCGAGCGGATCAGGTGGTCCCGGGCGAGCGCCGCCAGGATCTGGCGCAGGTAGGGCTCCGGAATCCCCTGGTTCACGGCGATCTCGTGACTGGGCACCGGACCGCCGTCCGCGTGCATCGCTACGTACAGCATGGCGCGGATCCCGTACTCACCCTTGGTGGAGATCTTCATTGCGCGCGCCTCGGCATTGGGCAGTGTAGCAGCGGCGTGGAAGTAGGGAGCCGGCCTGACGGCCGGCGCGTATCAGGCCGCCTCCGGCGGCCAGCCGGCGGGGACGCCGGCGCACCCAGTGTGGGGCTTCTCCTTACGCTGTTAGCATCGCGCTTCGCCGACCGGATGGTCGGTCGGCGAGAGCCAGTTGGAAATCAAGGAATGACGGGTCCTCTGACCCTTAGGCGCGCCGAGAAGTACGGATTCTGCGCCGGCGTACGGATTGCCGATCGCACGGTGCGGAAACTGGCCGCCGACGGGCGGCGCGGGCAAATCCTGGGTCAACTGGTCCACAACGAGCGGGTCGTCTCCGACCTCGTGCAGCTCGGCTTCGCCACGGCGGACGCGCTCGACGGCGTCGAGAACGGGACGATCGTCTTCTCCGCCCACGGCGTGCCGCCCTCGTTTCACCGGCGGGCGCTGGAGCGGGGCCTCCTGGTCGTCGACACGACGTGCCCGTTCGTCTACGACGTCCACGAAGAGGCCCGGCAGGCGCTCGATGCGGGCTACCACCTCGTGTTCATCGGCGACCGGCGGCACCGCGAGGTGATCGGCTACACCCGGGATCTCGATCCGGAGGCCTACGACGTCGTGCTGACCGCGGCCGATGCCGCCGGGATCGACTTCGAGCGCCACCCGAAGGTCAAGATCTTCTACCAGACCACCCTGAACAGCGAGGAGTACGAGCAGGTGGCGCGGACGATCGAGGCGCGCGCGGCGGCGGCCGAACGCGCGGACACGATCTGCTACGCGACGAAGGAGAACCAGGACGCGGCGCGCGCCCTCGCCGCGGACCCGGAGGTGGACTGCGTCGTCGTCGTCGGCGGCCGGCACAGCGCGAACACCCGTCACCTGTGGGAGATCTGCCGGGAGATCGAGCCCAGGAGCCACCTCGTCCACGACTCGGCCGACCTGCGGCGGACCTGGTTCGAGGAGTGCCGGACGGTCGGCGTCACCGCCGGCGCCTCCACTCCGGACGCGATGATCGAGGAGGTCGAGGCGGCCATTCTGGACTTGGCGACTTGCCTGGAGGCGGCGTCCTGAGAGTCCTGGTCATCGGCAACGGCGGCCGCGAACACGCCCTCTGCTGGATCATCCGGGAACGCTCGCCCGAGACCGAGCTCTACTGCGCGCCCGGCAGTCCCGGCACCGAGGAGTGCGGCGAGAGCGTGGCGCTCGACGTCACGGACGTCGACGGCCTGGCGCGCTTCGCCGCCGAACGCGGGATCGACCTCACGGTCGTCGGCCCCGAGGTGCCGCTCTCGCTCGGCGTCGTCGACGCCTTCCGGGAGCGCGGTCTGGCCATCTTCGGACCCACCCGCGCCGCCGCGCGCCTCGAGAGTTCCAAGGTCTTCGCCAAGGAGTTCATGCGCCGGCACGGCGTCCCGACCTGCGACTTCGAAGTCACCGGCGACCGCGAGACCGCGCGGCGCGCGGCCCAGCGCTTCGGGCTGCCGGCGGTGCTCAAGGCGGACGGCCTGGCCGCGGGCAAGGGCGTGCTGATCGTCTCGACGCCGGCGGAGCTCGAGGCCGCGCTGGACGGGTTCTTCGTGGAGCGCCGCTTCGGCGATGCCGGGGGCCGCATCCTGATCGAGCCCTTCGTGCCCGGCGAGGAGGTGTCCTTCATCGGCTTCTGCGACGGTCGCCGGGTGCTGCCGCTCGCGACATCCAAGGACTACAAGCGGATCGGCGACGGCGACTCCGGGCCCAACACCGGCGGCATGGGCGCGCACAGTCCGGCGGGGATCGTCTCGGACGGCGAGGTCTCTCGCATCATGCGCGACGTCATGGAGCGCACGGTGGCCGGCATGGCGGCGGACGGGACGCCGTTCTCGGGCGTCCTCTACGCCGGCCTGATGATGAGCCCGGACGGTCCGCAGGTGCTCGAGTTCAACGTCCGGCTCGGCGACCCCGAGGCCCAGGCCTTGCTGCTTCGCCTCGACGAGGATCCCGTCGACCTCTTCCTCGCCGGCGCCGGCGGCGACTTCGGACGCTCGGAACTCGCCTTCCGCGCCGGCGCTTCCGCCTGTCTCGTGCTGGCCAACCAGGGCTATCCCGGCAAGGCGGCGTCGGGAGACCCGATCGAGGGCATCGAGGACGCCCGCGCCCGCGAAGGCGTCGTCGTCTTCCACGCCGGCACCGGCCGCAACGGCGGCGCCGTGATCGCCACGGGTGGACGCGTCCTCAACGTCTGCGCGGTGGGGGACGACCTCGGGCAGGCGCTCGACCGGGCCTACGGGGCGGCCGCCCGCATCCACTGGCCGTCGAAGGCGATGCGGTCGGACATCGGACGGCGGGTGCTCGACGGGGGCGCCGGGACGGGGCCTCCGCGATGAGCTGCAACGGCTGCAGCTTCGCCGGTCAGTCGACCGCCACGGAGGACACGTTCGTCGGTGTCCGCTTCGGCGAGGAGACGAACCTGACGCTCTGCAGCACCGGCGGCGAACTGCTCGCCCGCGGCGACGAGGTCATCGTGTCGATGAAGCCGGGCCCCGCCTTCGGCCGGGTCGAGAAGTCGCCCATGCCGGTGTTCAAGCCGTGCCAGAAGTCGAGCGCGCGCTCCGTCATCCGCCGCGCCGACGACGCCGACCGCGCGTCCAGGGAGAAGCAACTGGCGAACGAGGTGCGCGGCAAGGCGTTCTGCCGGGAGCGGGCCCGCGCGCTCCGCCTCCAGATGAAGGTGTCGCGGGTCGACTTCAGCCTGGATGGCCGCAACGCGACCTTCTACTTCACGGCCGACCGCCGCGTCGACTTCCGGCAGTTGCTGCGGGACCTCAAGTCCCGCTTCAAGACCCGGGTCCGTCTCGTCCACGTCGGGCCGCGCGACGAAGCGCGCCTCCTGGGCGGCGTCGGCATCTGCGGTCGAACGCTCTGCTGTTCGACCTGGCTCGACGGCTTCCGGCCCATCTCGATCCAGATGGCGAAGCGCCAGGGGCTCAGCCTGAACCCGTCGAAGATCTCCGGCCAGTGCGGCCGCCTGCTCTGCTGCCTCGCCTACGAGGACGACAACTACCGTGGCCGGCGGCCCCCCAAGGGCGCCCTGCCCGTCGTCACCTGACCGACGCGGAGCGAGGCCTTCGGCCTCGCGCGTTTTCTTCGGAAAGCCGACGAGGACGTCGGCGCACCCAGTGTGCAACCCCGTCGACTTCACACACTGGGTGCGCCGGCGTCCCTGCCGGCCGGCCGCCGCAGGCGGCCAGCGACCCGCGCCGGCCGCAGGCCGGCTCCGCCTACGAAGCCCCTCGCCGACTCAGCACCGCCGGAATCGTCTTCAGCAGAATGACGAAGTCCAGCCGCGGCGACCATGTGTCGATGTACTCCAGGTCAAGCTCCATCCAGCGGTCGAAGTCGAGGTCGCTGCGGCCGCTGATCTGCCACAGGCAGGTGATGCCGGGCTTCATCGAAAGCCGCCGCCGCTGCCTCGGCGTGTAGGGCTCCTTCTCCTCGAGCGGCCTGGGGCCGACCAGGCTCATGTCGCCCCGGACCACGTTCCAGAACTGCGGCAGCTCATCCAGGCTGAACTTGCGCAGGTAGTGACCGAGCGGGGTGATCCTCGGGTCGCTGCGCACCTTGAACGCCGGTCCCTCCATCATGTTCAGGTGCGCCAGTTCGCGCTTCCTCTGGTCGGCGTCCGGGACCATCGTGCGGAGCTTGTACATCGTGAAGCGGCGCCCGTTCAGACCGCAACGGGTCTGCCGGTAGAGCACGGAGCCCGACGAGGTCGCCTTGATCAGGAGCGCCAGGATCAGCATCACGGGCAGGCTGATGACCAGGAGGACGGCGCCGATGCTGAAGTCGTAGGCGCGCTTGAACAGCAGCAGGAGGAGGTTCGAGGGCGCCGGCGACAGGGTGACGACCGGCCGCCCGTCCAGGTACTCGAGGTCGACCTTGCTGTGCGCAGGCGGCAGCAGATCGAGCGCGATGCGGGTCCGGATGCCCTGTTCCTGCAACCCGTCGATGATCTCCTTGAGCGCGGGCAGTTCGTGGGGCGTGACGGTGAAGAACACGTCGTCCACCACGTGTTCCGAGACGATGCGCAGCACGTCGTCCATCCGGCCCAGCACGTTGCCGGGGGCGGTGCCGGGGCCGCTGCCATTCGTGTGGACCAACCCGATGATCTGAAGACCCCAGTGGGGGTGGTCCTCGATCGATTCGGCAAGCTGCGCCGCGGCCTCCGGCGCGCCGGCGATGAGCACCGTCCGCTGGTTCAGCCCATGCCGCCGCATGTCGCGCGAGACCAGGCGCAGCGCGATCTTGTCCGCCAGCAGCAGCAGGAAGGCGAGACCGGTGAACAGGAGCAGCCAGGTCCTGCTGAGGCTGTCCTGCATCAGGAGCTGGTCGAGCCGCAGGACGAAGACCGCGAACAGCGTCAGGAGCGTGGCGATCGCCGCCACCTTGAGGATCGCGGTCGCCTCCGTCTTCAGATCGGCGGTCCGGTGCGAGCGGTAGCGCCGCGTGAAGACGAGCGGCGCCCCCCAGGTCACCAGGGCCAGCGGCAGCAGCGGCAGGTGGTCGCTCAGCGGATAGAGCGGCTGCGGGTAGAGCCCCGGCAGCGCGAGCGGGAAGAGGCCGCTGCGGATCCAGTAGGCGAGGAAGAAGGCCGCCGCGACCAGGGAGAGGTCGAGGGCCAGGATCAGGGCTGTCTGTAGGCGAACGCGCTGCTTGAGCATGACTCCGGCTCGCGGAAGCTGCCGGGGAGTTTAGCGCGGCGGAAACTGGGTGCGCCGGCGTCCCCGCCGGTGTCGCCATGAGGCAGCACACTGGGTGCGCCGGCGTCCCCGCCGGCATCCGGCGCGAAGCGCCGGCTTCTGGTCAGCGCTTCGTCAGGCTGCGAAACAGCCGCTCGTACTGGTCCGCCACCAGGTCCCAGTCGTACTCCTCGGCCGCGCGCCGCGCCGCCCGCTCGCCGCGGTCCCGCGCCCGCGGCGGGTCGGCGCGCGCGAACTCGAACGCCGCGGCCAGCGACGCCTCGTCCTCGACGTCGAAGTAGACGCCGGCGTCGCCTGCCGTCTCGCGGTTGGCCGGTTCGTCGTTGACCAGCACGCAGTTGCCGTAGCCCATCGCCTCGACCAGCGCCGGATGGGTGCCGCCGACCTCGGTGGCGTGGACCGTCGCCAGCGCGGACGACAGCAGGCCCCGGTAGCCCTCGCCGAAAACCGTCCCCGGGAACCGCACCCGCGGGTCGGCGTCGCGCTTCATCCCGGCGATGAAGTCGGTGGCGTACGGCGCGTCGCCGACCATCACCAGCGGCAGGTCGCCGCCGACCCGCCGGTAGGCCGCGACCACCCGGTGCGGGTTGTTCTCCGGCTCGAACCGGCTGACATAGAGGATGTAGCGCCGGGG
>VXUF01000096.1:6570-8325 GCA_009837085.1 Holophagales bacterium
GAGGATCGGGTGCCCCGGCAGCGGTTCGGGTTCGACCCCGTAGCGGATCATCGTCGAGTCGCGCCGGTAGCGGGCGCGGTAGTGAGCGGCGATCACGTCCGCGTCGGTCACCGTCACGCCGGGCAGGAGGCAGGCCAGCCGCTCGGAGACGGCGTAGACCAGGCGCCCCGGCCAGCCCCACTTGGCGCGTCGCTTCTCGATGCCGTCGACGTGCAGGGCGGTCCGGATGCGCCGCGGCCACAGCAACGGCAGGAAGACCGCGTTCGCGCCGTTCACGACCAGGGCGGCCCGCGCGCCGCGCGCGGACAGCGTCGCGTGGAGGCAGGAGAGCAGGGTGTGCACGGGCGTGTCGCCGTACTTCGTTCTGAGGGTGGGCAGGACGACGAGCTCGACGCCGCGGTGCGAGCGCAGCCGCCGGTCAACGTAGTGGGAACGGCAGTACACCGTCACCCGCCAGCCGCGCTCGGCCAGCCGGGGCGCCAGCGCCTCGATCATCGTCTCGTAGCCGCTGTAGTTGGCGGGGATGCCGCGGCTTCCGAGCATCAGGATCCGCGGCCGGTCCGGGTCCGCGGGCAGCGCGGAGCGGCCGAACCAGCGGGCCGTCGCGCGGGCGGGGACGAGACGGCGTGACCGGATCAGGCGCCGACGCTCCCGCAGCCGGCGGCGGTGACGCCAGAGCCATCCGTACGCGGCGAGCGACGACCGTTCCCGGAGGAGGACGTAGGCGACGATGCCCAGCTCGCGGATCGCCGTCGCCAGGAACGTGCGCGGCAGATCGGCGAGGCCGCGGTGGTAGTACTGCAGCAGGTAGCGGTTCTTCAGGGAGTGGAAGTTGACCTCCGGCGACATCTCCCGCCGCCGCCGCGCGAGGTTGACGCGGCCGTGGACGGCGCGGGCGCGCGGTTCGTAGAGCACCTGCCAGCCCCGTTCCTGCAGACGGAAGCAGAGTTCGGCGTCCTCCCGGTAGGAGTGGAAGTCGTCGTCGAGGACGCGTCCGTCGATCGCCGCGTCCTGGAGCGCGGCGCTCAGGAACAGCGTCGCGGCGCCGGTGCCGCCGAACACCCGCTCGGTGACCGCGTACTGGCCGTGGTCGGCCTGGTCCGAGCCGCGGTCCACATGGCGCCAGCTTCGGGTCAGGCCCATGCCGCAGGCGTCGATGACGGGCCGGCCCTCCAGGCGCCTTTCCGCCCTCACCAACCGTCCGGTCACGGCCCCGACCGGTCGCTCCTCGCTCGTGAGCCGGCGCGCGCTCTCGATCAACCGCTCCACGTAGTCGGCCGCGGGCCACGCGTCCGCGTTCAGGCTCAGCACCCACTCGGGCTGCGAATCGCCCGAGAACGCGCTCTCGATGGCCCGGTTCAGGCCGCCGGCGAAGCCGGTGTTCCCGTCGAGCGCGATCACCTCGACCGGGAAGCCGGCCGCCTCTGCGTGCTCGCGCAACGACTCCACCGTGCCGTCCGTGCTCGCGTTGTCGACGACGATCAGCCGGAACGCAGGCCCCCGCAACGTCGCGAGAGCGTCGAAGAAGTGCGGCAGATCTACCGCATCGTTCCAGGTGACCGTGCAGATCGCCAGCCCCACACTGGCAGGCCCCCCACCGGGAGGCCCCACACTGGGTGCGCCGGCGTCCCCGCCGGCCTCGGGAAGAACCTCCACACTGGGTGCGCCGGCGTCCCCGCCGGCTGCCGCCGAAGGCGGCTTCGACACGCGCCGGCCGTCAGGCCGGCTCCTTACCGAACTCACCGCCCCCTCCAC
>VXUF01000025.1:0-4342 GCA_009837085.1 Holophagales bacterium
CCACGACACCTGGTTCAAGCCGAACAACGCGACCCTGATCGTCGTCGGCGACATCGCGATGGGTGACCTGCTACCGGCAATCGAGTCACGCTTCGCTAGCTGGGAAGAGGGAGACGTGCCCGCCAAGAACCTGGCGGACGTCGCGGCCCAACCCGAGACAATCGTCTACCTGATCGACCGCCCCGATTCGGCGCAATCGATCATCTTCGCCGGTCAACTTGCGCCGCCGAAGGGCGATCCCCGGAACCTCCAGATCGAGGCGATGAACGACATCATCGGCGGCGGCTTCACCTCGCGAATCAACCTGAACCTGCGCGAGGACAAGGGCTGGTCGTACGGAGCTCGTGCGATCCTCCTCGACGCCGCGGGCCAACGGCCCTACTACGCGTTCGCGCCAGTCCAGACCGACAGGACGGCCGAGTCGATGGCCGAGATCGACAAGGAGGTTCGAGGTATCCGCAGCGGTGGCGGCCGAGCCCCGACGGCGGACGAGCTGGCCAAGGTGACGGACCAGAACACGCTGACCCTGCCCGGGCGCTGGGAAACGAACGGCGCGGTGATGGCCAGCCTCATCGAGATGACGCGTTTCGACCTGCCGGACGACTACTGGGACACGTTCGCGGACGCCGTACGGGGAGTCGGCCTCTCCGACGTCAGCACCCAGGCTGACCGGGTGCTCCAGCCGGACAACCTGGTCTGGATCGTCGTCGGCGATCGCGTCAGAATCGAGGAGAAGATCCGGGCTTTGGACCTCGGCGAGATGCGCTTCCTCGACGCGGACGGGAATCCGGTGGAGGGCTAGCAAACACTGGGTGCGCCGGCGTCCCCGCCGGCTGCCGCCGGAGGCGGCCGGACCAGCGCCGCCGGCCGCGAGGCCGGCGTCCGATTCAGTCGTCGTCAGGCCAGCGCAGAGTTCGCCGGGCTCCGGCGAACTCCACCGTCCTGCAGTCCTCCGACGCGGTGCGCAGCAGCGCGAAGCGCGGCGCGTCCGCGATCTCGACCAACCCGTGGCGTGCGGACGAAGCGAACAGCCGTTCCCGCTCATCGAGGCGCAGCGAGTCAGGATCGAGTGTGTCGGCGCGGCCGTTGTTCAGATCGGCGACGACTCGGCCCCCGGCAGCCTCGTCTTCTTCCCGCAACTGGATCGCGACCAGCGGCGGGGTCGCGCAGTCGAGATAGCACTTGTCCCACCAGCCGTCGTTGACCCGGTACTCGACGAACCAGACACCGAGAGCCGGCTCGAAGCCGATGTGCTGGACGAAGAAACGGCGGATGCGCTCCGCCACCGGTTGCCCCTTCCAGAACCAGCGCCGGTCCGCGTCGACCACGACCGGCGGGTAGTGGAAGGACATCAGCGCGTCGTCGAAGCCGCGTCCCCCGGCGACCGCCCTCGCCAGCGGCACCGGGAAGTAGGTGCCCCGCTCGAGCCGGTCGAGCCGCTCCGGAAGTTCCTCCGCGACGATGGCCACGACAGCCGGATCCATCGCCGCCGTCGAATCGGCGAGGGCCTCCCGGTCAACGGGTGACAGCGGATTGCGAAAGCGGGCCTGGTGCGAAAGGAAGACCGAGATTCCCCTTGGCCACAGCGGCTGGCATGCCCGAACCAGGTCGTCCACGGCGCGAGGGACCTCGCCTGCTACCTGCCTCCGGGCTGCGGCGCCGGCTCCGGTTCGGCCGCCTCCGGACTCATCCCAACGAGCCAGCGCAGGCCGTTCTTCAGGTCGTCGACCATCATGTACGTGCAGGGCACCAGAACCAGGGCGATGCCGGTCACGAACAGGACGCCGAAGCCCAGGCTGAGCGCCATGGGAACGAGCCACTGGGCCTGGTTCGACCGTTCCAGGATGATCGGCATCAGGCCGAAGAACGTCGTCAGCGAGGTCAGGATGACCGGCCTCACGCGCCGGGTCACGCCACCGACCACGGAATCGAGCAGGCTCCTGCCTTCGCTCCGCAACTGGTTCACCGCGTCGATCAGGACCAGCGAGTCGTTGACCACGACGCCGGATAGAGCGACCAGGCCGAAGATGCTGAGGAAACTCAGGTCGTAGCCCATGATCAGGTGGCCGACGACCGCCCCGAACATGCCGAAAGGCACCGCCGAGAGAACGACGAGGGGCTGCAGATAGCTGCGGAAGGCGACGGCCATCAGGGCGTACATGGCGAGCATGGCGACGATCAGGCTCCCCGTCAGGGAGGTGACCGCTTCAGCCTGCGCTTCCTGCTCGCCGCTGAAGGTGAAGGTCAGTCCCGGTGTGTCGGCCACCACCTCCGGCAGGATGGTCCGGGCCAGGGCGGCGCGAATGTCGTTGCCCGTGGTAGCCGTCGGGTCGATGTCGGCGGTCACCGTGACGGTGCGTCGTCCGTCGACCCGGAGGATCTCGGTGAACGATCTCCCGGGCCGGACGTACGCCGCCTGGTGGAGCGGAATCTCGCCGCCGCCCGGGGTGCGGATCAGCAGATTCTCGATCGCGTGGACCGAATCCCGCTCCTCGCGCGGCAGGCGGACGTAGACGCGCAGTTCGTCACGGCCCCGCTGCTGGCGGCTGGCCTCGGCGCCGAAGAAGGCCCCACGGACCTGGGCCGCCAGGGCGCGCTCGGTGAGTCCCAGACCCTTGGCAGCGGGCTTGAGCACCAGGTCGAGCTGCGGCTTGCCGACCTTGAAGCCGTCGTCGACATCGAACACGCCGTTGTAGGTCGCCAGCGACGCGGCGACGCGCGCCGCCGCCGCCTCGAGCGGCGGCGTCTGGGTGTGCTCGAGCTGGACCGAGACCTTGGCGCCGGCTGACGGACCGGTGTTGAAGTCGAACGACAACCGGTCCACCCCCGAAACCTCGCCGACCCGCTCGCGCCAGCGCGCGGTGAACTCGGCCGAGCCGAACTCGCGCTCCGCGTCGGGAACGAGGTATGCCGTGACGACGCCGACGTGTCCGCCGGTCGTGGGGAAGCCCTGGCCGGGGCCGAAAGCGCCCGTGTCGGCACTGCCGATCCTCGCCCGGAGTCCCTCCAGGACGGTGTCCGGCATCGAGCCGTCCGCTCGCCGGCGCATCCGCCCCTCCGCCACGAACTCGGCGCCGACCTCCTCCGCGGCCTGGGTCATCCGTCGCGCAACCTCGCGGGTGTCCGCGACCGGCGCGCCGAACGGCAGTTCGATCACGCCGTTCGCGAACTCGCCCTCGATCCGCGGGAAGAAGTTGAACTTGATGTGGCCCCCCGCGACGATGCTGACCGCGACGACCAGCCCCGAGAACATGACAGCCACCGTCAGGTAGCGGTCGCGCACCAGCCGCCGGATGATCGGCGGCACCTGCCCCGCGATCACGCGCTCCACCCACTCCGAGAAACGGAGTTGAAGCGCGCCCAGCTTCTTGAACGGATTGAGAGACCGCCTCCGGCCCTTCCGGCCGCGCAGCTTCGTCCGTCCCACGTGCCGCAGGTGCGCCGGCAGGATGAACACGGACTCGATCAGGGACAGCAACAGAACCGGAATGACGATGAACGGGATGTTGCGGAAGAACTTGCCCGTGATGCCGGGGACGATGGCCAGCGGGATGAAGGCGATGATCGTCGTGAGCACCGCGAACGTGACCGGCGTCAGCACCTCGCGGGTGCCGACGATCGCGGCCTCGAGCCGGTTGTCCCCCCGGCGGTGGTAGAAGATCGCCTCGCCGACGACGACCGCGTCGTCCACCGCGATCCCCAGTACGAGGATGAACGCGAAGAGCGAGATCATGTTGAGCGACACGCCGAGGATCGGGATGAGAAAGAACGAGCCGCAGAATGAGATGAAGATGCCCAGGCTGACCCAGAAGGCGACCGCCGGCCGCAGGAAGATGCCCAGCACGGTGACGACCAGCAGCAGTCCGATCAGGCCGTTCTTTCCGAGAATCGACAGCCGGGCCCGGTACTCCTCCGACTCGTCGTTCACGATCGAGAGTCCCACCGAGTCCGGCAACGTGTCCTGCCGGCGCTCGACCAGGTCGTAGACCGCGGACGAGACCTGAAGCGGCACCTCCTCACCGACACGGTAGACCTGCAGGTCGATCGCCGGTTGACCGTTGTAGTACAGCTCCTCGTCCGTCTCCCGGAAGCCGTCGACCACGGTGGCCACGTCGCGCAGCCGGACCCGGGTGCCGTCGGCCCGGGCGATCAGAGTGATGTCCCGGAACTCCTCGCCGTAGTCGCGCCGCTCCGTTGTGCGAACCAGTACTTCGCCGCCCTCGGTCTTGACCGAGCCGCCGGGAAGGTCGATCGAGGCCGCGCGCACGGCCGTCGAGATCTGCGGCAGCGTCAGGCCGTAGCGCCGCAGGTTGTCCGCGGGCACTTCGACGCTGATCTCGGG
>VXUF01000025.1:4352-41133 GCA_009837085.1 Holophagales bacterium
GGATGCCCGCCTTCTCCACCAGGGTGATCCGTTCGTCCGAAAGCAGCTCGCTTCTGATCTCCTCGGCGAGCCGGTCGAGCGACTTGAGTTCCACGTCGCCGTGGACCAGCAGCGACAGCACTTGCCTGCGGTTCGTCACCAGCGAGATGACGGGGCGTTCGGCGTCCTGCGGGAAGGACGTGATCCGGTCCACCGTGCTCTTGATGTCGTTGTAGGTCCGGTCCGGGTTCGCGCTGGTGAGAAGCTCGGCCATCACCGTGCCCAGCCCCTCGACCGAGATCGAGTTGATCTTCTTGATGCCGTCGAGCGAACTGATCTCGTCCTCGATCGCCAGGACGACTCCCTCCTCGACCTCCTGGGGCGACGCCCCCGGATAGGCGACCACTACGGTCACCATGTCCATATCGATTTCCGGGAACACCTCCCGCTTGGTTCCGAAGGCGAACAGGATGCCGCCGATAACCAGGACTCCCATCAGCAGGTTCGCCGCGACCGGATGCGCCGCCATCCAGCCGATCGGCCCCTTCCTGTCGACGGGACCGTGGTCGTGCGACATCAGGCTCATGGCGCCACTCCCGTCGGCACGGCCCCCCAGGCCGACACGTCCCAGCGGCTGGCGGCGGAAAGGAACTCGGCGGCGATCACCGGCGGCGCATCCGCCCCCAGGCGGAGCTTCATCCCCTCGATCGGAGTGGCGATGCGACTGGTCACGACGAGTTCCCCGTCAGCCAGGCCGGTGTCGATGCACACGCTGTCCTCGAAACGCCACGCCACGTCGACCGGTCGACGCTCAAGCTGCTCGCCGCTGTACAGCCAGAGGTGTCCGCCCTCCTGGAGCCAGTCGCGAGGCACTTCGAACAGGTCGCGCACCGCGCCGCCTTCGAGTAGCAGATCGACGTAGCTGTCCAGAAGCAGGAGGCCACGTCCCGCCGCGCCGCCCGTCCCACGCTCGAGTCCGAGCGGATCGTCGACCTCCACCAGAACCCGGGCCATCCGGCCCGCGGTGTCGAGATCCCCCAGCAGCCGGACGATGCGGCCCGGCAGCACGTAGTCGGTCTCGGGATCGAGCCGCACCAGCGCCCGCGATCCCTCAACGTCGCCGTGGAAACCCGGAACCCGGAGCTGTTCGAGTTCGTCGGTGCGAACCGCGGCCCGCACCCAGAACGCGTCGGTGCCCGCCAGCGTCACGGCCTGGCTCTGCGGCGTCACCGTCTGGCCGACCTCGATCGTCTCGGAGAGCACGACGGCGTTGAACGGGCTGCGCACGACGGTGCGCTCGAGATCCAGTCTCGCCCGCGCCAGGGCCGCGCGGGCGGTGTGGACGGCCGAGAGCCGGGAGCGCAACTGAGGTTCGCGAAGCGCCAGCGAGGCCTCCATCTGTTCGACGTCCAGTTCGTCCTGGAACAGCTCCCACTCCCTCTCGGCGACCCGGCCCCGGCCCTGCTCGAGCTCCAGTTGGGCCGCCGCCTCGGCGACCGACGCGGTGGCCCGAGCCACCGCCAGCTTGAAGTCGGCATCCTCGATCGCGAAGATGACGTCGCCTTCGCGCAGCAACGTGCCGGGAGCGAGCTGCGGCATGACGAATGCGATCCGTCCGCTCACCTGGGGTTGAACGACGACCCTCTGGGCCGGCAGCACGGTCCCCTGGGCCTCGATGTCGATACGCCGCGGCAGCCGCCTCACCTCTGCCACCTCGACCAGCACGCCGGAGTCGTCCGGCGGTCTCTGCACCGCCTCCGGTCTGGCCTGAATGATCGCCCTGGCAGCCACCAGGCCGACCACCAGGACCAGCCCCACGATGCCGACGCGGATCAGGGTACCCTTCATGGCCTTCCGCCTGTCAGGACGCTCCCTCAGCGACTCTTGTTTCGGGCGCCGCGGCGAGTCCCGCCGCCAGCCGCTCCACCGACGTGCCCGGCGCGAGGCCCAGCGCCCGGCAGAGTTGCAGGCGGCTCGCGAGCTGCTGCCGCCGGGCGTCGACCAGCGCCTGCTCCAGCCCCTGCTGGGACAGGAGCGCGGTCAGCACGTTCAGGTAGTCCGTGGCGCCCTCACGGTACGACTCACTGGTGAGAAGCAGCACGCGCCGCGCTTCTCCCAACCGCTCCTCCAGGTTCGCGACGAGCTCACGGGTGCTGCGGCCGACCGCAAGCGCGGTCTGCACCTCGCCGACCGCGTCGACCAGGGACTGCGCATAGGCGTACAGGCTCTCCTCCGCCGCCGCATAGGCCTGGTCGATCCGCGCGCGCCGGCCACCGGCGGCGTAGACCGACTGCGCCCCGCTGCCGCCGATCTGCCGCACGAGGTTGCTCAGCACATCGGTGATCTCGAGCGCTCGCCCCGACAACAGGGCGGTCACCGACAGTGACGGAAGCCACTCCTTGACCGCGGCTGCCGCCCGCCGGTCCGCGGCCTCCACGCGGCGGCGCGCGGCCTGCAGATCCGGCCGCCGCTCCAGCAACTGCGCGGGCACGCCGAGATCGGGTCGCGCACTCCCCGCGAGCAACGGACCGAGACCCGGCGAAACGGCCGGGGTCGCCCGCTCGGCGCTGCCCAGAAGCGTGGCGAGCTGGAACTCGAGCGACTCGAGGCGGCCACGCGCCAGCTCGATCTGACCCTGCAGGCTCAGCAGTTGCTCGCGCTGGCGGCCGATATCCTGAGCCGGGCCCAGTCCCTGGCCGAAGCGAAGTTGCGTCAGCTCCAGGAACCGCTCCGAGGTCGCCTGCTGCCGCTCGAGCAGGGCGATCAGCTCCCGCTCGGCGACGATCCCGAACCACACCTCCGCCAGCACCGACGACAGGGTGATGGCCAGCGACCGCAGATCCTGGACGCTGGCCTCGGCTTCCAGAAGCGCCGCCACCTCCCGGTTCCTCAGCCGGCCCCAAAGGTCGACCTCGAAGCTCGCCGCGAGACTCGCATCGTACGCGGCGCCCTGGAACAGGAACGGGTTGACCAGCCCGCTGCTCGGAAAGGTCAGATCGTTGCCCGCGAGCGTGGCGTCGAGGCGAGGCATCAGGTAGGCCCCACTCTCGCGGGCGCGGGCGTCCGCCGCCTCGAAGCGGCTCCAGGCGGCCTGCAGATCGAAGCTCTGGCCGGCCAGGCGGTCCTGGAGACCCTGGAGCGTCTGATCGCCCAGGGCGCCGCAGGCGCCGGGCGCGGCCGCATCGGTCACTGGGGCGAGTCCCTGATCGAACTCGGCCGGCGGCTCCGCGACCTCCGGAATGCGCTCCAGCACACTTGTGTGGGTGCAACCCAGCGCGACCACGGCCAGTCCGCTAGCGGCAAGACAAGTCGCGTAGAACCAGGAGGATGGACCTGCAGCAGTGGCGACCTTGTAGGACGGGCAACGCATGGGCGGCGAACCGACGGGAACCGACAACTCTACGCCAAGCCCGCCGGCGCTCAGTTGAGAACGGCCCTAGTTACGTCCCTCCGGCCCGGAAGTTCTGTTCGCCGCCCGGTCGAGGACCAGCGCGTGTGCCTGGTCTATCCGCAACTCCCAGCCTGGCTCCACCACCGTGATGCTGTGTCGCTCCTGGACCAGACAGGGGCCTGGGCGTTCGAAACCCGGAGCGAGATCTTCGCGACGCAGGAGCGCGGCGGTCCGCCAACCGTCGAACCAGGCCCGGTACTCTCCGGCTCCGGCCTCGTGGCCCGCGGCCGTCCCGGCCCGGTCGAGCCGCGCGGCGGCCGGTGCGGTCGAGGCCAGGACCCTGATCGACTCGACCTCGATCGGGTGTTCCGGGGGCGGATAGCCGTAGACCGCCTGGTAACGGTCAGCGAAGAGACCCGCGATGACGTCGATCGAGGCGGCCTCCGCGGCGGAAGCCGGTTCCACTTCGAGCGCCGTTTCCTGGCCGAGCAACCGGAGCCGGACGATTCGACGCCGCACCGCGGCGCCTTCCAGGTTCGCGCCACGCTCCTCCAGCAGTCGGCCCAGTGCTTCGCGCTCCAGGCGTTCGACCACGGATCCGGTGCCACCGTCGTCGAGCGGTTCGAGGACCTGCCGGTGAGCGAAGCGCTCCAGCACGGCGTGGCCGAGCCCGACGGCGCTGAGCAGCGACGTATCGACGGGCACGAGCACCGTCTCCATGCCCAGCTCCGATGCGATCGCACAGGCGTGCTGACCGCCGGCCCCGCCGAAGCTGACCAGGGCGTAGTCCGTTGGGTCGTAGCCGCGCGAGATGGAGATACGGCGAATCGCGTCGGCCATCCGCTCGTTGGCGATCGCGAGGAACCCGCCGAGGAGGTTCTCGTTGACACCGCCGAGCCCGGCCAGCGCCTCGGCGGCACGCTCTTCAGCGGCGGCGACGTCGATGGGCAGACCGAAGGCGGTCGGATCGATGCGCCCCAGCAACAGGTTGACATCGGTGATCGTGAGCGGTCCGCCGGCTCCATAGCAGGCGGGTCCGGGACGCGCCCCGGCGCTTTCCGGCCCCACCTTGAGTTGACCGTGATCCACCCGGCAGATCGAGCCGCCGCCTGAGGCCACGGTCTCGATCGCCAGTGCCGGGGCCACGACAACCGCGTCGCCGACGCGGAACTCAAAGTTGTACTCGAAGTCGCCGTCGTAGCGCGAGACGTCCGTACTGGTGCCTCCCATGTCGAACCCGATCACCCGTTCATGGCCACTAGCGCAGCCCGCCGCGGCCGCGCCTACCACGCCCCCGGCAGGGCCCGACAACAGGCTGTCCTTGGGCCGGTAGCTCGAGAAGCCCGCAAGCCCACCGGCGCTGGTCATCACGCGGGGCGCGACCCCGCCGTTCTCACCTGCTTCCTCGCCGCGACCTCCCGAGAGCGCGGCGCCCGTGGTCTCCAGGTAGCCGCCGACGGCCCTCCCCAGGTAGGCGTCGACCACGGCCGTGTGCGCGCGAGGCACGATCTTGATCAGCGGCGCCAGCTCCGCCGAGCACGACACCGTCCGGAAGCCGGCAGAGCGAAGAATACGCTCGGCACGCAGCTCGTGATCCGGGTTCCGGTAGCTGTGCATCAACGCGACGGCCGCGGCGCGGAAGCCCTCTTCGACGAGCGCGCGGGCAGCGGTTCTCAGGCCGTCTTCGTCCAGCGGCTCGAGCTCCCGCCCCTCGGCGTCGAGCCTTCCGTTGACCTCGACCGACCGTTCGTACAGGGGAGCCGGACGCTCGACCGCGAGCGCGAAGATGTCCGGTCTCGCCTGGTCGCCGATCAGCAGCAGGTCGGCGAACCCTTCGGTGACGAAGAGCACTGTCCGCGATCCCGCCCGCTCGAGCAGGGCGTTCGTGCCGCGTGTCGTGGCAAGCCGGAGATCGCACGGCGGAAGCGGTTCGTTCAGTGCCCTGCGGGTTGCGATGCGCGCGGCGAGAATCGGAGCGTTCTCCGGCGACAGGAGCTCCAGCACCTGGCCGGGCTGGCAAGAGGGCGCTGCGGCGCCGCTCTCCGCCGGCAGCAACCGGCAGGCACCATCCGCCGACCATTGCTCCACCAATGCCGGCGCGCCCCCGCCCAGGGGCACCGCACGGTAGCCGGCGAAGAAGCCCTCAGGCAGGTCGAAGCGTGTCTCGAGCCGGGGTCCCCGCGCGCCATCCGAGATCACGGTGGCCCGGACCGCTCCCGAACTCAGGACCTTCACGCACCGGGATGAGCCCTCCGGGTCGATCGCGACACAGTCCGTGAACGTACCGCCGGTATCGATCCAGAGCTGCCAGAGGGGTGGCACAGCGGAAACCCGGTCGCGCAGCCGCTCGGCGACGGTCAGGAAGCCGCCAGCAGACGGACGAGGCGATCGATCCGCCGGTCGCCGTCGGGCTCCAGCCGCTGCGCGCGGCGAAGCAGTTTCTCAGCGGCCTTCCGCTCGCCCCGGCGCAGCAGCACCTCGCCCAAAGCCGCCGCCGGCGCCGCCTCGTCGGGTCCAAGCCGCCGCGCCCTGCTGTAGAAGCGTTCCGCCTCGTCCAGACGCCCGTACCGCAAGCTCAGATCGCCGAGGGCGATGTAGGTGAACGGGTTGCGGTTGCGTCTGGCGTCGGCCATCAGCAGCAGGTCGTCCGCCTCCTCCGTGCGCCCGTTCAGCCGCAGCAACACTGCCAGGTTGACCAGGGCCGAACTGAGCCCCGGATCGACGACCAGGGCCTGCCGATAGCTCCGCTCCGCCTGGACGGTCCTGCCGCTCCGGCGCTGGGCAACACCCAGGTTGGCCCAGGCGGAGGCCAGTTCAGGGTCGATTCGGACTGCGTCCTCGAGCCACGCGACCGCTTCGTCGAGGCGGTTGGCCCGCAGCGCCTCGGCTCCCCGGTTCGAGTAGTAGAGCGCGGTCGCCGTGAGATCGCTGATCGGCGTGACCCTGAAGCCCCGCTCGTCCTCGCGCAGGCCGAAGTCGATGAGCCGCATCGCATGCCTGGGCCCGAACCCCACGGCCACGTGGTCGGAGATGACGATCAGGTCCCCCTCGCGCTCGAAGTTCTCGACGTGCGACACCTCGACGAAGTAGGCGGCGAGATCGAGTTCCCTGGCCATGCCGACGAACATCTGCGTAAAGGCCAGACAGTTCGCAGTCCGGGTCTCGAACACTTCCACCGCGGATCCGGTACGCCCGGCCTTGTACTCCACGCCGAGCATGGACGTCTCGGTCACCGCCTCGATCAGCCGATCGAGGCGCTTGTCCCGCTCGGTCGCGCCGACCGCCTCGTGAACCCAGGCGGCCATTTGGTCGTTCAGCGCGAACGGCACCAGGGCATTCCTGACTTCGCGATGCTCGAGTTCACGCAGCAGCGCGTTCTCGCCCGTCTCGCGCACACCGGTCGAGACACACGCCAGAGCCAGCGCAGCCAGAAACGCCGCCACAACCAGCCGATTCAGCCAGCGGCGCCCGATCCGCGGTTCGCTGTCCCCCGAAGTCACAACGGTCACACCCTCCATCGGCGCCGGCACCATCTTAGCGCCGCTGATTCCTCAACCGGCCGAATCGCCGCGCGATTCCCGAAACGCCGGGTCGTCCGCCGGCGTTTCCTCCCGCACACCGCGGGGGTTCCCCGGCGTCCGGTTCTAGGACTCGGCGCGTTGCGCCGTGAGCGCACGCCGGCGGACGACCCGGAGGCTGATCACAGCCACCACCAGCAGCAGCAGCGGCACGGCGGCCAGCGCGACCAGCGGCAGGGCGACCGCCAGCAGCGAAAGTCCGACCGCGGAGCCGGCCTCGCCGGTCGAGATCACCGGATTGCCAATCCCGGCGGTGGCCATCGTCGAAGCCCCGCGAAGCAGGCTCGTCCCGGTCTGGATCCCCGCCGCCGCGCCGCCTCCCGCCACCGCGGCCAGCGCCCAGTCGAGCAGGGGCGAAGCGGTTTCGATGTTCGCCGCAGCGACGGCGACGCCGGCGGTGACGGCCGCCGGCATGGCTGCGACGTCGAGCAGGTTGTCGAGCCAGGGGATGTAGTACGCGCCGATCTCGAGAGCCGCCGCTATCCCAAACGCCAGCAGGGCAGGTGTTCGCGCCATCCATTCAAAATCCTGGGACAGGTCGAGTGCGCCACTCCTGGCCGCCACGCCCATGACCAGAAAGGGCAGAAACACCCGGAAGCCGCAGGCCGCGGCGAGGCCGATACCAAGACCGACGCTGAGCAGAATCTCCATCTCGCCACTCCTCTCCTCTTCCTGATCCTGACTACGTCGAGGGCCGGCGCCGGGTTTCGAGCAACCAGCGCCGGAGGGCCAGCGCTTCAGGCACCTTGAGCGCGTTCGCGGCAACCAGATAGGTGAGGGCGAAGCCGACGACCGGGAGGACGCCGGCTATCCAGGGCGGACCCGGCACGAGGGTTTGCGTCGCCGCCCAGGGAGCGAGGCAGAGCATCGCGAGGGGCAGATGCCGCCCCCATGCTCGCCACGGCCTCACTGGAGCACTCCGGCGCCGCAAGCCGCCAAGCAGCAGAGCCAGCTCGAACCAGCTGCCGACCGCGGAGCCCAGAGCCAGCCCTACGGCGCCCAGACGCAGGCCATCCGGCGCCTCCGCGACCCCGGGCCCCAGCCAGCCGGGCAACCGCAGGTCCGCCACCGCGACGCGATCGAAGATCGTCATCAGCCCTGCGCCGAGTCCGGCCGCGATCACAAGGCGCACCAGGACGATCCGGGCGGGACTCCGGGTGTCGCCGAACGAGAAGAACACGCTCTGCAGCAACCGCGACGTACTCGACGCCAGCAGGCCCAACGAGTACGCAGCCAGCACCAGGAACACGAGCCAGTTGTCGTCGAGATCGAAGGAACCGCGTCGATACACGGCGCCGACGATTCCCATTCCCAGCGCCAGGTAGCCAACCAGCGTCGGCGAGACGAGGAAGGACATCGCCGCCGCGGCCCGTTCAGCACGGTCCGCCGCCACTTTCGACCGCTCCTCCTCGTCCCCGTCGAGCCGCGCCAATTCCGGCAGCTCCGCCGCCGCCACCGAAACGCCGAACAGCGAGATGGGTAGCAGGTACAGCCGCTGGCCCCAGTTCAGGACGGCAACCGCTCCCTCGGCCAGGAGGGAGGCCAGAAGGCCGTCGACATAGCCCCCGAGCTGACCCGCACCTCGGCCAGCGATCGCGGGCCAGAGCCGGCTGAGCGTCCTCCGCAGGCCCGGCGCCCGCAGGTTGAACGATGGCCGCAGCCCATCGGTCGCGCGCAACACCGACGGCAACTGCACGGCAAACTGCAACAGGCCGCCAAGCAAGCCGCCCCAACAGGCGGCCAGCGCCAGCTCCTCCACGCGGTCCGCTTCACCGCCGGTCACCCGCGCGGCGACGAACAACACCACGGCGATCACGCTGGCGTTCCAGAAGCACGGCGCGATGTACGGGAGCAGGAAACGACGGTGGCTGTTGAGGATGCCGAGACACCACGCGGAGAGCGTGATCGCAGCCACCATCGGGAAGCTGATTCGAACCGCGCGCGTGGTCAGCGCCAGACGGTCGACGACCGCTTCCCCGGCTGCAATGGCCTCGGCATCACCAGCGAAGCCGGCAAAGAACAGCCTGACCAGCCATGGGGCCAGAAGTACGCCGAGAAGGCTGAGGGCCGCCATGACGGCAAACAGCAGTCCGAAGACGGCCCCCGCCAGCGCGCCCGCATCGCGTCGCCGGCCCTCACTCAGCAACCGGCTGTAGACCGGGATGAACGACGCGGAGAGCGCCTGGTCTCCAAGCAGGTTCTGGAGCGCGTTGGGTGCGCGGAACGCGGCGGAGACGACGTCCGCCAGAGCGCTGGCGCCGGCGAGACTCGCGATCACGGCCTCCCGGACCAGCCCAAGCACACGGCTGGCCAACATGCCGATCCCGACACGCGCCGCACCGCCTGCGGCCCGCCGCGAGCTGTCTCTTCCGGCGGACTCCGCCAGGGTCAATCCGAGAGGTTGACGACGACCCGGTCGCCGCGCCGCTCGACCGTCGCCACAATGTCGGGCGCAGCGAGATCGAGCACCACGTGCAGGTTCCGGGTCGCTCCCCTTCCATGAACGCCGGTGCGTACGCCACGCAACCGGGGTGCGGCCACCGTGCTTGCGTTGTAGTCGCGCTGCACGCCGATCAGCCGCACGAGCAGCCGCGGCGGCGCTTCAAGCAGCATCACATGGTGGCGCTCGAAGGGAGCGTTGCCCGTGATCTCGACCAGCGTCCGGCCATCCTGCACCGAGGCGCTGATGGCACGAAGCGCGGTTGCGTTGACAGGCGACGCGCTCGGCACCGGACCGGACCGTGGAGGCGCCGGAGGGCGCGGCCGCGCGACCGGCTCGGAAGGCGGGGTTACCGGCTCCGGAGATGAGGCAGCCGGATCCGGAGATGGGGCTGCCGGCTCCGGAGATGGGGTTGTCGCCTCGGAAGACGGGGCCGGCGACTCCGGATCGGGAACGTCGGCAGCGACCGGATCCGGCGCGGCCGCGGGCGAAGGCCGGGTGGCGGCGGGAAGATCCACGGGCCGCGCTGGTTCCGCGACCGGGGTCGCCACCTCGAAGCTCTGCGCTACGGGGGCCGGCTCCTCTTCGCCGCCGTTTCCACCGATGCCGACGAGCCGCATCAGCGGTCCGCGCAGGATGACCAGCAGAATGCCGACCAGGATGACCCCCGCCACCGTCGGCCAAACCCAGGAAGGCCTCTCGGACTCGTGGTTCATCCAGTCCTCCTGGTCGCCCGCGAGGTCGCCGAACAGCTCGGCGCGGGTATCACCGACTTCGCCCCCCCCGGTCGTCCCATCTCCCAGGGATTCGACCTCCGGAGACGGAGGTTCGTCCGAAGGAGGCTCCTCCGCGGCTTCCCCGAGATCGACCGGCTCTGCCGGCTCGACGTCGCCCTCGACCGCGGTCGGCTCCGGCTCTCCCACTCCCACACCGGCCTCGTCCGGCGTGTCGTCGACCGTCTCGACCGCCTCTGCCTCGGCGTCGTCCACTTCGGCTGGCGCCGGCAGCGGCGCCTCCGCGGCGGCGCCCGAACCGGCCGCCTCGTCCGGCGGTTCGGCGAACAGCATCGCCAGCCGTTCTTCGCCCGGCGGCTCGACGCGCGTGAACTGCATGCCCATTCCCGTCGGCTGATCGGCGCCGCCCGGCGCCTCCCGCACCCAGACGACCGCGGCCTCACCCTGGACGGTGTCGGGCCCGTCCCCCGACCCCAGTTCGAGCACGAACGCTGCGCCGGTGCCCACGGGGCGGACATCCGAGGTCGCCACGAACATGCCGCCGATCGCGATGTCGCGGGTCCGGGCGACGAGGTCCGCATTCTCGCCGGACACCGACAGGCGCACCGGCACTTCCCGCAGCAGGCGACGGGACTCGCGGAAGCGGAAACTCTGACTAGCCGGGGACATGGATGCTAAGCGCTCCTTCGCAAACGGCGCCGCAATAGTAACCCTTCAGGCCGCCGCAACCCTCAAGAAGCCTGGGTCCCCTTGCGCGCCACCAGCAGGGCCATCTCCAGAGCCTGCTCGTAGTTCAGCCGTGGATCGACCTGGGAGCGGTAGGCCCGGCGCAGTCCCCGCTCGTCGAGGCCGCGCGCGCCGCCCGTGCACTCGGTCACGTCCTCGCCGGTGAGTTCGAAGTGGACGCCGCCCAGGATCGTGCCGTGGTCGGCGTGGAGGTCGAACGCCTGCTCCAGCTCCGACAGGATGGCGTTGAAGTCCCTCGTCTTCATGCCTTCGGACGTGCTCTTCGTGTTCCCGTGCATCGGGTCGCAGATCCAGAGCACCGGCTTGCCGGTGGCCGAGACCGCCTCGATGATCGGCGACAACTCCTGCGCCACTTTCTCGGCGCCGCAGCGGTGAATCAGCGTGAGCCGTCCCTCCTCGCCGTCGGGATTCAGCACGTCGACCAGGTTCGCCACGTCCGTGGGGTCCATGCCCGTCCCCACCTTGACGCCCAGGGGGTTTCGAATGCCTCGGGCGTACTCGATGTGGGCCGAGCCCGGAAACGCGGTCCGCAGCCCGATCCAGGGCAGGTGGGTCGACAGGTTGTACCAACCCTCCCGCCGCGGCACCGTCCGGGTCTGCGCCTGCTCGTAGACGAGGTGCAGGGCTTCGTGGCTGGCGTAGAAGTCGACGCGATCGATCTGGCCGACCTCGACGCCCGCGAGGGTTTCCATGAACTTCAGCGAATCGGCAATCGACTCCACTCGGCGCTGGTACTCGGCCGCGTTCTGCGAGTGGTCCACGAAGTCGAGGTTCCAGTACTCCGGGTGGTGCAGGTCCGCGAAACCGCCGTCGATCAAGCCCCGGATGAAGTTCAGAGTCAGCGCCGAGCGGTGGTAGCCGCGGAGGAGGTTGAGCGGGTCGGGCTCGCGCGCGGCCGCGTTGAAGTCGAGCGAGTTGACCAGGTCGCCCCGGTACGACGGCAGGGTTTCGCCACTTCGGGTCTCGGTATCGGACGACCGCGGCTTGGCGTACTGACCCGCGAAGCGGCCGACGCGGATCACCCGCTTCTTCAGACTGTGGGTCAGGACCAGGCTCATCTGCAGCAGGATCTTGAGCTTCGCCGTGATCGAGTCTGACGTGCACTCGGCGAAGCTCTCCGCGCAGTCCCCGCCCTGGAGGACGAAGCGCTCACCGCGCGCCGCGGAGGCCAACTGCCCCTTCAGCGTCTCGACCTCCCAGGAGGTCACGAGCGGCGGCAGCGCGGCGAGCCTGGTGGCCGCCGCCTGAAGCGCCTCCTGGTCGGCATAGGTCGGCTGCTGGCGCACGTCGGCGCTCTGCCAGGACGTCGGGTTCCAGTTGTCCACTGCGTTGCTCATCGCTCCACCGCTCAAGAAGGGCCGTGAATCCTACTCTTCCTCTATCTGGAGATACCGGCGCAACCAGCGCGTGCCCATGTAGAAGGGCAGCGTATCCACCGCGGCCGCCGCGAACTTGAACACGTAGGCCGTACCGATGAAGACCCACAACTGCGGCCAGATCGGTTCCCCGCTCTCGACGGGAATCGCTCCCGCGGCGAAGTGCGTGATCGTGATGACTGAGAACGAATCGACGAACTGGCTGACCACCGTCGATCCGTTGTTGCGCAGCCACAGGTGCCGTCCCTTCGTCAGCCGCTTCCAGAAGTGGAACACCCAGACATCGCAGAGTTGGGCGCTCAGGTAGGCGATCATCGACGCCGCGATCACGCCCAGCGTCATCGTGCGGATCTCGAAGAAGATCGGCAGCCGGCCATCCGGACCAGGCACCGGCGCGTCGAACCCCGGCAACGCACCGCCCAGCCACAGGATGACCGCGAGCCAGATGTTGACGAGGAAGCCGACCCAGACCAGGAAGTTCGCGCGCTTGCGGCCGTAGATCTCGGAGATGAAGTCCGTGCACAGAAAGGTCAGGGGATAAGGGAGCACGCCGATCGCCAGCGGCATCGGCACGCGCATCCCGAAGATGGTGAAGCTCAGGTCCAGGAACCGCGTCACGCCCAGGATGTTCAGCATCGTCATTGAGCCCAGGAACAGCCCGGCCAGGATGAGGAAGACCCGTTCGCGGCGCGCGTGCAGCGCGCTCGCCTCGATCGGATGCAGGTCGGATGAGTGCGCTTCCGCCGGAGTCGCTGTCGCCGTCACTGCCCGCCGCCCTCCTGAAGGCGGTTTCGCGCCCGCTGTTTGGCGGCGATGAAATCGCCGTGCGGAAGGTGTAGAAGCCTCGCGATCTTCCGGATCAGAAACTCCTCCTGCGCTTCGAGCACGCGGTCGGCGAACGCCACCCGCCACAGTTCCTCGATGAGCCGGCCCTTGCGGGCGTTGTCGAAGGACTCGTGAATCAGACGGGTGAACTCGTACAGGCAAACGGAGCCCTCGGTTTCCGACTCCGCCAACTCCACCAACTCGTTGGTCTGCCCCTCGGAGAGCCCGAGGTGGCGTCTGACACCGGCCAGCACGGCCTCCTTCTCCTCCTCGGCGGCATCGAAGTCGGCACGCATCACTTCGACCATCAGCGCCGCCGCCGCGAGCCGCAGACGAGCGTCCGGATCGTCCGACCGCTCGGGGTCGATCCGTTCACCGAAGAAGCTGCGAATCCGGTCGAGCATCGCCGGGCTCAGGTCAACGACGCGGCGAGTCGCGCCCAGGCGCCCTGCCGCCGGAGTTCCTTGGCGCGCGCGGCGACCCCGGCGCCACCGGCGGCGCGCCGCCAGGCCGCGGCCGCGGCCTCGTCCACCAGTGCCCAGTGCTCCGCGTGGTCGGCCCGGACCCGGGCGGTCGCCCGGGACAGGGCCTCGACTCCCAGGTGCGCGGCGGGCTCGTCCAGCGGGCCGAAGGCCAGCGCGCCGGCGGCAACGAGAAGCAGCAGCAGATCCTCGACCGCGGCCTCGGGCCATCCCGACCGCCGCGCCAGCGCCAGGTTGTACGCGGTCGTCGCGGCACCGATGTACAGGTCTTCGATCGTCCGGAACGGCTTGATCGCATCCACGTAGCCGTCGCCATCCATCACTTCGCCGGCGGCAACCGGCACTTCCGCCAGATCGACCACAGCGTGACGCACTTCGGGATTGGACGGCTTCCGGTCGCCCCCTCCGGTGGGAGAGGTGACTGCCATCGGGGCGATACTGATCCCGCGCCGGTCGCTCGGCACGCACACGGCCCGCAAGCGATTGCGGTCGCCGTCACGGCCCAGGGAGGCGATGACCAGCAGCGCGGCCGCGGAGGGCGCCAGCGTGGCCCATCGCTTCTGGCCGTCGAGTCGGAATCCGCCATCGGGCGCCTTCCTGAGCGAGGCGTGGACAGCGCGCGGATGCGCTCCGCCCTCCTCGCTGGCACAGAAGGCGACGATGCCGCCCTCAGGGACCAGATCCTGACCGCCGCGTTCCCAGGCCAGTCGCCTCACCGCCGCCTGATGCCCCGCCACCATCGCCCAGGCCGGACGATCGGCGACGAAACCTCCGAGCAGAGCGTGGGCAAAGTGATCGCGGCCGGAAGGGTCGGCGCCGCCGCGCGACCGCGCCTGCCACGGAGCCAGCACCTCCTCGCGAAAGGACCGGTACCAGCCGGCCGGATCGTCGCCCGCGGCAAGCGGCGCGGGCTCGGCGGCGAGCAGATGACTCAGCACCGGGTCGAGAGTCACGGACCCGCCCCCGAAACGACCCCTCGCGACACCGGGCGCACTCGAATAAGCTCCATCGGCCGAAGATGATAGAGGAAGTGACACCGACCGCCACCGGCACCGTTGCCGGCCCCGAGACTCCCGGCTTTCGCCGGGTGCCGCGGACCGGCGTGATCTACGTGATGCACCGCGCGGCGGCCGCCGGCCACGGCAGCGACGGCCGCACCTGGTACAACCTCGGCCAGGGATCCCCCGAGGTCGGTCCGCTGCAGGGCGCGCCGCCCCGCCGCGACGAACTCCACATCGACCCGCGGCGCCAGACCTACGCGCCGGTCGACGGCATCGACGAGCTGCGCGAGCGTGTCGCCGATCTCTACAACTTCCTGTACCGCCGCGACAAGCGCTCACAGTACACGCGGGAGAACGTGAGCATCGCGCCCGGAGGCCGCCCGGCGATGACCCGCATCGCCGCCGCGATGGGCGAGATGAACCTCGGGCACTTCATTCCGGACTACACCGCCTACGAGGAGCTCCTGACCGCCTTCAAGGGCTTCATTCCGATCCCCATCCTGCTCGACGCGGCCCACGGCTACCGCGCCTCGCGGCGGCTGCTCGAGAAGGAGATCGTCGGCCGCGGCCTCTCCGCGCTCTGGTGCAGCAATCCCTGCAATCCGACGGGTCAACTGGTCGAGGGCGATCTCCTGGCCGAGTGGGTCGGCGTCGCCCGCGACAACGCCTGCACCTTCATCCTCGACGAGTTCTACTCGCACTACATCTACACGCCGGCGCCCGACTCCTGCACTCAGATCGCCGACACCGCGAGGATGGTCTCGGCGGCCGCGCACGTCGACGACGTGAACCGGGATCCCGTGATCCTGGTCGACGGACTGACGAAGAACTGGCGCTATCCGGGCTGGCGAGTGTCCTGGATCGTCGGTCCCGTGAGCGTGATCGACCGGGTGACCAGCGCGGGCTCCTTCCTGGACGGAGGCGGCAACCACCCCTTCCAGGAAGCCGCCGTGCCGTTGCTCGAACCGGAGCTCGTGCTGCAGGAGACGCGGGCGATCCAGACCGAATTCACGAGCAAGCGCAGGTTCCTCGTCGACCGGCTGCGGGCTTTGGGCATCGAGGTCGAGCACGAGCCCAGCGGCGCCTTCTACGTCTGGGGCAATCTCGCCGATCTGCCGGCGCCGCTGAACGACGGCATCGAGTTCTTCAAGGCGCTGCTCCAGGTCCAGGTCATCACGGTTCCGGGCGTCTTCTTCGACGTGAATCCGGGGCAGCGGCGACGCAACGCGCGCTACCACAGCTACTGCCGGCTCAGCTTCGGTCCGTCGATGGAGACCCTGGAACGCGGCATGGACCGGATCGAGAAGCTGATCCGCTCGCACTCGTAGGAGTCGGCGGGACAGAACTGGGTGCGCCGGCGTCCTCGCCGGCATGTAGCCGCGGGTCTTCTGACCCGCGGAAGTCACGCGCCGCGAAGCGGCGACCACTCTGCCGCGCTGGCTCCTAGGCGAAGCCCACCAACCGGCGAATCTCGGCCGCCTTCGGCTCGGCGACTTTCCGCGCGCGCTCCGCGCCGATGGCTAGCAGCCGGTCGAGCTCCTCCGGCGCGGCCATCAGTTCCTCGTAGCGCCGCCGGATCGGCGCCACCACCTCGATCACCGCTTCCGCGACCCCCATCTTCAGGTCGCCGTAGCCGCGAGCCCCGGCGAAATCGGCCAGGACCTGGTCCCCGCTGCGATCCGTGATCGCCTGGTAGATCAGGAGCAGATTGTTGACGCCCGCCCTGGCCGGCTCGTCGCTGAACTCGATCTCGCGCCCCGAGTCGGTGACCGCGCGCTTGAGCGAACGCCGGATCTCGTCGTCGGTGTCGGTGAGCCGGACAGCATGGCCACGCCCGGCGGTCTCGCTCTTCGACATCTTGGCGGTCGGATCGTCGAGAGCCATCACCCGCGCACCCGTGGTGGGGATCACAGCCTCGGGGAGAACGAACGTCTCCCCGTAGAGATGGTTGAAGCGGCCCGCGATGTCCCGCGCCAGCTCGACGTGCTGTTTCTGATCCTCCCCGACCGGCACCTCGTCGGCGTCGTAGAGGAGGATGTCGGCCGCCTGGAGCACCGGGTAGGTGAACAGGCCGACGCCGATCCGCTCGCGGCCCCCCTGGCGTTCCGACTTCGCCTTGTACTGCGTCATCCGCTCGAGCCAGCCGATCGGTGTCGTGCACCCCAGAATCCAGGCGGCCTCCACGTGCGCACGCACGTGGCTCTGGACGAACAGCGTCGTGCGCTCCGGGTCGATGCCGCAGGCGAACAGCATCGCCGTCAACTCGCGCGTGCCGGCGCGCAGCGCCTCCGGATCCTGGCGCACGGTGATCGCGTGCAGGTCCACGACGCAGATGAAGTTCTCGCGATCGTCCTGGCGAGCGGCCCAGTGCTTCACGGCCCCCAGGTAGTTCCCAAGGTGCAGCACACCGGACGGTTGAATGCCGGAAAACACCCGGCGCCTCCGGGCCGCCCCACTCATGCTGGAGAGATCCTCACGCCGGGACGGTCGCCGGGAGCTTCGCCGGGCGAAGCACGGTCCAGCCGACGCAGATGCCGTAGTTCAGGAGCAGGCCCCAGACGCCGGCGCCCACTCCCCACGGACTGCGGGTCGCCCAGACGTCGAAGGCGGCGCCGCACCAGATGACCAGGGTGAGAAGGGTGCCCAGCACCATGCCGGTTAGAACGGCCGAAGCCGGCATCCGCCGCCAGTAGACGCCGAGCATGAAGACCGGCGAGAGCTGGACCATGAACTCGAGCTTCAGCTCGATCAGCACCCAGATCGAGCTCTCCGTCTCCAGCGACACCCAGGCCATCAGGATCAGGATCGCCATGATGCCCCAGGCGAACGTCTTGCCGACGATCAGCATCTCGCGGGCCGACGCCTCGCGGCGGAAGTAGCTCTTGTAGATGTCCTTCGTGAACATGGACCCGATCGACAGGAGAGCCGAGTCCGCGGTCGACATGATCGCGGCCACCACCGCCGCGAACACCATCACGATGAGCCAGTACATCACTGGCGAACGGTCGATCAGACCGCCCAGGACGTAGATCGTGACCTTGTCGCTCTCGAGCTGCGAGAGCCCGGGGAACCGGCTCAGCGCGATGAAGCCAATCAGGAAGGCGAGCAGGGTCGTACCCAGCGGCATGAAACCCATCGCCGCCAGCGACCGTCGCAGGCTCTTCTCGCCCTTCGCCGCGAAGATGCGCTGGATCGCGTGGGGATACAGCGCGACGCCGAGACCGAGCATGAGGAGCGTGCTGACCCAGGTCCGCAGGCCCCGGGCGTCCGGCGGCTCGAGCCTCTCCGGCGCCGTGGCGCGAATCCTCTCCGATGCCGCCGCCAGCCCGCCGTCCGCGGTCACCAGGGTGTAGAGAATCACCGCGCAGCCGCAGAGCAGCAGCGAACCCTGCACCGCGTCGGTCCAGGCGACCGCCCGCATGCCTCCGAGCGACTCGTAGATCAGCATCACGCCGACCAGCAGCAGCACGCCCTGCATGAAACTCATGCGACCGCCGCTGATCGCCTCCACACCGTGCCCCATCGCCACCAGTTGCTCGAGCACGTAGTTCGCCAGGCCCCAGCAGAGAAGCACGACGCACAGGACGCGCAACGCATGGGATCCGAAACGGTGGTACACGAAGTCCGTCGGCGTGATGTAGCCGAAGCGCCGGGCCAGGCGAAACAGTCGCGGCGCGTAGATCATGAACACCGTGATGACGAGGACCATGAAGGTCACGCTGACGATGTACGTCGCCCCCTGGACGTAGGAGCGGCCGGCGAAGCCGAGCAGCGTGTTGCCGCTGTACTGGGTGGCGAACAGGGTGAGAAACAGGACCGCGAAACCGAAGGTCGAGCCGCCGAGGTAGAAGTCCCGCAGCGAGCGTTCCTTCTGCTTCAGGCGGCCGAGCAGGCCGAGGCCGAGCATGACGACGAGGTAGCCGCCGAGGACAGCCAGCGCGCCGGGCCCGAAGGTCACCTCGGGGACCGAAGTGTTCACGGGTTCTCTCCGGACGCTGCCGGGGGCGCCGCGGCGCTCGCGGCGCCGCCGTCGTCGTCGGCACCGTCCCGCCACAGGCGCAACGAAGCGAAAGCCGTGATCACCGCCAGGACCAGGCCGCAGCCGATCGTGATCCAGGTCCAGACTGGCAGGCCGGCCGCCAGCCGGCCGCCCACCGACGGCGGCAGGTACCACGGCACGCTGACTACGAGGATCAGAATGACCGCGGGCAGGAACCAGCGATGCCGCAGAGGCTCGTCCGCAGGACGAATCGCCTCCCAGAAGGCGTCCTGGTCCCGCTCGTCTTCGTAGTCCGACAGACGCTTCGTGTTGGCCACCGAGCGCGCATTATGCCCCACCGCGACCTGGGGCCGCCGTGCTAACGTCCACCGCTCCGGTTCCGGCCGGCGCCCCCTGGTCTACGCCCCTTGACAGGCCTCCAGACGACCAGGGGGCCTGCACATGGTGAACGGTTCTCGACTGTGTTCCCCGACTCTCGCGGTGGCCGTCTGCACGGTCCTGGCCATGGGACTGGCATCGTGCGGTCCGGCGGAACGCAGGACGGCTGAACCCAGGGCGAACGGGGAAGGGCAGCAGGACTTGAGCCAGGAAACCCCAGCCGGCGTCGAAGCAGCGCCGGCCCCCGAGTGGTCGCTCGCCATCCACGGCGGCGCGGGCAGTGCCCGTCGCGACACGACGGACGCCGACGACTACTACCAGGCCCTGCGCGATGTGCTGTCGCTGGGCAGCGAGCAGTTGGCGGCGGGTGAAGCGAGCCTCCGCGTGGTCGAGGAGGTGGTCGCGGCGCTGGAGGACGACCCCCGATTCAACGCGGGCCGCGGCTCGGTGTTCACCTCCATCGGCACCCACGAACTGGACGCCGCGATCATGGACGGCCGCACCCTCGCCTGCGGCGCGGTGGCCGGCGTGAAGAACGTCCGCAATCCGGTGCGACTGGCCCGGCGCGTCATGGAGGACACGCCGCACGTGCTCCTCAGCGGCCAGGGCGCCGACAACTTCGCGGTCAACGCCGGCGTCCGCCGGAACGTCCAGGCCTACTTCACGACCGAGCCCCAGTTGGAGCGATTTCGGGAGATCCGCAGCCAGCGGAGAGGCGGCAATTCGGAAGGTGACGGAGCCCCGAGTCCCGATGGCGACTACACCGGCAACGCGGGTCCGGAACGCGACCAGGCCGGCGCCTCCCATCTCGGCACCGTCGGCGCGGTGGCCATGGACCGCTACGGCAACCTGGCGGCGGCCACGTCGACCGGGGGCACGATGTACAAGCAGATCGGTCGCGTCGGTGACGTGCCCGTGATCGGCGCGGGCACCTACGCGAACAACGACACGGCTGCCATCTCCTGCACCGGCCGTGGCGAGGAGTTCATTCGCCACACCGTGGCCTATGACGTCTCGGCCCTCATCGAGTACGGCGGACTCTCCGTCGAAGACGCCGCGCGCAAGGTGATCGGCGAGACGTTGAAGCCCGGCGACGGCGGCCTCATCGCGATCGGCCGGGACGGCTCCATCGCGATGGAGTTCAATACGAACGCGATGTTCCGCGGCGCGGCCAACTCACTCGGCCGGTTCGACGTCGGGATCTGGGAGGACGTCCGCAGCGGCCGACCGTGAGCACCCGCTACGAACAGACGCTGCACCGGGCCCGAACCGACCCGGAGGGGTTCTGGGCCGAGGCCGCCGAGGCGATCTCCTGGCACAGGCGCTGGGACCGCGTGCTGGACGATGCGAACCCGCCGTTCTATCGCTGGTTCGCCGGAGCGGAAGTCAACACCTGCTACAACGCGGTCGACCGGCATGTCGAGGCGGGACGGGGCGCCCAGCCGGCGCTGATCCACGACAGTCCCGTCACGGGTACGAAGCGCATCCTCTCGTATTCCGACTTGCGCGAGCAGACCGCGCGGCTCGCCGGCGTGCTGCGCGGCCTCCACGTCGAGACCGGCGACCGGGTCCTGATCTACATGCCGATGGTGCCCGAGGCGGCCGTTGCCATGCTCGCCTGCGCCAGGATCGGCGCCATCCACTCCGTGGTCTTCGGCGGCTTCGCCGCCAGGGAACTCGCGACCCGGATCGAGGACGCCAGGCCGAAGGTCGTCCTTGCCGCTTCCTGCGGCATCGAGACCGCCCGCATCGTCGAGTACAAGCCCCTCCTCGACGAGGCAATCGCGATGTCGGCCCACAAGCCGGTCGCGACCGTCATGCTCCAGCGTCACCAGCACAGCGCCGAGCTCGGTTCGGACGACCGCGACTGGCACGACGCGATAGCCGCGGCCGAAGCCGTCGACTGCGTCCCGGTCCAGGCCACCGACCCTCTCTACATCCTGTACACCTCCGGCACGACCGGCGTACCCAAGGGCGTCGTCCGCGACAACGGAGGGCACCTGGTGGCTCTCGACTGGAGCATGGCCAACGTGTACGGCATGTCGCCCGGCGAGGTCTACTGGGCCGCGTCGGACATCGGCTGGGTGGTCGGACACTCCTACATCGTCTACGCGCCGCTGATTCACGGCTGCACCACAGTGCTCTACGAGGGTAAGCCGGTCGGCACGCCCGACGCGAGCGCTTTCTGGCGGGTCATCTCCCAGCACAACGTCTCGGCGCTGTTCACGGCGCCGACGGCGTTCCGCGCGATCAAGAGGGAGGATCCGCGCGGTGAACTGATCGGGAGGTTCGATCTGAGCTGTCTGCGCACCCTGTTTCTGGCCGGGGAACGCGCCGATCCGGACACCGTGCAGTGGGCCGAGGACAAGCTCGGCGTGCCGGTAATCGACCACTGGTGGCAGACCGAAACCGGCTGGGCGATCGCCGCCAACTGTGTGGGGTTGGGCGCCCTGCCGGTCAAGCATGGTTCACCGACGAAGGTCGTGCCCGGCTACGACGTGCGGATCCTCGACCACGACGAAGCCGGCACCCCCGGCTCGAGCCGGGAAATGCCGCCCGGCGAAAACGGCGCGATCGCGCTGCGCCTGCCGCTGCCGCCCGGCTGCCTGCCGACCCTGTGGCAGAACGACGAGGGCTACATCGAGTCCTACCTCCGCGAGTACGACGGCTACTACCAGACCGGCGACGCGGGCCACCTCGATGACGACGGCTACCTCTACATCATGAGCCGGACGGACGACCTGATCAACGTCGCCGGCCACCGCCTGTCCACCGGTGCCATGGAGGAGATCCTGGCTTCGCACCGGGACGTCGCCGAGTGCGCCGTCATCGGCGTAGCCGACTCGCTCAAGGGACAGGTGCCGCTGGGACTGGCGGTGCTGTACGCGGGATCGAGCCGGGCCGAGACTGAGATCGTCCCGGAACTCGTGCAGAGCGTGCGCGACCAGCTCGGCCCGGTCGCGTCGTTCAAGGTCGCGGCGATCGTCGAGCGCCTGCCCAAGACGAGGTCAGGCAAGGTGCTCCGGGGAACGATGCGACGCATCGCCGATGGCGAGTCCTGGACGGTGCCGCCGACGATCGACGATCCGGCCATCCTCGACGAGATCGAGCAGACGCTCACCGAGCTGGGCTATCCCCGTCCGGCGACGCCCTGAGGGCGGTTCCTCCACGCAGGGAGTCCGCAGAATCTGCGGAAAACTCTGCGGAAAGCAACCATCCCCATACCCTGTAAGCCCCTTGTTATCAGCAACTTACAGCCATTCCGCACCGGATACGGTGCGCGCCGCTGACTCACTGTAAGTCATTCATGAACAAGAGGTTAAGCCGGCCCGGCGACTGACCGGCATTGCCGGATGTTTCGAGTCGGCGGTACAGTGCCCCCCATGGACCCGACGCAGGCGACCCGAGAGGTCTTCTGGAACATCGAGTACACCTGGCTGGTGTACGTGCTGATGGTCCCCACGCTGGCGGTCTTCGGCTGGGGCTTCTGGCTCAAGATCCGGCGCTGGCGGGCTGGCCAGCCGGAAGTCCGTTTCGACCGGCTGGGCGAACGGATGCAGCTCTTCCTCAAGAACGCCGTGGGCCAGGGCCGCACGATCAAGAGGCGCTACGCCGGGATCTTCCACACGCTCGTCTACACGGGCTTCATCGTGCTGTTCCTGGCCACAACCGTGGTCGCGATCCACCACGACACGCCCCTGCACATCATGAAGGGGCACTTCTACCTGATCTTCCAGTCACTGACCGTCGACATCTTCGGCCTGTTCGTGATGGTCGGGGTCGCGCTGGCCGCGATTCGACGCTGGATCTCGAAGCCGAAGCTGCTGGTCTACACCGACGAGGCGAGCTGGATTCTGGTCACCATCTTCGTGATGGCCTTGACGGGCTTCATGATCGAGGGCTGGCGTATCGCCGTCACCGACGACCCCTGGGCCGCCTGGTCGCCGATCGGCAACCTCTTCGCTCTCGCTTCGGACCCACTGATGAGCGACGCGGCGATGCAGACCGGTCACGTCGCCATCTGGTGGTTCCACCTGGTGGTGGCGTTCGGCTGGATCGCCTGGGTGCCGTTCAGCAAGATGTCGCACGTCTTCACGGCGCCCCTCAACATCTTCACTGCCAACCTGGACGGCTACGGAGGCTCACTCAAGACGATCGACTTCGAGACCGCCGAGCGGTTCGGGATCAATCACCTGGGTGACTTCACCTGGAAGGACCTGCTCGACTTCGACGCCTGCACCGAGTGCGGCCGCTGCACCGACGTCTGCCCGGCCAACACGGTGGGCAAGTCACTCTCGCCGCGCGACATCATCCTCGACCTGCAGGCGCTGATGCACAAACGGGGCGACACCGTGCTGGTCAGCGGCAACGGCGACAATGGAAACGGCAGCGGCGAGGTCGAACTGCTGCCGATCATCGACCAGAAGACCGCCGTCTCACCGGAGGCCCTGTTCGCCTGCACCACCTGCGCCGCCTGCATGGAGGCCTGCCCGGTCCATATCGAGCAGATGCCGAAGATCGTCGACGCGCGCCGCTACCTCGTCATGGAGGAGGCGGACTTCCCCGAAGGGATGATGGACATGATGAACTCGCTCGAGTCGCGCCAGCATCCGTTCGCGGGCACGCAGTTCAGCCGCGTCGACTGGACGGAGGGCCTCGACATCGACGTGATGGCCGAGATGGACGATCCGCACGAAGCCGAGGTCCTCATGTGGGTTGGCTGCGGCGGCGCCCTGGTCGAGCGCAACCGCAACACCGTCCGCGCCACCGCGAAGCTGCTCCAGAAGGCTGGAGTCAAGTTCGCGATTCTCGGCCGCGAGGAGTCCTGCACCGGTGATCCCGCCCGCCGGGTCGGCAACGAGTTCCTGTTCGAGATGCTGGCCAAGGGCAACGTCGAGACGATGCAGCGCTACGGCGTTCGCAAGGTGGTCACCTCCTGCCCCCACTGTTTCAACTCGTTCAGGAACGAGTACCCGCAATTCGGCGGCAGCTACGAGGTCTACCACCACAGCCAGTTCCTGGATCAACTGCTGGAGTCGGGCCGTCTCGACGGCAACGGCGCCGCGGTCAGCTCGAACGGGAGTTCGACGATCACCTTCCACGATCCCTGCTATCTCGGCCGCCACAACGGCGAGTACGACGCTCCGCGCAACCTGCTCGCGAAGCTGGGCGACGCGCGCCAGGTCGAGATGGAGAGGAGCCGGAACACGAGTTTCTGCTGCGGCGGCGGCGGCGGCATGGCTTTCGTCGACGAACCGCCCGACCAGCGAGTGAACCAGGAACGCGCCCAGGAGGCGGTCGACACCGGAGCGGACGTGGTGGCCGTGGGCTGCCCCTTCTGCGCCACGATGCTCGACGACGGCGTGAATGCGCGCCGCGGCGACCGCGACGTCAAGGTCAAGGACGTGGCGGAGCTGCTCTGGGACGCGGTCGGCGAGCCCGGCCAGGCCGCGCCCTAGCCCCGCTCCTCCCGCCCAGTCCGTTGCCAACCTACCGGGCGGTCGGTAGACTACTCTCCGTGACCTTCCGAGACCCCTCGACCCGATGACTGCCCTGGACAACGCGGCTCTCCGGGCCGTCGCCACCGCGGCCAACGGCGAGCAGGACCGGCGGGCGGAGATCTACCGCAGCGCGGCGCGGATCTTCCACCGCAAGGGCTACCACGCCACTTCGATCAACGACATCGCCGCCGCCGTCGGACTGACCAAGGCCGGCCTCTACTACTACATCAAGGGCAAGCAGGACCTCCTGTTCGCGATCATGGGCTTCGCCATGGACCAGCTCGACGAGCAGGTCATCGAGCCGGCCAGGCGCGTCCAGGATCCGCAGGCCCGCCTGGAGACGATCGTCGCGCGCCACGCCCGGCTGATCACCCAGGATTCCTCGGCGCTGACCATCCTGGTCAACGAGCTGGAGGGGCTGCTCCCTGACGACCGCGCCGACATCATCGGCAGGCAGCGGGACTACGTCGACTTCATCGCCGACACCCTCGCCGCCCTGCGCGATGAAGGCAAGGTCGTCGGCCTCGACCCGACCGTCGGAGCGTTCAGCCTGGTGGGAATGATCCTCTGGATCTCGCGCTGGTACCGGACGGATGGCCGGCTGGACGGCGACGAAGTGGTGGCGGCGGTGACCCGCATGGCGATCTCCGCGGTGTTGAGCCGCGGCGACTACACCAGCGCCGGAAACCCGGAGGAGACCGGGTAGCCGGCGAAGGAGACGCGAGAATGCCCTGGAAGGAGATCCGAGAATGAAACTGCTCGTCTGCCTGAAGCAGATTCTCGATCCGGACGTTCCGGCTCGGGACTTCCAGATCGATCCCGCGGCCAAGGCCGCCAGGCGCGGCGGCGCCAACCTGGTGACGAACATCTTCTGCGAGAACGCGGTGGAGACGGCTCTCCAGTTCCGGGAGGCGGCAACCGCCGAAGTGAAGATCACTGCGCTCTGCTACGGCGAGTCCTCGGCCGAGGACTGTCTGCGCAAGGCGATGGCGATGACGGTCGACGAGGCCTGCCTGGTCGAACGCGACGGCAACACGAACCCGGACGCGGCGGCCGTGGGTCGCGTGCTGGCGGCGGCGATCCGGCGACTCGAGCAGGACGGCGGCCCCTTCGACGCCGTGCTCGTCGGCCGCGAGTCGGGCGACTGGGGCGTGGGACAGACCGGCGGCCTGCTGGCCGAGGAACTCGGCCGGCCGGCGCTGGGTTTCGTCGAGAGCCTCCAGCCCGGCAACGGCGGCGTCACCCTCCGCCGTCAGACCGATGTCGGCATCGAGGTCGCTGAGGCCGAGCCCCCCTTCCTCGTCACCATCACGAACAACGAGGACAACGTGCCCCGCATCCCGAAGACGCGCGACGTGATGATGTCCTACCGCAAACCGCTCCAGAAGCTGAGCCTCGCGGACCTGGAGCTGGACAGCGAGGAGATCCGTACCGGTTCGTCGATCTTCGAGGTCGAGGAGATCTTCATCCCGGCGGACGAAGTCGAGTGCGAACTGGCGGAGGGCGACACGCTCGAGGAACGGGTCGACCAACTGGCGAAGCGCATCCACCAAGTCGTCGCCTCGATCGGCTGATCGCGCAAGAAAGGACGAAAGGAAGACCGATGGCGAACGTTGCAGTCTGTGTCCTGGGCAGTCTCGGCTATGACCGCGCCGCGCAAGGCGCGGCGGGCGCCGGCCGCGCCCTTGCCGAGAGCGTCGGCGGAGAACTCCATGCCCTGGTGATCGGCCCCGCCTCGGACAACGCGGTCGCGGCGCTCGCGGCCGTCGCCGACCGTGTCGTGATCGGCGCCAACGAGGCGCTCGGGGACTACCAGCCCGAGCAGGCGCTGCAGGCGGCCCAGCAGCTCCACGCGGCGGGCGGCGGCGACTACGTCGCGGTGCTGCTCAGCAACGACACCTACAGCCAGGAGATCGCGCCCCGGCTTGCCCACCGCCTGGGCGGCAGCTCGATGGCCGACGCCGCCGCGATCCGCGCGGACGGCGACCACCTGCTGGCCCAGCGCACGGCCTACGGCGGCAAGGCGATCTCCATCTACCGGCTGAAGAAGCAGCCGGCGGTCGTCTGGCTGCGGGCCAGGGGCTTTGAGCCGGCCCCCGAACAGGGCGCGCCCGGCGACGTCACCACCGTCGACCTCGCCCTCGATCCCCCGCGCATCCGCATCACCGGCCGCGAAGTGGCCGCGCAGGAAGGCGTGCGGCTCGAGGACGCGCCGGTCATCGTCTCCGGCGGCCGCGGACTCGGCGGCCCCGAGCCGTTCCAGGAGCTGAAGAAGCTCGCCAACGCGATCGGCGCCGAACAGGGCGCCTCACGCGCAGCCTGCGACGCCGGCTGGGTTCCCCCCAACTGGCAGGTCGGCTATTTGTGCCACCAGGTGGCCCCCGAGCTCTACATCGCCATCGCGATTTCCGGCGCCAGCCAGCACCTGCTCGGCATGGGCGACAGCAAGGTCGTCGCCGCGATCAACACGGACGCCGACGCGCCGATCTTCAAGCACTGCAGTTTCGGAATCGTCGAGGACTACAAGCAGGTCGTACCCCTACTGACCGAGAAACTCCAGTCGATGGCCGGATAGCGTGCTGTGAGCGAGTTCGGCGGACTCCCGGTACATATGCAGAAGGACGCATAGACTCGGACGCCGTGCTACGAACCTCCTGCTGCTTCTGCGCCGTCACCCTGGTCGCTCCTGCTCTCGGGTGGGCGAATGCAACCGGGGCGGGCGACGTCCCACACCACGGCGCCACGACACAGGAAGTAGAAGCAGCAGTTCTCGGCGGCTTCGCGCGCGGGATGCTACTTGGCGCAACGGACACGGTAGGCCGACGGTTCACCGCCGGGCCGGACCGAAACCGCGTGAAGATGAAGTCGCTCGACCGCTGCGAAGCCGGACGCCGGAAGCGCGTCGACGTAGAGCGCATCGGCCCGGAGAGAGGCCGCGCAGCGGGTCACGAAGTGTGCGGAACGCCCGACCTGGACTTCGACTTCGCGACGGACAGTTTCGAGTTCGTCCGCCGAGTGGAACCGGTCGACGAAGAACGTCCGAAGGGAACCCTGGCTCTCTGGGGGGCCGGGGTTCGTCGATCGTTCCGTGGACGCACAGGCGAGGACGCGTACAACGTCGAGCCCGAGCTGCCCTTCGTGGGCGTGGACTACACGGCCGGCCGTCTCATGCTCGGGACTGCCGTGTCCTGGCTCGACGCAACCGGACGCTACCGGCTGGCGGACGCGAGCAACGGCGCCATGCGTCTCGACCTCAGCGGGGTCTACCCTTACGCCCGCTACGCGTTGGGTTGCCGCGGGCCGTCCCGGAAGGCGTGCCGGACGGAGCTCTGGGCAGTGGGCGCCATGGGCCAGGGCGACCTCGTTCGGGACACGGCGCCGGCGGCCGGCGCGTCTCCGTCGTCGGACGCGCGCATGCGGCTCGGCCTCGCCGGCTTCCGCCAGCGCGTGGCGACCGCCGGATCACTCGAGTTCGCCCTGCGCGGCGATATCGGCACCGCCGTGGTCGAGGGAGACGGCGGCTTCGGCCGATCAGCCGGAAGCGCCAGTCTCGGCGGCGACGCCGGTCGGGGACGCATCGGTCTCGAAGGCTCCCTGACCCGCAAGGTCGGCGCGCTCGTCTTTCGCCCCTTCACCCAGGTGGCCCAGCGCTATGACGGCGGCTCCTCGATGAGCGGAACCGGAACCGAACTCGTGGGCGGCCTGGAAGTCGTTTCCGCCGATGGCCGGCTGCGCGTCCACGCGACCGGCAGGACACTGGTAACCCAGGGCAGGGCGCGCTACGAGGAAGAGGGCGTGGGCGCCACGATCGAGCTTCGTCCAGCGACGAAGGATGGTGAGGGACTGTCAGTGCTCGTCGCCCAGCAATTCGGCGGCGCACCGACGCGGGCGAACGCCCTGTGGCGCTCCGACGCTCCCCGGTGGATCGGCATGTCTCCCGACGCGCTGGCGGCCGTGTCGGCTCGCAGGGATCCCGGAGCGTCACACACCAGGGCCGAAGTCGCCTGGGGCGTGGGAATCGGCGCCTCCATGGTGACGCCTTTCGCCCAGGCAGTGGCGACATCGGCAACCGGGCGGGAGCACCTTCGCCTCGGTGTCCGCCACTCGATGCGCAAGAGTTCGCCCCACCGGGTGAACCTGGAAGTCAGCGCAGAGCGTCCGCAGGTCGCGCTGAGCAGCGACCTCGGCGAGTACCAGCTCGGCGTCGCCGGTCAGGTTCGCGTGCGCTTCACGACCGCCCGCCGACGATGACCTGGTGGGCCTTGAGCCGGAGCGCGTTGATCCGGATGAAGCCGCGCGCGTCCGTCTGGTCGTAGCCGCCCTCGACGTCCATCGACGACAGGTTCTGGTCGTAGAGCGAGCTCGGTGACTCGCGGCCGAGGACGGTCACTCCGCCCTTGTAGAGGCGGAGGTGGACCGTGCCGTCGATGATCCGCTCGGCCTGCTGGAACGCGGCGCGAATGAACTCCATCTCGGGCGAGAACCAGAAGCCGTTGTAGATCAGCTCGGCGAACTTGGGAGACAGGCCGTCGCGCAGGCGCCGGACTTCGCGGTCCATCGCCACACCCTCGAGATCGCGCAGGGCGTGGTGGAGGATGGTGCCGCCCGGGGTCTCGTAGACGCCGCGGGACTTGATGCCGACGAAGCGATTCTCGACGATGTCGATGCGGCCGATGCCGTTCCGGCCGCCAACTTCGTTCAGGTACTCGAACAGCGTAAGCGGGTCCGTGTGCTCGACGCCGTTCGTCCTGTCTCGTACCCGCACCGGGCGCGCGTCCTGGAACTCGATCTCGATCTCGGTCGGCTCGTCCGGGGCGTCGAGAGGGGACACGGTGAGCGAGAACATGTCCTCGGTCGGCGTCTGCATCGGGTCCTCGAGCAGGCCGGCCTCGTAACTCTTGTGCATCAGGTTCTCGTCCATGCTGTACGGCTTCTCGGACGAGGCCTCGATCGGGATGCCCTGATCCTCGGCATAGTTCAGGAGATCGGTGCGGCCCTGGAAGCGCTTCAGGAACTCCGCGTCCTTCCACGGCGCGTAGACCTCGATCTGCGGCGCCAGGGCGGCATAGGCGAACTCGAACCGGACCTGGTCGTTGCCCTTGCCGGTGGCGCCGTGGGAGAGCACGTCGGCGCCCTCGCGGATCGCGATCTCGGCCTGGCGGCGGGCGATCAACGGACGCGCGAGGGCCGTGCCGAGCAGGTAACGGTTCTCGTAGACCGCGTTGCCGGCGATCGCCGGGTAGATGAAGTCCGTCACGAACTCGCGCCGAACGTCCTCAACGTAGACCTTCGTGGCCCCGATCGCCTCCGCCCGGCGGGCCTGCGCGTCGAAATCCTCGCGCTGGCCGACGTCGACGATCACGGCCACGACGTCGAAGCCCATCTCCTGCAGCGTGCGCAGGATGACAGACGTGTCGAGACCGCCGCTGTAGGCGAGTACGGCTTTCTTCCTCGTCATGGCTGGCTGGACCTCCCTCGGAACCGGAGACCGCTCCGGGCCGGCGGGAGACTATCCGGGCAACGGTCCGCAGTGAAGCTCCCGTCAGTCGTCCTCAACGACTTCGGCCGGAAGCAGGCCCACCGCACCGCTCAGCCAGAGCCGCCAGCGAACTCGAAACGCAAGGAAGATCGCCACGAAGACCAACCCGAAGGTAAGGCCCCACCACACGCCGCTTGGGCCGAGTCCTCTCTCGAAGGTCAACCAGACGCCGGCCGGCATGCCGATGACCCAGTACCCCACGAGCGCGACGCCGGCGGGAAACCGCGTGTCGGCAGCTCCCCGCAGCACACCGGCGGCGGCCACCTGCAAGCCGTCGGCGACCTGAAACAGGCCGGCGATCGGAATCAACGCGGCGGCCGCGGCGATCACGGCCGGCACGTCGCTGAAGACGCGCGCCAGAAGCTGCGGCAGCGAGAAGAAGACGAGGCCGAAGGCGATCATCACGCCGGCGCCGAGGCTGAGGCAGACCAGCGCTGAGCGGCGGGCCCCCACCGGATCCCTGCGCCCGATCGCGTTGCCGACCCGCGTCGTCGCCGCGCCGGCAAAACCCAGCGGCACCATGAACGAGATCGAGGCGAGGCTGATCGCCACCTGGTGGCCGCTCAGCTGCGCCTCCCCCAGGCGACCGATCAGCACGGCCGCGAAACTGAACACGGTGACCTCGAGCGACACCTGAACCGCGATCGGCACACCCACGAACAGGAAGGGACGCAACGCGGCCGGGCGTAGCCACGACCACCGCCAGCCGCCGACGTAGCGGCGCAGGTGACGCCATCCGAACGCGGCGACGACGATCAGCATCACCCAGCGGGATCCGGATGTCGCGTAGGCGGAGCCCCGCACACCGAGTGCCGGGAATCCGAGATGGCCGAAGATCAGCGCCCAGTTCGCGATCGCGTTGAACACGTTGGCGACGCCGATCGCGATCAGGGCCGGCCGCACGATGCTCATCGCCTGGAGCGTCTGCCGCAGACACATGAAGAGGAGGAACGCGATGACTCCGGGGCCGATGCCCCGAAGGTACGCGGCGGCCGGCTCGACGATGGCCTGCGGTTGATCCGTGAGCGGAAGTACGCGATCCAGTCCGAGCACGATCAGGGTTGCCGGCACCGACAACAGAACCGCCATTCCGACGCCGCGGCAAAGCACCCTGCTGATCTGCCGGTGGTCACTGGCGCCGAACGCCTGCGCGGCCATCGGATCGATCGCCAGCAGGATGCCGATGAAGGACCAGATCACGGCGATGCTGAGTGCGTTGCCAATCGACCCGGCGGCGAGGTCCGTCTCCGACACGCGGCCCAGCATCATCGTGTCGACGGCGCCCATCAGCACCATCCCGACCTGGACCACGATCACCGGCGCCGCCAGGCGCACCACGGCCGCCAACTCCCGGCGTACCGGCCCCGCGTCCCTCGCTGTTCTCGCACCCTTCAAGGGGCGGTATTGTAGGCAGCCTCACCCTCATCGAGATCGCCGTTGCTCAGCTACATCCTCCGCCGGCTCGCCACCGGACTGGTCACCCTGTTCGGCATCTCGGTCATCTCGTTCTTCATCATTCAGCTCGTACCGGGCGATCCGGCCCAGATCCAGACCTCCCAGATCGCCGACGCCGCGGTCTCGGAGCGCGTCTACCAGCAGTTGCGGGAGCTCTACGGGCTCGACAAGCCGATCCCCGTGCAGTACGCGAATTGGGTCGGCAAACTGGTCGTGGGCGATCTCGGCTCGTCCTTCCACGACGGCAGGAGGGTGTCCGCGAAGATCGGCGAGGCGCTCTGGCCAACGCTGTCGGTGGCCCTGCTCTCCTTCATGCTGACCCTGATCATCTCGACGCCGATCGGGATTTACAGCGCGCTACGCCAGGGCGGCGGGTTCGACCGCTCGGTCAGCACCGGGCTCTACATGCTCTATTCCGTGCCGAACTACGTCGCCGGCATGCTGCTGATCCTGTACCTCGGCGTGAAGTGGGATCTGCTGCCCTTCCGCGGCATGCGGTCCGACGGTTACGACGAGATGACGACGCTGGGCCAGATGTGGGATCTGGCGCAGCACTACGTCCTGATCACGTTCTGCTTCACGTTCGGCAACCTGGCCTACTACTCCCGCTTCATCCGCCAGAACCTGCTCGAGGTGGTGCGGCAGGACTACATCCGCACCGCCCGCGCCAAGGGCCTCGGTGAGCGGAGCGTCGTGCTCAAGCACGCGTTCACGAACAGCCTGATCCCGCTGATCTCGCTGATCGGCCTCACCTTCCCCTTCGTGCTGAGCGGCAGCGTGATCCTCGAGTACATGTTCAACTGGCCGGGGCTGGGCCGCCTGTACTTCGAGTCCGTCCTCCAGCGCGACTACCCGACGATCATGGCGCTCAACTTCATCACCGCCCTGCTCGTGCTCGGCATCACGTTCATCGCCGACCTGACCTACGGTCTCGTCGATCCCCGCATCAGCTACGAGAAGTGACGATGACGGTCGCGGCCACCGGCAACTCTCCACCCGTCCGCTCCTACTGGAGCATCACCTGGCGACGGTTCCGCACCCACCGGCTCGGCATGGTCGGTCTGTGCGTGGTGGCGGTACTGTTCCTCGTCGCCTTCCTGTCGCCCATCCTGGCCAACGAACAACCCATCCTGTGCCGCTTCGACGGCGGCTTCTACTATCCGGCCGTCGTCGACCTCATCCACCAGGTACCGGGCACGAGCCTGATCATCCAGAAGCAGCGGCCCTACCGCCTGGCGACCTTCGACTTCAAGCGGGAGTTCGACCCGGAGCGCGGCGACTGGGCGCTATGGACGCCGGTCCGCTACGGCCCGAGGGAGATCGCCGCCGAGCCCCTGGCCGGGCCTTCCAGCCGTCATTGGCTGGGGACCGATCAGTCAGGGCGCGACGTTCTGTCGCGGATGGTCCACGGCACCGTCGTGTCGATGAAGGTCGGCTTCCTGTCGATGGGCATCGCGGTCATCCTCGGCCTCGTGCTCGGTTGCATCGCCGGCTACGCGGGCGGCGCGGCGGACCTTGTCATCTCGCGCTTCATCGAAGTCGTCATGTGCTTCCCGCCCTTCTTCCTGATCCTCGCCGTACTGGCCTGGTTCCCGCCCAGCATCGAGAACGTGATGATCGTGATCGGCCTGACCCGTTGGGTCGGCATCGCCCGTTTCGCTCGTGGCGAGATCCTGCGCATCCGCGAGACGGACTATGCCCTCGCCGCCCGGTCGCTGGGGGTCAGGCCGGCGCAGCTCGTCCTCCGCCACCTGCTGCCCAACGCGCTCGCGCCGGTCCTGGTCAGCGTGACCTTCGGCATCGCGGTGTCCATCCTCATCGAAGCGGGACTCTCCTGGCTCGGCTTCGGCGTGCAGCCGCCCGACGCCTCCTGGGGCACGATCCTCCGTTCCGGCTACGAGAATCTGTTCACCGCCGGCCACATGATTCCTCCCGCCTGCGTGGCGATCTTCCTCGCGGTGCTGAGTTTCAACCTTGTCGGCGATACGCTGAGGGATGTAATCGACCCGCGGCTCCAGGCCGAACGGGCCTGACGCCGCCGGGCTCCCCACCCAGGAGGTAGGCAGCGATGAGCGAGCAGACCGGGTTGCACAGCCTCTCCCTCGACTACGTCGAAGCGCTTCTCGCCGACTATCGCCGCGATCCGGCGTCGCTCGACCCGGCCTGGCGTCGGTACTTCGACGCCCTGGCCGCCAGCGGCGAGCTGGGAAACGCTGCTATCGGGCCGGAACTGCAGCCCTCCACCCTGTTCGGCGGCAATGGCGGAGCGGCGCGCCCCGTCATCGCCGCGCCGGCGACTGCGCCGACCAGAGAACCGGGGCCTGCCCCGCCGCCAGCTGAAACGGCGCCCGCAAGCGGGCCGCCAGCACTGACGGCGGACATCGAACTGCAGCGCCGCGTCGACGACATGATCCGCAACTACCGGATCCGCGGTCACCTGTACGCCGACATCAACCCGCTCCGCAATCCGCCCGTGCTGCCGGAGGAACTCGAGCTCGAGGGGCTGGGCATCCGACAGAGCGACCTGGACCGCACGGTGTCGACGGCCGGCATCCCCGGCGCCGATACGGCAACGGTGCGCGAACTGCTCGACCGGATGCGCGAAACGTACTGCAAGTACATCAGCGCCGAGTTCATGCACATCGACGACCTGGAGGTCCGCTCCTGGCTCCAGGAGCGGATGGAGGTCAGTCGCAACCGGGTCCAGCTCACCCGCCGCGAGCAGGTGCGCATCCTGAAGAAGCTGATCGACGCCGCGGTGTTCGAGGAGTTCATCCAGAAGAAGTACCTGGGCGCCAAGAGCTTCTCACTCGAGGGCGCAGAGAGCCTGATCCCTCTCCTCGACCTGGCGATCGAGAAGGTGGCCGCCCAGGGCGCGATAGAGATCGTCTTCGGGATGTCCCACCGCGGCCGCCTGAACGTGCTGGCGAACATCATCGGCAAGCCGACCCGGGACATCTTCCGCGAGTTCGAGGACCTCGACGCGGAGCAGTACACGGGCGGAGGTGACGTCAAGTACCACATGGGGCACTCGAGCGACTGGACCACGGATCAGGGCCGCAGAATCCACCTCTCCCTGTCGTTCAACCCGAGCCACCTCGAGTTCATCAACCCGGTGGCGATGGGCCGCGTCCGCGCCAAGCAGGACCGGATCGGCAACGAACTGCGCGACCGGGCGGTGCTGTTCCTCATCCACGGCGACGCTGCCTTTGCCGGCGAGGGAATCGTCCAGGAGTCGCTGAACCTGTCGCAGCTTCCCCCCTACCACATCGGGGGAGCGTTCCATGTTGTCGTCAACAACCAGATCGGCTTCACCACGCCGCCCGAGAGCTCGCGCTCCAACACCTACTGCACCGACGTCGCGAAGATGCTCCAGGCGCCGATCTTCCACGTCAACGGCGAGCAGCCCGAGGCGGTGGCCCAGGTCGTCAACGTCGCCCTCGACTTCCGCGAGCGCTACCGCCGCGACGTGATCATCGACCTCTACTGCTACCGGCGGCGGGGCCACAACGAAGGCGACGAACCGGCCTTCACCCAGCCCATCCTCTACGACGGCATCCGGGCCCGGGATCCGGTCCGGGTCCACTACCTGGAGCACCTGCTCGAACTCGGCGAGATCAAGCCCGAGGAGGCGGAGGTGCACATCCAGCGCGAGGAGAAGCGGCTCGAGGGGGCGCTCGCCACCGCCCGCCGCATGAACGAGAAGACGAGTCCGCAGGCCTACGACGGCGTCTGGAACGCGTTCGTCGGCGGGCGCATGGAGGACACGCCGGAGCCGGACACCGGTGTCGACCAGGGCAAGCTGATCGAATACCTGAGGCGCATGGTCGTGCTGCCCGAAGGCTTCAACCTGCACCGCAACCTGAGGCGCTTCCTCGCGGCCCGTGCCGACATGGCCGAAGGAAAGCGGCCCGTCGACTGGGCCGCCGCGGAGGCGCTCGCCTTCGCCGCCACCGCCGATTCGGGCAATCGCGTGCGGCTGAGCGGCCAGGACTGCGAGCGCGGGACCTTCAGCCAGCGTCACGCCGTGCTGCACGACCGGGTGACCGACTACAACCACCGGCCGCTGATGAACATCGCGGAGAACCAGGAGCCAATCGAGATCTTCAACAGCCCGCTGTCGGAAGCCGGCGTGCTCGGCTTCGAGTACGGCTTCAGCCTGGACTACCCGGACGGCCTGGTGCTCTGGGAGGCGCAGTTCGGCGATTTCGTCAACGCGGCCCAGGTGATCATCGACCAGTTCATCACCAGCGCCGAGGACAAGTGGAACCGGCTGAGCGGCCTCGTCATCCTGCTGCCACACGGCTTCGAGGGCCAGGGTCCCGAGCACTCGAGCGCTCGCGTCGAGCGCTGGCTGCTGCTCGCCGCCGAGGAGAACATGCAGATCGTCTACCCGTCGACGCCGGCGCAGTACTTCCACCTGCTGCGGCGCCAGGTCGAACGCGCCCAGCGCAAACCGCTGGTCGTCTTCACCCCGAAGAGCCTGCTGCGTCGCCGGGAGGTCGGATCTTCCCTGGCCGAGCTCGCCGGCGGTCGGTACCAACAAGTCCTGCCCGACCCTTCCGTTGCCAGCGACGCGGATCGGGCCAAGGTGCGACGGGTCCTCCTCTGCGCCGGCAAGGTGTTCTACGACCTCGACGCCCACCGCCAGGAAACAGGAGTGCACGATCACGCGATCCTGCGGATGGAGCAGTTCTACCCCGCCCCGAAACAGGAGCTCGACGCGGCGCTGGCCGCGTTCCCGGTCGACGCCGAGGTCCGCTGGGTGCAGGAGGAACCGCGGAACATGGGCGCCTGGTCCTACTTGCGGCTCAACTTCGGCTTCCTGATGGGCGGCAGGCCCCTGTCGGGGGTCTACCGCCCGCAGTCGGCGAGTCCGGCGACCGGTTCTCCGACCAGCCACAAGCTGGAGCAGCAGCAACTGATGGAAGCCGCGTTCGCCGACTCGGCCGACCCTGCGTGAGAATCCCTCGAAGGCACACCGCATGACATACGAAGTCAGAATCCCCGAGATCGGCGAGTCGGTCACGGAAGCGCTGATCATCCGCTGGATCAAACAGCCCGGTGAGGCCATCGGCAGAGACGATCCGATCGTGGAACTCGAAACGGACAAGGTGACCGTCGAGATGCCTTCTCCGGTAGCCGGCGTTCTCTCCGAGATCGTCTGCGCGGAGGGCGAGACGGTGCCGATCGGGGCCGTGATCGCGCGGATCGAGGAAGGCGCCGTCGCCGCGAGCGCGCAACCGGCTCCGGCTGCAACGGCCGCAGCCACCGGAACCGCGACCGCCGCTGCCCAGGGAGACCTGCTCGCAGGCACCGCGGCGGTGGCCCCGCCCGCACCCCCGGCCCCGCCGG
>VXUF01000085.1:0-7751 GCA_009837085.1 Holophagales bacterium
GAGGTCCAAAGCCCGGATCTTCTCCTCGATTCTGACGCGATCGCCGACGACGATCAGGGTCGCGTTGTTCGGCTTGAACCAGGTGTCGTGGAACGCGCGCAGGGCGTCGACATCGAGTGCGCCCACCGACTCCTCGGTGCCCGAGCCGGTCAGCGGATTGCTGTACGCGTGACCCTCGCCGTAGAGAATGCGGGGCAGGACGCGCTGGGCCATCGACACCGGCTGCACCTTCTCGCGGCCGATGCCAGCCAACTGCTGTTGCTGCTGGCGCTCGAACTCGTCCTCCGGGAAGGAGGGGTTCAGGATGACGTCGGCGAACAGGTCGAGGGATTCGTCGAGATTCTCCGCGAGCGCGCTCATCGATACGGTCGACACGTCGAGGTTCGAACCCGCTCCGAGGTTGGCGCCGAGGCTGTCGAGCGTGTCCGAGATCTCGAGTGCGTCTCTGGACGTTGTGCCTTCGTCGAGCATCCCCATCGCCATCCGCGCGGTGCCCGGCAGGGCGAACTGGTCCGAGGCGTAGCCGGCGTCGAGGAGCATGGTCAGGTTGACCACCGGCACCGCGTCGCGCCGGGCAAGGATGAGGCTCAGTCCGTTGTCGAGTTCCGCGGTTTCGCGAGCCGGGAACGAAGCCGAGGGGAACTCGGCGACCTCGGGCGGACCGGACGAACGGTCGACCGTGCTGTCACTCGTCGTGTAGGTGGCGAAGGGCCTCACCTCGACGGTGAGAACACCATCGTCCAGCCACTCGACGGCGGCGCCGTGGACGTCGGCGACGGTGGCCGCCAGGAGGTTCGCCTGGGTCGTCTTGTGGCCGTCGGGGCTGCCGAGGTAGACCTCGCTGGCCGCCAGCACGTCGGACTTGCCGCCGAAGCCGCCGATCCGTTCGACGCCGCGAATGAAGCTGGCCCGCGTGCTGGCCTGCGCCCGCGCCAGTTCGGCCTCGGTCGGTCCCGAGACGAGGAAGGCCTCGAGTTCCTCGTCGAGGACGGCCTCGACCTCGGCGAGGTCCTGGCCGGGCGTGGCGGTCGCGATGACGAGGAACAGGCTGCCGAACTGGCGGGTCATGACGAAGGCGCTGACGTCGGTGGCGATCTGATCGTCGTAGACCAGCCGCTTGTAGAGGCGGGAACTCTTGCCGGCGGCCAGGACGTCGCTGGCCAGGGAGAGGTGATCGACCGACTTGTCCTTGACCGTGGCGACGTTCCAGGCCTTGTAGACCCGGGCCTGGGGTACCCGGTCCTGGAGGACGATCCGGCTCGGCTCGCTGCGGCGGGCGAGAGAAACGTCGGGCTTGATCAGCGGCGGCCCGGACGGGATGTGGCCGAAGTACTTCTCGACCCGGGCCTTCACGTCCTCGGCCTCGACGTCGCCGGCGACGACGAGAACGGCGTTGGCGGCGCCGTACCAGGTGTCGAACCACTCGTGGACATCGGCCAGAGAGGCGGCGTTCAGGTCCTCCATCGAGCCGATCGTCGAGTGGTCGTAGGGGTGGCCGTCGGGGTAGGTGTTCTCGAAGATGGTCAGGAAGACCTTGCCGTAGGGCTGGTTCTCGCCCTGGCGCTTCTCGTTCTGGACCACGCCGCGCTGCTCGTCGAGCCGGGCCTGGTCGACCGCCGCCCGCATGTGGCCCATGCGGTCGGACTCCATCCACAGCGCCATGTCGAGCGCGGTCGTCGGCACGACCTGGAAGTAGTTCGTCCGGTCCTGGTTCGTCGTCCCGTTCATGCCGGTGGCGCCGACGCGGTCGAAGGGCTTGAAGTAGTCGTCGTTGAAGTGCTCGCTGCCGTTGAACATCAGGTGCTCGAACAGGTGCGCGAAGCCGGTCTTGCCGACCTTCTCGTCGCCGGCGCCGACGTCGTACCAGACGTTGACGGCGACGATCGGCGCCTTGTGGTCCTCGTGGACGATCAGGCGCAGTCCGTTGTCCAGCACGTACTTCGTGTTCGGGATGTCGACGATGTCGGCCGACGGGGTTCCGTTGTCTGCGGACTCGCCGCAGGCCATGACGGAGATCAGGAGGAAGAGAGCAGAGGTGGCGCCGAGCAGTCGCTTCACGGGCGGTCTCCTTGAGTCAAGAGGGGCGGTTGATCCGTCTCACCAGGCGATGCCGTAGTCCTCGCCGAAGTCGCTGGCTCCGCCCCACAGCGTGCCGTTCTCGCGGTCGAACCAGATCGCGGTGATCGGCCCGGAAGTCCGGTCCAGCGCGCGCACGCTGTAGCCCATCGCGCGCAGTTCGTCCCGTACCCAGGGCGGCACGTCGCGACGGACATCGAGGTCTCCCGGCCGCGATTCGTGCGCTCCGAAGGAGCTCTGCATCTGGTGGCTGGTGATGTTCGCCGCTTCGACGGCTTCCTGGACGTTCATGCCGAACTCGACGACGTTCAGGAAGAACTGGAGCAGGTTCTGGTCCTGCGTGTCGCCGCCCTGGACCGCGAACGACAGGTAGGGCGCTCCGTCCTTGAGCGCCATGCCGGGTGTCAGCGTGGCGCGGGGCCGCTTGCCCGGTTCGGGCAGGTTGTACGGGTTGAGCCCCGGGTCGAGCACGAAGCTCTGCATCCGCTGGCTCATGCCGATGCCGGTGCGGCCGGCGATCACGGCGGGGATCCAGGCCCCGCTGGGGGTCACCGACACCACCCAGCCCTCGGCGTCCGCGGCCTGGATCGAGGTCGTCCCGGCGGTGAAGGCCTCCTCGTAGGTCATCCGCGGCAAGGATTGTCGGCCGGCCGACGCCTGCTGGAAGCCCTGTTCGCCCTCCGCGTCCGCCGCCGGCGGGATCGGAGTCCACTGTTCGAGCAGGTCGAGAAAGGGGTTCTCACCCTCCTGGAAGGCGTACGGATCGCCGGGACGGGCGCCTTCGTCGTTCCGGTCCCAGTCGATCGACTCGTAGCGCGCGCGGGCGTAGCTCTTCGACAACAGGCCCTCCAGCGGTTCTGCGGGCGGGAAGTAGGGATCGCCGTAGTAGAAGTCGCGGTCCGCGAAGGCCAGGTTCATTGCCTGGTAGAGCGCGTGAATGTAACGGGCCGAGTTGTAGCCCATCGCTTTCAGGTCGGCGTTCTCCAGGATGTTCAGCGCCTGGAGCATGACCGGCCCCTGGACCCAGGAGGTCAGCTTGTACACGTCGACGCCGCGGTAGTTCGTGCGCACCGGCTCCTCGATATGGACCTGCCACTGATCCAGATCGGCCATCGTGTGGAGACCGCCCAGTTCCCGCGAGCCGCGGACGAACTCCTCGGCGATGTCGCCGCGGTAGAAGCGGTCGTAGGCGGCGGCCAGGGCTTGCTCGCGGGTCTTGCCCTGCTTGAGGGCGACGGCCTCAGCGTCGACGAGCTTGCGCAAGGTGTCGAGCAGGTCCGGCTGGCGGAAGATCTCGCCGGCGCTCGGCGCCGCGCGCCCCTCGCTGCTCTCGGACGACGACAGGTGGGGCAGGAACACCCGCGCCGAGTCCGGCCACTGCTGGAGCATCTCCCTGCGCCGCTCCATGTTGTCGGCCTGGGCGCGCTCGATCGGGTAGCCGTCCGCCATCTGGATCGCCGGCTCGAGCACCTCGGCCAGACTCATCGTCCCGTAGTGCGAGAGCATCACGATCAGACCGCCGGGGGTGCCCGGCGTCACCGCCGCGAGCGGCCCGTACTCGGGTGGGTAGACGTGGCCCTGGTCGCGGTAGAACTCGACCGTCGCGCCGGTCGGCGCGGCGCCGAGCGCGTTGATTCCGACCACCTCGCTGTTCCGCGGGTCGAAGATCAGGGCCTGGGTTTCCCCGCCCCAGCCGAGCGTGTCCCACATCGTCGACGTGGCCGCGAGCATGGCGCACGTCGCGTCCACGGCGTTGCCGCCGCGGGCGAAGGTGAGGGCGCCGGCGGTGGCGGCCAGCGGTTTCCCGGTCACCGCCACCCAGTGGCGCCCGTGCAGAACGGGCTTTACGGTGCGCTGGGCGAAGACCGGAGCGGCGGCGGTGACGGCTGCGACGGCGAGCGTCAGAGAACGAACGCGGAAACCAGGGGCCGGCGTGGGGATCATCGCGGCAGCTTATCGCCGGCGCGCGCCGGATCCCGCTGCGTGGCGGTCGGGAGGCGGGTGGCGCCGCTGATAGCCTGCCGGTTTCTCACCCGAAGCCACGAGGACTCCGCTCCATGAAAGCAGCCGTTTTCCACGAAGTCGGGCAACCGCTCGAGATCACCGATGTTGCGATCAGCAAGCCGGGACCGCACGAGATCCTCGTCCGGAGTTCGGTGGTCGGGGTCTGCCACAGCGACCTGCACTTCGTGGACGGGCTGTGGCCGATTCGCACACCGGCGATCCTCGGCCACGAAGCGTCCGGCATCGTGGAACAGGTCGGCTCCGAGGTGCGCTACGTCCAGCCGGGCGACCATGTGATCACCTGTCTCTCCGTGTTCTGCGGCTACTGCGAGTACTGCATGAGCGGCGAGCCGGCGCTCTGCGACAAGCGCGCTACGCGACGGCCGAGAACGGAGGAACCGCGGCTGGCGTTGCCGGCGAGCAACGGCGGCGGCCCGCGCCCTATCTCTCAGTTCGCCGATCTGGCCTCGTTCGCGGAGCAGATGCTGGTGCATGAGAACGCGGTGGTGAAGATCAGGAAGGACATGCCGCTCGACCGGGCGGCGGTCATCGGCTGCGCCGTGATCACCGGCGTGGGCGCGGCGTTCCGGACCGCGGCGGTGGAGCCCGGGTCGACGGTCGCGGTCATCGGCTGCGGCGGCATCGGCCTGTCGACGATCAACGGCGCGGACCTGGCCGGGGCCTCGCGCATCATCGCCATCGACCGCGTGGCGTCGAAGCTCGATCTTGCGAGGGCGTTCGGCGCCACCGACACGATCGACGCATCGGACGGCGACACGGTGAAGCAGGTGCTGGATCTCACCGACGGCGGCGTCCACTACGCCTTCGAGGCGATCGGGCTCAAGGCCACGGCGGAGCAGGCGTGGGCGATGCTGCGGCCGGGCGGTACGGCCACCGTCATCGGCATGGTGCCGATGGGCCAGAAGGTCGAGATCCCGGGCCACGAGTTGCTGCAGTCCAAGTGTCTGCAGGGCTGCACGATGGGATCGAACCGATTCCGCGTCGACATGCCGCGCCTGGTCGAGTTCTACCTGGGCGGCCGGCTGAAGCTCGATGAGCTGATCTCGGACCGGATCGAGTTCTCGCAGATCAACGAGGCCCTGCAGAACCTTAAGACCGGCGAGGTCGCGCGCCAGGTCATCGTGTTCGATGAATAGGCGGATGCGCGCGGCCGCCGCTGCCTGCTGTGCCCTCGTTCTCCTTCCTCTCGGCCCGGCAGCCGCCGGCGGGGTGGTGGAGAAGGCGGGTCTGGAGGCCGCGGTGGCGGCGCGCGCCGACCTGCTCTGGGACGCCGCCCGAAAGATCTGGGAGTGGGCTGAACCGGGCTACCAGGAGACGAAGTCGTCGGCCCTGCTCGCCTCGATCGTCGAGGAGGAGGGGTTCGAGGTCGCGCGCGGCGTCGCCGGCATTCCGACCAGCTTCGTTGCCTCGTTCGGGGCAGGCCGCCCCGTGATCGCGATTCTGGCCGAGTTCGACGCTCTGCCGGGACTGTCGCAGGAGGCGGTTCCCACCCGTTCACCGCGCGAGGGACCTGACTGGGGTCACGCCTGCGGCCACCACCTGTTCGGCGCCGGCTCGCTCGGTGCCGCGCTGGCGGTGGCCGACGGCATCCGCGGCGGCGCGATCGGGGGCACCGTACGGCTCTACGGCACGCCCGCGGAAGAGGGCGGTGGCGCCAAGGCCTTCATGGCTCGTGCCGGACTGTTCGACGACGTGGACGCGGTGTTGCACTGGCACCCGGGCGACGGGAACTCGGCCGGCGATCCGACCAACCTGGCCCGCGTGGCGGCCAAGTTTCGCTATCGCGGCCGCAGCGCCCATGCTGCGGCGTCGCCCGAAGCGGGCCGGTCGGCGCTCGACGCGGTGGCGATCCTGAACTACGGCGCCGAGCTTCTCCGGGAGCACACGCCGGACCGGACCCGCATTCATCACGTGATCACCGCGGGCGGCGACGCACCGAACGTGGTGCCGGCGTTTGCCGAGGCGTACTACTACGTACGCCATCCGGACATGGATGTGGCGCGCTCGATCTACGACCGTCTGGTGCTCGTGGCCGAAGGCGCCGGCCACGCCACGGAGACGGAACTGGAGATCGAGTTCCTGGGCGGCATCCACAACCTGCTGCCGAACGACACGCTGTCCAGGGTCTCGCTCGCCAACTTCGAGGCCCTCATCGACATCGGCTACACGGAAGAGGAGAAGGCGTGGGCCAGGAAGCTTCAGGAGTCGTTGCTCAAGCCACGGCCCCTGGCCTCCGTCTCCGAACTCAGCGACGATACCGGCAAGGCGACCCTCGGCTCGACCGACGTCGGCGACGTCTCCTGGGTGGCGCCGACGACGGGCATTCGGACGGCGTGCTGGGTACCCGGCACGCCGGCCCATTCCTGGCAGGCGGTCGCCGCAGGCGGCACGACGATCGGTCGCCAGGGCATGCTGATGGCCGCCCGCGTGCTGGCCGCGACGGCCTGGGATCTGCTTGCCGATCCCTCGATCGTCGAAGCGGCGAGGGAGGAGCTCGACCGCCGGCTCGCTGATCGTCCGTACCGTGCGGCGCTCGAAGAGGGCCAGCAGCCGCCGCTCGACTACCGGAAAGCGCCCGAGCGCTAGCGGTACCGCGGTGACGGCCGCGGCGGCGGCGTGCACCCGTCACCGGCGGTGGCCGGAGGGGAGAGGGTCCCAGCGGCCGCTCGCGCTCTCTTGGTGAAGGGGAAGTTGGCGCTCGCTTCGGTCGGCTGCGCTCCGCACGGGTGTTGGTTGATGGAAGGTCGTCGAGCGTCGCTTGCCTCCAGCCCTCTGGGACCCTCTCCCCTCCGGCCGCCGCCGGTGACTGGACGTCGTCGGTGACCGGTCGAGTCAGTTACTTCGGAACCGGATGCCTGCGTGCAGACTGATGTCGACGGCGGAGCCGTACTTGGCCGTGTTGTTGCTGAGGCTGAAGTAGGCGGAGCGGTCGAGGCCGCTGCGAGAGGGCTTCAGGCTTCGGGTCCAGCCGATGTCGATGAGTGTCGCCGTCACGCCGAGGATGGAAAGGTTGAGCTGGCGAAAAGGGCTCTGCTGGTGGCGGAGTTGAAGGACGATCGAGGACCTGGGGCCGACAGGGCGTTCGCCGGCGATGGCGACGGTCACGATGTTCTGCGGCTCGAGCGTCAGCATGTCGTGGCTGCCGAGGCGGGTGAAGCCGGCGTTGCCGTGGAGGGTCCAGCGCCGCCAGGGCCGGGATACCAGGTACTGGATCGCGGCGTCGACCGAGCCGGTGCCGTGGAAGCGGTCGACATCGGCGGTGGGGAGCTTGAGCTGGACCTGGACGGCCTGCCGCCAGGTGGCGGATTCGGGCCCGAGGCCGGACTTGAGCGAGACGATCGTTTCCCCGACGCCGAGCCCTGCCTGCGCGACGCGCACGAACCGGAGCTGTTCCCCGTAGCCGCCGGGACCGTCGCGGCGGAAGTAGAGGGCGTAGCCGTTCTCGAGGGTCTGGGGTCGCCCGGACTGGCGGAAGCCGAAGAAGTCGTGGAAACCCTCGATCAGCGGGTCGATGACGCCGCCGTCGGCGTTGACGAGGCTGGCCTTGAGCCCGAGTTCGAGCCGCCGTCCGACGTGCCTGCGCGCGTCGAGCGTCCGCCGGTGGCTCTCCATGCCGGCGCAGGAGATTCCTGAGACGCCGGGCGAGGGCG
>VXUF01000085.1:7761-21138 GCA_009837085.1 Holophagales bacterium
CCTCCGGGGCGGCCGGCGCCTCGATCGGCAGGCTGAGGAAACCCGAGCCGCTGCCCAGCCAGGCCTCAGCCACGGGCAGCGGACCGAACCGGTGTTCCTGGGCGCCGAGGGAAGACGCAGCCGCGAGCACGCTCGCCGCTGCCGCGAGGACGGTCAGGCGAGGCAGCAGGTTACTGCGCCGATGCCGCCGCCTGAATCGCCTGCCAGACGCGTTCCGGCTTGGCCGGCATGTCGATGTTCGTGATGCCGAGCGGCCGCAGCGCGTCGACGATCGCGTTGACCACGCAGGGGGTCGATCCGATCGTTCCCAGCTCGCCGATGCCCTTGGCGCCGAGCGGGTTGACGTCCGTCGGCGTGACGGTGTTGTCCAGCACCATGCGGGGGAAGTGCTTGGCGCGCGGCACGGCGTAGTCCATCAGGGTGCCGGATAGAAGCTGGCCGCCGTCGTCGTACTGGACCTCTTCCCACATCGCCTGGCCGATGCCCTGGACGACGCCGCCGATCCGCTGGCCGTCGGCCAGCATCGGATTGATCACTACGCCGAAGTCGTCGACCGCCACGTAGCGCTGGATCTCGATCTGGCCACTCTCGGGATCGACCTCGACCTGGCACAGGTGGGCGCCGAAGGGGAAGGTCGTTCCCGGCGGTTCGAAGCGGGCGACCGCCTCGAGGCCGGGCTCTTCGCCCGGGACGGCGACGTTCCAGAGATGGGCCATTTCGGCGACCTGGCGGAAGGTCAGCTTCCGGTCGGTCCCGCTGACCGTGAACTCGCCGTCCTCGTAGTCGATCTGGTCGACCGGCGCGTCGAGATGGTGGGCCGCGATGCGCGTCGCCTTGGCGTGGACCTTGGTCAGCGCCATGTGAAGCGCCGCGCCGCCGACGGCGATGCCGCGGCTGCCGAAGGTGCCGACTCCGTGCTGGACCTGGTCCGTGTCGCCGTGGACGACGACGACGTCGTCGAGACCGACGCCGAAGGCGTCCGAAGCCATCTGGGCGAAGGCCGTCTCCTGGCCCTGGCCGTGGGGCGACACGCCGGTGTAGACGGTCACGTTGCCGCTGGGCTCGACACGGACGGTCGCGCTCTCCCAGGTACCCATCCGCTGGTGCGGAGCTGTACCGCCCGAAGGACCGATGCCGCAGACCTCGGTGAAGGCGGCGACCCCGATGCCGACCAGCCGGCCGTCGTCGCGTGCCTGCCGTTGCGCCTCGCGCGCGTCGTCGTAGCCGACGAGCTCGATCATCCGGTCCAGCGTTTTCTCATAGTCGCCGCTGTCGTAGACCGCGCCCGAGGCGGTGGTGTGGGGGAACGCGTCCTTGTCGACGAAGTTCCGTCGCCGTACCGCGACCGGGTCGAGGCCGGTTGCCGCCGCCACCTCGTCCATCACCCGCTCGATGATGTAGGCGGCTTCGGGGCGTCCGGCGCCGCGGTAGGCCTCGGTCGCCATCGTGTTCGTGTAGACCGCGAAGGTCTCCCAGGCGACCGCCCTGATGTCGTAGCAGCCGCAGGACATCGTGTGCGTCGAGAGCGCGATGAAGGGACCGTAGAAGGACCGCCAGGCGCCAAGCTCGGAGATCGTCTGGCCCTTGAGCGCCAGCACGCGGCCGTCGTTCTGGAAGGCGACGTCGATCTTCTCGACGTGGCCGCGGCCGTGCGTCATGCCGAGGAGGTTCTCGGTCCGGGTCTCGGACCACTTGACCGGCCGGCGCAGCTCCCGGGACACCCAGCACAGGAGAGGATCCTCGGGATAGGTCGGTATCTTCGCGCCGAAGCCGCCGCCGACCTCCGGTGCGATCGCGCGAATACGGATCTCCGGGATCCGGAGGCACATCGCGATCTGCTGCTTGACGAAGTGGGGAGCCTGGTTCGAGGTCCAGATCGTCAGCTTGCCGGGGCCCTCCTCCCAGTGCGCGCAGATCGCGCGGCCCTCCATCGGGAAGGGGGCGACGCGCTGGTTGAGCAGGCGCATCGAGAGGGTCTGGTCGGCCTGTTCGAAGAGCTTGTCCGCTTCCGGGTTGGGGACCGGAACCTGGATGCAGATGTTGCTGTCGAGTTCCTCGTAGACCCTGGGCGCGTCCGGCGCCATCGCGGCTTCGACGTCGACCACGGCTTCTCGCGGCTCGATGTCGACCTCGACCAGTCCGGCGGCGTCCCGGGCGGCGTACGGCGTTTCGGCAACCACCACGGCGACCGGCTGGCCGACGTGGAGGACCCGGCCGTCCGCCAGCAGCGGGTGATCCGCCTTGCCCATACCCGGCATCTCGGCCCCGACCGGACTCGGCCCGACCTGTCCGTCCATGTCGGCGTAGGTGTAGGCGGCAACCACACCGGGGTGGTCGGCCGCGGCGGTCGTGTCGATGGAGCGGATGGCGCCGGCCGGAAAGTCGCTGCGCACGAAGGCGGCGTAGGTCATGCCGGGAAGCTTGACGTCGTCCGTGTAGGTGCCGAGGCCCCGGATCAGGCGCGGGTCCTCGCGCCGCTTGATCGCCTTGCCGACGGAGTTCGGACGGAACGTGACCATCAGGCCGCTCCCGCGGCTTCCGCCGCGTGCTGGACCGCGTCGACGATCTGCTGGTAGCCGGTGCAGCGACAGATGTTGCCGTCGATCGCTTCCCGGATCTCATCCTCGGTCGGATTCGGGTTGTCGTCGAGCAACTGTTTCGCCGCCATGATCATCCCGGGAGTGCAGTAGCCGCACTGGAGGCCGTGCTTCTCCCAGAACCCGACCTGAAGCGGATGCAGGTTGTTCGCGTCCGCGGCGAGGCCCTCGATCGTCGTCACTTCCTGGCCGTCGGCCTGGACCGCCAGTACGGTGCAACTCTTCACGGCGCGGCCGTTCAGGTGCACGGTGCAGGCGCCGCAGAGGGTGCTCTCGCAGCCGATATGGACTCCGGTGAGGTCGAGTTCCTCGCGCAGGAAGTGGACCAGCAGCGTGCGCGGTTCGACCTCTCGCTCGTGCGCGCTGCCGTTGACCGTGACGGTAACGGGGACGGATCGTGGCATCGGACCTCCTGACAGGAATCGGTGTCGTGGCGGGGAAGAGTATCGCAGCGGAAGCGCGCTATGATGAGCGCCTACAGCAGCAGAATTGCGCTTCAACGCAGGGAGGCCGACATGAAGAAGTCGCTCATCGCCACCGCCGTGCTGGTTGGGCTCGTGGTCGCCGCGTCCGCGGTCGTTGCCGCCGAAGACGGCATCAAGAGGACCGCCAGCGGCAAGCCGGACTTCACTGGCGTGTACGACATCTCGAGCATTACGCCGTTCGCCCGGCCCAAGGAGTTCGGCGACAAGTTGACCCTCACTCCCGAGGAGGCGGAGGCGAACGCGAAGCGGCGCGCCGATGCGAACGCCGCCCAGGACGGGCCCAGCGCTTCGGCTGGCGAGCGCGCGGCGCCCGAGAAGGGCGGCAACGTCGGCGCCTACAACAACTTCTGGTTCGAATGGGGCAGCCAGAACTTCATGATCGACGGCAAGTACCGGACCTCGGTGCTGACCGATCCTCCCAACGGGCAGATGCCGGCGATGACGGAAGAGGGCAAGAAGCGTTCAGCCGCCGCACCGAAGTTCGCGTGGCCGAACCGTGGCTACGCCTGGTGGCTCGAGTCCGGCGACATCCCCTACGACGGCCCCGAGACGAACATCGTCGGCGTCCGCTGCATGTACCAGCCGACGGCCTCGGTCGCGATCCGTTCGCTGCCGTACAACAACGTGAAGACGATCGTGCAGACCGAAGACCACTTCATGATCATGATCGAGTGGATGCACTGGGCCCGGGTCGTCCGGATCGGCGGCGAGCACATGCCGGCCGACTACACGTCGCTGAGCGGCGACTCGATCGGCTGGTGGGAAGGCGACACGCTGGTCGTCGAGACGACGAACTTCCGCGACATGCCGGATCTTCGTGGCGAGGGCGTGCGCGTCATCGAGAAGTTCAGCCCGGTCGACGGGAACAACCTGCTCTACAGCTTCACGGTCGAAAACCCGGAGTACGAGGCGTCGTACAGCGGCGAGTTGCCGTGGCCGAAGACGAGCGGGAAGAGTTACGAGTACGCCTGCCACGAGGGCAACTACGCGATGGGCAACACGCTGCGCGGGGCGCGTCTGCTCGAGGCGGAGTTCGAGAAGGGCCAGTCCAGTTCCGGGCAGGAGTAGAACCTGCAGCCGAGCTTGCGATCAGGCCCTGCGTATCGGGCCTCGCGGAGGTGTGTAGATGGCGAAGGCGAAGCTGAAGAAGCTCCACCACGTGAGCCTCGCGGTCAAGGACGCGGACCAGGTGATGCGGGCCTGGGAGAAGGTGCTCGGTATCGGTCCGTGGAAGCTGAACGCCGACATGGGCGGCGTCGACGCGAAGGGGCGTACCTGGAAGGCGAAGGAGTACTGGGCGCAGCTCGGTGACACGGTGATCGAGATCATCCAGCCGGTCGAAGGACGGATCGTCCAGTCGCGCTATCTCGACGACGTCGGACCCGGCATGCACCACATCGCCTTCGAGGTGGACGATGTGGAGAGCACGCTGGAGGAACTGCTTGAGAACGGTGGCGAACTCGTCTTCCACGAGCCCGGCAAGAACTGGGCCTATGTGCGGACAGGCGGCCCCGACGGGCTGATCGTCGAGATCTCCCAGCACTAGACAACTCGGTGCGGCGGCGCCCCCGCCGGCTTCTGAAGAGGGCGCGCCGCGAAGCGGCGACCACGGGTTGCTACGCTGCCGCTACACCGCCTGGATCTGCCGGCTCACGCGTCCAATGATCCGGGGCAGCGCCTCGTGCGCCTCCGGCGGTACGCGGAAAGTCGTCATCCAGGACAGGGCTGCGAGATCCTCCAGGTTGACGGCGTCACGGCCCGCCAGTAGCGCTGCGCCCCGCAGAATCTTGATCGCCTTGACCAGGAACGTACGGTCGGTGAGCAGGGAGTTCGTCTCGTTGCACTCGAACTCCAGCACAAGCGTGCGAAGCACGTCGAGCAGGGCAGCGCGTACCGCCGCGCCGACCTCGACCTCGTACATCCGCCGGTTCAGCGCGTCCAGCGTGGTCCGGTCGGTCACTGGCTCCGGGTCGGGCTGTTCGACGACGGAGCCGGAAGCGAAGCGGTCGATCAGCGTCTTTGCTTCGTCGACGCCGCTCTGAATCAGGCCGGAGACCCGCAACTGGAGGGCAAAGCGGTCGAGGTTCGCAGGGTCGAGTGGTTCGTTGTAGTACTCGTCGTCCATCGGGTTGCCGGTGGCGATCGCCGCCATCAGCGGAATCGGCTCGGCCCCAAAACGGCGCTCGTTCAGGATCCGGAGCAGGACGTTGAGCGCCTCGCCGGGCGCGCGTGAGATGTCGTCGAGTACCGCCACCTCGGCGGTCAACAGGCCCCCCGGTTCGATCCGCTGGTGGATCCGCTCGGCTTCGCCGGCAGTTCCGGACGCGGTGCCTTCCGTCTTCACCTTCCGGCGCTCCAGGACGATGTCGCCAACGAGCTCCGCGAGACGTGTGTCACGGTGCAACTGGTAGAAGAAGAAGTCGAGTTCGGACCCCTTGGCGGCGACCTCGGCAAGCCGGGTTTTGGCTGTGCCAGGCGGGCCTTCGACGTAGATGTGCTCCCGCGTGATCAGAGCCAGGAGAAGAGCCGCCTTCGCCTCGTCGTGGCCGACGACGTGGTGATCGAGCAGATCGCGGAGGGGAGTCAGGTCGCTCACGGCCAAGTCACACGGAAAGGGGGCGACTCTATCCGCACGGGAGTCACCGCTCCTCCAGCCGAAGGCCGCCGCCGGTCAGGGGGCGGCCGTAGAAGCGTAGCCCGCCGGTTTCCAGCGAGATGTCGTCGAGAACCGGCGGACAGTCTCCATTGCCCAGGAACACGGTGTGGAGGGCGACCCCGAGCCGGCGCGCCAGTTGGCGCTCGCGGCGGACGGTCGTGTCGCCGATGATCGGCAGGCCGTCGGTCAACAGCACGATGTGGCGGTTGCGGCCCGAGCCGCCGCGCAGGCCCTCAAGAGCCGTGCGCAGAGGCGCCTCGTAGTTCGTCTGGCCGACCGCCTTGGCCTGTCCCGCCTGTTCGGCAAGGCGCGAGTAGGAACGGTGCAGCAGGCGACCACCGACCTGGTGGGGCAGGGCCCGGTGGTGGAACTCCACGTAGCCAACACGCATCCGGCGTCTGGCGGCAACACGGAGAATGCCGAGGACGACCTGGCTGGACCACACCGTCAGGCGACCGGCCATGGAGGCGGAGATGTCTCGCAGCACGGCGACGGCGCCGCCGGCGCTCTTGCGCTTGCGCTCGAAGGTCCGCGGCGCGCCGGGCAGGCGACCCTCGGCGAACAGCAGGGCCTCGATCAAGTCCGCGTCGATCAACTCGTCCAGGTCGCGCAGCGGGCGGTAGCCGCGGGGCTGGCCCCCCGGATCCGTGTCCGGGTCGATGCGCCCGCGCTCGATGCGGCCGACGAGCGCTCGCAGCAGAGGATCGACCTGGGCGGGCGGAGGTGGCTTCCCGAACAGGGTCGGAGGCGCCGGCAGGTCGGCCTGGTCGTCGATCCAGGAGTCGGAGGCTGGAGAGGCCGCCGCCGCGCCGTCGGAGTCGTCGCCCTGGGACTGCGCGCCGGGCATCTGGGCGCCGGTCTCCGTCATCGTCACGTTGGGCGGGTCGCCGAGCAGCTCCTCCAGGATGTGGTCGAAGTCCTCCTGCACTTCGTCCGGCAACCGGTGGGCGACCATGTACCGGATCGCGCCGAGGTCGCGCGGCGCCGCGGCCGGCGCTCCGCGCAGGAAGGCGTGAGCGCGCACGAGCCGCAGTGCGGCGGAACTGAATGAGCGGTCGGACATCAGGCGGTCGCCCGAGGCGGACTCGTCGGCGCTGCGCAGGCGCAACCGGTCAAGCAGCCGGTGATAGGCGTCGATGGTTCGCGGTTCAACCTTGAGGGCCGCCGCGGCCCGTTGCGCGGCCTTGCGGGTCGCGCTGCTCATCACCGCGGCTCGCGGTGTGGCGGTCGACCGGACCGCGGTTCGTGACGACTCTCGAGCCGCCCCTCGTTCCAGCAGTACGGCGGCCTCGTCGAAGAGTCCGCCGGTGAGCAGGCCGGTCAGCCGAAGCTGCACGGCGAAGCGATCGAGCTGGCCGGGTTCGAGCGGGTCGATCGGGGCTTCCACCTGCTCCAGTGGCCCGGTCGCCACCGCCGACTCGAGCGGCAACGGCTGCCCCAGGGCGTTCCGCTCGGCGAGGATTCGCAGCAGGGGTCCCAGGGCTTCCCCGGGGGAACGGGGCAGGTCTTCGAGCAAGGCGATTTCGGCCTGGAGAAGGGGGCCGGGGATCAACTCGCGGCGCAGGCGTTCGTGGCCCCGGTGACGGTGGCGACTCAGGAGAACGTCGCCGAGCAGGTCCGTCTCCCGGATGTCACGATGGAACACGAGCGTGTGGGTGCGGGCGCCCGACAGCGCGGCCAGGGCCGCGGCCAGCTCCGACTTGCCGCAACCCGGCGGCCCTTCCAGGTAGGCGTGCTGCTCCGCCAGCAACGCGAGCGTCAGCCCCGTGGCCGACTCGTCCTGGCCGACCAGCACTCGTCCCAGCGCCGTCCGTAGCTCGACGAAGGTGCCGGCCAGGTCCGCGATTCGACGATCCGGGGCTGGTCGCGTCATGGCGGCGGAATGCTACTCGCCAGCGGTTTCTGGAAGAACCTGGCCGGGACCGGGGTTGCTAGGATGACGGAAGCGTCGCTTTCCCGTGCCGTCGCCGTGTGCGGGCGGCCGGCACTCAGGAATACAGGAGGTCCGGGGATGAAGAGAACTGCGACGGTTGGACGACGATTGGCGCTTGCGGCCGCGTTGGCGGGTGGTGCCTTCCTGTTGTCGACCGGCTACGGGTCGGCTGTGGCCGCGGATGATGCGGTCGGCGTTGAGGCCGCGGCCCAGGACGACGAAAAGAAGAAGCGGAAGGCGGAGAAGAAGGCAGCGGCTCGCGCGGCGAAGGAACAGAAGCGGCTGGAGAGGCAGCGGCGGCAGCGGGGCCGGACGGTGCGTGCGGTGGTCGTGCCGTCCGAGCCGGCTGCGGGGTCGGAACCGGCCCCGGCGCCAGCGACGGAACCTGCCGTGGCGGCCGTGCCGGAACCTGCGCCCGCACCGAAGGTGGCTCCGGAGCCCGTGGCGGAGCCGAAGGCCGAGCCGGCGAGAGCCGCGGCTGTGGAGCCGGTTCGGATCCGGCAGCCGGCTCCCGAGCCGGAGCAGCCGCGCGCCGCGCGGCCCGCGCCCGCGGTGGCGCCGGCGCGGGACATCAGCCTGGACGAACGGATTCGGGTCGCGGAGGTGCTGCTCGACGTTCTGGTCACCGATCGCAAGGGCAACGTGATCGAGGGCCTGGGCGCCGAGGACTTCGTCGTTCTCCACGACGGCGAGGAGCAGGAAGTGACGAGCGCCTCCTTCTACGGCGGGCCGAGCGAGCTGTCGGCTACCGGCGCTGGTGGAACGGCCCGGACCGACCGCTACTTCATCCTCATGTTTCACGACCAGCGGATGCAGTCGCCGCGGTTGGCGGGTCCCCAGATGGACAACGCACGCTGGCTGAAACGCTGGATCGAAGAGGAGCTCCAGCCCAACGACCAGGTGGCCGTGTTCGCGTACCAGGCTCGGCTCAAGGTCTACCTCGACTTCACCCGAAACCGCGACGAGATCCTGGCGGCGGTGGATGCCGCTTCCCGCGGCAAGAAGGACCTCGAGCCCTGGCTGACACGTTCGGAGCCCGAGTTCGACCCGAACTCGCCTTCGTTGATCGTGAACCTGCCGGCGGGCAAGGAACTGGCACGGCGGAGCCGCAAGCTCCAGCAGGCGCTGGAGTTGCTCGGAGAGGCGGCCTCAGGCATCGCCGGTCGGAAGAACCTCGTGATGTTCAGCCTCGGTTTCGGCGAGATCGGCCAGTTCGGGAGCTACACGCCGGACCCGCGGTACTACCCGCAGATGCGCGAGGCGCTGAACGCAGGGAACGTAGCGGTCTACACGATCGACACGATGGGAAGCCGTCGCCGCTCGATCGCCTCGGCGTCGCTCAACGACTCGCTGAGCCTGATCTCGAACGAGACCGGCGGCCACTACTACGCGAACTTCACCAACATCATGTCGCCGATGCGCCAGGTCGCCGAGGAGAACCAAGGCTACTACCTCGTGAGCTTCCGCTCCGAGTACGAAGCCGGCACCCGGGGCTACCGCGACATCAAGGTCAAGGTCCGCGACGGCAACTACAAGGTCCGCTCCCGCACCGGCTTCCGCTACGGCGAATCGGCCGGCCCGTAGCGGCGGCTTGCACCCGTCGCGGACTGGACGCTGCACTGTATTGGACGGTGCTCCACACTGGGTGCGCCGGCGTCCTCGCCGGCCTTTGAGATCGGGCGAGGCGCCAGCCTCGCTCCTTGACTGAAGCCGTGTAGGCTCCGCGGGTTTTGACAGAAAGGTACCGACGAACCCAGGGAGGGAACCCAACCAATGATCTCCGCCGACGCGCGCTACGAGAAGAAACGGATCGAGGTTCACGGGCACGAGATGGCCTATGTCGACCATGGCGAAGGCGATCCGATCGTCTTCCTGCACGGCAATCCGACTTCGTCGTACCTGTGGCGCAACGTGATGCCGCACCTGGAGGGGAGGGGCCGGCTGGTGGCGCCGGACCTCATCGGAATGGGCGACTCGGCGAAGCTGCCGGAGAGCGGGCCGGACCGGTACCGGTTCGTCGAGCATCGGCACTACCTCGACGGCCTGCTCGAGGCGATTGGCGTTGTGGAGAACGTCGTCTTCGTCATCCACGACTGGGGTTCCGCGCTGGGTTTCGACTGGGCCAATCGGCACCGGGACGCGGTTCGCGGCCTCGCCTACATGGAGGCGATCGTCAGCCCGGTGCCGTCCTGGGACGCCTGGCCCGAAGCTGCTCGCGGCGTCTTCCAGGGTTTCCGCTCGCCCGCCGGCGAGGGCATGGTGCTGGCGAAGAACATCTTCGTGGAGCGGGTCTTGCCCGGGTCCGTGCTGCGGGAGATGACGGACGAGGAGATGGCGGTCTACCGGCGTCCGTTCGAGGAAGAGGGCGAGTCGCGCCGTCCGACGCTGACGTGGCCGCGCCAGATCCCGATCGCCGGCGAGCCGGAGGACGTCGTCGCCATCGTGCAGTCCTACGCCGACTGGCTGGCTGATTCGGACCTGCCCAAGCTGTTCGTCAACGCGAGGCCCGGCGCGATCCTCACCGGCGCCGTACGCGAGATCTGCCGCGCCTGGCCGAACCAGACGGAAGTCACGGTCAAGGGCTCCCACTTCATCCAGGAGGACTCCCCGGACGAGATCGGCCAGGCGATCTCGGAATGGTTGCCTTCGTAGCTGACGTTCTCCTCCCCGATACCCACCTTCATGTGTGACGCCTGAGGCAATCGGGCACGGGGAGGAAGCTCACATGCTGCGCAGGCTGCTCCGGGGAGGAAGACGCTTCCCATCGACGGTCAGGGTCTCGATGCTGGTCGCTACGCTGGGCGCGGCGGCCGGGTTGGTGACGGCCCAGGATGACGAAAGGGGGCCGAGGCTCGAGGGATTGAAGCGCCTTGACCCGCCGCGGGAGATCGTGCGGGCGTCCGACGTGCGATGGCTCGAGGATGGTCGGGTTGTGTTTGGCGTGATCGGACCGGGCATCCATGCCTGGCGGATTGGCGAGAGCGGCGCTCAGATCAGGGTTGCGCTTGAGGAGCCTGCCGACGACGTTCGCGAGGAGGGCGGCAGGGTCGTCATCAGACGAAACCCGTTCGAGCGGGACTACGGCCGCCTGGCCGTCTCGCCTCAGGGAATCGCCTTTGCGGACCTGTTCGCCGGGATCCACGTGGCGAACGAAGACGGAATCAGCGGCCCGGTGGCCATCGAGTTCCTGGGCGACCTCGATCGTCGCGGATCGCTGACGGCCGCTGTTGGTCTCATGCCCGGAGATGCCGACGGCTGGGCGCCGTACGCGGCCTGGTTGATCCCGGACGGCGGTGGCTCGCCGCGTGGCCTGCTGCCTACGCGGGACGGCGGGCGCGGTCTGGAGCGTTGTCGCGACGCCGAGCTCTCGGTGATTCGCTTCATCTCGGATGACCGCCTGATCGTGATCCCGGGCGCCGAGGCCGGTATCTTCGTCTACGACGTCGACGGCTCGATCCACGACAGTCTCGACGCGGCGATCTTCTTTGCCGAGACCGGCTGCGATGTCGAACTGAATGAGTGGGGCAACTCGCCCCTCAATGACGCCTACGCTCGGGCCGACTGGCTGAGCCCGCGTCGCATCATCGACGAGGTCGTGGCGGACGGCGCCGGCAACGTGTACTTCTTCGTTCGGTACGGGGCGGAGCGTCCGGCGGAGGAGCCTCGAGCCGAAGTTGGTTCGCTACCCGACTTCGGCCTGCGGGCCGTCACGGCCGACATTGCGGCGACGTTGCCCAACACGGATCCTGCCTGCCCTACACCGCACTGCTACGAGCCCGCTACACCGGGACTGGTGCCCGCCGCGAGCGCCTACCACTGGCGGCCGGCGTTTCGGTGGCGCGCCGAGAGCTCTCGGCGCCGGCCTTCGATTCACCACGTGGCGCTGCGTTCCGGCCCCAAGGCGGAGGGGTTAACCGGTCAGCCGCCCGGAGTGCCGGGGTCGCGGCAGCAGCAGCCGCAGGGACGAGGCAACCAGCTCTCGCGTCAGGATGTTGATCGCATCCGGGCCGGGACCGGCGAGCGTGTTGTCGCTTCGGTACCGCCTCCACGAGGCAGGATCTGCTGGGACCTGGTTCACGCCCAAGTCGGCGATCTTCGGACCGTTGCGAGACAACCGTGCGTCGTCGAGTCGGAGTTCGCCGATACCCGGCTGCGCGCCGACCTGCGCGGCGACCGGGCGGTGATTCTGCTTCGCGGCGGAGCCCTCCGGGGAGCAGACGTTCGGGCTGCGGAGGCGTTCGAAGCGCGTTTGGTCCCTCCAACGGGCGGCGAGGGCTAGGGCGGTGCGGTTCTCGATCCTTGTTCCTTGGCTTGTGATCAGTGCGGTAGCGGTCCCCGGTCTGGCTCAGGAGGAAGCGCCGGAGGCCCCGTTCCAGTTCGTATGCCCCAGGGAGAGCGCTCCGGCCTTCCTCGACGGGATTCCTGTGCCCGCCGACAGGGCGTGGGAACAACTGGACGACCTTCCGCTGGGCGGAACGGAGCCTGGCGGCTGCTGGGCATGGAGTTCTTCGTGTCCACCCCGGCTCCTCGAGCCCGGACAGAACGCGGCTGCCGGCTGCCGCGCCGATGCTGCTTCTTCCAGGCCGCTGACTATACGCGTGCTGGTCCCCGAGGCATCGAGCTCGAACGGCGAGCCTGCGGTCGGCACCGCGGCCGCGGCCGGATTCGAGGTAGTCGCGGCGCCGGTGGCGATGTGGCGGGAGGTACCCCGCGATCTGCTGCCATCGACCACGGTCGAGTCCGGATCGCTCTCCCTGCTCCGCAGTGATGAAACGTGGCGCGTCCAGGGGCTGGCGGGAGGCCTCGCCTCGACCTGGCGGGAGGTGAAACCTGAAGACAGCTCGGTGGAACTCGCGCTGCACGAGGCGGTTGAGTTCACCGTGCAGGCGACCGCCGCCGGCGCGCCCCTCGCGGGTGCGCGGATGTACCTGGTGCGGCCAGGTTTGGGTGTGTACTCCGTGTCCGAGCCTCTGGGCTTCGGGATCTCGGACGCCGAAGGCAAGGTGAGTCTGACCCTGTCCGAGCGGGAGCGTTCCGCGGTCCTCGTCTCCCACGTCGCCTGGAACGCGTCGGTGTTCGAGCGTTTCGACGAGACGCCAGCGGTCGTTGAGCTTGGTCCGGGGTTGAACCTGACAGGCCGTACCGTCGATCCGGAAGGGATGCCCGTCACGGGCGTACGGCTTCTGGGCCTGTCGTGGGTTGCCGACGAACTCGCGGTGATGCAGCGGCACCTGGGCCTCTCGGGCCCCGACGGCCGCTTCCTGCTCACCGGCTTCGCGAAGGGCGCCGCGTCCCTGCAGACCGACGGCGGCGATCTGGAGTACTCCCAGGCGTTCGACCTGGAGGGTCCCATGGACCTGGGGTCGATCGTGCTGACGGCGCCCGAGCACTGCTGGATCCAGGTCGTCGATGCGAGCCACGGAACGCCGGTTCCCGAAGCGCGTGCCCTCTTCGAGGGTGGAGAGGCAACGACGACCGACCGGGATGGACTCGCGCGCGTGTCGCCCCGTTTCGGCCGGATCCTCCTGGTCAACGCGAAGGGCTACCGGACCGCTCGATTCCGGTTCGCTGGCGGCGGCGCCGCGGCCGAGACAAACCCGCCGCCTGGCCTGGCGGCCCGTCACGTCGACGTGACCGGCGACGCCGGCGCGGCGGCCGAGACGCCCGTGGTGCTACGGCTGGCGCCTGCCGTCACGGGCGAGGGGG
>VXUF01000085.1:21148-40880 GCA_009837085.1 Holophagales bacterium
GGTCGAGGGAGTCTTCGTGGCGGCCGACGGCGTGACGCCGGCCGCCTCCGGCCGCCTGGTTGCCTCCCAGTCAGTGGCCGGCGGAAGCAGGACGAGCAACGGAGCGCTCGGCGCGGACGGTTCCTTCTCCCTGGACCTCGAGCCGGGCGCCTATACGCTGGAGCTGACGGCCGGGAATACCGGAAGGCGGGTGCTCGAGGTTTCCGGGTCGGCGGGCGAGACCCGCGACCTGGGGATCATCGTGGCGCCGGCGTCGGCCTGGGTGTCCGGGACCGTGGTGAGTCCCGAATACGCCCCGGTGCCGGGCGCCAGGATCTCCTATCTGCGACCCACGGAGTTCGGCGCCTTGATGGCCCGAATGATGGGGCGGGTAGCGGAGGTTACGGCAAACGCCGACGGTTACTTCGAGATGCACGGCCTGGAACTCGGCCCGTCCAGCCTCCGCGTGGAGGCGGAGGGATTCGCTCCGCTGGAGTTCGAGGTCGAGGCCGCGGCGATCCAGTGGGTCGACGCCGGCTTCGTCGAACTCTCGCGCGGGCGCCGGATTACGGTGCGCTCGGATGTCGAGGGCGGCGTCGTGAACCTCGATCCGGGCGCCGAGCAGGATCCTCTGGGCCCGATGACGGGCAAGGTGGTCGACGGTGAAGCCCGGTTCGAGAACGTGCCCGAGGAGGAGTCTCTGCGCGTCCGAGTGCTGGACGAAGGCGTGCCGGTCTGTGAGCGTCGCGAGGAGGCCGGAACCGGCGACGAGGTGATTCGGTGCGATCGGAGCACCGTGACCGTTACCGGTCTGGTGACGGCCGCCGGGCAGCCTGGCGATGGCAGGCTGATCTGGCACTCAAGGCAGGAGAACCCGCACCCCGAGGGCGTTTTCCACACGCTGGGCGGGTCGATACGGCGGACCCGGGTGGCTACCAGCAAGCTGGAACTCATGGCCTCCGTCGACCACGAAGGCCGGTACCGGATCGAGTCGATGCTGCCTGGTGACTGGTACGTGTCGTGGTATCCGCTTGAGGGCGGAGGACAAGAGCGCCGGGAAGTCACCGTACCGGACGCCCCGGACGAGGAAGTCGTTCTGGACTTTCGCTACGGCGGCGTCTCGATCGAGGGCATCGTGGTCGATTCCGACGGGCAGCCCGTGGCTCACGCGGCCGTGGATGTCTTCCCCCGTCGGGGAGCGGTCGTGGCTGGTGAGAACGGCCGGTTCCAGGTCATGGAACTGCCGCCGGGCGTCTACCAGTTGCGGGCCCGGTATCGGCACCAGCGCTCGGATCTGACGGACGTCGAGTTGAGGGACTACGACGATCGTCAGTCCCTGCAGCTGGAGCTACTGGACAATCCGCGGAACGACGAACTCGTCATCCGGCTCACGGGCGGCGGCGGCGGTTTCTGCTTCGTCGAGATGGAAGCGTCCCCGCAGCAGGTGACGCGGGTTGACAACGGCGTAGCGACGATAGAGCTGCCGCCGCCCCTGACCGAGCGTGCACGCGTCGCCTGCCAGGTGGACGGACGCTGGGTCCTTACCGGCTGGCAGCCTCTCGAACCGATTCTGGAGCGTGGCATCGAGCTGGATCCCTTCGAGTCCGAGTCCTCGATCATCCTGTCCGGCGAGCCATCGACGGCGGTGCAGGTCACTGGCCCCGGCGGTTGGGATCTTGGCTCTCTCCGCATCTGGTTCGGCGGGGCGACCGTCTTCGAGGTCGGCGAGACGATCTCCAACCTGCCGGAGGGCGAGTACACCCTGCGCTGGGGGAATCAGCTCCGGACCGTCTGGACCGAGCGTCGGCGCGCCGCGGAGGTCGAGATCGAGTAGCGACGCGGGCGTGTACCCGCGCACTCAGTACGCGTCCTACTTGCCGCCGGTGACCGGCCACTTGGCCGGGTCGTGGTGCCGGAGGTAGTCCTTGCGGTCGATCCAGCCGAGGATCATCGACCACGTCATCCAGCGCTTCTCGGGCAGGATGGCGAAGTAGACGTGGGCCACGGTGAGCGTCACCAGGACGACGCCGCCGACGCCGTGGAGGACGTAGACCCAGCCCCAGCCGCCGTCGCCGAAGAACTTATAGTCGTCCTGGGCCCAGAGCGGCTGCTCGATCCGCCACATCATCAGGATGCCGGTGACGATCGCGGCCATGCCGGCCAGGGTCGCGGCGTGATGGAACATCTTCTGCGCCGCCGGGTACTTGCCGGGTTTGGCGGGCGCCTCGCCTCCGGTAACGGCCTTGCGCATCTCGCGCATCATGTCGCCGAGGTCCGAAAGCCCGACCCACACGTTCTTCAGGCTCTGGAAGAAGGTGGCGTGAATGATGTGGAAGACGATCGACGCGGTCAGGATCAGGCCGGTGATCCAGTGGATCTCGAGCCATGCGAACTGCAGGCCGACCTTGGGCAGGAAGCCGGTGATCAGCAGCAGGATCATCGAGATCCCCATGATCCCGTGGAACAGGCGGGAGGCCAGGCTGTGCCGCTGGATCTTCTGCGGCAGGCCTGGATCGTCAGGGGCGTTGGCGGCAGCCTTCTTCTCTTCGCCGATCCAGCGGCGGCGAAGCGCCAGGTGCAGGATCAGGAAGACGCCGCCGGCGATCAACGCGATCCAGAACAGACTCCAGTCGATCCCCAGGAGAACGTCCTGTCCCCAGGGGTTGGTGGCGCGTTGGACGATCTGCATCGAGCTCTAGACCGGCGCCTGTCCGCGGATGGCGCGGCGGATGAGGTTTCTCATCAGCGGTACCTTGTAGCCATTGTGGCGGAGCGGCTTGGCGCCGATGACGCCAAGCTCGGCGATCCGGGTCGCGATGTCCTCGCTGATCGTCTGGCCGCGCAGGAGCTCCTCGCAGCGTTCCATGCGCAGCGGCACCGGCGAGACGGCGCCGACGGAGAGTCGACAGTCCTGGACGACCCCGTCCTCGACCCGCATGGCGGAGGCGACGTTGACCAGGGGGAAGTCCCAGGCGTTCCGGTCGCGGACCTTCTCGAAGTAGAAGTCGGCGCCGGCCCAGGTGTCCGGGATGCGGACGGACTGCAGAACCTCGTTGGGCTGCAGGACGGTCATGCGCGTGATGTCGATCGCGGGGCCGACGAAGAAGTCCTCGGCGGCCACCGTCCGCTCGCCGCGGCGGCCGCGGATCACCATCTCGGCGTCCAGCGCGATCAGCGCCGGCGCGGTGTCCGAAGGCGTCACCGCGACGCAACGGGAAGCGTCGAAGATGCAGTGCTCGCGGTTCATCGACTCCGGCGTGTCGGCGTAGCAGATGTTGCCGCCCGCCCGGTAGCAGGGCCAGCCGGCGCGGTAGTACCAGCAGCGTGTGTCCTGCACCAGATTGCCGCCCAGCGTTCCCTGGTTGCGGATCTGGGGGGTGGCGACGGTTTCGGCGGCTTCCGCGAGGATGCCGTAGCGCTCACGGATCAGCTCGTTGTCCACCACCTCGGTGAGCGGGGTCATGGCGCCGATTTCGATACCTCCGTCGGTCTCGCTGATCCCCGAGAGTTCCGGGATCGCGCCGAGGTCCACGACCGCTTCCGGCCGCTTCACCCGGTCCTTGAACCAGTCGAAGGTGTCCATCCCGCCGGCCAGCACCCAAGCGCTGTCGCGGTGACGGTCGAGGACTTCGAGGGCGCCGTCCAGGCTGTCGGGCTGGTACAGCTCGAAGTCGGGGATCATGTCGTGGATGACGGCCATGTTGTGGTTTCCTCCCTGTTCCGGAGCAGATCGTGCTGATTCGATCTAAGCGATTGCGAGCCGATCAGGTGTGCGCGGCCAGGAACTCGCTGTCCTGCTCGCGGCCCTCGAGCTGGTTGATGATGTGGTCGGTCATGAGCGGCAGGTAGGCCACGGTGTCCTGCCCCAGCGCGTCCTGGATGGCGCACAGGAGGGAGGCGCAGCCGGCGCCCATCGGCGGTTCGCCGATGCCCTTGGAGCCCACCGGATTGTTCGGGTCGGGCATGTTCACCGCGTCCCACTCCATCTTGAGCGGCACGTCGAGGATCGTCGACGGCCGGGCGGTGTAGAAGCGGTTCGCGAAGGGGATGCCCCACTGCGGGTCGTAGACCCATTTCTGGCCGACCGCGCAGCCGAAGCCCTGGACGGCGCCGCCGTGAAGCTGGCCACCGAGGCTCCGGGGATTGAGGACGGTTCCGCAATCGGTGACCGCCTTGTAGTCCGTCAGTTCGATGACGCCGGTTTCCTTGTCAAGCTCGATCTCGGCGTAGGCGACGACCCAGGAGTAGACGTCGCCGGCGCGACCGTAGTTGTCCTTGGCGGCGGCCAGCAGACCGCGGCCCTTGAGGACGGCGGCGCCGCCGAGCGTGATCGGACTGAGTCCCTCGTTGAGCTCGGTGCCGTCGTAGCGGCCTCCCATCTCGATCGCCTTCTCGGCGGCCTGGGCCAGGCTCAGGCCCGCCGCGCGGTTGCCGCGCCGGTAGACGCGTTCACCGGCGACGACGTACTGCGAGGCCGAGCCTCCGTGGACCTGGGCCGCGAGCTCCTGCAGCTTCGTCTTCATGTCGGTGGCGGCGGCGTGGGTGGCGCGGGTGATCGCGTGGGTCGTCTGGCTGCCGGCCTGCACGCAGGTGTGGGGCACGCCCTTGCCGGTGTCGCCCCAGACCATGTCCACCTTCTCCCACGGCACGTCGAGCAGGTCGGCTGCGACCCGCGCGGTGTCGGAGTAGGAGTGGGTGCCGAGGTTGCCGATCCCGGTGTGGATCTCGAGCCGGCCTTCCGGCGTGATCAGCATCAGTCCGTCGAAGCCGCTCGAACCGGCGGTGTAGGTCGAACTCGCCAGACCGACGCCGGTGACCTTCGAGCCGTTCATCTGCCCGCTGCGCGTCTTGGCGTCTTCCCAGTCGACCATCTCGGCCAGCCGGTCCCAGGCCTCGGCCACGTAGGCGGTGGTCACGTTGCGACCTTCCGCCTCGCCGAACTTGGCGCCGTTCTTCGCGATGTTGATCTGGCGGATCGTCAGGCGGTCGATTCCCAGGTGGTCCGCGGCGCGGTCGAGCAGGGGCTCGACCATGGCCGACATCTGCACTCCGCCCGGCGCCCGCTGCGGGGCCCGCGGGGGGGTGTTCGTCGCGATGGAGAGGCCGCGGTGGCGCATGCTCTCGGGCTGGTAGGTGAGGGACACCATGTTGCCCGAAGTGCCCATGTCGCTCTGACGGCCGTACGGACCGTTGTCCTGGATCACCGCCCAGTCGAAGGCGGAGATACGGCCGTCGTTCTTGAAGCCGATCCTGGCCCAACCCTGGAAGCCCGGCCGGGCCCGGCCGATGTAGTTCTCCTCGTAGCGGGTGACCCGGTGCATGACCGGCTTGCCGGTCTTCTTGGCCAGGTAGACCGGCACCGCCATGTTGCTGGTGCCGACGATCTTGCTGCCGAAGCCGCCGCCGGTGTACTCGGCGTGGACGATCAGGTTCTGCGGCGGCACGCCGACCGTGCCCTGGCCCGCGAGCAGCGTGAAGGCGACGCTCTGGGTCGAGGGATAGAGATGGCAGGTGTCGCCGTCCCAATGGGCCATGCAGCTCCGCGGCTCCATCGGGTGATGGGTGACCGACTGGAAGAAGAGCGGCTCGTCGATGATGTAGTCGGCGTCGGCGAAGCCCTTCTCGAGGTCGCCGTTCGTCCACTCGTCCTGGAACACGCCTTCGGGCATCCTGCCCTTCTCGCCGTTCGAGCCCCGCGCCGTGGCGAGGTCTTCGGCCGTCCACTCGACGCGCTGGACAACGGTCTCGACGCCGGTATCGGTGCGCTGGCGGACGATGCTGTTGCCGTCCGGCAGCGAGTCGGAGCCTCCCGGTGCGATCGAATCCAGGGGATCCAGCGCGAACGGCAGCGGCTCGAAGTCGACCCTGATCTTTTCGATCGCGTCGGCGGCGATCTTCTCGCTGACGGCGGCGACGGCGAGCACCGGCTCGCCCTCGTACTTCGGATGGTTCGTCAAGGAGCGCTCATCCAGCGGCCCCGGCTCGCCCATGTACTCGGCGAGGTCGTCCGCGGTGAGCACCGCCTCGACGCCTTCCATCGCCAGAGCGGCGGAGGCGTCGATGTTCCGCACCCGCGCGTGGGGCATCGGCGACAGCAACTGCTTGGCGAACAGCATGCCCTCGGCGCGCCAGTCCTCGGCGTACTTGGCGCGTCCGGTGATCTTCTCGATCAGATCGGGTGGAGCGTAGTCGGTGCCGACAAGGGTCTTGGCCATGCTTTACTCCTCAGCTCAGGGTGGCGCGTGCGTTCTCGAGCGCGCGTTCGGCCGTGTTCAGGATCTTGTTGTAGTCGCCGCAGCGGCAGATGTGGCCGGCGAGCCACTTCTGGGCGTCCGCGCGGGTCGCGTTCGGGTTGGCCTTGACCAGGCCCGCCATGCTCATGATGAAGCCCGGCGCGCAGAACGCACACTGGAAGCCCATCTCGTCGAGCACCGCCTGCTGGACCGGGTGAAGAACGCCGTCCTGCTCGAGCCCTTCGACCGTGGTCACTTCACGACCGCGGACCTGGTGCACGAGGATCGAGCAGCCGTAGTGGGGAACGTCGTCGATCAGCACGGTACAGGCGCCGCACTCGGCGCGGTCGCAACCGAGCTTGGTGCCGGTCAGGTCCAGCCCGTAGCGCAGCACCATGGCCAGCGTGTCCATCGGCTCGACGTCCAGCTCGTGGGTCTCGCCGTTCACCCGCAGCTCGATCGTGCGGGCCACCGGCTCGGTGGCGGCGCGCAGCACATCGGGCTGCAGCAGATTGCCGCCCGCCATCGAGACGGCGGCGCCGGTGGCGACGGAACCCTGGATGAAGGTCCGTCGGGTGACGTTCGAGGGGCCGGAGCCGTCGTCGTCCTTCTCGAGTTGCTGGTCGTCCTGCTGAAGTTCCTCGAGCAGGTCGTCCTGCAGGAAGGTGTCTTCTCTCAACTCATCCATGGTCTCCAACCTCCGTTGGGGGAGTCATGCTGGTGCGGTGCCTTTGAGGCGGGCTGTCGTCAGGCTTGCGGGGGAGAGCATACATCATCGTTTTGGGTGGAGTAGTGGTGCGCTCGAGCTTCAGATCCGGCCGCTGATGATCACGTCGAGCACGTAGGGACCGCCGGTCGCGACGGCCTCCCGCAGCGCTTCCTCGACCTCCGCCGGATCCTCGATCTTGCGCCCTGGCACGCCCATGCCCGCGGCCATCTCGACGAAATCGAGCTCCGGCTCGGTCAGGTTCATGTGGGGATACGGCCGGTCCGCAGGAATGCCGAAACGTTCCCGGTAGATGTCCATGTTGATCTTCAGGATCTTGTACTCGCGGTTGTGCAGGATGAGGAAGACGATCGGCATCTCGTAGTGCGCCGCCGTCCACAGTGCCTGGATCGAGTACATCGCCGAGCCGTCGCCGGAGAAGACGATCACGGGCCGCTCGGGATGGGCGAGCGAAGCGCCGATGCCGCCCACCAGTCCCTGCCCGATGCCACCGCCGCGGGTGCCGCAGTAGCGGACGGGGTCGTCGATCGGCAGGAAGCCGAGCAGATCGCCGCCCGCGGTGATCGACTCGTTGACGATCACGGCGTCGTCAGGGACCGCCTTCGCGACTTCGGACATGAGGCGTGCGGGCGACATGGGCGCGTCGTCGAAGTGGGCCGCCAGCCGCTTCTGGCGCGCGGCTCGGGCGCCTTCGCTGGCCGCCCGCAGCTTGTCCATCCGCTCGGCGGCGGCAGCGCGGAAGCCGGAGTCCGCGGACACCTCGAGGGCGGCCCGCAACGCCGCGAGCCCGGCGCGCGGGTCGGCGAGCATTCCGACCTCCACCGCGAAGTTGAAGGCGAGGCGGCCCGGCGCGTCCTCGATCTGGAGCACGCTGGTCTCGTCGCCGAAGGGCGAGTCCGGGTCGAACCAGACTTCCTCGAAGAACGAACCGCCGACCAGCAGGACGACGTCGGCGCCGCCCAGGGCGTGCTGGATGCCGGCGTGGTTCAGCGGCATGCGCGGCCGGAAGCACGGGTGGCTCTGCGGGAAGTTCAGACGCTGCATCAGCCCTTCGGGATAGACCCCCGCGCCGACGAACTCGGCCAGCGCCACGAGTTCCTGCTGGCCCCCGCTTCGGGCCACACCGTCTCCGATGACGATCGCCGGCCGGCGCGCCCGGCTCAGCACTTCGGCCATGCGGGCGACCGCTTCCGCCTCCGGCTGGGGCGCCCTGTAGAGCTCCCCGAGCGGCCGTACCGGCTCCGTCGTCTCTTCCTCCAGGACGTTGAGCGGCAGGGCGACGAACACCGGCCCGGCGGGTGGATCGTTGGCGACCTTGAAGGCGCGGTGGAGGATCGGCGCGAACTCGTCTCCACGCTCGACCTGGACACTCCACTTGACCAGAGGCTCCGCCATCGCCACCAGGTCGTGGCCGAGCAGGGGCTCGCGGAGCCGCGAGCGGGTGTCCTGCTGGCCGGCGGTGATCACCATCGGCGTGTTCGCCTCCCAGGCGTTGTAGAGCATGCCGAGGGCGTTTCCGAGTCCTGGCGCGACATGCAGGTTGACGACTCCGGTGATCCCGGTCGACTGGGCGTAGTAGTGGGCTGCGCCCAGCGCCACGGACTCGTGCAGGGCGAGGACGTAGCGCAGCTCCGGGTGGTCCGCGAGCCGATCCATCAGCGGGCTCTCGGTGGTGCCGGGATTGCCGAAGAGGAGCGGGATGCCGTACTCGGTCAGGGCGTCGAGCAGAACGTCTCCGCCGCGTTGGGGGCTGTGCTTGGGACGGATCGCTGGCAGGCTCATGGGCGTGGAGGGTAGCAGGAGAGACGGGCGTTTCTTCGGCGGCCCTGTCGCCATGGCCGGGGGCGCCCTTCCGGTGTTACGGTTAGCTTCTTCCGAGCCCTTCCGGGGCATCCACAACGAGCCGGATGGAGATGAGGGCCATGGCTAGCGGCGAGACAGGCAACGGGGCACTGGAGCAGCAGACGCAGGCGGCGGCGGAGTTCATGAGCGCCGATCGCTTCCGGGGCATCAGGCGGCTCCACACCGCGCGCGAAGTGGCGGCGCAGCGGGGAACGATTCCGCAGGACTACACGGTGGCGCGGGAGGCCGCCGCTGCCTTCCACGCGCGGCTGCGCGAGTTGTTCGACCAGAAGAAGTCGATCACCAGTTTCGGTCCGTACTCGCCGGGCCAGGCGGTGGCGATGAAGCGGCGGGGGATCGAGGGCATCTACATCGGTGGCTGGGCGACCTCGGCCAAGGGCTCGATCACCGAGGATCCGGGGCCGGATCTCGCCAGCTATCCCCTGAGTCAGGTGCCGGACGAGGCGGCGGTCGTCGTGCGAGCCCTGCTCACCGCCGACAAGAACCAGACTTTCGTCCGCTCGCGGATGAGTGAAGCCGAGCAGAGAGCGAGCCCCGTGACCGACTTCCGACCGTTCATCATCGCCGACGCGGATACCGGCCATGGCGGCGAACAGCACGTACGCAACCTGATCCGCCGTTTCGTCGAAGTGGGTGTGCCCGGCTACCACATCGAGGACCAGAAGCCGGGGGTCAAGAAGTGCGGTCATCAGGCGGGCAAAGTCCTGGTGGCACAGGACGAACAGAACAAGCGTCTCAATGCGGCCCGCTTCCAGTTGGACGTGATGGGGGTGCCGGGACTCATCGTCGGACGCACCGACTCGGAGGCCGCGACCTTCCTCGACGGCAACGGCGACGAACGCGACCAGGCCTTCATTCTGGGGGCTACGAACTTCGACCTGCCGAGCTGCAAGACGGCGACCCTGGCGATACTTCGGCGGTTGAACTCTCTGGGCGCGGAGGAGGTCCGTGGCCACGAGCTCTACGACATCTCGGAGGCCGCCTACCATCGGGCCGATGTCTGGCTGGACGGCGCCGGCGTCTATGAGCAGCTCGAGTCCGCCTATCGGAGAACGGTCGAGAGCGGCGGGACCGACATGGAGGGGGTGCTCGACGAGACGATGGCCCGCTTTCTCGACGCCTGGCAGTTGGAGGCGAGGCTCAAGACCTACCCGCAGGCGGTCGCGGAAGTGATCGCGTTTCGGGAAGAGGAGGGCGCCGTCTTCGAGTTCACGGTGGAGGAGTGGTTGGAGTTTGCCCACTCGGTGTCGGTCGAAGAGGCGGCGGCCAGGGCACGCAAGATGGGCATCAACCTGGTCTGGGACGCAGAGATGGCGCGGACCCCTGAGGGCTACTACCAGATACAGGGCGGCATCGAGTACGCGATCTCCCGTTCGTTGCACGCGGCGCCGTACGCCGACTTGATCTGGATGGAGACGGCGACCGCGAATCTGGCCGATGCCAGGCGGTTCGCCGAGGCGATTCACGCGGTGTATCCGGATCAGTTACTGGCCTACAACCTGTCGCCGTCCTTCAACTGGGACACGACCGGCATGACCGACGAGGAGATGAAGAAGTTCCCCGAGGAACTCGGCAAGCTCGGCTTCGTGTTCAACTTCATCACGTACGGCGGCCACCAGGTCGACGGCCTGGCGGCCGAGGACTTCGCAACCGCCCTGCGCGAGGACGGCATGCTCGCTCTGGCCCGGCTGCAGCGCAAGCTGCGCCTGGTCGGTTCGCCCTATCGGACGCCCCAGGCTCTCGTCGGCGGCGCCCGCCTCGACGGTGGCCTCTCGGCCGCGACCGGTCATACGGCGACGACCAAGGCAATGGGCAAGGGGTCGACCCATGTCCAGCATCTGGCGCAGACCGAGGTGCCGCCGCGGTTGCTCGAGGAGTGGCTCGACCTTTGGCGCGGCAAGTACGACGTCGACGAGAGCATGCGCGTGGAGCTCCGGCCGCACGTAGCCGGTTCCGAGCTCCTGGAACTCAACGTCCTGGCCCAGAACGGACGGGAGGAGTCGAAGGCAGCGAACGTCGTGTTCGCGCCGATCCGCGACCGGCGGGAGCGGATGATCCTCTCGGTGCGTGACCAGAACACGTTCGACACCGACCTGAGGCGGCGTCGTCTCATGGCGCTGATGCACGTGTTTCTGATCCACCGCTATGGCGCCGTGTGGGTCCACTACGTCAGTCCGACCGACGACAACCAGCACCAGACCCGCCGCATGATCGAGCTGGGGATCTTCGAGAGCGCGAACACCGAGGTGGGCGAGATCATCGTCGCCGCGGTGAACCGGGAACGGGTCCGCGAACTCGCGGAACCGGACCGCGAGTCGCTGACGGCGCTGATCGAGAAGACGGAGCCGGTGCCGGTGCGGGCCGCTTCGTGATCCGGGCCTGGTCGTCGAGCCGGGCCACGATCGCCATCGGGAGCCTGGCCTCGGTCCTCTCGATTCAGGGGCTGCACGCGCAGGACGCCGGGGTGAAGCTGGAGGAGCTGCGGTCGATCCCGGAAACCACTAGCGGCTTCGAGCATCTGCCCGGCTTTCTGGACCTGTACTGGGACGGTCGCGGCGGCAGGCTGTTCCTCAAGGTTGACGTCACCGACAGCGACCTGCTCTACATCGAGGCGCTGGCGGCGGGGCTCGGCTCCAATGACATTGGTCTCGACCGTGGGCAACTCGGCCGCACCCACCTGGCGAGGTTCGAGCGGGTCGGGTCGAAGGTACTGCTGGTCCAGCAGAACACGCGCTTCCGTGCGGTGAGCGACAACCTGGACGAGCGGCGCGCGGTGGCCGACGCCTTTGCCCGTTCCGTGCTGTGGGGCTTCGAGGTGGCGGCCGAAGACGAGGACGGCGCGCTGCTGGTGGATGCAACGGACTTCGTTCTCCGGGACGCGCACGGCGTCGTGGCGCGGCTGCAGCAACGGGGGCAGGGGAGCTACCAGTTGGACGGCTCGCGCTCGGCGATTCATCGTCCAGGCGTCGCCGCGTTCCCGCGCAACTCGGAACTCGAAGGGACGCTCACCTTCACGCTGCGGTCTTCCGATCGCGGGCCGGGGGCCTGGGTTCGCGAGGTCGCGCCGTCGCCCGAAGCGGTCACCTTGCGTGTGCGCCACTCCTTCGTCGCGCTGCCCGAGGCCGGTTACGAGCCGCGCCGCGCGGATCCGAGGTCCGGCTTCAACACGACGAGCTACTTCGACTACGCGACCCCGATCGACCAGCCGCTCGAGGCTGTCTTCATCGACCGGCATCGGCTGGAGAAGCGCGACCCGAGCGCGGAGCGAAGCGAGCCGGTCGAACCGATCGTCTACTACCTGGACCGCGGCGCGCCGGAGCCGATCCGCTCCGCGCTGCTCGACGGCGCCCGCTGGTGGAACGAGGCGTTCGAGGCCGCGGGCTACATCGACGCGTTCCGGGTCGAGCTCCTGCCGGAGGGCGCCGACCTGCTCGACATCCGCTACAACGTGATCCAGTGGGTTCACCGGTCGACCCGCGGATGGTCCTACGGTGGCGGGGTCACCGATCCGCGCACCGGCGAGATCATTAAGGGCCACGTGACGCTCGGTTCCCTGCGGGTACGGCAGGACTTCCTGATCGCCCAGGGTCTGATGTCGCCCTACGAGGACGCGGACTCGTCCACCGAGGCGCTCACCGAGATGGCGCTGGCCCGGCTGCGTCAACTGTCCGCTCACGAGGTCGGCCACACGATCGGCCTGATGCACAACTTCGCCTCCAGCGTCGATGGACCGGATGGCCGCGAGTCGGTCATGGACTATCCGCATCCGCTGGCCAGCTTGCGCGCAGACGGGACGATCGACCTGAGCTCCGCCTACGACGTTGGCGTCGGCGAGTGGGACAAGCGGACGGTCCTCTACGGCTACGCCGACTTCCCCGACGGTGCGGACGAGGCGGCCGAGCTCGACGCCATCCTGCAGGGCACGATCGATGCCGGCCTCCACTACATCAGCGACGAGGACGCGCGGCCGGCGGGCGGCGCACATCCCCTGGCCCACCTCTGGGACAACGGCCGTTCCGCGGCGGAGGAGCTACGCCGACTCCTGTCGGTGCGGCGGGCCGCGCTCGGGCGGTTCTCCGAGCGGAGCATCAGGGTCGGCGCGCCACTGTCGGAACTGGAGGACGTGTTGACGCCCCTCTACCTGTTGCACCGGTACCAGATCGAGGCGGCGGCGAAGATCGTCGGCGGCGTCGACTACAGCTACGCGGTGCGGGGCGACGGCAGGGCGCCGGCGTCGCTGCTGCCGCCGGCGATGCAGCTCGACGCACTCGACGCGCTGCTGCGGACGGTCGATCCGGCCGAACTCACGTTGCCGCAGCGGATACTCGATCTGATTCCGCCGCCCCCTCCGGGCCGCAGCCGGGGCCGGGAGCACCTGCCGTCCCGAGCCGGTCTGACGTTCGATCCGGTCGGCGCGGCCGAGATGGCCGCCGATCTCACCTTCGCGATGGTCTTCGATGGCGAGCGGGCGGCCCGGCTGGTCGACCACCACGCGCGGGCGGCGGAACAGCCGGCTCTCGGCGCCGTGATCGATCGGGTGCTGGCCGTGACCTGGCGCGCCGACCCTTCGCCGGGCCTCGCCGGAGAAGTCGGCAGGGCCGTCGACTTCGCCGCCCTGCGGCGGCTGATGGCGCTGGCGGCGGGCGTTCCGGTCAGCGCGCCGCCGAACTTCGACTGGCCGGTCGTGCCGGCGCGGTCGGGATCGTTCCAGGTGCGAGCCGAGGCCCGGTCCGCACTGTCGGCTCTCGGGCGGTGGCTGGAGGAGAACCCGGGCGGGACCGACGATCCCGCGGAACAGGCGCACCGGACCTACGGGGGATGGCTGATTGCGCGTTTCCTCGAGGATCCGGACTCGGTCGAACTACCCGCACCGCTACGGGCCCCGGACGGCTCGCCGATCGGCTGCGGCGTCGGTCACGGCGGCGAGTCCCTGCCGGCCTCCGTGCTGCCGCAATGAGCGGTGGTCCAGCCGCATCGCTCCGGCTGCCGGAAGTCGTGGCGAGGCTCTACAGCGCCGGCGCGCTGGCCGAGCTCGTCGACCTCCGGCGGACGCTCCACGCCGACCCCGAACTCTCGCTCCAGGAAGAGCGTACGTCCGCCCGTCTTCAGCGGACGCTGGACGAACTCGGCGTCGACGGCGTCACGCGGGTAGCCGGCACCGGCGTCGTCGGGCGCATACCCGGCCGCGATCGGAAGGCGCCGCCGGTCGCGGTCCGCGGCGACATCGACGCGCTGCCGATTCAGGAAGACACCGGCCTGCCGTTCGCGTCGCGCAACCAGGGCGTGATGCACGCCTGCGGCCATGACGTGCACGCCTCGTGGACGGTTGCGGCCGCCCGCCTGCTTCGGGACGAGCCGGCGGCGGGCGACGTGCTGATCGTGCTGCAGCCGGCGGAAGAGACCGGCGAGGGGGCGACGGCCATTCTGTCGACCGGTGTCCTGGACGACGTGGCGGCGATCTTCGGGGCGCACGTCGACCTCACCTTCGAGGTCGGCCAGGCGATGGTCCAGCCCGGCGCCGTGGGCGCCGCGGCCGACCGCTTCGAGGTCGAGCTCCGGGGCAAGGGGGCCCACGGCGCGAGGCCCCACCAGGGCCTGGACCCGATCGTCGGCGCGGCCCAGGTCGTATCCGCCCTGCAGACCGTCGTCTCCCGGCGGATGCCGCCCGATCAGCCGGCGGTGGTCACCGTCGGCGCCATCGAGGCGGGGACGGCTCACAACGTGATTCCCGACCGTGCCGTGCTCAAGGGCACCATGCGGTCTCTCGACCCGGCCATCCGAAAGTCGCTGGCGGACGAGGTACGACACGTCGCTGAATCGGTCGCCGCAGCCTGCCGGCTCGAAGCCCGGGTGCGAATGCTCCAGGGAACGCCGGCGGTGCTGAACGACCGGCGTGCCGCTAGCTGGGCCAGTGAGGCCGCGGCGACCGTGATCGGCGCCGAGTCGGTCAGGCCACTGCCGGTCGCCAACATGGGCGGCGAGGACTTCGCCTTCTACCTGCAGCGAATCCCGGGCTGCTTCATCCGGGTCGGCGCGCGTCGCCCGGGCGACCCGGTGGTGGGTGCCCACACGCCGTACTTCGCGCCGGCGGAGGAGGCGATCTTCGTCGGCGGCGCGCTGCTGGCGGCCGCGGCGCGTCGCGCTTCGGCGGAGCTTGCGGGTGTCTCCGGTTCCTAGAAGGCGAAGACCAGGCCGGCGCTGACCAGGCCCTGGACCAGGTCGTCGCGTTCGGCGCCGTAGCAGCAGCCATGGCAGCACGCGTCCTCGTCGCTGGTGTCGGTCACCAGCAGGCGCGCGTCGAGCCGGAAGCCGACGTGGTCCGCGAAGAAGATCTTCACGCCGCCGCCGAGCCCCAGGGAGAAGTGGCTCTCGGACTCCGGCAGGAAGTCACTGTTCGGTGCGAGTCGGGTGACACCGGCGCTCAACGACGCGAAGGGTCGCACCTGACCCATCGACGCGGTCCACGAGACGCCGGCCTGGTAGTAGCTCACGTCCATCCCGCCAAGGTCCGTGGCGCCGAGGAAGGGACCCTCGTCCAGCCCGAAGCCGGTCTCCTGCTCGTTGAGGAACAGCTCGATGTGGAGATTCCGCCGGATCGGGAAGCCGATGACCACGCCGTCCACCGTGGCGTCGTCGATCTCCAGGTCGAGTCTTCCGAACTCGTAGTCGTCGATCTCGAAGCTGCCGAGGAAGCTGTGTCCGTAGTACGGTGTGATCTCGAAACGTTCCTTCTGCGCGACGGCGGGTGACGATGTCGCCACCGCGATCACGGTCAGCAGTGCTGCAAGGCCAAGCGTCCTGATCAGGTGACGGCTGCGGGGTTCAAGGCGTCGGACTCGCGTCATGGTCGTCGATCCTCCAAGGGGGCGAGCGACGAGGTTGCAAGTTCCGGGCCGGCGCTGCGCTATGGACCGGCGCTGCGCTATGGAAACAGGGGCGGAGCGGCCGGTATCGGTCCACTGGGGAGGTAGTCAGTCGACGTCACACGAGGAGGAGCGGACCGCTCTGCCCCTGTCCCCGGTTTACGCAGCCGGGACGGACAGGGTTTCGCGTGAGGCAGTGCCTGCTAGCCGCTCGTCCGGTCCCGGTCCGGGTGGCGCATCGCGGTGATGTTGAACCCGGCGTCCACGAAGTGAATGCCGCCGGTGGTACCGGCGCTCAGGTCGGACAGCAGGTACGCGGCGGTGGCGCCGACGTCGTCGACTGTGATGTTGCGGCCGAGCGGAGCCCGTTCCGGCATGACCTTCAGCATGCCGCGCATCCCCGAGACGCCCGAAGCGGCGAGAGTCCTGACCGGGCCGGCCGAGAGGCCGTGAACGCGGATGTTCTTCGGGCCCAGATCGACCGCAAGGTAGCGGATCGAGGCCTCGAGCGCCGCCTTGGCGATGCCCATCACGTTGTAGTTCGGGGTGGCCTTGGTGGCGCCGTAGTAGGTCATCGCGATGATGCTGCCGCCCTCGCTCATCAGCGGCTCGGCGGCGCGGGCGAGAGCGATCAGGGAGTAGCAGCTGATGTCGAGCGCGGTGACGAAGCCACTGCGCGACGTGTCGATGGTGCGTCCCAGGAGGTCCTCGCGGTTGGCGTAGGCGACGGAGTGGACCAGGAAGTCGAGGCGTCCCCAGCGCTCCCGCAGCCCGGCGAAGACGGCGTCGATCTGGTCGTCGTCGGTGACGTCGAGCGGTTCGACGATGGTGGAGCACACACTCTCCGCGAGGGGCCGTACGCGGCGTTCGAGAGCGTCGCCCTGGAACGTGAACGCGAGTTCGGCGCCTTCCTCGTGGGCGCGCCGGGCGATGCCCCAGGCCAGCGAACGCTTGTTGGCGACACCGACGACCAGTCCCCGCCGGCCGCCGAGCAGTCCCTTCGACGTGGTGCCGGCGGCCTCGGACGGGAGATCGCCGGGCGTTGATTCGGGCGGAGTCACGGGCGCCGGGATTCTAGCGCTCCGGGGCCGGACCTCCTACACTGCCCTGGCGCATGGTTTCTCTGCTCGGCATCGTGCTGGTGGTCGGCGCGACGCTCTGCTTCTCGCTGTTCGACCTTCTGCGCAAGAAGCTCACCGGTCGCCTGAGCGACGCTTTCCTGGTCATGGTTCTGGCGCTCGGCGCCGTGCCCCTCTACGGCGCCTGGGTGGCGCTGCAGCCGCCGGCTGCCGTGAGTGCCGCGTATGTGTGGCCGGGTGTTGCTTCGGTGGTGTGCAATCTGGGCGCGAACTACGGCTTCCTGCGCTCCGTGCGTCTCTCCGGGTTGAGTGCGGTGATCCCCCTGCTCTCGCTGACGCCGGTGTTCACGTCGCTGCTCGCGATTCCGCTGCTTGGCGAACTGCCGGGCGCCCGCGAGTGGCTCGGCATCGCGATGGTCGTGTTCGGCGCTCTCGCGCTCCAGTTGGGCGAGCGGACCGGAGAGCGTCGCCGGCCGTGGAGACTGAGCGCGGGTGCGTGGTGGATGATCCTGGTCGCCTTCCTCTGGGCGTCGGCGCTGCCACTCGACAAGCTCGCGACCGAAGCCTCGAACGCGGCCTTCCACGGCCTGGTCCTGCACCTCGGCGTTGGCCTGTCCGTGCTGACGCTCGCACTTCGCGGCCTGCGCGAGGCACCGCGTGTGCGCCGTCGCCCGGAGGTTCGCGCGGGAGTCAGGACCTGGGCTCTGTTGCTGACCGCGGTCGTCCTCGGCGCCGCGGCCCAGGGACTCCAGTTGCTGGCGCTGCAGCACGCCTGGGTCGGCTTCGTTGAGACGGTGAAGCGCGGCATCGGCTCCTCGCTGGCGCTGATTCTCGGCCGCGTCTTCTTCGCCGAACCGCTCACGCTGCGCAAGGTGTTGACCGTGGCCGTGATCGCGGCGGGCGTCGCCGTGATGCTCTGGTAGGTTGACGGTCGATGGCCAGCGGTTTCCCGGTCGGTCTTCGGCCCCGCCTGGCACTCGTCCTGGGTCTCCTGGCGATCGGGTCCGGTGGCGCGGGCGCCCAGGTGTCGCGCCTGTCCGAAATCGAGTTGCCCGACGGCTTCTCGATCGGCTTCTTTGCCGAGAACGTCACGGGCGCGCGGTCGCTCGCGCAGAGTCCCGCCGGCACGGTCTTCGTCGGCACGCGGCAGGCGGGCCTTGTCCATGCGCTGGTCGACGAGAACGGCGACGGCGCCGCTGACGCGCGCTATCGGATCGCATCGGGTCTGAACTCGCCGAACGGTGTGGCCTTCCGCAACGGAAGCCTCTACGTCGCCGAGATCAGCCGGATTCTCCGGTACGACGACATCGAGAACCGGCTGGAGTCGCCTCCACAGCCGGTCGTGGTCACGGACCGGCTTCCGACCGACACACACCACGGTTGGAAGTTCATTCGCTTCGGGCCGGACGGCCGGCTCTACGTACCGGTCGGAGCGCCGTGCAACATCTGCAACGAGGCCGACCCGTACAACGCGATCCTGCGGATGGCCGGCGACGGCAGCTACCAGATCGTGGCTCGGGGCGTCAGGAACACGGTCGGCTTCGACTGGCATCCCGTAACGCGACGGCTGTGGTTCACGGACAACGGCCGCGACTGGCTGGGAGACAACAGTCCACCGGACGAGTTGAACGTGCTGACGTCGAACGGCCAGCACTTCGGATACCCCTTCTGCCACGGTCGAGAGGTCTCCGATCCGGAGTTCGGTTCGCTCCGTTCCTGCTCCGAGTTCCGGCCGCCGGTTCAGGAACTCGGACCGCACGTGGCGGCGCTGGGTATGCGCTTCTATGCGGGAGAGATGTTCCCTGAGCGCTACCGCGGTCAGATCTTCATCGCCGAGCACGGCTCCTGGAACCGCACCGATCCGATCGGCTATCGCGTCATGGTGGTTCGTCTGGGCGCCGGCGGCCAGGCGGCCGGGTACGAGAAGTTCGCCACGGGATGGCTTCAGGGCGGGACGGCCTGGGGCCGGCCGGTCGACGTGATGGTCCGCGAGGATGGTTCGCTGCTGGTGTCGGACGATCGGCGGGGAGCCGTCTACCGCATCGTCCATGAGTCCGGTAGCAGCGGGGATCCCGAGCCCGAACCACCGCCGCCAGACCCCGAGCCGGATCCTGACCCGAGCCCGAACCACCGCCCCCCCAACCGGACGGACCGTGCGTGGCGAGCGTGGAGACTTTCTGTCTGCACGGCGACCGCTATGAGGTGCGTGTCGAGTGGTGGACGGGCGACGGTGAGACCGGTTCGGCCCAGGTCGTGCCGGAAGCGACGGACGACTCCGGCCTGTTCCGATTCTTCGAAGCGGACAACTGGGAGATCCTGGTCAAGGTGCTGGACGGCTGCGAGGCCAACGGTCACTACTGGGTGTACGGCGCTTCGACGACGACGCTGGGCTACGTGATCCGCGTCAGGGATACGGCGACGGGTGACGTCCGGGAGTACCGGAACGAGCCCGGGCAGTCGGCGGCCGCAATCACGGACGCCAGGGCGTTTCCCAGTAGTTGCCCGTAGCGATACTCTCGTCGCTTCCAGGCTCCCGGTACTCGGTTACGGGACGCGCAGTTCAATCACATCAGGAGTTACAGCATGCTCCGTTCCCCGCTGTCCGGGTCGCGACCCCGGCTCTCTTCACGTGACACCGTGCATCGCGTCTGCGCCTTCTTCATGTCCGCAGCTTTCGTGGCCGGGACGGTTGCGGCCGCCGACGAACTCCGTCTGGACGCGATCGAACTGCCCGCCGGCTTCTCGATCGACGTCTTCGCCGCGGAGATCGACGTCGCCCGCTCGCTGGCCCAGAGCCCGTCCGGGACCGTCTTCGTCGGCACCGGACGCAGGGGTGGCGGAGTCGTCCATGCAGTCGTCGATCGGGACGGTGACGGAAAGGCCGACGACCGCTATCGCATCGGCGCCGACCTGAACTGGCCGAACGGCGTCGCCTTCCACGACGGCGACCTCTACGTTGCGGAGATCAGCCGCGTGCTTCGTTTCGAA
>VXUF01000109.1:0-17245 GCA_009837085.1 Holophagales bacterium
GCATGCGGGCGACTTCTTCGACGCGGTGTTCGTGGTCGAGGCGGTGGACGTCGACTCGGGTACGGCCGGCGTGGACCTCTTTCTTCACTTCGAGGTGGAGGTTGCCGCGGGACGCCACCTGGGGCAGGTGGGTCACCGCCAGGATCTGGCCGCCGTCGGCGAGGCGCTGGAGCTTCCGGCCAACAATCGCCGCCTCGGCGCCGCCGACGCCGGAGTCCACTTCGTCGAAGACGAGGGTCGAACCCTCGGCCGGGCCGCCGCCCCGAACCGCGGTCTGAAGCGCCAGAAACAGGCGCGCCAGCTCACCGCCCGAAGCGACCCGCGACAGCAGCCGCAGATCCTCGCCCGGATTCGCGCTGAACCGGTAGGCGACCCGGTCGACGCCCCAGGCGTCAAAGGCAACCCGCTCGCGCTCGAGCTCGAGCGGGCTGCGGGCGCGAAGCTCGCGGGCGATCTCGACCTCGAACGCTGCCCGCTCGAAGGCCAGATCCCGGAGGTGATCGAGGACCTCACGCTCGAGCTCGCCGGCCCGGTCGCGGCGGGAAGCGGAGAGCGCTTCGGCCCGCGCGGCGTACTCCGCGAGGCGCGCCACGGCCTCCTTCTGCACCTCCTCCCGGCGCACATCTGCCGTTTCCAGCTCGAAGAGTTCCTCCGACAGGCGGTGGGCGTGCTCCAGGACGTCCGAGCTGCTGCCGCCATGCTTGCGGGTCAGACGCTCGATCACGCTCAACCGCTCCTCGATCTGGTTCAGGCGAGCCGGGTCCGATTCGCAAGCGGCCGCCCGGCTCCGCAACTCCTGCGCGAGGTCGTTCACGCTCGCGCCGACCCCGGACAGGATCTGGACCCAGGACTCGGCCTCCGGCTGCCAGCGTGAAATGTCCGAGAGCGCGTTTCCGGCCTGCGCGACTCGACCGTCGACCGCCAACTCGTCGTCGCTGAGCAGGGCGATCGCCCGGTGAAGCGCGCCCGCGATCGCCTCGGCGTGGCGGAGCACCTCGCGCTCGGCCCGCAGCTCCTCGTCCTCGCCGGGCAGCAGACGAGCGGCGTCGATCTCCGAGGTCTGGAACTTCAGTAGGTCGATTCGTTCCTGGCGCAACTGGTCGTCCAGGGAGAGTCGCTCGAGCCGGTCCGCGGCCTCACGGTAGGCACCGTAGGCCTCGCCGCATGAATCGACCAGTGTCCTCAACGAGTCGCCGCCGGAGCGGTCGAGCCATGCCCGCTGGAGGTCCGCCGACAGCATGCCAAGTTCGTCCCGCTGGCCGAAGATGCGGATCAGACCGTGGGCGACGGTCGAGAGCAGCCTCGCGGTCACCGGATGGTCGTTGACGAAGACCCTGTTCCGTCCCTCCCGGGTGACCTCCCGGCGCACCAGGAGTTCGTCGCCGTCCGCGGGCACACCGGCGTCTTCGAGCTGACCGCGCCATGCCGCGCCCGAGGGCTCGAAGACGCCGCTCACCGCCAGTGTGCCCGCGCCCGTGCGGATCATCTCCGAACTCGCGCGCCCCCCCGCGAGCAGGGAAAGCGAATCGACCACGAGGGACTTGCCCGCTCCCGTCTCGCCGGTGACCACGTTCAGCCCGGGCCCGAACTCGAGCTCCGCCCGTTCGATCACGGCCAGGTTCCGGACGTGCAGGGAGCGAAGCATGGTCGCCTCTACTCGTCTGGCACCAGCTCGCGGGCGCGCGCGGCCGCCTCGATGATTGCCTTGATCAGCGTCACCCGGAGGCCGCCCTCCTCCAGGCGCAGAATGCCGTCGACCGTGCAGCCCGCCGGCGTCGTCACCTCGTCCTTGAGCAGGGCCGGATGCCGGTCCGTGTCGATCACCATCTTGCCGGCGCCCAGGCAGGTCTGAGCCGCGAGTTCGATCGCCATCTTCCGCGGCAACCCCGCCTTGACGCCGCCTTCGGCCAGCGCCTCGATCACGATGTAGAGGAACGCCGGGCCCGATGCCGACAACCCGGTGATCGCGTCCATGTGCTTTTCGTCGGCTACCACCGTGCGCCCGAGTGGAAGAAACAGACGTTCCGCCAGCGCCACGTGGTCGGCGGACGCGAAAGCGCCCGGCGACAGCGCGGTCATGCCCGCGGCGACCCGGCTCGGCGTGTTCGGCATCGCGCGTACGACCGGAATCTCGGCCGGTACCCGGTCCTCGATGTAGGACGTTCTGACCGAAGCGAGGATCGAAACCAGGATCTGCCCCGGATGGAGCAGGTCGCCGATCTCCTGGAGCACGTGGTCCGCCGTTTGCGGCTTGACCGCCAGCAGAACGATGTCGCCAAACTCGGCGGCGCGACGGTTGTCGACCGCGCCCTCGATCCCGAACCTCTCGCCCACGGCCGCGATCCGCTCCCTATGCCCGGTGGTAGCGAAGATGGACTCCGCCGCGATGGCGCCGGCGTCCAGCCAACCGCCGATCAACGTTTGGCCCATCTCGCCCGCGCCGATCACGGCGACGCGGGGTTCGCCGCTCCGGGCAGCGTCCCTGTCGATACTCGCAGTCACCTTCTCGTCTCCTTCTGAGATGAACCGCGGAGCTGGCGCGCCCGCGGAAGGCGACGATTCTGCCCTACTTCGCCTCAGCGGGCAGCGCCCGTCTGCCCGCGCAGCAGGCGCAGGAAGAACGCCCGCGCCACGTGACCGGCGATGCTCGGGTTCTCGCGCAGCCGGCGCGTCGAGTACGCGTACCACTGGCGGCCGTACGGCACGTAGATGCGCACGCGGTGCCCGGCCCTCGCCAACCGGTCGCGACGCTCCTCGGTCACCCCCAGCAGCATCTGGAACTCGTAGCGGTCACCCGCCAAACCGCGGCGCTCGATCATCGCCGCTGACTCGCGCAGCAGGTAGTCGTCGTGGGTGGCGATGCCGACGTAGGCGCCGCGGTCGAACAGAGTCTCGAGGCAGGCCAGGAAGTTCCGGCGCACCTTGCCGTAGTCCTGGATCGCCACGCTTGGCGGCTCGACGTAGATGCCCTTGCACAGGCGCACGTTGGCGCGCTCGGGCAGCGCCGCGATGTCCGCCAGCGTGCGGTGCAGGTAGGCCTGAAGTACCACACCGACCGCATCGCCACCGGCGCCGGAACCGGTCGGCCCCCCGACCGCGGCGCGCGTTCGCGAGGCGGCCACGGCCTCCCGGTAGAGGTCCAGGGTGGCCGTGGTGCAGGTGTGGTCCTCCATGTCGATCCGGACGAAGTTGCCCCGGGCCTCGGCCCGCCGGACGAGCTCGAAGAGGTGATCGCGGCAGAGGGGGCGGGAGACCTTGAGGCCCAGCAGCGTGAGCTTGACCGACACGTTGCAGTCGAGACCGCGGTCGGCGAGCGCGTCGACGAGGTCGACATAGAGCCCCGTTCCTTCGGTGGCGAGTTCCGGGCTGTCAATCTCCTCGCCGAGCAGCGCCAGCGTGCCGGCAAGCCCGCGGCGGTTGAGCGCGGCGGCGCAGTCGAGGGCGTCGGCCGGCTCGTCGCCGGCCACGTAGGGCGCCGCGGCCCAGCGCACCAGCGGCGGCGGCATCAGCGGCAGGGACCAGCCGACGACCCGGGAAAAGACCGTCACCGGTTCTCCATCAGGAGCGAGCGACGTGCTCGTGAGCGTGATAGCTGCTGCGCACGAGTGGCCCCGACTCGCAGTGGCGGAAGCCCAGGCCGAGGGCGAACCGGCGCAGCCGCGCGAACTCGTCCGGATGCACGTAACGGTCGACCGGCAGGTGGTCGCGGGTCGGCTGCAGGTACTGGCCGATCGTGAGGATCTCGGTTCCAGCGGCGCGGATGTCCCGGATCGTCGCCTCGAGTTCCGCCGTCGTCTCCCCCAGGCCGACCATCAGCCCGGTCTTCACCCTGCCCTCGTAGCTTCCGCTGTCACGCCGGGCCGCCGCTTCGCTCAGCAGCGCCAGGCTTCGCTCGTAGCTGCTGCCGGGCCGCGCCTGCCGGTACAGCCGGGGAATTGTCTCCATGTTGTGCGAGAACACCTCGGGGCGCTCGGCGAGCACGATGTCGAGCGCCTCCTCCACGCCCCGGAAGTCCGGAGTCAACACCTCGACCGCGGCCCCCGGAAGCCGGTCCCGGATCGCACGGATCGTGTCGGCGAAGTGCCCGGCGCCGCCGTCCGGAAGGTCGTCCCGATCCACAGAAGTGACGACCACATGCCGGAGGCCCATGGCGGTCGCGGCTTCCGCCACCCGCGCCGGTTCGTCCGCGTCGACGCCGGGCGCAGGCCGGCCCGTGTGCACGGCGCAGAATCCGCAGCGGCGGGTGCAGGTGTCGCCCAGGATCATGAACGTCGCCGTGCCGTGCTCGCCCCAGCACTCGTAGATGTTCGGGCAGCGCGCTTCCTCGCACACCGTGTTCAGGTTCAGACCCTCCATCAGCCGGCGGACGCGGTGATAGGGCTCCGGCGTGCTGAGTCGGATACGCAGCCAGTCCGGCCGCGGTAGGCGCGATACGCCACCCACGGGCGGCGGAACGCCGATGGAAACGAGTTCGTCCATGCGCGTTACGACCCAGGCGACCGACTCTCAAGCGGCCGCGTGTCGTTTCGGATCCTAGCGGCGCGCAACGCCGGCCCGAAGCCCATCTCGGTGGGTTCTGCAGAGACGAGACGACGCTCGAAAACTTGCGCGAAGCTCTCCGCGCAGCAAGCGGCGACATCCTCCAGATCGCGCCGGCGGCCGGTGAGTTCCTCGATCGAAGTCATCACACCGGCATCGAAGCCACAGGAGAGGATGCCGGCGAAGTCGTCCAGGTCGGTGCAGACGTTGAGCGCAAAGCCATGCGTCGTGACCCAGCGCCGGAGGTGAATGCCGATCGAGGCGATCTTCCGGCGACCGACCCACACGCCGATGCGCTCCCGCTCTTCGCCGCCCACCGCGGCAACGTCGAAGGCCGCCAAGGTGCGAACCAGGACCTCCTGCAGGTCCCGGACATAGCCGCGCACGTTCCTGCGATTCGCCCTCAGATCGATGACCGGGTAGCCGACGAGTTGTCCCGGGCCATGGTACGTCGCGCGTCCGCCGCGGTCGCACTCGGCGACCGCGATCCCTCGCTGCCGCAGCCAGTCGGGCTGCGCCAGCACATCGCTCCGGTCGCAGTTCCGGCCGACCGTGTAGGTCGGCGGATGCTCAAGCAGGAGCAACGTATCCAAGGCATCGGGTGCGCGGTCCAGAAGCTGCTGCCGGAGCCGGTGCTGCAGCTCCACACCGGCTCCATAGCTCACTCGTCCGAGATAGACGGAGCGGATCGTTGCACCCTTACCTAGTTCCATCGTCGGTCAGCTCGTTCCGGTTTCAACCCGGCAGCGCCTGCTCCAACGCCACTTCCACCGCTTCCATTCCTATCACCGGGAGCGCTCCTCCAGTCGTCGGCCGGCCGCAGTTGACATGTTCTTCACATGAAACTAATGTTCCACGCATGTCCAAGATGCTCCAGATCCGGAACGTCCCCGAGGAGACCCACCGCCTTCTGAAGAGCCGCGCCGCACTGGAGGGAGTCTCCATGTCCCACTTCGTGCTGCGCGAGATCGAGCGGATCGTCCGCCGGCCAAGCCGCCGGGAAGTACTGGACGCCATTCGCAGCGAACCCCCCGTGGCGCTCGACAAGACCCCGGCTGATGTCGTGAGGGAGGCCAGAGAATCCCGCCGGTGGTGATCGACGGCTCCGCGGCCGTCGAGATGCTGTTGGACACCGCGCCCGGCCGCCGCCTGAGCTCGAGACTCGCGGCCGAGTCGGTCGAGATCCACGTTCCTCACGTCGTGGACCTGGAGATCGCGCACGCGCTTCGGCGCTACGTGCGCCAAGGTGCCTTCGACGCCGCCCGGGGAACCCGAGCCCTGCGGCGCTGGCGCCACCTTCGGGCGGAACGCTACGAGCATCGTCGATTCCTGGACCGCATCTGGGCACTCCGCCACAACGTCTCGGCGTACGACGCGGTGTACGTCGCCCTGGCCGAAGCCCTCTCCACCACCCTGTTGACAGCGGATCGGAGGCTTGCCGGTGCTCCGGGGCTCGAAGGCCGCATCGAACTGATCTGAACGAGGCTGCCGGAGAGCAGGATCGAGGGCTGAACGCGTGCCGCTGCCAACACGAGAAACACCCAAGCGCCAGTCCGCCGGCAGCGACCGCGGGAACGACGGCGGGAAGCCCCGAATCGGCCTCGTCCTCACCGGCGGCGGCGCGCGGGCGGCCTACCAGGTCGGCCTGGTCCGGCACCTGGCGAAGCGGCTTCCGGAGTTTCACTTCGACGTGCTGACCGGTGTCTCCGCCGGCGCGATCAACGCCTCCTTCCTCGCCTCGCACACGGGAAGCGCCACGGAGGCGACCGAGGATCTCATGAGCACCTGGCTCGATCTGACGCCCGATCACGTGTTCCGGGACGACGGCTGGTCGCTGGGGAAGATGGTCTTGCGCTGGCTGCTGAACCTGGCTTCGGGCGGTCTGCGCTACCGGCCCCAGGTCCGCGGCCTGGTCGACACCTCACCGCTCGGCAATCACCTCGCGGACGTCCTCGGCGTCGAGGCGGCAAACGGCCGCGCCCTGCCGGGCATCGCGAAGAACCTCGCCCGCGGCCGGCTGGACGCGGTCGCCGTGACCACTGTCGAGTGGTCGACCGGACAGACCGTGACCTGGGTTCAGGGCCGCGACATCGAGACCTGGGAACGGCCGAAACGCCGCTCGGAGCGAGCGCGGCTGACGCTGGACCACGTCCTCGCCTCCGCCTCGCTGCCGCTCATCTTCCCGGCGGTGCGGATCGGCGACGCCTGGCATGGAGATGGCGGCGTGCGTTTGACCTCACCACTGTCGCCGGCCCTGCACCTGGGCTGCGATCGCCTGGTCGCCGTGTCCACGCGCCACGAGCCCCTGGCGCCCAGGACGGCAGCCGCCGCCTACCCGCCGCCGGCCCAGTTCGCGGGCGTGCTCCTGAACGCCGTCTTCCTGGATCAACTCGACCAGGACGCGAACCGCATGGAACTCGTCAACGGCCTGCTGGCCCGAATGCCGGAGTCGGAACGAGGTCCGCTCCGCCTCGTCGACCTGGTCCTGCTGCGGCCCTCCGAGGACCTCGGCCGGCTCGCCAGCCGTTTCGAGCCCCGGCTGCCGAAGGCGTTCCGCTTCATGACCCGCGGCCTCGGCACCCGCGACACGAAGAGCCCGGACCTGCTCAGTCTCCTGATGTTCCAGCCCGACTACATCCGGGCCCTGATTGAAGTGGGCGAAAGGGACGCGGAGGCGCGTCACGGAGAGATAGCGAATCTGCTGGGCGGGGCGCCTACGCGATCGTGATGTCGTCGCAGAGGTAGACGTCCTGGATGTGGTTCAGGAGTTCCACCCCCTCCTCCATCGGCCGCTGGAACGCCTTGCGGCCGGAGATCAGTCCCTGGCCGCCGGCGCGGCGGTTGATGACCGCCGTCCGCACCGCGGCCGCCAGGTCGCCGGCGCCGCCGGAGGAACCGCCGGAGTTGATCAGCCCGACCCGGCCCATGTAGCAGTTCGCGACCTGCCAGCGCACCAGGTCGACGGGGTGGTCGGACACCAGGTCGCTGTAGACGAGGTCGTGGGTCTTGCCGAAGCCGACCGCCGGGTAGCCGCCGTTCTTCGTCGCCTGCTTCTGCTTGACGATGTCCGCCTCGATCGTCACGCCGAGGTGGTTCGCCTGCCCGGTCAGGTCCGCCGAGTCGTGGTAGTCGACGCCGTCCACGACGAAGGCGCTATTGCGGAGGTAGCACCAGAGAATGCAGGCCATGCCGAGTTCGTGGGCCTGCTGAAAGCACTCGGCGATCTCGACCAGTTCCTCGCGGCAGACGTCGGCGCCGAAGTACACCGTCGCGCCCACCGCCGTGGCGCCCAGATCCCATGCCTGCTCCACCTGCGAGAACAGGACCTGGTGGTACGTGTGGGGATAGGTCAGGCTCTCGTTGTGGTTGATCTTGACGATGAACGGGATCCTGTGCGCGTAGCGGCGACCGATGCTGCCGAGCACGCCGAGCGTGGAGGCGACGCCGTTGCAGCCGCCCTCGATCGCCAGGCGGATGATGTTCTCGGGATCGAAGTAGATCGGGTTCGGCGCGAACGAGGCGGCGCCGGAGTGCTCGATTCCCTGGTCCACGGGCAGGATCGATACGTAGCCGGTGCCACCCAGGCGGCCATGCCCGAGCAGCCGTTCCAGGCTCGCCAGAGTGCGGTTGTTCCGGTCGGAGGGCCCGAACGCCCGGTCGACGATGTCGGGCCCCGGCACCGTCAGGTGGTCCTTCGGGATTCCGGTGCAGACGTGTCCGAGGAGGCTCTCCGCCTCGCTGCCCAGCAGCTCTTCGATGCGCGCGATATCGGCCATGGTTCTCCCCTGGTTCAGAGACCCGGCAGGGTCGGGCGCATTCTAGGAGCTTGCGCCGTTGAGCGCTACGGGTGAGATCTCGGCGCAAGCTCCTGGGAGAGGACGGGATGGGCCGAAGCACCGAGCCTGCGAGGGGCTTCGGGGCGCTAGTCAGTTCAGGCTGGCGGCCCGTGTCTCCCGCGCCGCTTCGGGGCGTTCCAGCAACTCCAGAAGCTGGAGCAGCACGTCGAGGGCCGGCCCCCACAGGCGGTGCCGTCCGAGGTGGTAGACGGCAAGCGGCACCTGCTGTCCGTCGATCTCGAACGTTCGTTCCTCCACCAGCCGGGGATGCCTCACCGCCGAAAGGGGAAGCCGCACGCTCGACGCCTCCGTGTTGCTGCCATCCTCCTCGGGAGAGGGAACAGCGACCACGCATGCCCGCAGCCGGAAACCGGCGCTGCCCCCGACCTCGTCCAGCTCGCCGAGCCGGAGAATCCGCGACGGGTCGACACCGAGACCGACGCTGCCGAGACGAGCCACGGTCGGCCAGGGGTCGTCGCCCTCGAAGGCTGCCGCCGGAAAACTGAGTGGAGGCGACTCGTTCGGCTCTTCCCGCAGCAGGGTCCAGAGCTCCGCCGACTCGACGTACAGAGGCACGACGACAGCGACGCTGGTGCCTTCGCCGTCCGGCGCCGCGGGTAGCCGCTTCGAACCCTCGAGGCGACGCTGAACCTGGAGAATCCAGCTCACGGAACCGACCCTATCCGCAGCACGCGGTGCGAAGTCGGATCCTCGCCTCCGTCCAGGGTCAGGCCCAGCCGAAACAGGTCGACAGACCCTCTCGACCACCACATCCGGTGGCGCGCTACGGGCGGGTCCAGGAGCAGACGTACCGACATCCGCCCCGATGGAAGAGGCCTGCTCTCCTCGACTTCGCCGCCCACGACCTCGATGGCCGTGTCCTCCCGCTCCAGGAGAATCCGGAGCCGCGACCGCCGCTCCTCGCCGTCCGTTCCCCGGCTACCGGTTACCTCCGGTTCCCACGCAACGAGGAACTCCGCCGACCCGCCCCCGATCAGCAGCCCCGACTCACCGAATGGAGTGATCCTGCCCGCGACGGGACGCAGCCACACTCCACCGGCGAACAGGTCCGCCCGTTCTGCGGCTCGTGGACGCTGGCCGGTCTCCTCCGGCAGGAAACGGTGCAACCCGCCCTCGGGCAGGGGCTGTGGCCCGAACGCCGCGACGGGACGCAGCCAGAGCGGGTAAAGGAAGAGGGCCGAGGAGGCGACGACCGCGACGATCTTCGCCGGGCCGAGCCGGCCCGCGAGGAACCAGAACATCGGCAGCACGGCGCCGACGCCGCCGGGCCCGACGAGCGCCGACTCGTCTCCGAGGTCGAACGGGAAGAAGGCGACGCGCGCGGCGACCGACGAGACCGCGCCAAACAGGAGCGCCCGACGCCAACCGGCGGCGAACAGGCCCCAGAGCGCCGCCCACACCAGTGGCGCGCAGTACGGGACGATTCCGATCGTTCGGCCGGCGACCGCATGGAGCAGGGTTTCCGGACCGATGCCGGCCATGGCCCGGAGGTTCGGCGCGGGGCGGACTGGCCGTCCTTGGGTCGATGCGGAATCCAGGCGCCACTCCTCCGCTTCGAAGTCGACCGCCGGGAAGCCGGTCGAAGGATCGAAGACCACGCGCTCAACCGCCGTGAAGCCGCCACGCGCCAGTGCCGAGACGCCAAGAGATGTCCCGGCGGTCAGAACCGCCGCCACCGCGAGGGAGAGGAGGGCGACTCCGCGGCGCGGGTTCCGAAGCGCCAGCCAGACCGCCGCGGCCAGGGCCGGCAACAGGCTCAGACCGTCGAGCGAAGCGACCGTTGCGAGAGCGAGCAGGAAGCCGACCAAAGACCAGCGAATCGCTTCGCCCCGAAGCGGCCGCCGGACTCCCATCACGTGAACGACGAGCGCCCATGCCAGAGCCGACGTCGCGAGGCGGAACATCCCCGGCGATGGCAGCGGCAACAGCGTGAAGACCGTCGTGCCGCCGACGAACACGGCGATCCAGGCCGGCGCCCAGGGACCGACGCGGCGCTCGAGCACGAGGGCAGAGCCAGCCGCCGCAGCAGCCAGCAGCAGCCAGTTCAGCAACGCCGGCCCCCGCAGGGGAGAGATGCGGACGAAGGGCGCCGCCACCACCATGTACGCCGGCGGCCGCGCGAAACCGATCCGGGCGCCGCTACTGCTGCTTTCCAGGGCGATCGCCTCAGGCTCGGCCCCGAAGAGCCGGACGTACCGGTCGTAGTCCGCGCGACCGTAGGTCAGATCGCCATCCCAGGCCAGGCTGAGCGCGGCCATCCGAAACGTGGTTTCCCGCTCCCCGGCCACGACGGCATCCGATCGCATCGTCACGATGAACAGGGCGAGCAGCAGCCCGGCGAGCAGGATCCAGGACCACCGCCGCACCACCGTGCCCTGGATCACAGTTCGCGGTCGAAAGCCGTTGCGCCGCAGAGCGTCATCGAACCGCCGCCGAAGAGGTGCGGCTCGAACCGGAGCCTTGCCCGGCCGATCGGTCGCCGGAGCTTGAGGGGGATCCGGCAGGCGTCGCCCGGCGGCAGGTCCCGTGGCAGCGGAATCCATGGCCTGCCCCGGAACAGGTCCCGGCCACCGCTCCAGAGCTGGGGCTCGAGCACCACGCCGCCGTCCTGGTTCCGGCCCGAGAGCCAGGTGGCGAAGCCCGTGTTCGCGACGACGAGCTCGACCGAGCGGCGCTCGCCTTCCGGCCAGGGCGCGTCGCAGCCCTCCACCTCGATCCGCCCCGGCAGCCAGCCCCAGGTCAACGAGGTCGGGGCTGGAGGTCGCGGCGGCCGCAGCGCCGGCGGCTTCCCGCCCGCCAGGCGCGACCACTCGTCCAGGGCCTCGAAGACCTTCCGCGCCGCCGACGCCGGCCGATGCTCGCGCTCGATGAAGGCTCGGGCCGCTGCGCCCATCCCGGCCAGCCGGTCCGGCTCGGTGAGAAGACGCCGCAGCAAGCCCGCGAGCGCGCCGGCCTCGGCGCCCGGATCGTCCTTCAGCGGAGCCTTGATCACGATGTCGTCCGGCAGTTCAACGAACTGGGCATAGTCGGAGACCACCGCGGCCCGACCCAGAGCAAGGATGCGCAGCAGCGAGGCCGAGGTTTCGCCCGCGCTCGGGAAACGCAGGTTGAGGCACAGGTCGCAGGCGGCAATGGCGGTCGGGAAGTCAGCCGGTTCGAGGAATCCTGTCGTCGTGACCCGGTCCTGGACCCCCAGATCCCGGGCCAGGGCGCCGAGATCGAGTTCCGGCGCGACATCTCCCACCACTAGCGCGTGCACCTGCTCCATCCCCGGCTCGGCGAGAATGCGCAGGAGCACGTCCGTGCGCTTGATCGGCGTCTGGAAGCCGAAAGAGCCGATCAGGACGGCCGACTGGGAAACGCCAGTCCGCCGCCGAAAGGCCGCCGCCTGTCCGGGCTCGGGCAAAGCGGGGGCAGGCATCGGCATCGGCACCCGGCGCATCGGCGGCAGCCGGCCTTCAGCGAATTCCCCGAGCTCCTCCTCCAGGAACCGGAGACCCCAGTCGCTATGGGTCAGGAGGCCGCGCTGCCGGAGCAGCAGGGACCGGTGCGCCGGCATCTCGAACAGCCGCGCCCGGCCGTGGCCGCCCCAACGAATCGAAAGCGCCGCGGCGGCACCCTCCCAGCCATGCTCCTCGCCAAGATCGCTGACGTAGGAGTCGAGATCGCCGGAAGCCAGAGTCGACTCGACCAGCAGGTGGTGCAGGCGCAGGTCGTGCACGGTCACGACGCCTGGAGAATCCAGGGCCAGCCGGCGGACGCCCTCGTGGTAGACGTTGTTGCCCATCTGGTAGAAGGGCAGTCGTCCACCCGGGTCGAAGGCCGCGGCGTCGACGACCCGATAGCGATCCATGATCTCGGACGCGACCTCCTGCCCCGGCAGGCGGATCAGGCGCAGGTCGCACAGGGGTGCGAGCTCGTCGAGCAGGTCGACGCTGTAGTCCGCGATCCCCGATCTGACCGGAGGCAGCGGCGACACGAAGTCGACCGCTGGGGCTCTAGGGCTGGCCATCGGGAACTTCGAGCTGCTGACCCAGCCAGGCGTCGATGAACGGATCGAGGTCGCCGTCGAGCACCTTCTCGACCGCCGACACTTCGAGCCTGGTCCGGTGATCCTTGACCATGCGGTACGGGTGCAGCACGTAGCTCCGGATCTGGGATCCGAAGCCGATCTCCATCTTCTGACCCTCGCGTTCCGCCTGCTCCTCGCGACGTTTCTGTACTTCCCTGTCGTAGAGCCTCGCCTTCAGGATCTTCATCGCCATCGACCGGTTCTTGATCTGGCTGCGCTCGTTCTGGCAACTGACCACGATGCCGGTGGGCATGTGCGTGATCCGCACCGCGGAATCCGTCACGTTGACGTGCTGACCGCCGGCCCCGGACGACCGGAAGGTATCGATCCGGATGTCCTTGTCCTCGACCTCGATGTCGATGTCGTCTTCGACCTCGGGGTACGCGTACACGGAAGCGAACGAAGTGTGGCGCCGCTTCGCCGCGTCGAAGGGCGAGATGCGCACCAGTCGATGAACGCCGCTTTCACCTCGCAAACGGCCGAACGCGTACTCGCCCCGGACCGCCACCGTCGCGCTCTTGAGCCCCGCTTCGTCGCCGTCGAGCCGCTCCAGCAACGTGACGTCGAAGCCGCTCTGCTCGGCCCATCGCAGGTACATCCGCAGGAGGATCTCCGCCCAGTCCTGGGAATCCGTACCGCCCTCCCCGGGGTGGATGGCGAGCAGGGCGCTGCGGTCGTCATCTTCCCCCGAGAGCTTGAGTTCCAGGTCGAGCGCCGCCGACTCGCGGCCGACCCGGTCGATGAAGGAACCGAGCTCGGCGTCGTCCTCGGCTCCAACGGCATCCTCAGCCAGCAGTTCGAGCCAGGCCTCGATCTCGTCGCGGTCGGCGTTCAGCCGCTCCAGCGTGATCCGCCGGCGTTCGAGAGCGCGGCGACGGCGTAGCAGCGGCGCGCTTTTCCGCGGCTCGTCCCAGAAGCCCGGCTGCTGCATCTCGTGATCGAGTGCCGCCAGCTGTTCCTCGAGCTCCGCCGGGTCAAAGGTACCTCCGAAGGTCGTCCAGACGAATCCTCAGATCGGAGAGCGAGCGGTTCGCGTCAGCCGCAATCATCGGCGCAGTATGGCAAAGCCCGCAAGGACGACGCAAAGCAGGGGCACGAGCAGAGGCGCTCGGGCGAAAGGAGTCAGACCGCTCAGGGGAACGATCCGCGCCTTCATGACCATGGCCTCGTCGATCGGCGTGTCGGCCAGCACCCGACCCCGCCTGTCGATCACGGCCGAGATACCGGTGATCGCGGCCCGGACCAGCGGCCGGCCGTTCTCGGCCGCGCGGAAACGGGCGGGTCGCAGGTGCTGGTGAGGAGCCCACGTTCGGCCGTACCAGGAGTCGTTCGTGATGGTGACCAGGAGATCCGCTCCGCGCCGTACCCGCGCCGCCACCTGCTCCGGGAAGACGATCTCAAAGCAGATCGACACTCCCAGCCGGGCGCCATCCGCGTCGAGGAGGCGAACCTCGTCACCGGGAGAGAAACCGCCTGCCTGGCGCGCCAACTGGCGTACGGCGGGCAGCAGGCGGCCGAGCGGCACGTACTCGCCGAATGGAACGAGGTGCATCTTGTCGTACGCCTGGCGTTGGGCGCGGCCCGGACCGGGCGTCAGCAGATAGGCCGCGTTGAACGCCCGATCCTCGTCCCTTGACCGGTCCCAGCGCGCACTGTTGAGCAGCAGGGAACAGCCCCCGGCGACGACTTCCTCGAGATCGGCGGCGAAGGCACCGTCCCGTTCCAGTTGGTAAGGCCAGCCGGCGCTCTCCGGCCAGACGACGAGCCGCCCGGGTTCACAGGCCTCGCGGCTGAGGGCGAAGAGCCGCTCGTAGTTCGAGGCGAGGTCGGCGAACTGCTCGTCCGGTCCTCCGTCAACCATGGCCGCGGTCGCCATGTGAATGTTCGGCTGCACGACCGCCACGTCCAGGCGGCGTTCATCCCCGGGCCGCCGATCCAGGTTGGTCCAGCGCGCGATCAAGAGAATGACCGCGACCGCAGCCAGAGCGGTCAGGGCCCCACGGCGGCTCTCCCGGCCAGCGAGGCGAAACAGGGCGAGACCAGTGGCGGCAATCAGGAACGAGAGGCCGTGACTCCCAATCCAGCGGGTCACGTCGAGAGCCCCGGGAACGTCCACCCAGGCGTACGCCAGCAGGTTCCACGGGAAGCCCGAAGGGCCGAGCCCCCGAACCCACTCCAGAGCGACCCAGACGGCCGGCGCGAGCAGCAGGGACAGCACATCGCCGCGAGCGAGCAACCGGCCCGCGAGCCAGCAGAACAGGCCGTGGTAGAGCCCCAGGTAGAGAGCAAGAAGCCCCAGGAGCAGCGCCGACACGACGCCGGGTAGACCGCCGTAGATCTCCAGCGTACCGGCGATCCACGGTATCGCGACCAGCCACGCCACGGCGCCATGCAACCAGCCCAGCCACAACCGCCGCCACGATCCGCCCGGCACCGCGGCGACCGCGAACAGGGGTGCCGCCGCGGCGAGCGGAAACAGCAACCCGGGCCGCTGATCGAAGCAGAAGGCCCACCAGACCCCGCCTCCTGTGCTCAGGGCGAGTTGGAACCACAGCGACCGGAATGGTGACGTCCGCGCGTCCCACGGGAATCTCCGCGGGGTCTTCGAGCCCTCGTTCAGTTGTTCGGGGTGATCCAGGTCTCGAGTCCGTACTGTTTGGCGAGCTGCTCCGCCGCGGCCGCGGCCGCAGCCTGATCGTCGAAGGGCCCCACCCGTACCCTCTGCATCACCTGACCGTCCAGCGTCTGCGGCGACACGAACGCACGGTGGCCGTCCGCCCGCAGCTTCTGCTCCACCGAGGCCGCCTGCTGGACGTCCGCGCTCGAGAACACCTGGACGACCAGGGCGGTTCCCACAGGCTGGCTCGGAGCGTCGACGGCGCCGGTCTCTTCATCGTCGGCAGCGCCGAAGAAACGGACGACCTCGGCCGGCTCCGTTTCCGTGACGGCGGCAGGCGGCTCGGCCAGAGGCAGCACCGGCTCGGAGATGACCGGTTCCTCCTCCTGCACGCCGGCGACGTCCGTGACGTTCGACCGACCCCACCACGCTCCCGCCGCGAAGGCGCCCACGATCGCCAGGACCAGAAGTGCTACGAACGCCGCGATCTGGGTATTGCTGAGGGTGACCTCATACGGTTCGTAGGGCTCGCGGCTCACTCTTTGGGTTCTTGCGGCTTCCCGCTCATGAAGGAGCCGAAGGCCCTCAGCAGCTCAAGCGGCAACGGGAAGAGAATGGTCGAATTCCGTTCCGTAGCGATGTCCGAGAGGGTCTGCAGGTAGCGCAGCTGGAGCGTCACCGGATTCGCGCTGATCGCATTGGCCGCCTGCGCGAGCGACTCGGAGGCCTGGAGCTCACCGCTCGCGTGAATCACCTTGGCGCGCTTCTCGCGCTCCGCCTCGGCCTGCTTGGCCATCGCGCGCTGCATTTCCTGCGGCAGGTCGACGTGCTTGACCTCGACCATGGAGACCTTGATGCCCCAGGGGTCGGTCTGCTGGTCGATCACCGTCTGGAGCTGGTCGTTCAAAGTCTCCCGCTCGCTCAGCAACTGATCGAGCTCGGTCTGGCCGAGGATCGAACGCAGCGTGGTCTGCGCCAACTGACTCGTCGCGAACAGGAAGTTCTCGACTTCCACGATCGCCTTGGTCGGTTCCAGCACGCGGAAGTAGACGACCGCGTTCACCTTCACGGAGACGTTGTCCTTGGTGATGATGTCCTGGGGCGGCACGTCGAGCACCACCGTGCGCAGCGAGACCTTGACCATGCGGTCGATCGGCCAGAGGATGAGCACCAGGCCGGGGCCCTTCGGTTTTTCCAGGATCCGGCCCAGCCGAAACACGACGGCACGCTCGTACTCGGCCATGATGTTGATCCACCGGGTGAGCAGGAAGAGGCCCGCCACGACGAGGAAACCAATGAACGGAAGGGTGGTCATACGGGTTCAGGTCCTTTCAAGAGTGTGATCAGGTGTCCCCGACCGGTTCGACGCGCAGGGTCATCCCGTCCACCTGGACGACCCGAACGCGGTCGCCCTCGGCGACCGCCACATCCGCTTCCGCGTTCCAGATCTCGCCGTGCAACCGTACCTTGCCCGGCGCGCCGGCGGCGATGCCGCTGCTCACCAAACCAAGTTCGTCGAGCAGGCCCTCGCTGCCGGTCGCCACCCGCCTGAACTGCGCCTTGAGCGCCAGACGGCCGAGGCCGAGCGTCACGAGCCCGACCGTGATGCCGATCGCCACGATCAGATTCAGGCTCGCCCGCAGCGCGGGATCGGCGTCCCGGAACAGCATCATCGCCCCGAGACAGAACGAGATCGCGCCGGCCAGGGTCAGCATGCCGAAGCTCGGGATCTTGATCTCCAGCACCCAGAGAACGCCGGCCAGCAGGAGCAACGCCAGTCCGGCGTAGTTGATCGGAAGCACGGACATCGCCCAGAGTCCCAGGATCAGGCAGATGGCGCCGACCACACCCGGGAAGATCGCGCCCGGATGGGTGATCTCGAAGATGAGACCGATCGAGCCCAGGGACATGAGCAGGATCGCGATGTTCGGGTGCGCGATCGTCGAACGGATCCGCTGGAAGGCGGACATCTCGACCCGGCGGACCGTGGCGTCGCGGGTCCTGAGCGTCTTCTCCTCGCCGCGCTTCTCGACCACACGGCCGTCGAGTTCGACGAGCAGCGACTGCAGGCTGGGGGCCACCAGATCGACAAGGCCCGCTTCGAGGGCCTCCTCGGCCGAGAACGACCTGCTCTCCGTCACCGCCTCCTCGGCGAGCTTC
>VXUF01000109.1:17255-40778 GCA_009837085.1 Holophagales bacterium
GGCCGCGAGCGAACGGGCGGTCGCCGCCGCGTCCTGGGTCACCTTGTCGCCCATCGCGCCCGGAATGTCGCCGCCGCCGCCGGCCACGGGATGCGCGGCGCCCGTGTTCGTGCCGGGCGCCATCGCGGCAACGTCGGCGCCGAGCAGGATGAAGAAGCCGGCCGACGCGGCCTGGGCGCCGCTCGGCGAGACGTAGACGACGACCGGCGTGTCGGCCTCCAGAAACGCGGTGAAGACGGCTCGCATCGCCTGCATCTCGCCGCCCGGCGTCGACAACTCCACGACCAGCGCCTCGGCACCGGCCAGGTCCGCCTCCTCGGTCACCTGCTCCATGAACTCGGCCACGACGACCTGGATCGCCGAGTCGATCCTCGCGACGATGACCTCCGGCCCGGCTTCCGATTCGAGGTCGACATTGGCGGCGTCCCCGTCGGCTGGCGCTGCCGCCTCCGCTTCCGGTTCGACCGAAACACCCTCCTCTTCTTCCGATGCCGGTGCAGCGGCGAGCAGCGCCAGCGGGAGGAGGATCAGGGTGAAGGCGAGGATCAGCCGCGCCGAACCTGCCAGCTTCGGAGCGTTCATCGCCAGCAGTCTACTTGACGACAAGCGGCAATAGTGGTCGGGGCGAGAGGATTTGAACCTCCGGCCTCACGGTCCCGAACCGTGCGCTCTACCAGGCTGAGCTACGCCCCGCCGCAACCGACGCGCAGAATACGGTTCCCCGGCCCGGAAGTCCAGCATTCGCCGGTGACCACAGGAAGCGCTAGCCGGCGGAGCCCTGCTCCGGGACGGAGATCACGATCTCCTCGCCGTCGACCACTACGTGCTCGAAGGGCTCGCCGTTCACTTCGATCGTCGTCACGGCCACGCTGCTCAGGGTGAGCCGCACCTCCTCGTCGGCAGCGACGGTCAGGGACTCCCCCTGCACACGCAGCTCGCTGACCGTTCGTTCGCCGTCCGCGTAGATGTCGACCCAACTCGTCCCCTGGAACTCCACTGTGACCCGCAAGGCACGCTCCGGCAGCGGCTCGACCGGCGGCAGTTCCGGCACCGTCTCGGTTACCGGGGGCGCCATCGTCTCCACGTCCTCGCCGGAATCCCGGTCCATGGCGGTGAACCAGACGATCGCGGCCGCGACCGCTGCCAGACCGACGAGGACGGCCACTGTTCGTCCGACCACCCAAGTCGACGAGGAGCTTCCCGCCGTCTCCGAGGACCGCTCGTACTCGCCCCCCGCGGAGGCGGCGAGGTAGAAGTTGAGGACTTCGTCCGGATCGAGGCCAACGATCCGAGCGTACTCCCGCAAGAAACCACGGACGAAGATGGTGGCGGGCAGGAGGTCGAAGCGGTCCTCCTCCAGTAACTCGAGGTAGCGGATGTTGATCTTGCTGGATTGCGCGATCGTTTCCAGATCCACGCGGCGAACCTCGCGCTGGCTGCGGAGCCAGGAGCCGAAAGACTCCTGTCCGTACCTGGCCTCGGGCGCCTGGTCCTGCTCGGACGCCTGAAGTTCCTCAGGCGCCGGATCCTGCTCGCTCATCTCGCCGCCTTTGCCCAGCGTGGCATTCGCTCCGCGCCATTGTACTCCCCTTCACACCCGCCGCCGGCTGATACGATCACCGGTCCTGTCGACGCACCGTCGCCGGGGCGCGCCTTGTCGGGCGCCCGGCCGCGCCGCCTAACGCATGAGGATCCCGCAAAGCACTCAGGACAGCCTGGCGCGTGGTGACATCGACGCAGTAGAAGCCGATTGGCTGGCCGCGATCGAAGGCGAGATCGAGGTCGAGCAGTTCCTCGCCATCACCAAGGGCCTCGTCCGACTGGGCGAAGAGGATCGTGTGGGAACGCTCCTCGAACTGCTCGACGATCAATTGCGGGAACGCGGCATGTGGGCCGCACGCCTGGACCTCATCCGCGGCGCCGCGCACTACTTCGTGCGCAGCGGACACGTCTACGACACTGTTCTCGACACCCTGCACGAGCTCTACCGCGACCGCGAGTCCGACCTGAACGGCCTCCTTCAGGAGCTCAACCTCGATCAGGGACGGGGGCACGCGAGCAAGCTCTGGGACAAGGTGGACCGGCTCCGTAACCTGCTGGCCTTCCGGCCTGGCGACATCGTGGAGATGGAAGGCCGAGGCGCCGGCCGAATCGCCGAGGTCAACATGCCGCTCCACGTCTTCAAGGTGGACCTGGAGAAGGTGAAGGGCGTGTCGGTCGGCTTCCGGGCAGCCGGCAAGATGCTCAGACTGCTGCCCGAGGGGCACGTGCTCCGCCAGAAGCTTGAAGACCCGGAGCAGCTCGAGGGACTCAAACCCACCGCACTGCTGGAGCGAACCCTCAAGAGCTACGACCGACCGCTGACCGGCGCCGAAGTCAAGGTCATCGTCGTCGGCATCATCCCCGAGCGCCGGTGGTCGAGCTGGTGGACCAGCGCGCGGAAGCAGCCGCAAGTGCTTTCCTCGGGCGGCCCCCGGCAGACCTACCGCTGGCTCGAGGCGACCGACGCGGAGGATTCGCTGTGGCGAGAGTTCCAGGCCGCACCGAACCGACAGAAGGTCGGGCTCCTGCGGCGCGCGGCCAACCAGTCGCAGGAACTCCGCGGGCGTATGGCTGAGGCGCTCGATCGCCTCAGCCGTGCAGTCAGGGACGCTCAGCCCGCGCTGGCGTTCGAGGTCCGCTACGCCCTCGAGCGCTTTGGCGCCGAGCCCTCCTGGCCGGCTGAGGACCTGCTGCGGAACCTGCCGGATCCGTTAGCGTTCTTTGGGTCACTCGACCAGCGCGCCGCCCGCGAACAGGGCTACGCCCTGCTTCCGGCGTGCCGGGACGACTGGCTCGAGGTGCTCGAACGACGCTTCCTGCTGGAAACCGATACGAAAGCGATCGACGCGATCGCCACGGTGCTGGACGAGGAGACGCTGAGCCGCTGCGCCGCTCGCGCCCAGGTCCAGCCCCACCGCACCCCGGCGGCCTTTACCTGGCTGGTCGAACGGGCCGCCTCCGAGCCATCGCTGCGACAAGGCCGGCAGAGCCGTCTCCTGAACCTGCTGATCCAGGCGCTGCGGCACGACGCCTTCGCGCCTTTCCGGGCCCGGATCAAGGCGCTCTTCGACTCCGGCGGCACCGCGCCCAAGCTGCTCCCGGAATTGACCCTCGACGAGGCCCGCCAGGCCGATGTCGCGATCCGTCATGCAGCGCTCGAGGACTACCGCCGGGAACCGCTGCTGGCAGCTCTACACCTGAAGTTCCCCGATCTTCAGGCGGACCAGGACAGCGGCAGCGACGACCTCTACGCGCTGCCGGCCTCGATCGAAGCGCAGCGCGAGAAACTGCGCGAGCTGGTCGAGGAGGAGATTCCGGCCAACCGCAAGGCGATCGAGGAGGCACGCGCCCTCGGCGACCTGCGCGAGAACTTCGAGTACAAGTCCGCGCGGCAACGCCACGAGTACCTCACCGCCCTGGCGACCCAACTGCAGCAGGACCTGCAGCGCTCGACGCCGATCGACGTCACCAGCGCGGCCTGCGACCGACTGCGTATCGGCAACCGGGCAACGCTCGAGTCCGACACCGGCGAACAGCGCACCCTGGCCATCCTCGGTCCTTGGGAGAGCGCGCCGGAAAGGGGCATCATCTCGTACGAGTCGGACCTCGCCGGCCGTCTGCTCGGGTCGGAGCCTGGAGCCCGGGTGGAACTCGACGGCGAGACGTTCACCCTGCGCGCGATCGAGACACTTCCAGCCGGCGGTTAGGAGCCACCCAGCCCGCACCTGGCCAGCTCCAAGTACCTGTAAGTGCTAGACTTATAGCGAAGTGTCTCTAGGCGTGGAAGAGGTGCGGCGGATTGCCGAGCTGGCGAGACTGCGGATCTCGGCCCGCGAAGAAACGACGTTCGCCAGTCAGCTCTCCGAGATCGTCGACTACATCGATCAGCTCCGGGAGTTCGATGCCGGCGACGCCGCCCTCGATGGCTCCGAAGCAGCCAGTGAAACGGCCGACAACGACTTTCCCCGGCCGGCGGACGCGGCAGGCCCCGCAGGCAAGGTAGGACCTACGCTGCTCGACCAGTTTCTGGACAACGCGCCCGCCTCCCTCGACCGCTTCCTGCTCGTGCCGCAGGTCAAGGCAACGCCGGGCGGCGACGAGTGATGCAACCGGCGACCGTGGAGAAACTGGCAGCCGCGATCCGTTCCGGGGAACGGAATGCGGTCGACACGGTCGAAGCGGCGTTCGCCCGGATCGCCGAGGTCGACGGCTCCGTTGGCGCCTTTCTCGAACTCTGGAGGGATGAAGCGACCGAACGGGCCGCCGACATCGACCGCCGGCGGGACGAAGAACAGCCGCTCGGTCCGCTCGCCGGCGTACCGACGGCCCTGAAGGACAACATGTCCCTGGCGGGGCACGAACTGAACTGCGGCTCGCGCATCCTGGCCGGCTACCGCGCGCCCTACACCGCCGGCGCCGTCGAGCGTCTGGTGGCTGCCGACGCCGTGCCCGTCGGTCGCGTCAACATGGACGAGTTCGCCATGGGTTCGTCGTGCGAGAACTCGGCCCTCGCCACGACCCGCAACCCCTGGAACCTGGCCATGGCGCCCGGCGGCTCGAGCGGCGGTTCGGCGGCCGCGGTCGCGGCGGCCGAGGTGCCCCTGGCACTGGGCTCGGACACCGGCGGCTCGATCCGGCAACCAGCCGCCTTCTGCGGCGTGGTCGGCGTCAAGCCGACCTACGGCCGGGTCTCGCGCTACGGCCTGGTCGCCTTCGCCTCCTCACTCGACCAGATCGGACCGCTCGCCCGCAACGTGCGCGACGCGGCCCTTGCGCTCGGAGCCATCGCCGGCCCCGACCCGCGGGACTCCACCTGCAGCGAAGAGCCCGCCTGTGACTTTCTGAAACCGATCGAGAACGGCATCGAGGGGTTGAGAGTCGGCACCATCCGCGAGGTCACGACCTCCGCGCTCGAGAGCGACGCGGCGCGCGCCTTCGAACGGGCGCTCGAGACACTCGCGCGCTGCGGCGCCGAACTGGTCGAGGTCAGCGTCCCGCTGATCGAAACGGCAGTCGCCACCTACTACGTGCTCGCCAACAGCGAGGCCAGCGCGAATCTCGCCCGGTTCGACGGCAGCCGCTACGGCCACCGCGCCGGCGGCGCCCGCTCGCTCGCCGAGATGTACACGGCGAGTCGAAGCGAGGGCTTCGGCCCAGAGGTCAAGCGGCGGATCATTCTCGGGACCTTTGCCCTGTCCTCGGGTTACTACGACGCCTACTACGGCCGCGCGGCCCGGATCGCCGGGGCCCTGCGACAGCAATTCACCGAGGCCTTCGAGCAGGCCGAACTGCTGGTGACGCCAACCAGCCCCGGCGGCGCCTTCAGGCTCGGTGAACGGGTCGACGATCCGCTGGCGATGTACCTCTCGGACGTGTTCACGACGCCGACCAGCCTGGCCGGCATACCGGGAATCTCCGTCCCCTGCGGCCTCGACAGCCGGGGCCTTCCGCTGGGGCTTCAGATTCTGGCGCGTCCGTTCGCCGACGGCGCCGCGCTGCGGGCAGCCCGGGCGTTCGAACGGGAAACGGGCTTCGAGTGCAGGCCGGAGCCGGCGGCATGAGCGCGCGCGCCTGCCTCGTCGCGGCCGTCTTCCTTGCCGTGCTCCTGCCCGCGGCGAGCGACGCTGCCACCCGGCGAATGGCCGTGCCCGAGATCGGATCGCCGAGTCCGGTCGCGGTGCTGACCACCTCAGGCAGGATCCACATCGAGGCGAAGCCACGGCGGAACGAAGGCCTGCTGGCGTTCGCTGAGCGGCTCTGCGGCAGCTCAAGGCACGCCTCAGCCGTGAGCCGGGCGAACGGAGGCGTCCAACGGCTCCGTCGCGGTGTCCGGTACAGGGTGCCCTTCGAGTTGCTGCCCGCACGACACCGGCAGGCCGTCATTCGCGCCCTGCTGCCGAGGGACCGGGCCACCGCCGAGGGCTGGCGGCACCGTGTCGCCTCCGCCTCGCGCGGCGCCAGGTCGGAGAGCCTGTGGAGCATCGCGGAGTGGTTCACCGGCTCGGGCGAGAACCATGGGGCACTGCGGCGGGCGAACAACCTGACCAGCAACGTCATCCGACCCGGTCAGGTCATTCTCATCCCGCGCAGCATCCTTTCGGAACCCTACTCCGGCATGCTGCCTGCCGCGGCGACCCGGCGGCTGGTAGCGACGCCGGACTCCGGAGCCGGTTCCCTCACTGGCGATGGGCCCTTCGTGCGGTACGGCTCGGACGACCAGGGCGCCTACGCCAGCTACCGCCTGAAGGCCGGCGAAGCCCTCTACTCCAGCGTCGTCATGCGATTCACCGGCCGGCTCCTCGCCGCCGACGTGAACGAACTGGTCGACCAGATCAGGGAGCGCAACACGATCCGCGACGTGCGCGACCTCCCGGTCGGCTACGAGGTCAAGATCCCGCTCGACCTGCTCTCGGCCCGCTATCTGCCACCCGATCATCCGCAGCGCCAGGAGTGGGAAGCGCAGCGTTCGGCCTCCGAACAGATCGAGAACGAGCTGCTGGCGCTCGATCTCAACGGGGTCACGGTGGTGCTCGACGCCGGCCACGGCGGGCGTGACACCGGGGCGCCTGTCGGCGGCATCTGGGAGAGCGCCTACGTCTACGACATCATGCTGCGCACCAAGAAGCTGCTGGAGAGCCGAACGGCCGCCACCGTCGTGCCGACCACGCGCGATGGCGCCACGTTCCGGATCCGGGACGCCGACGTGTTGCCGCATTCCCGTGGACACGCCGTGCTCACGAATCCCCCATATCGCATCGACAACGCGGCGGTGGCAACGAACTTCCGGTGGTACCTGTCGAACTCGGTCTACCGGCAGCGCCGCCAGGCCGGCGCGGAGCCAGGTCAGGTGATCTTCATCTCGATTCACGCGGATTCGTTGCACCCGTCGCTGAACGGCGCCATGGTCTACATTCCGGGCCTGGTCGGCATCACGAACAACTACGGAAAGTCGGGGAGCGTGTACAACGCGCGCCGAGAAGTCCGGGCCGAACCCCGCGTCTCCTTCACACGAACCGAACGGACGACCAGCAAGGGCCTGTCCCGCGATCTCGCCGAGCACCTGCTCGACGGCTTCCGCCGCGCCGACCTGGCCGTTCATCACAACAATCCGATCCGCGATCGGATCTGGCGCGGGCGCCGCGTCTACGTGCCGGCACAACTCCGATTCAACCGGATACCGGCCAAGGTTCTGCTCGAGGTGTGCAACCTGAGCAACGATCAGGACCGCCGCCTGATCAAGACCCGCGCCTATCGTCAGCGGGTCGCCGAGGCGATCGTGGACGGCATCCTGTCCTACTACGGCGTGGCCGGCACGCGAGTCGAGCGCAGCGTCACCGCCGGAAGCTGAGGTCGCCGCTCCGGGTCGGCACGGCTGTAACGATCAGTAGCGGCGCATCAACCCGACCACGATCCCCTGGATGCGGAGTCGATCAGCGGCGACGTAGAGCGGCTCCATCTCCCGGTTCGCCGGCTGCAGCCGGATCGAATCGCCTTCAGGGAAGTAGCGCTTCAGAGTCGCTTCGTCGTCGATCAGCGCGACGACCACCTGCCCCGACTGGGCCTGGTCCCGCTCGGCGATCACCACCAGGTCGCCGTCGCAGATGCCGTCGTCGATCATCGAGTCCCCTTCCACCTCGAGGACGTAGTGTCGATCGGCCGGGCCGCCCTCTAGCAGGTGCTCAGGCACTGGCAGGTCGTCGACGCCCGGCACCGCCTCGATCGGCCGGCCGGCGGCGATCCGGCCGTGGAAAGGAACGGAGTTCGCGGGCGGACGCCGGCCGCGCAGCGTCTTCTCCGTCAACTCCAGGCCGCGCTTCTGGTTCCAGCCGCCGCGCAGGTAGCCCTTCTGCCTCAGGAGCTTCAGATGCTTGTGGACGGTGCCGTAGGACCTGTAGCCGAAGCGGCGGCGGATCTCCAGGTGGGTGGGCGCGATACCCCGCATCTGGTGGAACTCGCAGACGAAGTCGAGAACCTGCTTCTGCCGCTCGGTCAGGAAGTCGTCCATAGGCCCTTAATGCTAGACGGAAACCCAGCGTAAGACAAACCGGCGACGCCGGTCACCGGCCGCCCCCGCGGACCGGCCGCATACACTACCCGGCCGATGTCAGAGCACCTTGAGCAGCACGAACTTCCGAACGGCATGCGGGTCGTTCTCCACGAGGACCGAAGGCTGCCCCTCGCGGCCGTGAACGTCTGGTACCACGTCGGTTCGAAGAACGAGGAGACAGGCCGTACCGGCCTGGCCCATCTGTTCGAGCACATGCTGTTCCAGGGATCGGCGAACGTGTCGGAGAACGGTCACTTCGAACACATCCAGAAGGTCGGCGGCGTCGCCAACGGCTCGACCTGGTACGACCGCACGAACTACTACGAGACCCTGCCCGCGAACCACCTGGAACTCGGTCTCTGGCTGGAGTCCGACCGCATGGGCTTCCTGCTCGAAGCCCTCACCGAAGAGAAGTTCCGGAATCAGTTGTCGGTGGTCATGAACGAGCGCCTGCAGCGCGTCAACAACCAGCCGTACGGCCTGGCCGGGGAACGTCTGAGCGAACTCCTCTACCGGCGCCCGAACGGCGCCAATCACCCGTACGCCTGGCCTGTGATCGGCTACATGAACGATCTGGAGGCCGCTACCCTTGACAGCGTCGAGGACTTCTTCCGCACCTGGTACCGGCCGAACAACGCGGTCCTTACGCTGGCCGGAGACATCGACTGCGAAGCCGCTCTCGAGCAGGTCCTTCGCTACTTCGGGGAGATACCGTCGGGGCACTTGCCACCGCCGCCCGCCGTCGAGCCGGCGAGCGAGATTGGTCCCTGCGGCGCTTCGCGGGAGATCCTCGAGGACTCGATCGAACTGCCGCGCTGCTACTCCGCCTGGTGCGTCGACGGCTATGGGAGCGACGACTGGTACGCCGGCGAGCTGCTGGCGATGATCCTCTCCTCCGGGAAGATGAGCCGGCTCCATTGCGACCTCGTCTACGAACGCCAGATCGCGCAGTCCGTCTCGACGGTCATCCTGCCCACCGAGATCTGCGCGACCTTCGCCATCGTTGCCACCTGCCAGAACCGCGAGCCGGACCCCCTGGAGAACGCCGAGATCCTGGAACGGGCGGTGCTCGATCACGTGGAGGCGATCCGCTCGGACGGTCCGACCGCCGAGGAACTCGAGCGGGCGCGGCGGAGCCTGCTGCTCGCGCACCACGACAGCCGGCAGGACCTGGCCCTGTGCGCCGACCGCCTCTCCTGCGCGGCGACCTACTTCGGCGACCCGTCCAGGATCTTCTCCGAACCCGAGCGCCTGCTCCAGGTCGACCGCGAATTGATCCGGGACCTGGCGCGACGCGCCCTCGCCGCGGAACGCCGCGCCGCCGTCGTCGTGGTGCCGGAAGCGTGAACGTGAACGGCCAAGCCGCACTCGACCGCGGCCGGGCGCCGGTTCCCGGTCCCAGCCGGAGTTCCTCCTTTCCGAACTTCGAGGTCGAAGAACTGGAGTCCGGCGCGCGGCTGTGGACCCTCGACGTTCAGGGCTGCGGCCTGGTCACCGCCGTGCTGCTCATGCCCGGGGGCAGCGAACTCGACATTCCCGAGCGCGCCGGCCTCGCCTCGTTCACGGCGGGGCTGCGCGGCGCCGGCACCCGTGACCGCGACGCGCTCGAGTTCGCCGCCGCCGCCGAAGACCTCGGAACCGCCATCTCGACTTCCTGCGGCTGGGAGAACGCGGCGGTCGCCACTACGATCGGCGCCGAAGATGTCGCCGCCGGCCTGGAGCTGGTGGCCGAAGCCGCCGGGGAACCGGCCTTCCTCGACGAAGAAGTCGAACGCCGCCGGCGCCGGCGCCTGGCCGAGATCGAGCGGCGTCGCAGCGACCCGTCCGCGCAGGCCCGAGCCGCCTTTGCCCGCGCCATCTATGGCGACACGCCCTACGCGTATCCCGCGATCGGCGACAGGAGAACGACCCAGGAGATCACCCGGGAGGATATCGCCGGGTTCCACGCCCGGGCCCTCGCCGCGGGCTCGTGTCACCTGATCGCGGTCGGCGAACTCGGTCACGGCCGCGTGCGCCGGGCGATCGAGGAGACGGTCGAACCGCAGCTTCTGCCCCACGCCCGCCGCTTCGAGGCCGCGGCGAGGAATCTCGAACCCGCGCCTTCCTCGCCGCCGGCGCGCCGCGTCGTGGTCGTCGACCGGCCCGGCGCCGCGCAAACCGAACTGCGGATTGGCCATTCCGGAGTACCGAAACGTCACCCCGACCGCGTCCGGCTCCAGGTCGCGAACTCCATCCTCGGGGGCAAGTTCATGAGCCGGCTGAACCTCACTCTCCGGGAGAAGCACGGCTACACCTACGGCGTCTCGAGCGCCTTCGACTTCCGTCGCGGCCCGGGCCCTTTCGTCATCTCGACAGCGGTAGCCAACGACGTTACCGGCGCCGCCTGCCGGAAGACGATCGAGGAAGTCGAGCGGATGTGCGACGAACCGCCAGGCGCAACGGAACTCGATGACGCCCGCAACTACATGGTCGGCGTCTTCCCTTACACCCTGCAGACGATCCAGGGCCTTTCCTCCCGCCTGCAGACGCTCGCCGTCTTCGACCTTGACCACGACGAGTACGACCGCTGGCCTGAGCAGGTGCGCGCGACGTCGGACCAGGACGTCCTCGAGGTCTGCCTCCGCCACCTGTCTCCTGAAGGCCTGACCATCATCGCCGTGGGTCCCGCGGACGAACTCCTGCCGCAGCTCGAAGGGCTCGGAACGACAGAGGTACAGGCAGCCGGCTGAGCGCCGAAGAACGCCGCTCGCGTGGTATCTTCTGCGGCTGTTTCTACGACTGCGACGGGAGCGTCGATGCAACTCGAGAACTCGGAACAAATACGCAACCTCGCCGTCGTCGGACACAACGACACCGGCAAAACGACACTCCTCGCCGGCCTGCTCTACACCGGCGGCGTCTTCAACCGGCAGAACAGGGTCGAAGACGGGAACACGGTGACCGACTTCGACGACGAAGAAGTCCGACGGGGCATCTCGATCGGTCTAGCCGTCTGCTACACGCCCTGGTCGGCCGGGGGCGCGCGCTACAAGATCAATCTGATCGACTGCCCCGGCTCCGGCATCTTCGTCCACGAAAGCAGTTCCGGCATGCGCGCGGCGGATGCCGCTCTCCTCTGCGTGAACGCCGCCTCGCCGACCCAGGTCATGGCCGAGAAGACCTGGGAGATCGCCGGTGAGATGGAGCAGCCGGTGATGTTCCACCTGACGAAGATGGACCGCGACAACATCGACTTCGCCGGCTGCATCGCGGAACTCCAGGAGAACTTCGACCGCATGGTCCTGCCCGTCCAGATCCCGATCGGCGCCGGCAAGGACTTCGCGGGCGTCGTCGACCTGCTGAGCCGCAAGGCTCACAGGTACGACCGGGACGGCGCCGGCCGGAGCCAGACGTCCGAACCGCCGCCGGAACTCGCGGACGAGGTCGACGACTGGCGCAACAAACTGACCGAAGCGGTCGCGGAGAGCGACGACGAGTTGATGGAGGCCTACTTCGAGAACGGCGATCTGACCCAGGAGCAGCTGATCCAGGGGCTCCAGGCCGCGATCAGGTCCCGTGCCCTGTTTCCGGTGACCATGTCCTCCGGCGGCCACGGCATCGGCAACTCGGCCCTGCTCGACACGGTGGTCCAGCTCCTGCCCTCACCGGTGGACGCGCCGCCGATCCCGGCGGCCGATCTCGGCGGCGAGCCCGTGGAACTGGATCGGGGCGACGGAGCACCGGTGAGCGCGATCCTCTTCAAGACCCTGAACGATCCCTTCACCGGCCGCATCTCCCTTCTCCGCGTCGTGGCGGGCGACATGGGTTCCGACACGGTCTACTGGAACGCGGGGCGCGAGGAGGCGGAGCGTGTCGGCCACCTGATGCACATGCAGGGCAAGAGCGGCGAGGACGTCCCCCGACTCGTCGAGGGCGACATCGGCGGCGTCGCCAAGCTGAAATCGAGCGCGACCGGCGACTCGATCACGAGCCGGGAGCGGCCGGTCAAGCTCGGCTTCCCCTCTGCCCCGGTCGCCGCGATCTCGTTCGCGATCGAGCCGAAGACCAAGGGCGACGAGGAGAAGATCGGCGAGGCGGTGTCTCGACTGGTCGAGGAGGATCCCAGCCTTCGCGCCGGCCGCGACCCCCAGACCGGGGAATTCCTGCTCTCCGGCGCCGGTCAGCTCCACGTCGAGATCGCGGTCTCCAAGCTGAAGAGCCGGTCGAAGGTCGAGGTCATCCTGCACCCGCCGAAGGTGCCTTACCGCGAGACGATCAAGAGAACCGCCGTCGGCCACGGCCGGCACAAGAAGCAGAGCGGCGGCCGGGGCCAGTTCGCGGACTGCACGATCACGATGGAACCGGTCGCCACCCCGGACGAGTACGAGTTCGTCGACGAGATCTTCGGCGGCTCCATTCCCCAGAACTACCGTCCGGCGGTCGAGAAGGGCCTGCTCGAAGCGGCCGACCGCGGCTACCTGGCGGGCTACCCGGTCGGCAACTTCCGGGTCCGTCTCCAGGACGGCAAGTACCACGACGTCGACTCATCGGAGATGGCCTTCAAGGTGGCCGGTTCACTCGCCTTCAAGGACGCAATGGCGAAGGCAGCGCCGACCCTCCTCGAACCGGTCATGAAGGTCGACATCAACACGACCGAAGACTTCATGGGCGACATCATGAGCGACCTCTCCTCCCGCCGAGGCCGCCCCCAGGGAATGGAAGCCAAGGGCAGCGCCCAGATCGTCAAGGCCACCGTCCCCATGGCCGAGATGCTCACCTACGCCCCCGCCCTCCGCTCCATGACCCAGGGCCGCTCCAGCTTCACGATGGCCTTTTCCCACTACGAAGAAGTCCCCCGCCAGATCCAGGAAAAGATCATCGCCGAAGCGAAACGCGAAGACGAAGACGGCTAGCTTGCGCCGCGGCGTGACGGCGTAGCGACGGCGTAGCGGCGGAGGCCTGGCGGCGGAGGACGCACACGCCAGCTGGGGGCCCGAGGAGAGGGTTCCCAGGGGACGCTCGCACTCACTGGGTGAAGGGGACGGGAGTGCTCGCCGGCTTCCCCTCCACCAGGAAAGCGTGAGCGTCCGCAGGGACCCCCTCCTTCGGCCCGCTGCAGGCGGGTGTCACCGACGCCGTCGCGCCATTCCGCCGGCGCCGTAGCGCGCCAGCTACTCGTCGGTGTCGACGAACTCGATGACGGCGCGTTCGGCGGCGTCGCCTCTGCGGGGGCCGAGCTTGGTGATGCGGAGGTAGCCGCCGGGGCGGTCGGCGTAGCGGGGGGCGATCTCGTCGAAGAGCTTCTTGACGTGGTCGCGGTTGGGGAGCCAGCGGCGGACGAGGCGGCGGGCGTGAACTGTGTCCTCGCGGCCGCGGGTGATCATCTTTTCGGCGACCGGACGCAGGGCCTTGGCTTTGGCCAGGGTCGTCTGGATGCGGCCGTGCTCCACCAGCGACGCGAGCTGGTTGCGGAACATCGCCCGGCGGTGGGCCGTTGTCCGGCCGAGTTTCTTGTAGCCAACTCCGTGACGCATCTTCGCTCCTTCCCGGGGAAGCTCGAGAACGGTTCAGCGGCCTGCTAGGCCTGCACTCCGCTCTCCGCGTTCTCGGGAACCTCCATGCCGAAGGACAGACCCATCTTGTCGAGTACCTCCTGGATCTCCTCGAGCGACTTCCGCCCGAAGTTCTTGGTCTCGAGCATCTCCTTCTCGCTGCGCACCACCAGGTCGCCGACCGTGTTGATGTTCGCGTTTCGCAGGCAGTTCGCGGATCGCACGCTCAGGTTCAGGTCGTCGATCGCCTTGTGGAGCAGGACGCCCAGGTCACCGCCATCGATCTCCTCTTCGGATACGGCGTCCGTGATCAGGCTCTCCTCCGCGTTGATGAAGATCGTCAGGTGGTCGCGTAGCAATGTGCCGGCTCGGGACATCGCCTCTTCGGGCGTCACCGTGCCATCGGTCCAGACTTCCACGATCAGCCGCTCATAGTCGGTGGTACGACCGAGCCGGGCCGCTTCCACACGGTAGTTCACGCGCTTCACTGGACTGTGCACCGAGTCGAGCGGAATCCAGCCGATGCCCATCGACTGTTCAAGGTTGCGGTCCGCGCTGACATAGCCGCGACCGTTCTTGACCTGCGCCTCGAGGCGGAGGCGGCCCCGCTCGTTGAGCGTGGCCACCCTGCTGGCCGCGTCCCGGATCTCGACGCTGGCATCCGTGTCGAAGTCGCCGGCGGCGACCTCGCGCGGACCCGTGACGTCCAGGGTGATCACCCGGGTCGCACCGTCGAGAGACCGAAGCGGCACCTGCTTCAGGTTGAGAATGATGTCCGTGACGTCTTCGACGACGCCCTCGAGCGACGAGAACTCGTGCAGCGCACCATCGATGCGGACCGCGGTGATCGCGGCGCCTTCGATCGCGGACAGCAGACTGCGGCGCAGCGCGTTACCGACCGTCGCGCCGAAACCGCGTTCGAACGGCTGGGCCGAGAACTTCCCGTAACTGTCGGTCAGCGTCTCGGTGTCGATTTCGACGCGCTTGGGGCGTTGGAATCCCTTCCAGAGCATGTTCACTCCTACCTATCTCGATTGCGTTCCAGATGGAAACGTTGATTTCTCGCTAGCAATGCGGGGGGCAGAACCGGATTCAGACCCGGCGCCGCTTGCGGGGACGGCAGCCGTTGTGCGGAATCGGAGTGACGTCACGGATCGATCGGATGCTGATGCCGGTCGCCTGCAGCGCTCTGACCGCGGACTCCCTGCCGCCGCCCGGCCCCTTGACCAACACGTCGACCGTCCGCACGCCCATGTCCTTGGCCTGATAGCCGACCGCCTGGGCCGCCACCTGGGCGGCGAAGGGCGTTCCCTTGCGCGATCCCTTGAAACCGTTGCGGCCGGACGACGACCACGTCAGCACGTTGCCGTCCGGATCCGTGATGCAGACCAGGGTGTTGTTGAAGGTCGCGTTGACATGCGCCACTGCGTGGGGCACGACGCGCTTCTCCTTTCTCGCCTTTGCCATGTGCTTCGCCCTCTCTGGCCCTCTCCCGTCTACTTCCCGACCTTCTTCTTGCCGGCCACGGTAGCGCGCCGCGGTCCCTTGCGGGTCCGGGCGTTGGTGTGCGTGCGCTGGCCGCGAACGGGCAGGCTCTTGCGGTGCCTGACTCCCCGATAGCTGCCGATCTCCATCAACCGCTTGATGCTCTGGGTGACTTCCTTGCGCAGGTCACCCTCGACCGCTCCGGCATCCTGGACTACCTGGCGAATGCGCCCGGTTTCGTCCTCGGTCAGGTCCTTGATCTTGACAGTCGCCTCGACGCCGGCCTCGGTCAGGAGTGACTGAGCCCTAGAGCGCCCGATTCCGTAGATGTAGGTCAGCCCAATGCCGACCTGCTTGTTCTGCGGTAGATCGATCCCTGCGATTCTTGCCATACGAAACTCTCCTGGTCCTCTTCAGCCCTGCCGCTGCTTGTGCTTGGGGTTCTCACAGATGACGCGGATCACACCGCGGCGCCTGACCACCTTGCACTTGACACACATCCTCTTGACTGACGCTCGCACCTTCATGATGGACTCCTCTGAACGCCACCAAACACACCGAACTGGTCGTCAGGTTCTCAGCCTGTAGACGATCCGGCCGCGACCGGGATCGTAAGGAGAGAGCTCGACCAGCACGCGGTCTCCCGGAAGAATGCGGATGAAGTGCTTGCGCATCTTGCCCGAGATGTGGGCCAGGGCCTGATGCTTGTTGTCAAGCTCGACCTTGAAGACTGCGTTCGGCAGCGTCTCCACTACCGTGGCCTCGACCTCGATCGCCTCTTCCTTCTTCACACTAGCGTTCCCTTCGTTCCTGAGCATTCCCCTCGTTCTTCGCCCGACTCCAGTTTCTTCAGGCCGATTCTACTTCCGTCAGGCACTCGCCGTCCCGGCCAGCGAAGCCTCGATTGCAGCGGTCACCTGTTCGATCGGGACGTTGCCGTTGACCCGGCGCAGCAGCCCCAGGCACTCGTAGTGAGCGATCAGGGGCTCGGTCTGCGCTGCGTAGACCTGCAGCCGCTCGCGCACGACGTCCTCCTCGTCGTCCGCGCCGCGCCCGCGAAGGACGATACGTTGGACGAGCTCCTCGTCCGGTACATCGATCGTGACGACGTGGTCGATCTGGCTCCCGTTGAGGATCTCCTCGAGCGTTCCGGCCTGCGGAGCGGTCCGCGGATAGCCGTCGAGCAGAAAGCCCGCGGCCGCATCGGGCTGGCTCAGCCTGTCCCGAACCACTTCGGCCATCAGATCGTCGTCGACAAGCGCGCCCGAGGCCATCACGCCCTCGACCCGTCGACCCAGCTCGCTGCCGGCGGCGACCGCCGCACGCAACATGTCGCCGGTCGAGATGGCGGGAATGCCGAGGGTGCCCGCAAGCCGCGCGGCCTGCGTTCCCTTGCCGCAGCCCGGCGCCCCGAGCAGCACGATGCGCAGCGAATCAGCCACGGCGCCCCCGGATCCGGCCCCGCTTCATGAAGCCTTCGTAGTTGCGCATCACGAGCTGGCTCTCGATCTGCTGGAGCGTGTCCATCGCGACGCTGACCACGATCAGAAGCGACGTGCCGCCGAAGTAGAAGTTGATCCCCATGCCCTCGGTGAGCCAGAGCGGCGCGTAGTTGTCCAGGGTCGAGCCGACAAAAGGAATGCCCCCGACCTTGAAACCCGCGATCATGAACTCGGGCAGCACGGATACCCCCGCCAGGTACAGGGAGCCCACCAGGGTCAGGCGGGTCAGCACGCGGTCGATGTACTCGGAGGTCCGCCGCCCGGAGCGGATGCCGGGAATGAACCCGCCGTACTTCCGCATGTTCTCAGCCAGGTCGTTCGGGTTGAAGATGATCGAAACGTAGAAGTACGAGAAGAAGATGATCGCCGCCACGTAGAGCAGGTAGTAGACGGGCTGCCCCCATTGCAGCGCAGTAGCGATCTGCTGGATCGGCTCGTACTGGATCATTCCGGCGACCGTCGCCGGCACGGTGACCACGGAACTCGCGAAGATGACCGGAATCACGCCGCCCGTGTTCACACGTAGCGGAAGGTACGTGCTCTGTCCGCCGTACTGTCTGCGGCCGACGATCCGCTTCGCGTACTGCACGGGGATCCGCCGCTGCGCCCTCTCCATGTAGACGATGAAGGCCACGACGACGAGCATGAAGACCGACAGCAAGAGGATCTTGATCAGGGACATGGCGCCGCTCTGCAGCTGGCCGAAGAGGCCAAGCACGGCGCCCGGCAGACCGACCACAATGCCGGCGAAGATGATGAGCGAGATGCCGTTGCCGATGCCCCGTTCGCTGATCTGCTCGCCCAGCCACATCACGAAGGCGCAGCCGGTCGTCAGCGAAAGCACGGTGACGAACTTGAACCCGAGGCCCGGGTTGAGGACGAGGTTCGCGCCACCGGGCGAAGTCAGGTTCTCCAGGAAGAAGGCGATCGTCGTTCCCTGGATGATCGAGATGACCACGGTCCCGTAGCGGGTGTACTGCGTGATCTTGCGCCGGCCCATCTCGCCTTCCTTGGAGAGCTTCTCGAGATAGGGCACGACCACGGTCAGGAGTTGCAGGATGATGGACGCCGAGATGTAGGGCATGATGCCGAGGGCGAAGAGCGCCACACGGCCCAGACTGCCGCCCGTGAAGGTGTTGACGAAACCCAGCACCGTCCCCTGCATCTGCTCCATGAACTCGCTCAGAGCCAGAGGGTCGATGCCCGGAGTCGGAATGATGCAGCCGATCCGGTAGACCGCCAGCAGGCCCAGCATGAACAACACCCGATTCCGGAGATCCGGAATCGCGAAGATGTTGCGGAAACTCTCGACGCCCACGAGCTACTCCGTCAGCCGATCACTTCACAGACGCCGCCGGCGGCTTCGATCTTGGCGCGCGCGGAGGCACTGAACCGGTGGGCCCGCACCGTCACCCCGGACGGCGCATCCCCGTCGCCGAGGACCTTGAGCTTCATGCCGCGGCGCACGCGTCCGCGGGAGACGAGGAGTTCGACATCGATCGTCTCGCCGAGACCATCGAGATCGCCGACGTTGACCACCGTGTACTCGGTGCGGAAGATGTTCGTGAAGCCGCGTTTCGGAACCCGGCGAATCAGAGGCATCTGTCCGCCTTCGAAGCCCGCGCGCCTCGAGAAGCCTGCCCGCGAACGCTGACCCTTGTGGCCTCGTCCGGCGGTCTTGCCCGTGCCCGAACCCGGACCACGACCGATCCGCTTGCGCGGGCGGCGGCTGGCCTTCGCCGGTTTGAGATCGTGCAGTTTCATTTCAGTCCTCCAGGACCTGGACGAGATGCGGGATCTTCCGCACCATGCCGCGCACTGCCTGGGTGTCCTCGCGCTCGACGACGTGGCGGATTCGCCTCAGACCCAGGCTGCGCAGCACCTCACGTTGCGGCCTCGGCCTCCCGATCGCGCTCCGCACCTGCTGAATCCGTATCGTCTTGCCTGCCACTTTCGGCACCTCCACTTGTTGAACTGCCTCCATTCATCGAACCGCCGTTCAGGCCGTCGAGCGACTCCAGGCCTCGCAGCGCTCGAACCTGCTTCTCGTTGCGCAGCGACATGAGCCCGGCGAAGGTCGCCTTGACCACGTTCTGCGGGTTCGTCGTCCCCAGCGACTTGGTCAGGATGTCCTGGATGCCGGCGCCCTCGACCACGGCGCGCACCGCTCCGCCGGCGATCACGCCGGTCCCCTCCGAGGCTGGCTTCAACATGACACGGCCGGCGCCGAACACACCCACCGTCTCGTGCGGGATCGTCGTTCCGGCAAGCGGCACCTGCACCAGGTTGCGCTTGGCGATCTGGATTCCCTTCCGGATGGCGGCCGGAACTTCCTTCGCCTTGCCCGAGCCGTAGCCCACGCGGCCGGCGCCGTCGCCGATAACCACCAGGGCCGTGAACGAGAAGTTCTTGCCGCCCTTGACGACCTTCGTCACGCGGTTGATGTCGACAACCTGCTCGAAGAACTCGCTGTCGAGATCGATGTCCCTAGCCACTGTTCACTCCTTTGCTCTCTTGCCGGCCCCGGTCCATCAGAACTCGAGGCCTCCCTCGCGCGCGCTGTCGGCTAGCGCCTGGATCCTGCCGTGATACAGGAATCCGCCGCGGTCGAAGATGACCGCACGGAAGCCCTTTTCCCTGGCGCGCTCGGCCAGGGCCTGACCCACCGCCTGCGCCGCCTTGCAGCTTCCCGTCGAACCCTCGAGCGCTCCCTGGAGATCCGACTCCAGCGAGCTCGCGAATGCAAGAGTGTAGCCCGACCGATCGTCGATCAACTGGGCGTAGATGTGACGCCGGCTCTTGTGCACCGCCAGCCGCGGCCTTTCCTGCGAACCACGCAGCTTCTTGCGGACGCGATATCGCGCCCGCTGCCGGCGGCGGCCGCGGTCAAGCGTTCTCTTCCTGCGCAGGTCACTCATGCCTTGTTTCCTATGCGGTCGCCGCCGCCTTGCCGACCTTGAGCCGGATTTCCTCGTCGCGGTAGCGGATGCCCTTGCCCTTGTACGCGTCGGGCTTGCGCAGGCTGCGCAGGTCGGCAGCGACCTGCCCCACCTGCTGCTTGTCGTTCCCGGAGACCGCGATGCGGTTCGCGCGTTCGTCGATCGCCACTTCAACCCCATCTGGAATCGCGTAGACCACGGGGTGGGAGTACCCAAGCGTCAGGTGCACCTCGCGACCCTGGACCTGCCCCCGATAGCCAACGCCGACGATCTCGAGTTCCTTCCGGAACCCCTCCGTGACACCGAGGACCGCGTTCGCCAGCAACGCCCGCGCCAGACCATGCCGGGCCCGCTCCTCGCCGGTCGAGCCGGAACGGTGCAGGGTCACCACGCCGTCGTCCACCCGCACTTCGATACCCGGCTGGAGCGGTTGCTGCAGCTTGCCCCGGGGCCCTTCGATCGTCACCGTACCGCCGTTGACCTTGACCGTCGTCTTCTCCGGTAGCGTGATCGGCGCTTTTCCTACCCGCGACATCTTCTAGTACACCTCACACAGGACCTCGCCGCCGACCCGCTGCCGTCGCGCCTGGGCGTCGGTCAAGAGGCCTTGCGAGGTTGAAAGGACCGCTACTCCCAGACCGTTCAGCACCGGTTTCAGATCGTCGGCCGCCCGGTAGACGCGGCGTCCCGGCTTGCTGATCTTGCGCAGCCTCGTGATCGCCGGCACGCCCTCCCTGTCGTAGGCAAGGAAGATCCGCAGCGTCCGGCCCGGCGGCGAGTCGAACACCTCGTAGTCATTGATGTAGCCCTGGTCGCGCAGCACCCGGCACAACGCGATCTTCAGCTTCGAGGCTGGCGCCTCGGTGCGATCGTGCTTGACGATCAGGGCGTTGCGGATCGTGGTCAGAAGGTCCGCGATGGGGTCGGTTACGGTCATCGGATCGTCCTTGGATTGCTCGAGTTGCCTTGGTTTCCTGGTAGCAGACGTTCAACCCGCGAACGGCATGCCCAGACCCCGCAGGAGATGCAGCGCCTGCGCGTCCGACTCCGCCGACGTCACGAGCGTCACGTTGATGCCTTTGGAACCGTCGCTCTTGGAGTAGTCGACTTCGGGAAAGATGAGGTGATCGCGAATGCCCAGTGTGTAGCTGCCCCGCCCGTCGAAGCTCCGGTCCGAAATGCCCCGGAAGTCCCGAACCCGCGGCAGCGCGACGGTGATCAACCGGTCGAGGAAGTACCACATCCGGTTGCGGCGCAGGGTGACCCGGCAGCCGATCGGCATTCCCGCGCGCAGCTTGAAGGCGGCGATCGACTTCCGGGCGCGGGTGATCACGGGCTGCTGCCCGGCGATCAGCGCCAGTTCGGGTACGGCGTTCTCCAGTACCTTGATGTTCTGGATCGCTTCGCCAATGCCCATGTTGAGAACGATCTTCTCCAGTCGAGGCACGGCCATCGGGTTGGCGATGCCGAACTCCTCCTGGAGGCTCTTCGTGACCTCCTCCTGGTAAAGGGTCTTGAGTCGGGGAACCATCAGTTCAGTACCGCACCGCTGACCTTCGCGTACCGGGTCAGCTTGCCGTCCTCGAGGCGGCGCCGCCCCACCCGGGTCGGCTTGTCCGTGTCCGGGCAGATCACCATGAGATTCGAGATGTGAATCGGCGCCTCCCGCTCCAGGATGCCGCCCTGGACCTGGCGCTGCGGGTTCGGCCGCTCGTGCTTCTTGACCATGTTCACGCGCTCGACGATGGCCCGTTCGGAACCCGGGAGCACGCGCAGCACCCGGCTGCGGGTTCCGCGGTTGCGGCCCGCGATAACCAGGACCTCGTCACCCTTCTTGATCTTCGGTCTCTTCCTGTTCTTGCCTGGCCGCATGTCAGATCACCTCCGGCGCCAGCGAGACGATCCGCATGAAGCGCCGCTCCCGCAGCTCACGAGCGACCGGCCCGAAGACACGGGTGCCGATCGGCTCGCGCGCCTCGTTGATCAGAACCGCGGCATTGTTGTCGAACCGGATGTAGCTGCCGTCGCGACGGCGCCGTTCCTTTCGCGTGCGCACGATGACCGCGCGGACGACCTGGCCCTTCTTGACCGTGCCTTCCGGCGTCGCCTCCTTGACCGAAGCCGTGATCACGTCGCCCAGCGCACCGTACTGGCCCGAGGAGCCGCCGCGGAGCTGGATGCAAGAGATGCGCTTCGCCCCGGAGTTGTCGGCGACATCGAGCATTGTTCCCATCTGGATCATGGCCCCGCCTACCCTTCCGCCCGCTTGACGACTCGCTGCACACGCCAGCGCTTACGGCGCGAGAGCGGTCGGGTCGAGACGAGGGAAACGACGTCTCCCTCGCGGCAGTCGTTCGCTTCATCGTGAGCGACGAACCGGGACGACTTCTTCATCAGTCGGTGGTAGAGCCGGTGCATGACCGTTTTCTCGACCGCCACCACGACCGTCTTGTCCATCTTCGCACTGACGACCTTGCCGACCCGGACCTGTCGGCGGCCTCGCGTTCTTTCCTGCTCAGCGTTCATGTCATTCACTTCGCCTTCTCGCGCAGAACGGTCAGAACCCGCGCCAGTTCGACCCGGGCATTCCTGATCCTGCTTGGCTTCTCAAGCTGTCCGATCGACTTCTGGAGCCGCAGAGCGAACAACTGATCGGCCAGTTCCTCCTCCTTCTGGCGCAGCTCCTCCTGCGTCAAATCCCTGAGTTCGCTTGCCTTCATCGCCTCGCCACCTTCAGATCTGGACGCCGTGGCGCGCCACGAACTTCGTCTTGATTCCAAGCTTGTGGGAAGCGAGCCGCATCGCCGACCTGGCGAGTTCGGGCGAAACGCCCTCGAGCTCGTAGAGGATGCGAGCCGGGCGCACCACCGCAACCCACTCCTCGGGGTTGCCCTTGCCCTTGCCCATCCTCGTCTCCAGTGGTTTCTTGGTGATCGGCTTGTCCGGGAAGACCCGGATCCAGACCTTGCCCGACCGCTTGATGTGACGGGTGATGGCGATTCGGGCGGCCTCGATCTGGCGCGCGGTGACCCACCCGGCCTCCTGCGCCTGCAACCCGTACTCGCCAAAGGACACCACGTTGCCGCCCTTGGCCAGACCGCGGCGGCGGCCGCGGTGGTGCTTGCGGAACTTGACCTTCTTCGGCATCAGCATCGCTCGTTACTCCTTCGGATTCCGGTGCCCGGTCCTAGGCCGCCGTCCGGCGGCCGCGCTCCCGCGACAGATCGCCCCGGTAGACCCAGACCTTGACTCCGATGACACCGTAGGTCGTGTACGACTCGGCGAATCCGTAGTCGATGTCGGCCTTCAGGGTGTGCAGCGGCAGACGCCCTTCCTGGTACCACTCGGTACGGGCGATCTCGTTGCCGCCGAGCCGGCCCGACACCATGATCTTGACGCCCTTGGCGCCGAAACGGAACGCCGACTCCATCGCCTTCTTCATCGCCCGGCGGAAAGCAACCCGGCGCAGGAGCTGCCCGGCGATCGCCTCGGCGACGAGCTGGGCGTCGAGTTCCGGACGCTGAATCTCCTGGATGTTGATGTGGACTTCCTGCCCCATTTGCCGGCTCAGATCGTCGCGCAGCTTGTCCACCTCCGCGCCCTTGCGGCCGATGATGATCCCCGGACGCGAGGTGTAGATCGTCACCCGCAGCTTGTCCGCGGCACGCTCGATGTCGATCTGGCTGACGCCGGCATGCATGAGCCGCTTCTTCAGTCCGGTCCGCAACTCGATATCCGACTTCAGGGTGCCGGCGTAGTCGCGTTCGGCGTACCAACGCGAGTGCCAGCCCTGGTTGTAGACCAGACGAAAACCGTAGGGATGTGTCTTTTGACCCATGAACGCTCCTAGTCCTGGCTCGGCGCCGCCTGACCGCCGCGGGAATCGACCTTGATCGTGACGTGACTTTGCCGCTTGAGGATGCGGAAAGCGCGGCCCATCGGCTGCGGGCGCAGCCGCTTCAGGGTCGGTCCGCCGT
>VXUF01000080.1:0-1925 GCA_009837085.1 Holophagales bacterium
GTCTACCTCAGCGGTACGGAATGGCGGGAACCGGCCGAGTGACGAGCGAGGCCCAGCGGCCGGCCAGGGCACTCGACGGCGAGCTTCTCGGCCGCCTCGACCGCCGCCGTCCAGGCCTGTTCGTCGGCTCCCTCGCGAGCGGCGCCCTGGCGCTGGTGTTCCTCTACTGCTGGGGCTACCAGATTGCGAACGGCATCGGTGTAACCGGCATCAACCGGCCGGTGTTCTGGGGCTTCTACATCATCAACTTCGTCTTCTGGATCGGCATCAGCCACGCCGGCACGCTGATCTCGGCCATCCTGAGGGTGACGAAGGCGGAGTGGCGGCGGCCGGTCACCCGCTCGGCCGAGGCGATCACCCTGTTCGCGCTTGCGATCGGCGGCCTGTTCCCGTTGATTCACCTCGGCCGGGTCGCGATCTTCTACTACATGATCCCGTACCCGAACAGCCGGATGCTGTGGCCGAACTTCCGCTCGCCGCTGGTGTGGGACATCGCGGCGATCACGACCTACATCATCGGCAGCGCCCTCTACCTGTTCCTGCCCCTGATCCCGGACGCGGCGGTCATGCGTGATCGGGCGGCGGCCGGCCTCAAGAAACGCTTCTACGCGGTTCTGGCACTCGGCTGGCGCGGCACGTCGCAGCAGTGGCACAGCCTGGAGTGGGGCATTCGGATACTGGCCGTCGCCATCATCCCGGTGGCCGTCTCGGTCCACACGATCGTGTCCTGGGACTTCGCGATGACCCAGACGCCCGGCTGGAAGAGCACGATCTTCGGACCGTACTTCGTCGTCGGGGCGATCTTCTCGGGGATCGCGGTGCTGATGATCGCGATGGCGCTGCTCCGGCGCGGCCTCGCGCTCGAGCGCTTCCTGACCGACCGGGTCTTCAACAACCTGGGGCTCCTGTTCGTGACGATGTCCCTGGTCTGGGGCTACTTCACGTTCGCCGAGCACCTGACCGTCTGGTACAGCGGCGATCTGTTCGAGAAGCTCGTGCACCATGTGTTGCTGCACGGCGACTTCGCGGTTCCGTTCTGGACCATGGTCGTCGTCAACCTGGTGATCCCGGTCGCCGTACTCTCCTTCCCGCGTGGCCGACGGCCGCTGCCGACTGCGCTGGTCGGTTGTGGCGTGCTGGTCGGGATGTGGCTCGAACGGTTCCTGATCGTCGTGCCGGCCCTGTCGACGCCTCGTCTGGCCTACAGCATCGGTGACTACATGCCGAGTTGGGTGGAGCTGGGGATCATGATCGGTGCGGTCGGCGTCTTCGCCTGCCTCTACTTCACGTTCACCCAGTTGCTGCCGATCGTCTCCGTCTGGGAGATGCGCGAGGGCTGGCGGCACGCAGGGAGTGGCGAAGCCGGCGGGGCGGAGTCGGACGATGCTCCGACCGCAGTCGCGCCCGCGCCGGTGCCCGGTGGGGGTGCGGCATGACGGCGGCGGCAGAGCGCTATCTGGTGGAGGCGGCTTTCGAGAAGGTCGCGGACGTGCGGGCGGTGGTGGAAGCCGCTCTCGAGTCGGGTGTCTCGGCTTCCCAGATCGAGGTGCGCAGCCCGGCGCCGCTGGAAGACGATGAGCTGCCGCTGCCGAAGCCGAAGTCCCGGGTTCTGTTGTTCGCGCTCGCCGGAGCCGTCCTCGGCGGCCTGACCGCCTTCGGGCTCGCGGCCGGGACGGCTCTCGCGTATCCGCTTCCGACCGGTGGCATGTCGATCGTCGCCGGGCCGCCGGTCGGCGTCGTGACCTACGAGGGCACCGCCCTGGGACTCATCCTGATGACGGTCCTGCGGGTGCTCTGGGAGGGCGGACTGCTTCCGGGGCGGGCCATCCGCAGCGGTCGGGGCCGAGCGTCGACGTTCGACCATCATGTCGCCGACGGTCGGTTGCTGCTGCGGGTCCACAGCCTGACGGAGAGCGGGGCGGGCC
>VXUF01000080.1:1935-8112 GCA_009837085.1 Holophagales bacterium
GGCCAGGTGCGGCAGTTGTGCCGCCCTCGTGCCGTCGCTCTCGGTTGAGGCGAGCTTCTGGTGCTCCCGATCCGGTCGGCTAGAGGGCCGGCGGAGCCGTCTGTCGGAGCAGACTGATCTCCCCCGTGACTTCGTCGCGCAGGCCGGCGGCGACGGTCCACTCGCCGACCGGCAGATCGAGCCGGACGCTCGCTTGCCAGGGGCCGGGTGCGCTTGGTCCCGCGAGGAAGCCCTCCCGCGCCGCGGTTTCCCGGCCCTCCGGGTCCACCACGTAGAGCCAGAGACGCAACCTGCGCTCGCTTTGCGGCGAGAGGCTCAGCAGCGTCGTGACCGCGTCGGTGCCGAGGCCGAGAGAGACCACAATGCCGTCGGGATCCTCCGTCACCAGGAGCTGCGCGGCCAGGGGATTCGGCAGGCTTGCGTCGGGGCGCAGATCGGGTGCTCGGGCCGCCGTTCGCAGGCCGTCGGCCCATTCCTGCTGCATCGTGCGATCCATGTAGCTGCGGCGATAGTGGAGCTTCGTGCGGCGCTTCGCATCGCCGACCAGCCGGACCTCCAGAACGCGCCTCTCTCCGGTTCGTTCGTGTTGGGGATAGAAGGCAAGCGTGTAAACCGCTTCGGCTTCCTCCAGGGATCGGAGCACCGGCCTGACGACGTTGTTCGCGTTGAAGATCGTGGTGCCCCCGGTCTCCGACGCGAGCTGGGTCAGTCCGGACTGCAGGTTGGCGTTCGTGATCATCTGGTTCAGCTGGGTACCGCCGAAGCGCGCGGAGTCCAGGGCCGCGTTGGCCTGGGACGGCGCGCCGATGCCCCTTGCGTCGACCGTCACCAGGGTCACGCGATGTGAGTTCGCCAGCCCGGCGACGCGGTGCAGCCGATTCGCCATGTTCTGGGCGCTCAGGATGCGGTTGCTCAGTTCACTCGACAGATCGGGACAGAGGTCCTGGAGGTGCTCGAGAATGGCCGCGCCAGGCTGGAGTTCGATCCGGCCGGCAACCACGATCAGGACCTTGCGCCCCGGAAGGGCGCTCAGGTACTCGATCGCGTCACCGAGCAACTGGGCGCGCATCTCGCTCGAGGCGAGCGCTGTGGCGGAGTAGTCGTCGGCTACGCCGAGAAGCTGCGCTCGGGAGTCGATGCAATTCGAGTGGGCGAGCACGTTCTCGATCTCGCGCATGGCGAAGAAGATGCCCTGTTGCTCGCGCACCGCGGAGGCGCGGCTCATCTCCTGGAAGTTCGCCTCGTCGGCCAGCGTCCCTTGTCCCAGTTGCAGGGTCAGGCGCCCGCGCCGGAAGTGACGGAAGACGACGAGCCCGGCGCCGTTCGGGTTGGACGGATCGGACAGTGCCTGCACCGTTCGCAGGGCGCGGTTTCGTTGGCCCGGACCCAGGCTGACGTCGTCGATGAACACGGCGACGGTGCCGCCGTTTCCAGTCGACGCCTGAGCTCCTGGCTCCGGCAGGACGACTGGTAACGCCTCCGCCGGACGTTCTGCGTCCCCCTTCGGGTTTTTTTTGTATGTAGGCGAGAACACCGCGATCTCCACCGGTTTGCCATCCTCCAGCAGGAGGAAGTCCTCGATCCCCAGATCGGTGACCGGCTTGCCTCTTCGCTCCACCCGCACGTCGACGTGGACGAGCCGGACGTCGAGTTGGTCCGCGAACTGGGCTCGAGCCGGATCGGATGGCTGCGCGTGGATGGCGGCGGGCCCTGCCAGGAGCAGGATCGTTGTCGTGTACTTCAGCATCGGTTCGAGCGGCCTCCCTTGAGCCTGGGGCTACTGACTCTTACGAGGGAAGCCGCCCGACCGTTTACACGAAGGGAGGTGGCCCGGCGCCTCGCCCCTTTGAGACGCCGGGCCGATGCCGTCCGCTGACCCCTGAATGGGCTCGCGAACGGCTACACAGCTACTAGAACTCGAAGCGGATGCCGGCTTCGTAGTTGCGTGGCTGTCGATAAGTGGTCGCGTCTCCGAAGGCGACGCCGGCGCAGCCCTCGAGCCGACCGCAGACCGCGGTGACCTGCTCCTGGTCGAAGGCGTTGTAGACTGCGGCGATCAACTGGAAGCGAAGGCGGTTACCGAAGTTGAAGCCCTTCCGGACCTCCAGGTCGAGACGGTAGTTTTCGTTCGCCTCACGACTGCCTCTCGGCTCGGTGTAGTCAAGTCCGTACGACGACGGGTCCTCTTGTGCCTGGGTTGCAGAGTAGACGAAGGGCGAAGACCAGAAACCGACGAAACCGATCGTGAAGTCGAGCGGCAACGCGACGTAGCCGTTGATCTTCACGCGGTGCTTCCGGTGATCGCCGAGGAAGCCGTAGCGATTGTGGAAGTGGTCGGGATAGATGTCGAAGGCCACACCGGCGTTCTGTGTGTATCCGACATTGCCCTTCGATTCCGAGTAGGTATAGGAGCTGACGACGTGGATCCAGTCCGCGAATCGCGACTCGAAGTCGAGAATGAGTCCGTTGTAGTCGCGAGTGGCCTCGGGGAGATTCACCATCGTGTAGAAAGTGCAGTCGGCGCCTGCCATCGGTATCGGAACGTTCCCGTTGCAGGTGTCCTCGAAGATGTCGAACGTCTCTTTGTCTACGTAGGTGAGTCCGATCGAGGTGCGACGGGTGAGTTCACGCTCGACGGCCAGGATCCATGTATCCGCGTAGGTCGGGTCGAGGCCTGGCTGAACAGTTGCGGGTTGGCTTGAGAACGAGTCGAAGAAGAACCACCCGTGGGGATCAAAGCCTCCCGATGGGTCTGCGATCCAGTTCGACACGGTGAAGTCTCCGACGGTCCGTGAGCCGGGGTTCAGCGCCGCGCACTGCTCCGGGGTCGCGCCGAAGAACGCCGGAATGAACCGCGAACAGGAGATGTAGCGCATTGAGGGCGTCCGTCTGGCTCGGGCGAAGCTCGGCAGTGTCAGCGCGTTCGGGTGCATGGAGCGGCTCCAGTTCGCGCGGGCCACCGTCTTGGCATCGCCAGTCAGGTCCCAAGCCAGGCCCAGGCGAGGCTGCAGTTTCGACAGATCGGTCACCTCGGTTCCTGCGTCGTTCGTGAACGAGGTTTGATCGTTCCGCAGTCCCACCTTCAGCGTCACGTCACCGACTCGCCACGTGTCCTGCACGTAGAGTGAGTAAAGCTCGGAGTCGTACTCGAGGAAGGGGTCGAGCGGAGAGAAGTTCAGGATGAAAGGCGAACCGCTGCTGTCCGAGTACGAGTAGCCGCCGCCCGTGGCATCGTTGCGTGTGCGGAACAGGTTGCTGGCGTGCTCCACTCCCAGCTGCAGCTCATGATCGCCGGCCGCGCCATCCGTGAACCAGGTCAGATTCGTGGCGATATCGTCGCGGTCGCGGTTCGAGAACTGCTGATTGGTGTAGTTAACCGTGGAAGTGCTGGTTACTCGGTCGGTATGTCCGATCGTGTCGAAGTCGCGGCTTCGTGGAAAGACGTTCAGTTCGCTGCGTAGCAGGCCGGCCTTGAAGAACCACTGGAGATTCGCTGCCGGAACGCCGAGCACTTCGACGCCGGAGATGCTGACCGGTTGCTCCTGGAAGCTGGCGGCTTCGGGCGCCACGGTTCGGGACGCGTTCGAGTTGTCGATTGTCGCGTCCTCGGCGAGGTAGCGTCCAACGACCTGCCACGACGGGTTGGTTTGCCATGTGACCTTTCCCAGGACGTTCGTTCCTTCGAAGTCTCTCGTGAGCAGGGACTCGGTGGGAGTGGACTTGGAGCGGACGGGCATGAAGGAAGTGAAGAACCACAACTTGTCGCGCTGGAACGGGCCGCCGAACGTGAACTCGGGGTTTCTGCGTTCGGTGATGTTCTCGTTCTTGTCGAAGTGCTCGCCGTCAGTGGTGAAGTCCGTGTCCCGGTAGCGGATGTCGGCCGTGCCCTCGAACTCGTTGCCTCCTGACTTCGTCACGGCATTGACGATGCCGCCTGTTGACCGACCGTATCTGGCTTCGTAGCCGCCCGTTTCGAAGTCGACGACCTGCAGGGAGTCGAAACCCAGGTTGATGTTGAACGTCGCAGTTACGGGGTCGGTGGTGTCGACCCCGTCGACGATCCAGGTGTTCTCGCCCAGGGTCGAACCAAAGACGTTCGGGTTGGCGCCCCCCGCGACCCCCGCGGCCTGTTGCAGGACGCTCTGGTAGCTGCGTCTTGTGGAGCCCACGGAGGCCTTCTTGAGGTAGTCGGTGGAGAAATGGTAAGAGGTGGAGACCTGCTCCGGGTCCACGACGGGCGTCTCGGCCGTGACCACCACCTCTTCGCCGAACTCCCCGACGGCCATGGAGATGTGAATTTCTGTCGCCCCGCTGACGCTGACTTCGACCTCGGTTCGCCGTTGCGGAACGAAGCCGTCGAGTTCGGCGTCGATGGTGTAGACACCTGGCGGCAGGCTGGGGAAGCTGAAGCCGCCTTCAGCGTCGGCGAAGTCGGTGCGCGAGCCCATCAGGTTGGGCGAGTTGACGGTTACGGTAGCGCCCGGAAGCGGGGCGCCCTCGGCGTCCATGACCTGGCCGGCCAGTCTGCCGGTGAGTTGTGCGGTCGTTGGGGTCGCCAGGAAAGCAAGCGCCAGGGCGGCGCCTAGAGCGAGGACCACGCTTCGGCTCTGGCCGGCGCGGCTTCCTCGGCGCTTGTTTTGAAGATGTGACACGACGGGAGATCCCTCCTGGTTGCGGGGCACGAGGCCATGGAGCAAGGCCGGTGCCAGCCGTTGTGACGAGGGTAGGACGAGCACTTCGTCATCCCGTTTGGTGTTGTTTTCACGCGGGTTTTCGGAGTTTGGGCGTTGGTTGGCTCTCAGATGCCTCAGGGTGGCGATTCACCGTACTGGACGGATCTCCTTCGGACTGCTGGATCCCGCGGATCCAGAATTCGGCGCTCGGATTCCGGTTCTTGAATCGCGTGGCGATCGAAGCGCGGGCCGCGTGGGGCGGCCTGTGGCGTCCTCGGGCCGGCTGCGATAGCTTCGCGGCCTCAAATCACAGAGCCCTCTAGCTGGGAGAAGGAGCAAGCGAGCCATGCCCGATCTCGACCCGTTCGGCATCGACGCCGAGTTGTACGACCTTTCGATGTCCGATGCCGCGAAACCGCTTCTGACGAAGGTCAAGAACTTCATGGCCGACTACGTCGAGCCGATCACCGAGGAGTACTACCGCCGCGGCGAAGGGCGGGAGGACCGCTGGAGCTACGGTGAGGGCCAGTTGGAGCTGCTCGACGGCGCCAAGGCGAAGGCCAGGGAGATGGGCCTGTGGAACTTCTTCCTGCCGGACGCGGAGACGGGCGAGGGCCTGAAGAACCTCGACTACGCCTACATCGCCCAGGAACTGGGCAAGAACCCGCTCGCCTCGCAGTGCATGAACTGCAGCGCGCCCGACACCGGCAACATGGAGGTGCTCGAGCGGGTCGGCACGCCAGAGCAGAAGGAGAAATGGCTGGAGCCCCTGCTCAACGGTGAGATCCGGTCGTGCTTTGGCATGACGGAGCCGAACCTGGCCTCGTCCGACGCGAAGAACATCGGCACCCGGGCCACCCTCGACGGCGACGAGTGGTTGATCCAGGGTGAGAAGTACTACATCTCCGGCGCCGGCGACCCGCGCTGCAAGATCATGATCTGCATGGTGAAGACGAGCCCCGGCGGGCCGGCCCACCGGCAGCAGTCCCAGATCCTGGTGCCGATGGACACCCCGGGCGTCAACGTTCTGGGACCGATGAAGGTCTTCGGGCATGACCACGCGCCGCACGGCCACATGCACATCAAGCTGGACAACGTTCGCGTGCCCAAGGAGAACATCCTGCTCGGCGAGGGTCGCGGCTTCGAGATCTCCCAGCTTCGCCTGGGTCCCGGCCGGATCCACCACTGCATGCGGTCCGTTGGACAGGCCGAGAAGGCCCTCGACCTGATGGTCAAGCGCGGCATGTCCCGCGAGGCCTTCGGCCGGCCGATCATCCAGCTCGGCAAGAACATCGAGCTCGTGTCGCGTGCCCGGATCGACATCGAGGCGATGCGTCTCATGGTGCTCCGCGCCGCCAAGGCGATGGACGTGCTCGGCAACCGCGAAGCGAGAGTCTGGGTCCACGCGGTCAAGGCGATGGTCCCGGAACGTACCTGCCAGATCATTGACCAGGCGATCCAGATGCATGGCGCCACCGGCGTCTCGCAGTGGACGCCGCTCGCC
>VXUF01000108.1 GCA_009837085.1 Holophagales bacterium
GGCGTGGAGCATCTCGGCCAGGATCATCACGTAGTCCTCTGTCTGCACCACGCGCTTCAGGTTGTTGTAGGCGGTCGGCAGCATCGGCGGTCCGGAAGTCGAACCGAATCCGAGGATGCAGCGCTCGCCCAGGGGACGCTGCTCGATGTCGTCATAGGGGCCCGCCCCTTCACTCTCGAGCCACCAGGCGGTGCCCGTGTTTTCGCGGAAGAGAGTGAAGAACGCCATCCGTTTCCGCTGCGCCTCCGGCGTCATCTCCGGCAGCCGCCCGTTGGGCGGATCGAAGACGAGCGAGGTTCGGAACCGGCCGTCGATCGAGATCGAGCGGCTGCCGTAGTCGAGCCAGAAGTCGTTGTAGCCGCCGACGTTGCCGGCGGCCCCCGGAGAGCCGTCGCCACCCGATGGCGGCGCCTCCCGGGTCGGGTCGCTGGCTTCGAGGTCGGCGGCCCGGCGGTCGGCGACCGTCCGGGCGATCTCCTCGGCCTCTTCCGGCGACAGATACAGACTCTCCCCGAACTTGGGGTCGCGCTCGAGCGGCGTCAGCGTCGCGATGTCATAGACGCCGGTCAGATCCGGTCGCCCGCTCGCCGTCCGCGGAATGTCGCCGTCGCCGTCGGCGGCGGGAAGAGCGGCGGGCAGGAACAGCGCCGTGCTCAACAGCACAGCCGCGCCCGCAGGGGAAGCGAGGCGGTGTTCAGTCATCTTCATCATCTGCTCAACTCCCTCCTGGAAGGTCGGCTGCGGGTCTAGGCTACACTCCCGCCGCCACGACCACCTAGCGCAACGCCGCCCGGAACTCGAAGAGCAAGGGCGGCCCCGAAACGGAGAACCCATGAGAAGCCTCGTGCCAGCCGCAATGCTCGCCACCGCCGTCTCGCTCGCCCCGGCGAGCGCGGGCGCCGCGGACCTCGCCGTCGGCGACGCCGCGCCCGACTTCACCCTGCCGAGCACCGACGGCAGCCAGGTGACCCTGTCCACCTTCGCCGGCCGGAAGAACGTCGTCCTGGCCTTCTTCCCCAAGGCCTTTACCGCCGGCTGAACGATGGAAATGAAGGGATACCAGGCTGGTATCTCCGACTTCACGGGCAGTGATTCCATCGTCTTCGGCATCAGCACCGACGAACTGGACGAGAACAAGAGGTTCGCCGAAGAACTGGAGCTCGACTTCGCGCTCCTGAGCGACGCCGGCGGCGAAGTCGCCAGGCAGTACGGCGGGATGATGGAGAGGTTCCCCACGGCCGCCAACCGCGTCACCTACGTAGTCGGCAAGGACGGCAGGATCGCCTACATCGGCGAAGGCGCCGAGGCGATGAACCCGGCCGGCGCCAAGGACGCCTGTCTGGGTCTGGAGTAGCCGCGCTCAGGCCTGAGCGGCGCTGAGAGCCGCTTCCACGCGGGGCTGGTACAGCTCGACCCGGTTCCCGTCTCCGTCCAGGATCCAGGCGAACACGGCGTAGCCCTCGTCGTCCCTGCGCAGCGGTTCGACGCCGCGCTCGGCGAGGTGCGCCAGCAGCTTGTCGAGGTCCCGAACGCGCAGGTTGACCATGAACGGCTGATCGCCGTACATGTCGCCCTGCTCCACGCCCTCGTTGCGGGTCATCCGCGGCACCGGACGCTTCGCCTTCATGATCGCGAAGGTCGTGTCCATGACCCATGCGGGATCATCGGGGTCCGCGGCCACGTAGCGCATGTAGAACGCGCCGAACTCCTCGCTGCCCTCGAACTGGATGCCGAGGTACTCCGCGTACCAGTCGGCGAGCCGCTTCGGATCCTCGCTGAACACGAAAGCGCCGCCGACGCCGTCGATCAGGCTCAAGGCGACCCGCCCGTCGTCGTCGGGTCCATCCGTAACCTGAGTTCTGTCCGGGTGCTGACCGTCTGGCGGCTCACCGGATCGTGCACGGAGACAATGATGTCGTGCGACCTGCGGCGCAGCGTCAGGACGGCGTCGTAGGGAACGACGGCATCCGGCGCCGGCTGGGTCCTGCCGGCCAGGCTGACCGGAATGACCGGAATCCGCGCCTGTTGTCCGTTCCGGTCGACAACCGCGAAGCGGAGTTCCAATCGGGCCAGAAAACGGCCCTCGAAGGGAAACACCGGGAAGTAGCCGACCGGGATGTGTACGGTCACCGGCACCAGCATCTTGCGTCGAAACGGCCCGGTCGGTTCCGGTTCCCCGAACTCGACCCGCAGCGCCGGCTCCTCGCGGTTGCGCGTCTGGTCCGGAAACAGCAGCCGACCCTGCGTCTCCATATCCGCTTCAGCCCGGCGAGAGAGGTCGACGTAGCCCGTACGCGAGCGCAACCGCAGGCCGGGTCGCCGGAGCTCGACCCGAACTTCGTGGGCCCGGTCGTCGCGGCGGTACTCCGGCACGAATCCGAGCCAGTAGTAGTTCGAAGTGTCCTCGCTGACTCTCCGCAGTGCTCCGAGGTTCGCACCGGCCACGTAGGCTCGGCCGCCCGTCTGCTCCGCCACCTGCCGCAGGTTCTGCCAGCGCATCAGGCTCGGCCGCTTCTGCTGATCCACAGGATAGACGGTGTAGCCGAGGACGTTTGCCGTGTCGACCAGCGCGTCGAGGATGTTCCAGTCCGAGCGGAGACCGATCCCCTGGCCTGCCAGCCGGAACGAGCCGATCGGCCAATCGCCCGCCACCAGCAGCAGCACCTTCCGGCCTACCGGTGCGTCGAGCGACCGCATCGTCGAACTGACGGCCGTGACGGAGAACTCGAGATCACGCGCCAGGCTCTCCGCCCGCGCTTCCCTCGCCGCGCTCGGCAGGTCCATCGCCGCGAACGGCAGGTCGGCGGCGACAGAGGTCAGGTCTTCGGCGACTCGGGCGACTGGCGGCCGACCGGCCGTCAGGTTGTCGGCGAAACGCGCCTGGTCGATCAGTCGCGGGGACGTCAGCACGCCGCCGAACGGGCGCCCGCGTTCGAGTTTCTCGAGCGCGTCGCGGGTTCGCCGGCGGTCCGTCGTGAACGGACTCAGCACCTGCAGCCGGCGGCGGCTTTGCACGACCACGGCCACCTGATCCCGAAGGCCCAGGTTCGCCAATTCCCTCGCGAACCCGCGGACGACGGGCCGCCTGAACGTCACATGGGTGTGATCGTCGTCGACGAAGAGAAGGTAGTTCGTCGGCACGGAATCGCCGTCGCCAATCGCCGGCGGCGCCCCACCGTCCCGCGACTCCACCGCCCTGTTCTCGAGAATCTCGGTGAAGTAGTCGACCGCGACCTCGACGCCGTTCACGAGGAGCCGGAAGTCGTCCGCCTCGAGCCCATGCACGCGGTTGCCGGACCGATCCTCGACCACAACTTCCAGGTTGACCACCCGGACGTCAATCTCCTCGCCGAAGAACAGATCCGCCGGAGGCGCCTGGGCGGCCTCCTGGGCCGACGCCTGACCGGCCGTCTTCAGCGACCAACCCAGGCACACGACAAGACCCAGGATCGCCCGCGCCCTACGTCCGCACGTGAACTCGCTCAGGGTCCGCCTGCAGTCACCCAGCACCATGCAACCGTGATTGTCTCACGGCACGACCTCCACCCGGGCGATCGCCGTCTGACGCGAAACGGGATCGTGGACCGTAACGACGACCGTGTGAGGCAGGTGACGCATCGTCACCTCGGCGTAGTAGTCGAACACGGTGTCCGGCTCCGGCGGCGAGTGGCTGCGCACTTCCAGCGGAATCGCCGGCTCCTCGGCCCGCCAGCCGGCGCCGTCGATCGTCGCGAAGCGGACCTCCAACCGCTGAAGATACTCGTTCCCGTAGGGCAGTGCGAGGAACATCCCCAGCGGCACTTCAATGTCGATCGGGACCGCCATCCTCCGTCGACTGAGGCTCCGGGGGGTGCCGGCCCACACACGCAACGGCACGGCGCCCGGCGTCGCCCCTCGCGGGAAAAGCAGCACGCGCTGAGCCTCCATGTCCGCTTCCGCACTGCGGGAGAGGTCCACGTAGCCGCGACGGGAGCGGACCTGCAGGTCCGGGCGCAGGATTTCGACCTCTATGTCGTGCACCTGGTCGTCCCGCCGGTAGTCAGGCACGAAGCCGAGCCAGTAGTAGTTCGAGGTGTCGTCGCTCACCCTGCCCAGGGGGTCCAGGTTGTGTCCACCCATGAGCGCCAGACCGCCCGTGTCGCGGGCCACGTAGCGCAGGTTCTGCCACCACCGCATGGCGGGCGCGCTGGCCTGCTGATCGATCGGGTACACCGTGTAGCCAAGCAGGTTCGCGGTATCGACGAGACGATCCAGCAAGTCGAGGTCAGACCGCAGTTCGCGTCCTCGACCGCCGCGCCGGAACTCACCCGCGGGCCAGCGACCCGCCACGAGCAGGAGCACGTTGCGCCCCTCGGGCCGTTCGAGCGCACGCATGGCGGAGATCACCGCGTTGACCGACAGGGTCAGGTCCCGCTCCAGGACCGAAACACTGGCCGCGTCCACGAGGGACTGGGTGTTCATCTCGGCGAGGATGAAGCCGGCAGCAGACATCCGGTCCGCGGCAGTGACGTCCGCTCCAGCCCCCGCATCCGCCTGTTCCCAACCTCCTCCGCTTCCCGCACTGTCAAAGGTCGCGCCCGGCGCGTCGGCCCTGGCAACGCTCGCCGGCCTGTCCCGCGAGGCGTCCGAGGCTTGCCGCGACAAGGCCGGCACAGGCCCACCCCTCGCGCCGGCGACTCTCCGCGCGGAGATCCCGGTGACCCGAGCCGACTCCCCGCTTACGGAGTCCTGATGGAACCGGCGAGACCTGAGCACACCGCCGAAGCGCTCATCCCGGTCGAGTTCCGCAAGCGCGGTTCGGGTCGCTTCCCGGTCCCTGGTGAACGGACTCAGGAGCTCGAGACGGTTGTTGCTCTGCACGACGACAGCGATCTGATCCTGTTCGGGAAGCTCCACGAGACCATCCCGGAACCCGTGCAGCACAGGCCGTCTGAAGGCAGCCAGACTGTGATCGTCGTCCACGAAGAGGACGTAGTTCGTCGCCACCGCCCCGCCCTCGCCGACGGCCGGCGGCGTCTCGCCGTTGCCGTCTTTCGCCTGACCCCGCGCGACCTCAGTGAAGTAGTCGACATCCACTTCCTCGCCGTCGACGAACACCCGGAAGTCCTCTCGCCCCAGGTCCTCTACCCGATCTCCGTTGCGGTCCTCGATCACCACTTCCAGGTTGACGACCCGGACGTCGATCTCCTCGCCGAACGACAACTCCGCCGGCGGCGACTCGCCCTCCTGACCGGCCGGCTGCGACAGGGCGGGTATCGCCCAGCTCAGGCCGAGAACGGCAGCCAACAGGGCCAGGGTGTTTCCAGGACGTCCGGATCGGCTCATCGTTGAACTCCTCCCACCGCAACGCGCCCTCTGGCGGTCAGCTTGGAAACGGGATCGTGAACTGTGACGACGAGTTCATGCGGCCGCCGGTGCAGGGTCAGCGACGCCTGATAGACGACCACCTCGTCGGGCGCCGGCTCGTGGCCCCCGCCCAGCAAGAGGGCAACCGGCGGCACCTCCCATCGGCTGCGAAACCTGTCCAGGGCGACGAAGCGCAGCTCCAGTTGCTGCCGGAAAGCGCCGTCGTACGGCACCGCGGGAAACCTGCCGACCGGCACGTGGATGGTGACCGGCACGGCCATCGTGCTGCGCTTCGTGGCCACCGCGTCGCCGACTTCAACCTGCAGGGGACCGCCGACGGCTTCCACCTCGGGCGGGAACAGGAGTTCCTGCAGAACCTCCATGTCCGCTTCGACGCGGCCGGAAAGGTCGAGGTAGCCGCGACGGTAGCGCGCACGAAGCCGGGGTTCTCGCAACTCGACCCGGATGTCGTGCGCCCGATTGTCGCGCTGGTAGTCCGGCACGAACCCCAGCCAGTAGTAGTTCGCCGTGTCGAAGGCGACCTTGTCCAGCGCCTCGATGTTGCTTCCGGCCATGAACGCCTTCCCGCCCGTGTCGCGGGCCATGTAGCGGAAGTTGCTCCACACCATGGAGTTGGCCCCGGCCTGCTGGTCCATCGGATAGACCGTGTACCCGAGCAGGTTCGCGGTATCGACCAGTTCTTCCAGGAGCTCCAGATCCGTCCACAAGTCGGCTCCAGGGGCGGTCCAGAGCAAGCCCGTCAGGCGCCCGCTGCCCGGCGGCACGTAGAGCGTCGGCCAGTTTCCCGCGAGAAGCAGGAACACCTTGCGGCCCCGCGGCGCCTCCAGCGCTCGCATCGTGGAGATCACCGAGTCGATCGAGAACCGAAGCTCCTCCGCCCGGTAGGACAGGTCCGCCCAACCGGCGGAGTCCCGTCCGAATGCCAGGGCCTCGGAAAGCCGACCGGCGGAGTACGGACCGAGCGCTCCGAACCCGCCCGTCCTGCTCAGGAAACCGCGAAGCGGCGCCGGACGGTCGGCGCCTCCGGCACGGACAACGGCCGGCGACGCGTTCAGCGGAGCCAGCCCGGCCGCGAGCGAGGCGCCCTCCGCCGGGGACACGGAGTCCCCGCTCGTGGACGAGGCCAGGTTCGTCAACCGCTTCCGAAAGCCCCAGCGCGTCATGAACCCGCCGTAGCGGCCGCCGATCTCGAGTTCCGCGAGAGCGGCACGGGTAACTTCGCGATCGGTCGTGAAGCGGCTCACGACCTCCAGGCGACGGTGGCTCTTGACGACAACCGCCACCTGGTCCTGCGGTCCGAGAGTGTCCAGCCGGGCGCCAAAGCCGTTGAGCACCGGCCGCCGGAGGGTCACATGCGTGTGGTCGTCGTCGACGAACAGCACGTAGTTCGTCACGGCGTCCTGCCCTCCGGCAAGCGCCGGCGGCGTCTCGCCGCCGCTCATGACGACCTGCCGGTCGGCCACCTCGCTGAAGTACTGGACGTCGACCTCCTCGCCATCGACGAGGATGCGGAAGTCGTCACGGCTCAACCCCCGCACGCGCTCCCCCTTGCGGTCCTCCACGACGACCTCGAGATTGACCACTCGAACGTCGATCTCCTCGCCGAAGACCAACTCCGAGGGAGACCGCGACTCCACCACCTGGGCCGTCAGCGGCGAACAGAACACCGCAACCGCCAACGGGATCAGGAACAGGAACCTGCGCCGGGCGCGGTCGGGCAAGAAACGGAGCGGAGCGATCTTCCTATGACCCTCTACGGCCAGCATGCGTTCTCCCAGGCGGCACGATTGGCGTTGACGCGGGACTCTGCCGGTTGGACGCTGCAAACACAGTGCCACACCGCGACAGCCGGTGCTACCCTGCGCCCGATGAACGACGACTCGAGTCTGGTGTCCTCTCCTCCCCATCCCGCGGCCGACGGCGCCTGGCGGTCGGCCGCGACCGTCGCCACGGCAATCCGCACCGGCGCCATCTCCTCCCGCGACTATCTGGAACTCCTCCTTGACCGCGTCGACCGCCTGAACCCGCCGCTCAACGCCGTCGTCACCCTCGACGTCGAACACGCCCGGCGTGAGGCCGACGCCGCCGATCGGGCTCTGGCCGAAGGCCGGCACCTCGGTCCGCTCCACGGCGTCGCGATGACGATCAAGGACTCGTTCCAGACCATCGGCATGCGCACGACCTCCGGCGCGCCCGAGCTCAGCGAGCATGTCGCGGAGGTCGACGCGGTTCCCGTGGCCCGCCTCCGCGCCGCCGGCGCCGTCATCTTCGGCAAGACGAACCTGCCCATCTACGCCGGCGACACGCAGAGCTACAACGCGGTCTTCGGCCAGACGAACAATCCCTGGCGCCTCGAGCGGACACCCGGCGGATCATCGGGAGGATCCGCCGCGGCGCTTGCAGCGGGATTCACACCCTTTGAACTGGGGAGCGACATCGGCGGCTCGATCCGGGGCCCCGCCTCGACCTGCGGCGTCTTCGGGCACAAGCCGAGCTACGGCATCGTGCCGGCGCTCGGCCAGATCCCGGG
>VXUF01000100.1 GCA_009837085.1 Holophagales bacterium
GAGGCGGCCAGGAAACGTCGCCGGCCTTGGCCGGCGTCCGCTTGGCCGCAGTCCTGGGAGCAGCGCTAGGCTCACCGGCCATGCTCGACGTATGGCCCTGGGACGGCGACCTGAACGAGGTGAAGGACGCTCTCTCCCAAGGGCGGATTCTGGCGATCCCGACTGAATCCTCCTACGGCCTGGCCGTGGATCCCCGTTCCGCAAGCGGCGTCGAGGCCATCTACCGCCTCAAGGAGCGTGAGCGTGGCAAACCGCTGCCGGTCGTGGCTGCCAACCTCGAGCAGGCCATCAATCTCGGTATCGAACCGGACGAGGCGATCCGCTTTGCCGAAGCACACTGGCCGGCGCCGCTCACCGTCGTGGCGCCTCTTCGGTCGGACGTGCCCGTGCCGGCGGCCGCCGGGGGAGACACGCTGGCGGTACGGGTGCCGGACCACGAGCGACTCCGTGCGCTCCTCCGGGCTCTAGGTCATCCGCTGACCGCGACGAGCGCGAACCGGAGCGGCGAGCCGGCCGCGTGCGACCTGGCGGACCTCGAACCCATCCTCCACGCCGCCGGCGTGCTGGTGATAGGCGGGGAGGGGACGCCCGGGGGGCTGGCATCCACCGTGGTATCTTGGACTTCCGCCGGTTTGCGGGTGTTGCGCCGCGGGCGCTTCCAGATCTAGACACCCGCGGCCGGCGCAGTCGTGAGGTCCAGGACACCCAAGACCGTGAGCCGTTTCGCTACCTCCGTTGCCGGTTTCTTCGGCGTCTGGTTGCTGCTCCAGGCAGCAGCTCCGATTCAGGCTCAGGAGCCTCTCGCCGCTTCGCTTACCGACGGAGCGCCCGCGGTCGACCTGGACGGCGACGAGATCGGGGTCGACGAGGTCTCGCGCGGCCAGACCGGCTACGGCCTGTCCGTGTTCTCGGGCAGCGAGCCGGAGCGCTTCGGCGTCGAAGTCGTCGGCGTCCTGCGAGAGATGGATCCCGGTACGAGCTTCATCGTCGCCCGCTTGAGCGGCAAGGGGCTCGAGGAGTCGGGCGTCGTGGCCGGTATGAGCGGCAGCCCGGTGTACATCGACGACCGCCTGGCGGGCGCCGTGGCCTATTCCTGGGCATTCACCAGCGAAGCTCTGGCGCTGATCACGCCGATCGCCGCGATGCGGCAGTTGAGCGCGCTCGAACCGGGCAAGGCGGCCGGCGGCTCGCTCGGTCTGTCCGCTTCAGGAGTGGCCGCGCCGTTCGAGCGCTCGGTGCGGCACATCCTAGAACCTCCAGAGGACGTGGCCGAGGCGGTCCGGGAAGTCGTGGCCGGGCAGCTCGGGGCTCTGCTGGCTCCGTCCGACTGGGGCGGCCGCGGCGCCTCGATCGCCACACTGGGCTTCGGCGAGCCGGTGCGCCGGATGCTGGCCGCCGCTCCCGCGGGGCGCGCCGAGGCCTCCGACGCACCCGAACTCGGCGCGGGCAGCGCGGTCGCGGGCGTCCTGATCGACGGCGACCTGAAGCTTGCCGTCGGCGGCACGGTGACCCGCGTGGAGGACGGCGAAGTGCTGGCCATGGGCCACCCCTATCTCGGCGTAGGACCCTTGGGGGTGCCGATGGCGACGGTCGAGGTGGTGGGCGTCGTTCCTCGCCTCAACAGCTCGACCCGGCTCAGCAACATCGGTCCCGTGGTCGGCGCTTTCGACCAGGACCGCTTCGCCGGGCTCAGGGGAACGCTCGGCGCGGAGGCCCGGACGATCCCGATGACGATCGACGTCGAGACGCCTGACGGCGGGTCTCGCCGTTTCGAACTCCGGCTCGCCGACCTGCCCATCATGTTGCCGTCGCTGGTCGGCATCCCCACCATGCAGGCACTCGATTCGGCCTCGTACGGCGCCGGCGAGAGCAGCCTCGACATGACTGGCACCTTGCGGCTGCGAGGCCACGACGAGGTGCCGCTGCGCCAGGTCTTCGACGGTTCGAACCCCGGCACGCGCGCCGCCTTCTACCTGATCGCTCTGGTGGGTGCGCTTGTCCACTCGGACTATGAGGCGGTGGAGGTCGAGGGCATCGATCTGACACTGAGGCAGGGCCACGCACCGCGCACGATCACGATCGAGCGGGCTCAGGCATCGTCGACGCGGGTCCGCGCGGGCGACACGGTCCAGGTTGTCTTCGATCTGCGCCGGCATCGCGGCGACCGCTTCCAGGAGACGCTGGACGTGGTGGTGCCCGAGGACCGTCGTCCCGGCCGTTACTACCTCTTCGTGGGCGACGGCGTCAGCATCGACGCCGCCCGGCTCCAGCTTCAGCCGAGCAAGGCCTCCTCTCTCGAAGACGAACTGAAGCTGCTGCGGTCCTTCAGGTCCCAGAGCCGGCTCGCCGCGCTCGGCGTCGTGCCGGCGCGCGGGCTGATCGTCCAGGGTCGCCCGATGCCGGACCTTCCGGCCACCGTGCGATCGATCTGGCAGGCTTCGCCGCTGCAGGGGGAGCCGCGGGCCCTGAACCTGGCGATCGTCGGCGAGCACGGCCGCGATCTCGGCATGCCGCTCGACGGCCTGTTCCGGATCGACCTCCAGATCCTGCCGGATAACACGCCGTGAGTAGCGGACACCGCACCGCCGCGGCGTTCGTCGCGGCCGCGACGTTACTGCTCGCAGGCGTCGGGACCGTTGCCGCCTCGGAGGTCCAGACCTGGCGCGCCGATAGCCAGGCCACCTTCCTTGCCGGCGAACTCGTCGACGTCAGCGTCGATCGCCTGGGCGTGCTCAGGCTGGCGCAGCGCGCGGAGCAGTTCGCTACGCTTTCCGAGCCCTTCCTGTTCTCCTTTGCCGGCGCGAACGGCCGCTTTGCGGCCGGGACCGGCAACTCGGGCAAGGTGCTCGAGATCAGCGCCGGTGCCGACGCCGGCTCGGTTGCGGAACTCTTCGCGGCCGAGGAACCTGAGATCTTCGCGGTCTGGGTCGACAGCGCCGGCGTCGTCTACGCCGGGTCGTCGCCAGACGGCAAGGTGTACCGCAAGCGTCCAGACGGGGAAGTAGAGGTCGTCTTCGACCCGGAGGCGAAGTACATCTGGGCGCTCCTGGGCGACGGTGACGGCGGTCTGCTGGTGGGCACCGGCCCGGAGGGCAAGCTCCATCGCGTGGACCTCGGAAGCGGCGAGTCGAGGCTGCTCTACGACAGCACGGATCTGCACATCCGCTCGCTGGCGCGCCGCGCCGACGGCACGGTGTTCGCCGGCACGGCTGGCGAGGGTCTCCTGCTCGAGATCGACTCCGGGGGGGCGGCACGCACCCTCTACGACGCGGCCGGGCCGGAGGTACTGGCGATCGTTCCGGGCGAGGAGGGCGCCTTCTACGCGACCGCCCTGGCCTCAGAGGCGAGCTTCGTCGACCTGAGCAGCGCGCGGCGATCTTCTTCGAGCGGTTCGTCGAGTAGTGCCTCCAGCCGCACCGGCGGCAACGGCGGCAGTTCGCCGGAGTCGAACGAGCAGACGACCCAGGTCACGGCCCAGGCCGGGGCGATCTCGGTCGGCAGCCGCGCCGCCTCGTTCAAGGGACCTCGTTCCGAGGTGCTGCGGATCGACGGGAGCGGCTCGGTCGAGTCGATCTGGAAGTTCGAGGCCGAGACGGTGTATGCCCTGAGCTACCAGCAGGGCAGGCTTTGGGTCGCCACCGGCCAGGAAGGCAAGCTGTTCAGCTACCAGAACGAGCAGATGGTGCTGGAGAAGGACCTCGACCAGGGCCAGATCGTCGGACTCGCGGAGGGGCCTGCTGGCCCTGTCTTCGCGAGCACGAACGCGGCGGCGGTCTACGGCTTCGTCGGCGGCCGGTCTGCCGGGCTGGCGGAGCGTGGAACGGTCACGGCCAAGCCGCTCGACGCTTCGTCGGTGGCGAGCTTCGGCTCGATCCGCTGGCGCGGCCGAGCCGGCGACGGAGTCGAGGTCGCGCTCTCCGCCCGCAGCGGCATGAGTTCGACGCCGGACGAGACCTGGTCCGGGTGGACCACGGCCTCCGTGGCGCGTGAGGCGCCGCTCTCCGACCTGCCGCCGGGCCGGTACCTGCAGTGGCGGGCCGAACTTCGCGGCAGCGGTGACCGGACCCCCGAGGTCGTGGCGGTCGAGGTCACCTACCGCCAGCACAACCGCAAGCCGGAGATCAAGAAGCTGGACGTGCTGCCTGCGGGCACGATACTGGTGCCGACGAACTTCAACCCCTCCAACCAGGCCTACGAACCTGCGCACCCGAACCGCGATCGCATCTTCACCGTCGTCGGCGACCCGGCGCAGACCCAGCGGGGCTCCACCAAGGCCCTCTGGAAGCTCGGCTACAGGACCCTGCGCTGGGAGGCCGAAGATCCAAACAAGGACCGTCTCCGGTACCGGCTCTCGTTCGCCCGGGAGTCGGCGCTGGCGGCAGCTGGCGAGGACGGCGGGGACGAGGGTCTGTGGCTCGAAGTGGCGAACGATCTGAAGGCGACGTTCTTCAGCTTCGATGCCACCGTGCTGCCGGACGGCGTCTACCGCTTCCGAGTGGAAGCCAGCGACCGGATCGACAACGTCGCCGGTGAGGCGCTGGAGGCGGAGGAAGTGTCGGTCGCGGTGGTCGTCGACCACAGCCCGGCCCGGCTCGTTTCCGCGACCCCTGAAGACGACCGGGTGACCGTGGTGGTCGAGGACTCCTGGAGCCCGCTGCGCGAAGCGGTGATCAGTGTCGACGCGGACGAGTGGCGGTCGGTCCGGGTCGAGGACGGCCTCCTCGACAGCCAGCGCGAGACGCTCTCCGTCACGGCTCCGGAGGGCGCCCGGCTGCTGCTTCTGCGGCTGACCGACGCCGCCCACAACGTGACCACGATCGACCTTTCAGGTCAGCTCGGGAGCGGCCAGTGACCCAGAGAATCGGTGTCTTCCCGGGTTCCTTCGACCCGGTCCACAACGGCCACCTCGATTTGATCGAGCGCGCTCGCCGGCTGTTCGACGTGCTCTACATCGCCGTCCTCTACAACGAGCAGAAGCAGGCCCTGTTCTCGGTGGAGGAACGGATCGATCTCCTGCGCGACCTGGTCGGCGATTCGGGCGAGTGCCGGGTCGAGAGCTTCAGCGGCCTCCTCGTCGACTACGCCCGCGAACGGAACGCAACCGCCGTCGTCCGCGGCCTCCGCTCCGGCGCCGACTTCGACTACGAGCTGCCGATGACCCTGATGAACCGGCGCCTCGCCCCCGGCATCGACACGATCTTCCTGCTGCCGGCGCCGGAGTGGATCTACCTCTCGAGCCGGCTGACCAAGGAGGTCGGCAGCCTCGACGGGAACCTGTCGGGCGTCGTGCCGCCGGTGGTGCTGGAGGCGCTGCGGCGGAAGCTGGGCTGAAGCGGCGCGCGGCCCTAGATCGACTTCGGACCGACCTTCCCGGTTGAGGTCAGGTTTGTCCCCGTCAGGGGGTCATGCACCGTGATCACGTATGAGTGTTCGCGGCGGCGGAGCTGCAGGTCGGTCTCGTAGTAGAAGATCTGGCCTGGCTGTGGTTCCTGGGCGCCGGTGATCGGGACCTTCTCGAAGGACACTTCGGAGCGGTTGCCGCCTTCGTCCATCGCCGTCACGCGAACCTCTACCACGCTCAGCCATTCGCCGGCCATGGGCAGGACCTGGATCTCGTCGAGGGGAATCGCCACCTCGACGTTCACCGACATCTTGCGCAGGCCGGTGCGAACCGGCTTGGAGAAGTGCACTTCTAGGGGTAGTGCGTCAGGCGGATCCCCGAACAGCAGGGCGGCCTTCGCCGTCATGTCGAGCTCGTGGTCGCGCGACATGTCGACGTAGCCTTCGCGTGTTCGGGCGTCGAGGTCGGCTCTGCCTGTCAGCCGTACCGCGATCTGATGGAACCTGTCGTCCTCGCGCCGTCGAGGCTCGAAGCCGAGCCAGTAGTACGAGCGCGTGTCCGCCACCACGCTGGCCAGCGCCACGTCCCGCCCGAAGTTGACGAGCGGCACGCCGCCGGTCGAGTGGGCCAGCAGGTGCAGCGTGCTGTGCACGTTGTCTTCCCTCTCTAGGGTACCGGCAGATTCGCCGGCAGGATCGATTGCCGCGTTCGCGCGCAACCCCCTCGAGGCGTCGCCGACGAAGTTCCTCACGGGACCGGGCACGTCCACCGGGTAGAGGGAAAAGCCGATCAGGTTCGCCGTCGACACCAGCGGACCGTAGAGGTCATCCTCGCTCATGATCCGGCGATCAAGCGGCAGGCCGCCGTCCGGTAGATGCGCTCGCGTGTAGATCTCCAAGGACCTGGGCCAGCCGCCAGCGAGCAGCAGCATCACGTTGCGGCCGGGCTGCCCGGCGAACTGGCGCATGGTAGCCATCGCCGCCAGCACCGAACTCTCCAACTGGTTGGTCAACCGCTGCCTGTAAGAGTGCTGCGCCCTGGAGAAGAGGGAGCGCAGGCCCGGTTCCGAAGCGAAGGGCCCGGCCCCGCCCGACAGCCGTCTCGAGGCGTCGCGGTGGACCGCTTCGACATCCGCCCTCACTTGCCGGTCCGTATCCGCCAGACTCCGCGCGGTGAGCTGCTTGATGCCGCGGGTCGGCCGCTCGCGCGCCCGGTCCAACGCCTCTTCCAACTCCATCGACCGCGGCGTCCAGCCCGTCAGCGTCTCGGCGCTCTTGCCGTCGAACGCGACGACGGCCACGCGGTCCACCGGACGCAGGGTTCCGAGGTCGTCCCTCAGGCGGTCGAGCACCCTGTTCCGGTCCCGTTCGATCGAGAACAGGTCATCGATGAAGATCAGGAAGTTCGTGCCCACCGGTGCGTTCGGGTCCACGCTCGGCACCGCGGCCATGTCGCCATTCCGGGCTCCCAGGGCGAGGCCGTCCTCGATCTCCGTGAAGTAGTCGATCGGTGTGGGCTTGCCGTCAACCAGGAGCTCGAAGTCCGACGGCTTCAGACCCTGGACGCGGTTTCCCTGACGGTCCGTGACGACCACCTCGACGTTCACCACGCGAACGTCGATCGTCTCCGAAAACACCTCCGGGATCTCCACCTCCTGGCCCGGTGCTGGCGCAGCCGCCCACACGAAGGCCGCGAGAAGCCAGGCGACCGGGAGGGTTCGCCGGGACTTCACAGAGGTCCGCCGCCCGACTCTAGTTTGCGCCGCGGTGGACGTTGCCGCCGGCGTCGACGGTCCAGGTGTCCGTGCCGTGGATCAACTGGTCGAGGGTCTGGGGCCGCGCCGTCGTCAACTCGTCGATCTGGTCGATGACGCCGGCATCGTAGGTCGGGGCGTCGACCGCTCGGAGGACGCCCAGGGGCACCGGAAAGTCGCCGAGGCCGTCGCCGGTCGAGATGCTGGCCATCTGGAACGCCAGGGACGGATTCGCGTGCTTCTCGTCCCACACGAGGCAGTCGTCGGCGGTCTTGCCGTTGCCGAGATCGATGACCTCGAAGTCCGTGCCGGTGAAGCGCAGGCCCTTGTCCTGGTTGTCGCCGAACACCAGGGGCTTGCCGTGCTCCAGGTAGAGGCCGTTCTGCTGCCGGCCGGTCTTGTCGGTCAGGGCGGCGAACGCCTTGTCGTTGTAGATGTTGCAGTTCTGCATCACCTCGACGAACGCCGACCCCTTGTGGGCCGCCGCCCTCTTCAACACGGCCTTGAGATGAGGCATGAAGATGTCTACGCTGCGCGCGACGAAGGTGGCGCCGGCGCCAATCGCGATGTTCAGCGGGTTGAAGGGGAAGTCGACCGAGCCGTGGGGCGTCGACTTGGTGCGCTTGCCGAGCTCGCTGGTGGGCGAGTACTGGCCCTTCGTCAGCCCGTAGACCCGGTTGTTGAACAGCAGGATCTTGACGTTGACGTTCCGGCGCAGGGTGTGGATC
>VXUF01000111.1:0-102284 GCA_009837085.1 Holophagales bacterium
CGGTGGGGGCGGGTCGATGCCGAGGGTGGCCTTGACGGTTTCGGCGAACTTGGCGGGGTGAGCGGTGGCGAGGACGATGCCGGTGCCGCCGCCCTGGGCTTCGAGTTCCGCCTTGAGGCCCAGGTAGCCGACGGCGGTGTGGGGGTCGAGCAGGTAGCCGGTGCGGTCGTGCACGTCGCGCATGGCGCGCCGGGTCGCCTGGTCGTCGAAAGCGTGGCCCGCCAGGTCGCGGCGGATGCGCTCGACCGGCTCGCCGCCGCCGGAGTAGAGGTGGACGATGCGGGCGAAGTTGCTCGGATTGCCGACGTCCATCGCGTTCGAGATCGTGGCGACCGAACCGCGCGGCGCGTAGTCGCCGCTCCGGAGGTAGGCCGGCACGACGTCGTTCACGTTGGTCGCGGCGACGAAACGGGAGACGGGAAGGCCAATCCGTTTCGCGATCAGGCCGGCGGTCAGGTTGCCGAAGTTGCCACTCGGGGTCGAGAACACGAGCGGTTCGCCGGCGTCGTCGAACGGAGGCGAGGGGAGCTGCGCCCAGGCATGGAAGTAGTAGAAGACCTGTGGCAGCAGCCGGCCGATGTTGATCGAGTTGGCCGAGGCGAGAGGCCGCTCCTGGCGCAGCTCGCCGTCGGCGAAGGCATCCCGGGCCAGGCTCTGGCAGTCGTCGAAGGTGCCTTCGACTGCGACTGCGGTCACGTTGCCGTCCAGCGTCGTGAACAGGCGCCGCTGCGCCTCGGTGACCAGGCCGTCGGGGTACAGGACGCAGACCTGGAACCCGGCGACGCCGCTGAACGCGTGGGCCACGGCGCTGCCGGTGTCGCCGCTGGTCGCCACGATCACGGTGGTCTCGGTGTCGCCGGCAATCGTCACCAACCGCGCCATCAGGCGGGCCATGACCCGCGAGGCGACATCCTTGAAGGCGAGCGTCGGTCCGTGGAACAGCTCCAGGCAGTGGATGCCGGGCTCGATCGGGGTGAGCGGGATCGGGAAGTCGAGGGCGTCCTCGACCAGGTCCGCGAGGTCCTCTTCCGGGATCTCCGAGCCGTACAGGCGGCGGCCGAGGATGGCGGCCATGCCGGTTAGTGGCATCAGTTGCAGAAGCGCGAGGTCCCCGGCGCTCAGCGGCTCCAGGCGCTCGGGAACGAACAGGCCTCCGTCCGGGGCCGGCCCTTCGAGCAGCGCCTCGGCGAGGGTGGTCGGCGAGGTCTTGCCCGCCGTGCTGACGAAACGCACCTTATTTCTCCTCGTTGATCATGCGCGCGCCCGGCGCCGGCAGCGGCGCGACGAGCTGGTCGCAGTTGACGCTCGTGGAAGACGCGAACGCGCCTGCCATGGCTGCCGCCACCTTCCTGGCTCGGCCCGGGCCGTGGCACAGGGCGAACAGCGCCGGGCCGCTGCCCGATAGGCTGCAACCCAGCGCGCCGGCCCCGATCGCTGCCGCCTTGGCCGCCTGGAAGCCGGGCACAGCCGGCGCGCGGACGGGCTCGGCGACGACGTCGACCAGGGCGCGAGACAGGAGTTCCAGGTCGGACCGGTACAGCGCCGCCACCAGCGCCGCGGCGTTGCCCCACTGCGTCACGGCGCGGTCGAGCGGCAGTTGGCGAGCCAGGCAGGCCCGGGACTCCTTCGTGTTCACCTCGGCGTGGGGCCGAACGAGGGCGCAGGTCAGCCCCTTGGGCACCGGTAGGTCGATCACGTCTGGCTGGGGATCGAGGGAACGAACCAAGACGAGACCGCCGAGCAGGGAGGGGGCGAGATTGTCCGCATGGGCACCGCCGCTGGCCAGGACCTCGCCGGCGACGGCGTAGCGTAGCAGGGCAGCGGCCGGCAATTCCAGGCCGAGCAGCGCGTCGACCGCGACGACCGCCGCGACCGCGCTCGCGGCGCTCGAACCCAGACCGCTCTCGAGCGGCATCCGCTTCTCGATCTGGAGGTCGACGGCCGCGTCGGGCGCCTCGCCGTCGACCAGCGCCTTCGCGGCGACGGCGGCCGTGTTGCGTGCCGCCTCGAGCGGGAGGCGGCCTTCGTCGCCAGCGATCGCCGTGATGCGCACCGGGCCGTGCTCGCCGGCCCCGGCGGTCGGCTCGCGCTCGCTGGCGGTGACCAGGTCGCCCGGGCCCAGGCCGTCGCTCTCCGACTGCAGAGCGAATCCCAGGATGTCGAATCCGCAGGCGATGTTGGAAACCGAGGCCGGGGCGAACGCCCTTACCGACTTCGTCATCTGGCGGCCCGTCGCCCGCAGCGTGCGACGGCGAGCTCGGCGGCTAGCAGCGCCCCGCCGGCGGCGCCCCGCAGCGTATTGTGTGAGAGGGCGACGAACCGGTAGCCGAGGATCGGACACTCCCGCAGCCTGCCGATGGAGGTCGTCATGCCCTGGCCGAGATCACGGTGGACGCGCGTCTGGGGCGGCTCGTCGTCTCCGAGGTAGACGGTCGGCTGCGCCGGCGCCGACGGCAGCCCGCGTTCCTGGGGCTCAGCGCGGAAGCTCCGCCAGGCTTCCCGGACGTCCTCCATCGCCGGCTCACCCTTGAGGTCGACCGAGACGCAGAGCGTGTGACCGTCGACCACGGGAACGCGGTTGCACTGGGCGGAGACCGCGACCTCGGCCGGCTCGATCGTTCCGCCGTCGACCCTGCCCAGGATCTTGCCGGTTTCGATCTCGAGTTTCTCTTCCTCGCTGGAGATCCACGGGATCACGTTGTCCAGGATCTGGTAGCTCGAGATGCCAGGCAGCCCGGCGCCGGACACCGCCTGCAGCGTCACGACGGAGATCCGCTCGAAGCCGAAGGCATCGGCCAGAGGCTTGAGCGCCAGCACCAGGCCGATCGTCGAGCAGTTCGGGTTGGCGACGATGCCGGCCGGGAGCGTCCTGCCCCCTTCGGGCGGAGACAGCAGCGAGAGGTGGTCCGGGTTCACTTCGGGCACGAGCAGCGGTACATCCGCGTCCATGCGGTGAGCGCTCGCGTTGGTGACGACCAGGCAGCGGCGGGCGAACCGGGGCTCGACGTCTCTCGCCACGCTGGCGTCCAGGGCGGAGAAGACGATGTCGAAGTCGGCGCCGATCAGTTCGTCGATCGTCTGAACGGGCATGGCAGCGACCGCATCGTCGATCGGTCGGGTCTGAATCCAGGTCACGGCGTCGCGGTAAGGCTTCCCGGCCGAGCGCTCGGAGGCGGCCAGGGCCGTCAACTGGAACCACGGGTGCTCCGCCAGCAGGGTGACGAAGCGCTGGCCCACGGTGCCGGTGGCACCGAGGACGGCCGCGCGAAGGGGTTCCTTCCGGATGGTCATGCTGAGGCTCCCCGCTCGGCCCAGGCGCGCAGGATGTCGCCGAACACGCCGCCCGCTGTGAGTTCGGTCCCGGCGCCGGGTCCCTGGACGATCAGCGGCCGTGTGTTGTAGCGCGGACTGCGGAAGACGAACATGTTGTCCGAGGCCGGCATTCCGGCTACCGGGTGGTCGGGTGGAACGGCCTGGAGTCCGACCCGGGCCGTCGCTCTTTCGCCGTTCGCGTGGAGTTCGGCGAGATAGGCGAGTTCGAGGCCCTCGGACCTGGCTTCGGCGAAACGGGCGGCCATCTCCTCGTCGGCTGAGGCGAGGCGCTGCCAGTAGTCCTCGAGCGGCAGGTCGGCGAGGTCGGGCCGGTCGAGCATGGGCGCCACGTCGACGTCGTCAATTTCGAGATCGGCGCCGCAGAGCCGGGCCAGGATCAGCAGTTTTCGGGCCACGTCCAGTCCGCCGAGATCGTCGCGCGGGTCCGGTTCCGTGTAGCCCAGCCGGTGGGCTCGGCGCACGGCCTCGCTCCACACCTTGCGCGCGCTCAACTCGCCCGTCAGGTAGGCCAGCGTTCCGGAGAAGACGCCCGAGACGGACTCGATCGGATCGCCCGCACCAAGCAGCAGGTCGACGGTGTGGAGTACCGGTAGGCCGGCGCCCACGGTCGCCTCGTGGAAGACGTTGGCGCCGCCGCCGGCGTGGAACGCGCGGAAGTCCGCGATCGGCCCCGCGAACGGCAGCTTGTTCGCGCTGACCACCGCGGCGCCGGCCGCGAGCGCGCGGTGATAGACGGCGCTCATCGCGCCGCTCGCCGTGACGTCGACCAGGATCGTGCGGCCACCGCCGCCGGCGGTTTCGCCGAGGTGCTCGAGCAGTCGGTCGAGATCAGCCGTCTCGCCGCCCTGCTCCAGGGCGCTCCGCCAGCCGTCCGGGTCTCCGGCGGCGCCGAGGTCCAGGCGCCTGCCGCCCCTGCGTACCGCCAGCTCCATGAAGCGCGAGCTCGCCAGCCCCCGCAACTGCAGGTCGATGCCCTTCTGCTCGAGCGCGTCGCGCTCGGCTGCGAGCTGCCTGAGGAGTGCCGATCCGACACCGCCGACGCCGAGCACGTAGACCGCCAGCCGGCCGGAGGCGGCGCGGTGAAAGAACTCCCGGTGGATCCAGCGCACCGCGCGTCCCTCGTCGGCCCTGGCGACGACCATCGAGATGTTGCGCTCGGACGAACCCTGGGCCACCGCCCTCACGTTGACGCCGCGCCGGCCCAGAATGCCGAACACGCGTCCGGCGATGCCGGGCCGATCGCGCATGCCGTCGCCGACCACCGCAACGATGGACTGGTCCCGCTCGACCCTGATGGGGCGCACCGATCCGGCCTCGATCTCCGCCCGGAACTCCGCGTCTACCGCCTTCTTCGCCGCCTCGGAGACGCCGGGCTCGACCGCGAAGCAGATCGAGTGCTCGCTCGACGCCTGCGAGATCAGGATGGCGCTGGCGCGGCTCGCCGCCAGGGCGTCAAAGAGCCGCGCGGCGACTCCCGGGGTGCCGACCAGATTGTCGCCGACCAGCAGCATCAGGTGGACGTCGTCGATCGAGGAGATGCCGGTGACCGCCGTGCCGCGCGCCCGCTGGCGGTCCCTGCCGCCGTCGACCAGGGTTCCGGGGTGCTCGGGGTCGAGGGTGCTGCGAACGAGCAGGGGAATGGCCTTGCGGCGGGCCGGGGTGACCGTTGGCGGGTAGACGACCTTGGCGCCGAAGTGGGAGAGCTCGAGCATTTCCTCGTAGCTCAACCGCGGGATCGGCAGGGCGTCCTCGACCCGTCTCGGGTCGGCCGTCATCACGCCCGGGACGTCGGTCCAGATCTCGATCCGCTCGGCGTCGAGCGCGGCGCCGACCAGGGAAGCCGTCAGGTCGGAACCGCTGCGACCCAGGGTCGTCGTCTCGCCCTCCGGCGTGCTGCCGAGGAAACCGGTGACCACCTGCAGCGGGCCGTCCTCGCCCAGGCCGGCGAAGTGGCCGGCGATCGCCTTCATCGTCGGCTCGAGCGCGACCAGCGCCGCCTGGAAGGAACGATCGGTCCGCACCAGGGGGCGGGCGTCGCGGGCCGCGGCCGGAAGGCCCCGGGCGCGGAGCGCCGCCGCCAGGAGCTGGGTCGACAGGAGCTCGCCGTGGCAAACGATCCGGTCGATCCAGGCTTCCCGCGGCCGCTGGGCGGTGATTCCGGTCCGTTCGCAGTCGTCGAGTTCTCGGCCCAGGCCGTCGCACAGTTCCTCGAGGGCCGCCCTGAGGGCGGACAGGTCGGCTCCGGCTGCGACCCCGGCTGCGATCGTCAGGTGGTGGTCGCGAAGCGCGGCGGCCTCGCGCGCCGCCTCAGCGCCTCCGTTGCCCTTCAGGGAGGCCTCGGCCAGGGCCAGGAGGCGATCCGTGACGCCGCCGAGGGCGGACACCACCACCGCACCGTCCGTCGGGCACCCGTCGAGTTGCCGTTCGACGATCTGCGCCGCCACCTGCAGGCGGCCTGCATCGGCCACGGAAGAGCCGCCGAACTTGAGTACCTTCATGGTCGGATGCGCTGGAAGTCACGTCGTCGTCGGAGGGCGCGAAAGGCGCAATAGCGTACACCCGAGCGCCAGTCGGCGCCACGGCGTGGCGTGCACCCGCCCATCCTGGGGCACGAGGGGGTCAGCTCCCAGGTGACGCGGGCGCTTGAGAGGAGATGGAGAGGGTTGCGCCCGCTCCGCTTCACTCGCTCCGGTTGGCTTCGGATCCTGTGCGGTCGTTGGCCGTCGCTCGTTCAGAGTCACCTGGGACCTGACCCCCTCGTGCCCCAGGACGGGCTGGAGGTCGTTGCCGGCCCTGGTGCGCCTTCAGAACAGGGTGCCCCGGACTTCCAGGTCCAGGTGTTCGTAGGCCCGCTTGGTGGCCACCCGGCCTCGGCGGGTGCGCTGGAGGAAGCCCTTCTGGACAAGGTACGGCTCGTAGAAGTCCTCGATCGTGCCCTCGTCCTCCCCGACCGACGCCGCGAGCGCCTTCAGGCCAGCCGGACCGCCGCCGTACTGCTCGATCAGCAGTTTCATGATCCTGCGGTCGATCTTGTCCAGGCCCTGCTCGTCGACTTCCTGCTGAAGAAGGGCCTGGTTCGCGGTGTCGCGGTCGATTCGTCCGTCCGCTTCGATCTGCGCGTAGTCGCGCACGCGGCGCAGCAGCCGGTTCGCGATCCTGGGCGTGCCGCGGCTGCGCCGGGCGATCTCGTCGGCGCCGCCCAGATCGACGGGTACCTCGAGCAGATCGGCCGAGCGTTGGATGATCACGCTGAGGACATCCGGACCGTAGAAGTCGAGCCGGTGGACGATGCCGAAGCGCCCCTGCAGCGGCGGCGTGATCAGACCGGCGCGGGTCGTGGCGCCAACCAGCGTGAATCGGGGCAGATCGATGCGCACCGTCTTGGCCATCGGCCCGGCACCGATCACCAGATCGAGCTGGAAATCCTCGAGTGCCGGGTAGAGGATCTCCTCCACCGTCGGGCCGAGCCGGTGGATCTCGTCGATGAAAAGGACGTCCCCGGGCTCGAGGTTGGTCAGGATCGCCGCCAGGTCGCCCGCCCGCTCCAGGACCGGACCGGAGGTGGACCGCAACGTCGAGCCCATCTCCCTGGCGATGATGTGCGCCAGGGTCGTCTTGCCGAGCCCGGGGGGCCCGAACAGCAGCACGTGGTCCAGAGCTTCGCCCCGCCGGCGCGCCGCCTGCATGTAGATGTCGAGCAGCTCGACGATCTTCTCCTGGCCCAGGTACTCGTTCAGCCGCTGCGGCCGGAGCGACGGTTCGAGGCGACGGTCCTCCGCGTCCCGGGCGGCTGAGAGAACGCTCTCTTCACCGTCGGTGCCGCCCATCCCGGCCATGGCTGGATCGTATCGCGCCCCCAAAACAGTGTCCGCCAACACGGATTCCGCAGGTGCGCGCACCCAGAGAAGGTCCGGTGCTCTACCCGACGGCCCGGCCAGACGGCTCCGACCGGGCGCGTGCACGCGACGCCTTCGCGGTCGTCAGAGCCGCGACAGCTGCCGCAGGCTGCGGCGCAGGAGTTCCTGGAAGTCCATCTCGGGTTCTTCCGCGAGCACGCGTGAGACGGCGCGCTGCGCCTCGGACGCGCGGTAGCCGAGGTTGACCAGGGCGCTGACGGCCTGTTCCTGTTCGTCCTCGCGGCCGGCTTCGGGCTCGGCCTCGGGCGGCTCGGCGCCGGCCTCGGCCAGCAGCGTCTTCGCCTTCTCCCTGAGTTCCAGGACCATCCGCTCGGCGGTCTTGCGGCCGATGCCCGGGATCCGGGTCAGGGCCGCCACGTTGCCGCCGCCGATGGCGTTCAGCAGGTCCGTCGTGGAACCGCCGGACAGGACGACCTGGGCGAGCCGGGGACCGACGCCGCTGACGGCGAGGCAATGCTCGAACACGGTCCGTTCGGCCTCGGTCCAGAAGCCGAAGAGCTCGATCGCGTCGGCGCGGACGTGGGTATGGATGAACAGGCCGATTTCGGCTGTCGGGTCGAGCTTGTCCAGCTCGAAGTAGGTCGACAGGGGGATCCGCACGGCGTAGCCGACGCCGTTGGTGTCGAGCACCAGACGTTCGGGCTCGAGGGCCAGACGGCGCCCGCGCAGATAGCCGATCAAGGCGCTTTGGAGCGCCGCGTTGCGGTCAGGTGCCGGCCGCTTCGGCCTCGCCCAGACCGAAGTTCTCGATGAAGTCCTGGGTGTAGTGGACGCCGACCTCCGCGCGGAGCCGCTGCAGCAGGGACTGGAGCATCGTCAGGTTCCGCTCGGCCAGGAGCTCGTTCCGCGTCGTCTCCGGGTCGAACAGCGCGGGATCGAAGGACTCGCGCTCGGTCACCTCGAACAGTACGGCGCCGAACGGAGTGTCCACCGGGCCGCCTGTTTCGCCGGCGGAGAGCGCGAACGCCGCGCTAGACAGCTCCGGTATCACGCCCAGGGCGCCGATCGGCTGGCGCAGACCGAAGCTGCCGCTCTCCTCGATCACGGCATCGAACTCCTCGGCCGCGTCGTCCATGCCCAACCCGCCCTCGACGCGCTCGCGCGCATCGGTGAGCGCCGTCGCCAGGAGTTCGCTCTCCTTCTGCCGGCGGACGACCTCGCGAACATCCACTTCGACTTCAGCGAACTCCGAGTCGCGGGGCGGCAGGACCTCGAGCACGGACAGGAGAGCCCAACCCGCCGCGATGCGGACCGGTTCGGACCAGGCGCCGGTCTCGAGACCGAAGGCCGCGGAGCTGAAGTTGAAGTTGCGGCCGATGCCGGCCACGGCGTCGTCCTCGCCGAACGGCTCCGTGCTGGCGTAGACGAGTGCTTCGGCGGCGGCGAGGTCGCGGGCTTCGTCCTCGCCGGCGAACGTCTGGTCGGCCAGCCGATCGTGCAGGGCGTCGATCCGGCTCCTCGCCTCTTCTTCGGCCCGGGTGGCCAGGAGCTGGACCCGGATCAGGTTGCCGACTTCCTCAAGGGTCTGGCGTCCGCCTTCGCGGCGCTCGTGGATCTGGATCAGGTGATGGCCGGTGCGGGGCCCGAGCTGGTTCTCGACCGGTCCAACCAGGTCGCCGCTCGCGGCGTCGAACGCGGCGTCTTCAAAGGCCGGCGTCATCGCGCCGCGCCCGAAGTAACCGAGGTCGCCGCCGGCCTCCTTCGTCGCCTCATCGTCCGAGTACTCCCGGGCCAGCGCCGCGAAGTCCTCTCCGGCTTCGATACGGCCACGGAGCCGGTTCAGCAGACTGCGCGCCTGCTCCGCGTCCCGTTCGCTGTTCTCGAGCAGGAGGATATGGCTGGCCCGAACCTGCGTAGGCGTCTCGAACTGGGCCGGGTTGTCCTCGTAGTACTTCTGGACCTCGTCGTCGGTCACCTCGAGTTCGGCCCGGACGGTGTTCGTGCTGACCAGCAGGTAGCCCACTCGCCGGCGCTCGGGGAGCCTGAACTCCTCGCGATGTTCCTCGTAGTAGGCCGCGGCCTCTTCGCTCGAAGGCTCGGCCTCGGCGGCGAAGCGGCTGGCGGGTACCTGGAAGTAGCGGATGGCGGCGCGCTCGGCGGCCTCGCGGGCGCGCAGCTCGACCTCCGCGTCGGAGACATGGGCGACTTCAGTCAGCGCCGCTTGCAGCTTCCGCACCAGGAGGGACGTACGCAGGTCGGACTCGAAGTCGTCCACCGTGAGGCGGTTCGCGCGCAGGAGATCCTGGTACTGCCTCGCTCCGACAAAATAACCCGCCCCGTCGGTCAGGCCGGGCACGGAGAGGATCTCTTCCTGCAGCTCTTCGTCGCTGACGGTCAGCCCCATCCGTTCCGCCTCCATGATGAGGAGGCGGTCGTTGATCAGGGCTTCGAGGGCCTGGACCGGCAACTGGAGCTGATCCGCGAGATCCGCGTTGAACGCGTCGCCGTAAATCTCCCGGTAGCGGTTCTCGGCGTTCCGGTAGCTGCGTTCGAACTCGGTGAAGGTGATGCTCTCACTTCCCACGGTGGCGGCGTCCGGGTTGATGCGCGTGCCCTCGAGCGACCGGAAGTCGGTGAAAACGAGCAACACGAACACCAGGGCGAGGCCGATGGCCAGCGGGTAGAAGCTCTTGATGTTCTTTCTGATGACGTTCAGCATGATCTGGACTCGGCGCCCGGCAAGGCGCAGAAGGCCTTCCGGGCCAAGAAGTGTCGCCATGCTAACAGGATCGGGCGATCCTCAGGCGGTTATGATCGGGCCCGAGGTTCACTCCGAATGCGCTTCCTGCAGTGGTTCTCCAGCGACCTGGCGATCGACCTGGGGACTGCCAACACGCTCGTCTTCACTCAGGCGAACGGCATCGTGGTGCGCGAGCCGTCGGTCGTCGTCGTCAACAGCCAGAGCAACCGCATCGAGGCGGTTGGCACCGAAGCCAAGGGGATGCTCGGGCGCACACCGGGAATCCTGTTCCTCGTGCGGCCGATGAAGGACGGCGTGATCGCCGACTTCGAGATGACCGAGCACATGCTCAAGCACTTCATCCGCAAGGCCCATCACGGCCGCCGTCTGGCTCGCCCGCGGATCGTCATCGGCGTGCCTTCCGAGATCACGCCGGTGGAGAAACGGGCGGTGAGAGAGGCCGCCATGAGCGCCGGCGCCTCCGAGGTCTTTCTCGTAGAGCAGGCGATGATGGCGGCCATCGGCGCCGGACTGCCGATCACGGAACCGACGGGAAACATGATCGTCGACATCGGCGGCGGCACCAGCGATGTCGCCGTGATCTCGCTGGCGGGTACCGTCTACAGCCGCTCGCTGCGGGTCGCCGGCAACGCGATGGACGATGCGATCGCGCAGCACCTGAAGCGCAAGCACAACATGCTGGTCGGCGAGCGGACCGCCGAGAAGATCAAGGTCGAGATCGGCTCCGCCTTTCCACTCGAGAAGGCGCTGTACATGGACATCAAGGGGCGGGATCTCGTGCATGGCGTGCCACGCAGTCTCCGGATCTCCGACGGCGAGATCAGGGATGCGCTCGAAGAGCCCGTGCAGCAGATCGTGGACTCCGTGCTGCAGGCCCTCGAACGGATGCCGCCGGAACTTTCCGCCGACGTAATGGACAAGGGCATCGTGCTGTCCGGCGGCGGTGCGCTGCTTCATGCGCTGGACCAGCGGCTTCGCGAGGAGACCGGACTGCCGGTCTTCGCCGCGGAGGACCCGCTCGCCTCGGTGGTGTTGGGCACCGGCCGGGTGCTTCTGGACATCGATCTGCTGCGCAGGGTCTCGGTTCGCTGAGGGGGCGTTCACCGAGATGAGCGAGCGCCGGGTCGCCATCCTGTTCGCTGTTGCGGTGACCCTTCTCCTCGCGTCGCTGACCGCTCAGTCGCCTGAGCGTGCGGGCGATGTCGCGTTGTGGGTGGAGGCCCCGGCGAAGGGACTGGTCGCCGCTGCCGGCGACGTGGCGAACAGGATGCGAGAGGGGTGGCGGACGAGGGCTCGGCTGGAACGCGAGAACGAGGCGCTGCGCGGCCGGCTGCGGGAGCTCGAGACGGCCCATGCGGCTGCGCTTGGCGCGGAACTGGAGGTCGACCTGCTTTCGGCGCCGCTCGGATACGCGCGGCCGCGAGATGTCGAACTGTTGCTGGCGGACGTTGTCTACGTCGACTACCACTCGTGGCGCCGCAGCGCCATCCTGCGGCTGCCTCACGGAAACGCGGGGGCGGAGTGGGCGCGGCGGCCCGTGACGACGGTCGACGGCTTGCTGGGTCGCGTGGTTGCCGCCGGCGGCGACTATGCGCGTGTGCTGCTGGTTACGGATCGTGACTCTTCGGTGGGAGCGATGATCGAGCGCACGCGCCGTCAGGGCATCGTTCGGGGCACGGAGGAGGCCGGCGTACTCTCGCTCGCGTATGTACCGGTGCAGGTGGATGTCCGGCCGGGAGACCGCGTGGTCACGGCCGGCATCGACGGTGTCTTCCCGCGCGGGATCCCGGTCGGTACGGTCATCTCCGTCGAGTCCAGCGGCGATCAGTTCCACGAGATCAAGGTCGCCCCGCGCGTGGATCTCGGTTCGCTCAGCCATGCCTTCGTATGGCGCCGCGACCCGGTGCCCGAGGCGGTCATGGACGGCGCGGATGCCGTGGGCCGCTAGGTTCGCCGCCAGTCTGGCCCTGGTGTCACTGGTCGAGTTGCTGCTGGCCGAGGTGCTGCCGGTAGCCGGCCGGACGGTCGACCTGTTCGTGCTCCTGGTTGTTCTGAGCAGCCTGGCCGGTAACTCCCTCCAGGGCGTTACAGGCGGCCTGGCTACCGGCCTGGTGCAGGACACACTGAGCGCCTCACCGTTTGGCCTGCACGGTCTCGCCTGCTGCGTCGTGGGCTACGGGGTGGCCCGCCTGTCGCAGCGCGTGGACACCAGCCAGAGGATGGTGGCGGGGCTCCTGGTTGCGGTGGGCACGCTGGTTCATCAGGCGATCGTTCTCGGCCTGCTCACGGCGCTGGAAGTCGGCGAGGTCAGCGGCGGCGCCGTTCCTCTGCGCGTAGTCGCGACCACCGCGGTCGGCGTGCCGGGCCTGTGGCTGTTCAACCGGGCCCGGGCCTGGGTGGATGAACGGCGTACACTGAAGGAGGGGAGGGCGCGTCCGCGGTGACCGCGAAGGCCACATGATGAGTCTGCAGAACCCCACCCGCGAGCACAGCTCGGACTGGGTTCTACTGAACATGGCGATCCGGCTCAAGTGGCTGTGTGGCGCGTTGGGCCTGTGTCTGGCGGTCGTTGTTGGCGCCTACTGGTATCACCAGATCGTTCGGGCGGAGCACTACGAGCGGCTCGCTGAGAACAATCGGCTTCGGGTACTGCGTCTGGACGCGCCGAGGGGCCTGATCTATGACCGTTCGGGACGAATCCTGGTCGAGAACACGCCCACGTTTCGCTTGATGATCGACCGCAGCAGGAGCGCGGATCTCGGTGCCAGTCTGGCCTTCGCGGCCGAGATCCTCGACCAGGAGGAGCGGGAACTGAGGATCGCGCTGGAGCGTCATCGGGACGTGGCCAGCGAGGTACCCGTACTGCTCGCGGAGGACCTGGAGTTGACCCAGGTCGCCCGGTTCGAGGTGTCGGTGCCCGAGCATCCGGAGTTCGAGATCTCCATCTCGAGGCGCCGCCTCTATCGCCACAGCTTCCAGACCGCCCATGTCGTGGGTCATCTCGGCGAACCGACTCCCGCCGAACACGACCGTGAGGACTCTCTGGCGGCCGGAGACCTGGTCGGCCGTAGCGGCGTGGAACTGCTGCGGGATCGGCTGCTGCGTGGGAACCACGGGGAACGGATCGTCGTCGTCGACAGTCGCGGCCGACTGATGGGCGAGGACGTGCGGCGGACGGACGCGGAGCCCGGTGAATCCGTGACCCTGACGATCGATCTGCGGCTGCAGCAGCTGGCCGAGAGCCTGCTGGCGGACAAGGTCGGCGCGATCGTGGCGCTGGACCCCCGCGACGGCGCGATTCGGGCGATGGTCTCCTCCCCGTCTTTCGATCCGAACAGCTTCGGTGGCAGGTTGAGCCAGCAGGACTGGGACCGGATCGTCGACGCGCCGGGAAAGCCGCTCCAGAACCGCGCGATCCAGAACACGTACCCGCCGGGCTCGGTGTTCAAGATCGCCATGGTGGTGGCGGGTCTGGCGGAGGGCCTGCTTCGCCCGGAGGAGCGGATCTACTGCAACGGTGCGACCCGGCTCTACGACCGCCGCTGGCGCTGCTGGCAGTCGGGAGGTCACGGCCTCGTTGATCTGCGCGGAGCCCTGCAGCACTCCTGCGACATCTACTTCTACCGGCAGGGCATCAAGATCGGAATCGAGACGATTGCCGCCTATGCCCGCCGGCTGGGGCTCGGCGACCGAACGGGAGTCGAACTTCCCGGCGAAAGCGAGGGTCTCGTACCCGATCCCGAGTGGAGCCGGGATCACCGGGGCTATCCGTGGTATCCGGGCGAGACGGTCTCGGTGGCGATAGGCCAGGGACCGTTGCTGACGTCGCCGTTGCAGGTGGCGGTGATGACCGCCGCGGTGGCGAACGGCGGATTCCGCGTGCGCCCGCACCTGCTCGCGGGCGGCGGCGAGCCTCCGGAGCCGCTCGGCCTCGATCCAGAGGTGGTCTCCTTCGTCGCGGAGGCGCTCGCCAATGTCGTCGAGAACGGAACCGGACGCAGTGCCAGGACGCCGGTGGTGGCCGTCGCGGGCAAGACGGGTACCGCGCAGGTCGTCGCACAGGCGACCTGGACCCGCTCCGAGGACCTCCCGCCCGACCAGGCTGACCACGCCTGGTTCACCTCCTATGCTCCCGTGGAGGCGCCCGAGCTGGTCGTCGTCGTGTTCGTCGAGAACGGCGGCAGGGGCTCGGAAGCGGCGGCGCCGCTGGCGAGAGAGATGCACGAGGGCTACTTCCGTGCTGCCGCCAAGACCTGATCCGTGGCCCCTGGTACGCCGGGTCCGGTCCGTTTCCTGGCTGCTCGGCGGATCGGCGCTTGCGTTGTCGGCGATCGGCCTGGTCGTCATCTCCAGCGCATCGGCGGACATGAGCACGGACTACGAGGTACGCCAGTCGGCGTGGATAGCGCTGGGTCTGCTGGTCATGGCGGCGGCGGCGGCGGTCGACTACTCGTTCCTGCTCCGCTACGCCTTCTGGATCTACCTGGCGGCGGTCGCGGCGTTGGCGGCGGTGACCTTCTTCGGCCACGAGGCGGGCGGGGCCCGGAGCTGGATCGGGATCGGCGGTTTCGGCGGTCAGCCGTCGGACTTCTGCAAGATCGCGACGGTCCTCCTGCTGGCCCGTCACATGGCGGAGGCGCAGGCGCCGGTCGCGCCTCGCGGATGGCTGTGGACCGCATCGGCGTTCGTCGTCCTGCCCGTGCTGCTGATCGCACTGCAGCCGGACATGGGCGGCGCCTTGATGTTCGTGCCCATGCTCGGCGCGATGGCCATTGTCGCCGGCGTCAGACTCCGTTCCGCTCTGATCGCGCTGGGCGTGGCCGCGGTGGTCGCTGGCGCCATCTGGGTCTTCGCCCTGCAGGACTACCAGAAGGACCGTCTGTCGAGCTTCTTCAGGCCCCACGCGGATCCGCTCGGCTCGGGATACCAGGTGCGCCAGAGCCGCATCGCCATCGGGTCGGGCCAGATGCTTGGCAAGGGATACGGCGAGGGCACTCAGTCGAATCTGCAGTTCCTGCCGACGCCTCACACGGACTTCGTGTTCGCCGTGCTGGGCGAGGAGTACGGCTTCATGGGCGTCACCGTCGTGCTGGGGTTGCTCCTCCTCTACCTGGGGAACGGCGTGCGCGTGGCCCTGGCGGCACGAGACCCGGCCGGCATGCTGCTCGTCGTCGGCCTGCTCGCCTTCATGGCGGGACACGTTCTCTACAATACGGCGATGGTGGTCGGCCTGCTTCCGATCACCGGCATCCCGCTGCCCTTCCTCAGCTACGGCGGCTCCTTCATGCTCTTCTGTTGTGCGGCCACCGGGTTGATGATCGGCCTCGACATACGGCGGTTCGTCAACATCTGAGCCGTCCACGGCGGCCGCCGGCAGCAAGATGAACAGGGAGCTTCTGGTCGAAGGGGATCCGCACCAGACCCGCCTCGCCGTCCTGGAGGCCGGCCGGCTGGTGGAGTTCTTCGTCGAGCGCCATCGGGGCCGCGGTCTCGCCGGCAACATCTACAAGGGAAGGGTACGGCGGGTTCTTCCCGGCATGAGGGCCGCGTTCGTCGACCTGGGGCTGGAGCGGGACGGCTACCTGTACCTCGAGGAGATGGAGGGTGCCGGGTCCGGAGCGCCCGGCGAAGACGGCCGGCGGAGTAGCGGCGGCATCGCGCGCCGGGGCGGCGAAGTCCTCGTTCAGATCGCCAGGGAGGGACTGGCGGACAAGGGACCGCGGGTCACCACCGAGATCACGCTTCCCGGCCGCTACCTGGTGCTGACGCCTCTGGCCGGTCGGCTGGGGATTTCCCGGCGGATCGAGGATCCGGACGAACGGACGCGGCTGAGGACGATGGCCCTGGAACTGTGTGGCGATGCGCTCGAAGAGGCGGGTTGCATCGTGCGCACGGCCGCGGCGGGGGCGCCGGCGGAAGACCTCGCGAGGGAGTACGAAGTCCTCGCGGACCTCTGGCGGGAGATCGAGGGGCGGGTGGCCGCGTACGCGGCTCCGGCGCTGATCCACCAGGAGGAAGAACTCGCGGTACGGGTGATTCGCGACCATTTCGGGGAGGAGTTTGGCGCCCTGCTGGTCGATGGCTCCGATGCGTACCGGGTCATCCGCCACTACCTCGGGCGGGTCCAGCCGGAACTCCTGACGAGGCTTGAGCGGAGCCGCCGCGGACTGTTCGATCGTTACCGCATAGACGACGGCGTCGACGCCGCGCTGGAGCCGAAGGCGCCGTTACCGTCCGGCGGCCACCTGGTCATCAACCAGACCGAGGCATTGGTGGCCATCGACGTGAACTCCGGCCGGGACGTCGGCGCCGTCGGTGGTGAGGGGAGTTTTCGCGACACCGTCCTGCGAACCAATCTCGAGGCGGTCGCGGAGGCCGTCCGCCAGATCCGGCTGCGGGATCTGTCCGGCATCCTCGTCATCGACCTGATCGACATGGAGCACGAAGAGGATCGGCGCAGGGTTTTCGAGCGGCTCGAGGCGGAACTGCGGAAGGACCGCGCCCGGAAACGGGTGCTCGAGATCTCGGAGTTCGGTCTGGTTCAGCTCACCCGTCAACGGCGTCGCGAGAACCTGGAGCGGGCGCTCACGGGGCCCTGCCCGACCTGCCGGGGCCGGGGCCGGATCAAGTCCGTCGCGACGATCTGCCTGGAGTTGAGGCGAACCTGCCTGGCGCATGCCGGTCGCGGCTGCCGCCAGGTGGCGGTGCGGGTTCACCCGGCGGTTCTGGACGGGCTGAAGGGGTCCGAGTCGGACGTGCTGGACGGGATGCAGGGAGCGTTCGACGTGCCCATCCTGCTTCGGGCGGATCCGGACCTGCATCGGGAGCACTTCGTCGTCACCGAGATCGAAGGCTCTTGACCGCCGAGGCCGAAGGACCGGAGCGCCGGTTCGAGTACGAAGACCTCAGAGGCGCGGTCGCCCCGTCAGCGGCGGACGGGGACCCGGGCGCCGGCTTCGAGGAGACCCTGCGCCGGTTGCTCGACCCCGGGAGCGCCCGGCGCAGCCTGCACTGGGGCCGCAGCTATCTCTACGAAGCCCGGTGGCGGCTGGCCGCAGAGGCGGGCGAGGCGGCCGTGGTCGTCAAGCAGTTCCGCCACGACGATCTGCGGGCGCGGCTACGCCGACGCCGGCGCGGCACTCGAGCTCGCCTGAGCTTCCGGGCCGCGCGACGGCTCCGTCGCCTCGGCATCTCGACGCCCGAACCCCTCCTCTACGCGGAATCGAAGACGATCGACGGCCCCGCCTGGTACGTTTGCCGGCTGGTGCCGGACGCGCTGGAGCTGCGCTACGTCCTGCGCGCCCTGAACGCCGGTGTCGCACCGGAGCAGTTTCCCGGAATCCACGGCCCGACTCTGTTGCGGCGGGTCGGCGCGCTGGCGGCGGAGCTGCACCGCCACGGCGTCTGGTTCAGGGATCTGACCGCCGGCAATGTTCTCCTGTCGGAGCCGACCACCGATGCCGAGCTGTTCCTCGTCGACCTGAACCGCGCCCGTTTCCGGCGACGGCTGTCGACCAGTCAGCGGCTGCGGGACCTCAGCCGGATGCCGGTGCTGCGGCAGGCGGACCGGGCCGAGTACCTTGCCGGCTACCGGCCGGGCGGCCTGTCGCGGCTTCAACGGATCTGGTTCGAGGCCTGCCACCAGGGCTTCCGTTTCAAGTTGGGATCGAAGCAGGGGGCGCGCCGGGGCTTGCGGCGCCTGTCCGATCTCCTGCTGCCACGCCGCCGCGCCCACCCCCATGTCCCCGAGGCGGAACGGGGAGCCACCACCACGGAGCGCACGGTCTGGGATCCGCTGACCGACCAGCCGCATCAGCAGGCCACTCGCGGCCAGCGCCTCGGCGTGCGCCTGCGCGACGCCGGCCACCACGCGCGGCCGCTGCTTCGATCGGCCGTGCCGCTGGCGCTGTCGGTCGCGGAGGCGCGTCGAGCGCGGCGTGTTCTCGACCGCGCGCCGGCGCCGGTCCGCTTCGGCGGCCTTGGCGTCGCGGTCGGTCCCGGCTCGGCTCCCGTCTCCTCCCTGGCCGGTGCGATCGACGATCTCCGGGTCGACACCGTACTCCTGCGCTTCCACCTCTGGCAGGGCGTGGACCCCGGCCTGGTGGAACTGGCGCGAACCCTCCGCTGCCGCGAGCGGCCGGTCGACCTCGTGTTCCAGTTGAGCCAGGACCGCTCGCTGGTGCGGGACGGCGGGTTGTGGCGGCTGCGGGTCGAGGAGGCGGCGGCCGCGCTCGCGCCCTTCGGGCGCAGGTTCCTGATCGGTCAGGCGCCCAATCGCAGCAAGTGGGGCGTGTGGCGGCCCGCGGACTACTGGAACTTGCTGGCGGCAGGTGCGGAAGCGGTACGGACTGAGTGCCCGGACGCCTGCGTTCTCGCCCCCGCGGTGATCGACTTCGAGCCTCACGCTACAGCCGCATTGATCCACTCGGGCTCGGCCGAGCGCCGCTTCGACGTTCTGGCGAGCCAGCTCTACGTCGACCGGCGGGGCGCCCCGGAAAACCGCCAGCTCGGTTTCGACCTGGCCGGCAAGCTGGCCGTCCTGAACTCCCTGGCGCGGAGGGCCCCGGACTGCGCGTCGGGTCGGAGCTGGATCACCGAATTCAACTGGCCGCTCGCGGAGGGTCCGCATGCGCCCGCGGGCCGCGATGTCGCGGTGGACGAGGACGCCCAGGCCAGCTACCTGGTCCGCTATGCGCTGGAGGCCCTGGGTAGCGGTCTGGCGGAGCGCGTCTACTGGTGGCAGTTGGCGGCAGCGGGCTACGGCCTGCTCGATCCCCGGGGCGACGGCCTCCGGCAGCGTCCGGCCTATCGCGCGCTGCGGCAGCTCCAGCGCGAGCTGGCAGGTGCGGAGGTCCTGCGCATACGGATGCCGTCAGGGCTACGTGGGTACCGGGCGCTTCAGGAAGGCCGCGACACCCGGGTCGTGTGGGCGTCGGGTGGCCGCGGTGGCTCCTACAGGCCTCAGGGGGAGGTGCGCGCGGTGCGGGACCGGGACGGCCGGAAGCTCGACCGGGTTCCCGCGGCGCTCAGCGGAGCGCCCGTGTATCTCGAGTGCGAGGCCGGCGGCTCGGCCGGCGGAACGTAAGATGCTCGCGGCAATGGTCGAAGTGGCCCGATCGCTGGTCCGCTACCGCAGCCTGCTCTGGACCCTGGTCATGCGGGAGCTGCGCGCGCGCTACCGGGGAAGCGTCCTGGGCTTCCTGTGGTCTCTGCTCAATCCGCTCCTGCTGCTCGCCGTCTACTCCTTCGTGTTCGGCATGATCCTGAAGCGCTCGGACCTCGTGGCCGTCGAGCCCTACGGCGTGTTTCTCGTGACCGGTCTGTTCCCCTGGATCTGGGTCTCCACCTCGTTGCTGGAGGGCTGCACGTCCCTCACGGCCAACGGCGGCCTGATCCGGAAGGCGGTGTTTCCGGTCGAAGTGCTGCCGGCGGTGGCGGTGACGGCGAACCTCGTGCACTTCCTCCTGGCGCTGCCGATCGTCGGAGTCGCGCTGGTCGCCGGCCGCCTGCTCGGCTATCCGATCTCCGGCTGGACGGCCGTCCTCCTGCCGGCCGTGCTGGCGATCGAGCTGGTCATGGTCGCCGGCCTCGCCTTCGCGCTGGCGGCTCTCTGCGTCCACTTCAAGGACGTGCGGGATCTCCTCGGCAATCTGCTCGTCCTGGCGTTCTTCCTGGCGCCGATCATCTACACGCTGAGCGACCTGCCGCCGCAGTTCGCGAGCGTGGTGCAACTGAACCCGATGACTTCGTTCACCACCGCGACCCAGGACCTTCTGTTCTTCGGCCGCCTGCCCGAACTCCAGGTGTGGGCGATCATGGCCGCGATCGCCGCCGTGTCATGGGTGGTCGGCGCCGGCCTCTTCTCGCGCCTCTCAGACACCCTGGCCGAGGCGGTCTGAGTTGAGTCCGCCGGCAGTCGCGGCGAGCGGCCTGTGCAAGCGCTACCGGCGCGCCGCCGGCGGCTACCGGCTGCGGACGCTGAAGAGCGCACTGCTCGAGGGCAGCCTGACTGGTGGACTCGAGTCGGGCGAAGTCGTCGAGGCCCTGACCGACGTCAGTTTCGAGGTCGCCGCCGGGGAGGCGGTGGGGATCATCGGCGGCAACGGTTCGGGCAAGTCGACGCTGATCAAGCTGGTGGCCGGCCTGCTGCCGCCGACCTCCGGGGAACTCTCGGTGAACGGCCGGGTCGCGGCCCTGATCGAACTCGGCGCGGGCTTTCATCCCGAGATCTCCGGCCGCGAGAACATCTTCATCAACGGGGCGCTGCTCGGACTGAGCCGGCGCCGGATCGAGCAGCGCTACGACGACATCGTGGAGTTCGCGGGCCTCGGCGACTTCATCGAAGAGCCGATCAAGTACTACTCCTCCGGCATGTACGTCCGGCTCGGCTTCTCAGTCGCCATTCACACCGACCCGGAAGTCCTCCTGGTCGACGAGGTCCTCGCGGTCGGCGACGAAGAGTTCGTCCACCGTTGCCTGGCGCGGATCGAGGAGCACCTGGCCGGCGGCGGCACCCTGCTCGTGGTCAGCCACACGATGACGCTGATCGACGAGATCTGCGACCGGGCGATGTGGCTGGACGGCGGCCGGATCCGGGGCCTGGGGTCGACGCGACGGGTGATCGACGCTTACCTGGAGTCGGTGGCGGCGCGCGAAGGCGAGGCCCACGACCGCCGCCGCCTGTCGGACGAAGGCGGAAAGGACCCGGCGGTGACCGCGGACGCTGCTGAAGAGGTCGCGCGCTGGGGCTCGGGCGAGGCCGAAATCGTGGCGGTGCGCCTGCTGGCCGGCGAGGAGCGGCAGGAGCGCTACCACGTCCACTGCGGGGAAGCGGTGGCCTTCGAACTCGACGTCGAGCCGAAGGAGGACTTGTCCGACTTCGTCTTCGGCGTCGGCGTCAAGACCCCGCGGGGCGTCGACTGCTGGGGCACGAACACCGATCTGGCCGGCTACGAGCCGCGCTCTCTGGCCGGGCCGGTGCGGGTCCGGCTCGTCTGTCCGGAGCTGCGGTTGGCGCCGGGCGAGTACACGGTGGATGTCGCGGTTCACGCTCGCGACGGCAGGGCGTACGATTACCGCCGCCGGGCGCTCCGGTTCACGGTGGCGGAGAGCACACAGCTCAGGAGCATCGGCCTCTACCTGCCCGACCATGAGTGGCAGGTGGAGACGATGGGCGCGCGGACCGACATCGACTGGCTCTCGCCCGGCCGTCAGGCCGGAGACCAACGGAGAATCGAATGAGCGACCAACCCAAGGAAGTACCGGGCGACCAGGATCCGTCCTCGTCGATCAACGTCAAGATCGGCGACGCCGAACTCAAGGGTGCCTATTCCAACCTGCTGCGCATCACCCACACCCGCGAGGAGTTCATCCTCGACTTCATCAACGTGGTTCCGCCTCAGGGCATCGTCAGCGCCCGGATCGTGACCAGCCCCGGGCATCTCAAGCGGATCATCCGCGCCCTGGGCACGAACCTGCGGCGCTATGAAGAGGTCCACGGGGTGATCGAGGAGGCGCCCGACCCGACGGACGTGTCCGGCCGCGTCAACTGACGCGCTGGCTCTTGAGGTACATCGAGGCGATCACGTCCCGGTAGCGCTCGTTGACGATCTTCCTGCGCACCTTCAGCGTGGGCGTGATCTCGCCCTCCTCGAGCGTCAGTTCGCGTTCGAGCAGCCGGAAGCGGCGCACGCGCTCGTGGGCCGGCAGCCGCTCGTTCGCGCGGTCGAGCACGCCCTGAACGAGCTCCTGTAGACGCGGGTCCTGCCGGAGCTCCGAGGGGTCCATGCCGGTGAACGGCTCCGGCGGCTCCGCGTAGTTGGGCACGATCAGGGCGTTGAGGTAGGGGTAGCCGTCGCCGACCACGACCACCTGGGCGATCGCGGGGTGGGTGATCAGCATCTGTTCGATCGGCTGGGGCGCGACGTTCTTGCCGCCGCTCGTCACGAGCAGGTCCTTCTTGCGGTCCGTGATGTAGAGGTAGCCGTCGTCGTCGAGGCGGCCGATGTCGCCGGTGTGGAACCAGCCGTCCGGGTCGATCGCCTCGGCGGTGTCCTCGGGCTTCTTCCAGTAGCCCTGCATCAGGCCCTCGGTGCGGGCCAGGATCTCGCCGTCCTCCGCGATGCGAAGCTCGACCCCGGGGGCGGCCGTGCCGACCGAGCCGCGGCGGGAGGCGCCCGGGTACTCCACGGCCAGAACCGGCGCCGTCTCGGTCAGTCCGTAGCCCTGATAGAGACGGATGCCGATCGCGTCGAAGAACTCGGCGACCTCGTTGGCGATCGCCGCTCCGCCGGAGATGGCGAAGCGCAGGCGGCCGCCGAACCGCTGCTTGATCTTGCGGAACACCAGGCGGTCGGCGATCAGGCCCTGGAGTGCCGCTCCGCCGCGCTCCGCCCGCCGCTTGCCGACCTTCAGGGCCCAGCCGATCAGCCGGCGGCGGGCCGGAGGCTGGCTCGCGAACAGGTTCTGGATCCGCAGGTAGGCGCTCTCGTAGAGCCTCGGAACGGAACACAGGACGGTGGGCCGCACGTCGGGCATCAGGCCGGCGACGCGCTCGATCGCGGGGGAGTAGTGGATCGACACCCCACGGTAGAAGAAGAGGTAGTCGACGGTGCGCTCGAAGACGTGGGAGAGCGGCAGGAAGGAGAGCGCCTGGTCCTCTTCTCCCAGAGGGTAGAGCTCCTGGCAGGCGAGGATGTTCGAGACGAAGTTGCGGTGCGACAGGACGACGCCCTTGGGGTCGCCGGTGGTGCCGGAGGTGTAGATGATGCTCGCCGTGTCGTCCGGGCCGACCCGCCCGCTGAACGCCGCGAGGTCGGCTTCCGTGGCCGGCGGCGCGCCGGCGATCAGGGCGTCGAGATGGGTGCCGCCCTCGATGGCGGCGTCTTCGTCCAGTGCCACCATCCGCAGACCCCGCTGCTCGCTGCCGTCTCCGTCGTCCTCGCCGGCGCCGTGCGGAACGATGCCCGAGAGCAGGTCCCGTTTCGCCTTGTCGTCGTAGAAGATCCAGCCGGCGCCGCTGTCGAGCAGGATGTAGGCGACCTGGGGCGCGTTGAGCGTCGGATAGATCGGCACGGACACGGCGCCCACCAGGTGGCACGCGAAGTCGACGACGTGCCACTCCGGCCGGTTGGTCGCGAACAAGGCTACGCGGTCGCCCCTGGCCACGCCGCGCGACTCGAGCGCCTTCGCGGTCCGGCAGACGGCGTCGACGAACTCGCGGGCAGACAACGAATCGGTCCGGCGATGGCGCCGGATGGACAGCAGGTCCTCGCGTTCGCCGTAGCGCTCGGCGACGACCCGGACCAGATCAGACAGGGTTTCCAAGGAGAGAACGGTAACACTGCGCGGCGCGCACTGGGTGCGCCGGCGTCCCCGCCGGCATCCGACGCGAAGCGGCGGGCTCTGGAAGCGCGCCGCGCTATCGCGACGATCGGGGACCGAACAACGCGGAACCGATTCGCACATGGGTGGCGCCCTCGAGGACCGCGGCCTCGAAGTCGCCGCTCATGCCCATCGACAGCCACCCTTCCCCGTCGCCGAACAGGCCGCCGCGAGCCAGCCGGTCGCGCAGGCGCCTGAGAGCGGCGAAGTCCGAGCGGGACTCGCTGGGGCGGGCGCGCTGCGGCGGAATCACCATCAGGCCGCGGACCCGCAGATGGTCGAGCGCTCCCATGTGCAGCATCGCTTCCGTGTCCTCGGGCAGGAACCCGTGCTTGCTGGGTTCGCGGCCGATGTTCACTTCCAGCAGACAGCCGCGGACGCCGAGCCCCCGGCTGCCGAGCAGGCGGTCCAGCCGCTGGGCGATCTTCGGCCGGTCAACCGCTTCGAACACGTCGAAGGCGTCACAGGCGCGGGACGCCTTGTTCGTCTGCAGCGGCCCGATCAGGTGCCAGGCGACCTGGTCGCCGTAGCCGGCTTCGAGCAGCGCCGCGCGGTGGGCCTCGCCCTCCTGGACCTGGTTCTCGCCGAGGATGCGGAGACCGGCGTCCAGCGCCCCGGCGATGCGTTCGAGCGGCTGGCGCTTGCAGGCGCCGACCAGGGCGACCTCTTCCGGCTGCCTGCCCGCCTTCCGGCAGGCCTCCGCCAGCCGCCCCACTATCTCCGCGTAGCGTTCGGCTGCGGGCTTCCCCGGCGCCTCGTTCAGCCGCCCTCTCCGTCGTCCAGGTACAGAATCCGCTGGCAGGAATCGCAAGGCACGAGCGCGCCCTGGGTCTGAATCTGCACCACGACCTGGGGCCTGATCCGGTAGTTGCAGAACGAGCAGTGCCGGATGGGGGCGCCGGTGCTCTCCACGACGCCGATGGCCGCCAGGGGCGCGCCGCCGTGGCGGTCGAACAGGCGCTCGTACTGGAGCAGGGCGGCAGGCGGGAGGCGTTCGCGGAACACCTCGATCCGCCCCTCGAGCGCTTCGACCCGCTTTCGCATCTCGGGCTTCTGTTCTTCCCACACGGCGAGCTGCTCCTGGTACTGCTCGTTCAGGGTCTCGAACGCGCCACGGATTTCGTCGAGCTGCGTCGACGCCTCCTCCTGGCGTTCGATGGCCTGCAGCGCCTCGTCGTCCGCTTCCCGCATCCTGGCGCGCACGGTGTCGATCTCACTCAGAAGGGCGCCGTACTCGCGCTGCGTCGTCACGCGGGCGATCTGTTCCTGGTAGCGCTCGATGCTCTCCTTTCCCGTCGCCGCTTCCGCTTCCGCGGCGCGGCGCTCGAGTTCGGCCTGCTGCCACTCCTGCTCGAGCCGTTCGATCTCGCTCCGCTGGTGCTCGTACTGGTCGTGGAGTTCCTGCATCGATTCGGGAACCCCGTCCAGCAGGGCGCGGCTGTGGGCGAGTTCCACGCTCGCCTGCTGCAGATCTACGATCGTGTCGAGGACTCTTTCCATGCGCCGATTGTCAGAGGTTCCAGTGAGTTAGCGATCGCAGGCTCCGCAGTTCGCGGTGTGGGTCCACCTGGATTCGAACCAGGGACCTGCCGGTTATGAGCCGGATGCTCTAACCGCTGAGCTATGGACCCTCAGGGCACCCGAGCGCAGTGCCGCAGTATAGCCCCACGAGCCGGCTCGATGGGCGCCCTCTCATGGCCTGCCTTGGGGTATAGTTCGCAGCACGCAACAAGCGGTCCAAGGAGGCGCCAGAATGTCGAGATCCACTCCAATCGGGCGGCCGGGCCGGGCGGGGTTTGCCGCCGGCGCTTCGGTCATCGTGCTGTTCGCCGCTCTGGTCGCGTGCGGTCCTTCGGAGGAGGAACGGGTAGCCGCGGCGCGAGCCGATGCGTGGGCCGAGCTGCAGGAGGATCAGGCGGCCCTGAACGCAAAGCGCGGTGAACTGGCGGGGCTTCGCGCGCGGATCGCCGCGCCGGGCGAGGAAGACGACGTCGAAGCCCTCACCGCGGAGGCGGAAGCCCTCGACAACGAGGTAGGCAACGACGGCGAGGCCTTTTCGACCAAGCTGGTCAACTACATCAACGAGGCGGAGTGGGAACTCGGCGGCGAGATGACCGAGGAGCAGCGCAACGCCTTCGCGATGAAGAGCGGCGAGGACATGTACCTGGCCGAGGAGTACGTGGTCAAGGGCGGCGACTACCGACGAGCCGTGGAGATCCTGGAGCGGTCCCTCGGCGTCGACCCCGACAACGCCGACCTCCAGGCGCGGCTGGCTGACTACCAGGACGCGCGCTACATCACCGCCGAACGGTTGGCGCAGATCGAGCGGGGCATGACCGAGGCCGAGGTCGAGGCGCTCCTCGGCAAGGTCTTCCATCGCAACGTTCGAGAGTTCGACGCGGAGAACGTGTTCGCCTGGTTCTACCCGAAGAACCCCGAGGAGCATGGCGACGGCGCCGCCGCCGGCGTGTTCTTCCGCGAGGGCGACAGGAAGGTCTACCGCACGGACGCCAACGCGGTCGAGGGCCGGGACGAAGAGGAGTAGGCGGCCCGCGGCCCTTGACGGGGCGGGCGGGCTCGTGCAGAATGCGCAACGCTCGCAGGGCTGACGTGCGTCGGCGGTTGCGGGCTATCCAGGGCGCGAGCCCGCAGGTCGACCACGGGAACGAGATCACTTCATGCCGGTTGTCCAGGTACGCGAGGACGAGAGCTTCGAGAACGCGCTTCGCCGCTTCAAGCGGAAGTGCGAGAAAGAAGGCATTCTGACCGAGCTCAAGAAACGCCAGCACTTCGAGAAGCCGTCGGTCAAGCGGAAGCGCAAGGTCATGCAGGCGCGCAAGAAGATGCTGCGGCGCCTGGCTGAAGAGCGCCGCGCCGGTCTCGCCTAGGGAGTCCGCGCAGCGAAGTCGCTGCGTCGAGCTTGGCGATTCCCTGCCGAGCTGACAAATGAGCTGCTGCAGCGGCGCCACGTCCGAGGCGCTCGAGTTTCCGTCGCTGCTCGCCGTTCTCGCGGGCTTCGCCTCGACGGACGCCGGCAGCCACACGGTTCGGGCGATCGAGCCGGCGACGGACCGCGGCGAGATCGATCGGCGCCGGGTTCGCTACGCGGAGATCGCCCGCGACGTCGAACAGGGCGGCGTCCTGGTGCCGTCGCTCGATGGGCTCCTGGATCTCCGCGCTCATCTCGACGGGGACGGTCGGGGCCTGGGCGGGCCGGCGCTGCTCGACCTGGCGGCGGCGATCGAGGTCAGCGAAGAGGTTCTGGAACGGCTCGAGAACTTCGAGGCCACGCCCCAGTGTGCCGCCGAGGTCGAGACGCTGCGACTGATGGAGGCCGGCGCGGCGGAAGCCGCCGCGCCGGGCCAGCAGGGGGCGGGCTGCGCCGGGCTGGCAAGCCGCCTTCGTCGCATGCTGGACCGTCGTGGCGAGGTGCGGGACGACGCGACGCCGCAGCTGCGGACGCTCGTCCGGGACGCCCGGCGCACCCAGGCTTCGGTCGAGGCTTCGCTTCAGGTCTATGTGCGGGAGCACGCCAACGCCCTGGCGGACGATTCCACCCCCATGCGGGGCGGCCGGCTTTCGGTGCTTCTGCCCTCCGGCAGCCGCGGACGCCTCGCCGGTCTGGTCAGAGGCCGCTCCGCCTCGGGCAGGAGCTTCTACTTCGAACCGTCGGAGGTGGTCGAGGGCAACGACGAACTGGAGCGGATCGCCTCCGACCGGGACATCGAGCGCACCCGCATCCTGGCCGAGCTGGTGGCTCAGGTGCAGGTTCTTGTGCCGGCGATCGTCGCGCGCCTCGACTTCCTGGCTGCCGTCGACGCGACGCAGGCGGCGGTGCGCTTCGCGGGCGACGTCGACGCCGTGCTCGCCACGGTCGCATTGGACGATCCGGCCGGCAGGGCGCCGCTGCTCGAACTCCGGGGCGCTCGCCACCCGCTGCTCGACCCACGGCTCGCCGACCGCAGGGAGTCGGCGCTGGGGGCGGCTGGCAACCGGGGGGTCGTCGTGCCGCTCGACCTGAAGCTCGACGACCACCGTACGCTGGTCCTGACCGGTCCGAACGCCGGCGGCAAGACGGTCGCCCTGAAGACGGTGGGGCTGCTGTGCCTGATGAACCAGGCAGGCCTGCCGGTTCCCGCCGCCCGGGAAAGCCGCCTGCCGATCCTCGACCACGTCGTGGCGGTGGTTGGCGACGAGCAGAGCGTCCTGGACGAGCAGTCGACGTTCAGCGCCCGGCTGCTGCGCCTACGGGAAGTGTGGCGCCGGGCCGGGCCCTCGACCCTGGTCCTGCTCGACGAGGTCGGTGCCGGCACGAATCCGGAGGAGGGCGCCGCGCTCGGTATCGCCCTGCTCGAGGGGCTGGTCGAGCGCGGCTCGCTCGGCATTCTGACGACGCACCTCACCCAGCTCGCCGCCGCCGCGCTCGAGTCGCAGGCGGCCTCCTGCGCCGCGATGGGTTTCGACCCGGAGAACGGGCTGCCCACCTACCGGCTGGTCGTCGGACCGCCGGGAGGCAGCCAGGCGCTGGCGCTGGCGCGCCGGCTCGGCCTTCCGCCGGCCTGGCTGGAGCGGGCCGAGCACTTTCTGGGTTCCGAGCACCAGAAGCTGCGCCGCGTGCTGGAACGCAACGAACGCCTCCGGGAACGGCTGCTGGAGCGGGAGGCGGAGCTCGCCCGGCTGACTGCCGAGACGGAGGCGGCCCGCGCCCGCTTCGAAACCCGGCAGGAGTCGTTGCGGGCGGCCAGAAAGCGGCTGGAACAGGCCCTCGGGCGCGAGGTCGACGCTCTGCGCCGGGCGAATCGCCGCCGGCTGGACGAGGCGCTGGCCGAGTTGTCGTCGCCCTCCCGGGGACCCGGCAAGCGGGCCTTCGCCCGGACGGCTGCATCCCTGCACGGCGAACTCGACCGGGACCTGTCGGCGGCGGCCGAGCGCGCTTCCCTCGCGGCCGGCGACGTCGACGCTCCGGGCCGGGAACCGGAGGAACCGGCGCAGCCGGATGAACAGCATCCCCTCACCCTCGGCGCCCGCGTCCGCCACCGCTCCCTGGGCTGGCTGGGTGAACTGGTGGAGCTTCGCGGCGATCAGGCGACCGTGCTGGTCCGCGGCAAGCGGGTCCGGACGCCCAGCGCCGACCTTGCGGCGGTAGCCGGCGGAGAACGCCCGGCGCCGGGTCGGGTCCAGGTCCGGCGGTCGCAGGCCGACCCGGTGGAGGCGGAACTGCTGCTCATCGGCCAACAGGTCGAACCGGCCCTGGAGTCCCTCGACGCCTACCTGGACCGCGCCTTGGCGGCCGGCCACGAGCGGGTCCGGGTGGTCCACGGCCACGGCAGCGGCCGGCTGCGCCGAGCCGTTCGCGAGCATCTCCGGGACCATCCGGCCGTCGCCGGTTCCGATCCCGCACCCCCCTCCGCGGGCGGCGACGGCGCGACCGAAGTCGTCCTCCGTTAGCACCGCCACGCGCCAGTCTTGGGTCAGAAGGCGGACCCTTCTGACCCAAGACGGTTAGCATGAGCGGTCGTGCAGCGGCGATCCGGGTTCACCGACGGAGCGGTGGACGCGGTGCGCGAGGCGGTCGACATCATCGACCTCGTCAGCGAGCACACGAGGGTGGAGCGCCGGGGCGAGCGCTTCGTGGCGCTCTGTCCGTTCCACAAGGAGAAGACGCCATCGCTGTCTCTCGATCGCCAGAACAACCTGTACTACTGCTTCGGCTGCGGCGCCGGCGGCGATGCCTTCAAGTTCCACATGGAGCTCACCGGGGACAACTTCACGACCGCGCTTGAGCACCTCGCCCGGCGCTACGGGGTTCCTCTGGAGCGGGCGTCCGGGCCGGACGCCGATGCCCGGGCTGAGCGCAACGAGCGCATCCAGGCCGCGCTCGACGCCGCCCACGACTTCTTCCGGTCGAAGCTCAGGACGGAGGCCGTGCCGCAGCAGTACCTCCAGCGACGCAAGGTGCCGTCGGAGCTGATCGCCCGTTTCGGCGTCGGCTACGCACCTGACGACTGGCGGACGATGATCGAGGATCTCGGCCGGCGCATCCCGGTCCCCGACCTGGAAGCCGCCGGGCTGATCGCCCGTAGCCAGAAAGCGCCGGACCGTCCCTACGATCGGTTCCGCAACCGGCTGATGTTCCCTATCCGGGACGTCTCCGGCCGGGTCGTGGCCTTCGGTGGCCGCACCCTCGGCGACGACCAGGCCAAGTACGTCAACACGAACGAGACGAGTCGTTTCAGCAAGGGCAGGCTGCTCTACGGGCTCGACGCCGCGCGCCGCGCCATCCGCGAACAGGGCAGGGCGCTCCTCGTCGAGGGCTACTTCGACGTGCTGGGAGCCGCCGCCTCCGGAATCGACTGGGCGGTCGCGAGCATGGGTACGGCACTCACGGAGCAGCAGGTGCGGCTGCTGTCCCACTACACGGACGAAGTGGTTCTGGGCTACGACGGCGACCGCGCCGGCATCGAGGCGGCTCGCAAGGCCGCGGCGCTGATGCTTGGCGCCGGGCTTCACGTTCGCCGGGCCCGCTTTCCGGCCGGCCAGGATCCGGACTCCCTGCGGCTCGATGACGGGCCCGAGGCGGTCCGCGCGACGGTTGCCGAGGCTCAGGATGCCGTGCAGTTGGAGATCGACGACTTGCCCGACCGGGGCGAGCTCGACCCTCGCCTGAGGGCGCGCGAGGCCCGACGGGTGCTGCCGTTGATCTCCCGGATCCGGAACCCGATCGTGCGAAGCGAGTACGAGAGGATCGCGGCCGAGCGCCTCGGACTCAGCCCGGAGTTGATGCGCGAGGCCGCCGGGGACGACCAACAGCCGGCGCCGGGTTCGACGAAACCCGCGGGCGTGCCCCGCGCCCCGCTGACCGCCTCGATCGAGGAGCAGGTGCTGCGTCTGACTGCCGCCGCCCCGGACCTGCGCGGCATCGAATGGCCGGCGCCGGATGCCTTCTTCGATCCCGCCCTGCGCGTCATCTACGAGGCCATGCGCGAGCAGGCGCAAGCCGGGGCGGAGCGGATCGATTCCGGCGCCCTCGTGGACGTCCTGGGACGCCGGCGCGGGACGGACAACGAGACCGATCGACCTGTTGACCGGATCGCCGGGCTTTTGTTACAACGGTCGTCTGCCTTCTCTGAATCGGATGAATCGGAACTTCGAGTCAGTCTCGCCGAGTTGGGTCGACGTTTCGCCAGACAGCGGCTCAACCTGCTCGCCCGGGAGATCAATCGCGCACAGCGTGAAGGTGACATGGAGACCCTGCACCGGATGATCGAGGAGAAGCAGCAGCTAAGCCGCGAGCTCTACGGGCAGTCGGGGCGCTGAGGAGATGTCGTGGCCCTGAACACCGCGGCCGTCCGGGCCGAGGAGATCGAGCCGATCGAGCAGCGCCACAGCTCGGTCCGGAGCGTGTTCAACCTCGGCCGCGAGAAGGGGTACCTGCTTCAGGACGAGCTCGAGACCCGGTTGCCCGAAGAACTGCTCTCCGAGCCACGGGACATGGACGCGGTCCGGTCACGCCTGGTGTCGATGGGCACGGGCGTGATCAGGCGGCCGGCGACTTTTGTCAACATGGTCGACTCCGATCCGCTGCCGGCGATCGGCGGCGTCGAAAGGAGCGAGCCGGAACCCGCCGTTCTCACGCACCACGACCGGACGACGGATCCGGTCCGGGTCTACCTGCGGGAGATGGGGCGAGTCGATCTGCTCGATCGGGAAGGCGAGGTGGAGATCGCCAAACGGATCGAGCGCGGCGAGTGGATCGTGTTCGAAGCGCTCTGCGACAACCCGGTCGTTCTGCGGGAGCTGCTGCGGATCAACGAGCTGGCGCGGCGCGACCGGCGCCTGATGCGGGAGCTTCTGGCCGATGGCGGCGCCCACCTCGACCAGAGCGCCAGGGACCGGATCGCGAAGAACCTCGGAATCTTCCGGGCGATCGAGGATCTCGACCGGCAGGTGCGCCGTCTGCGCCGGCAGAGTGATCGCTGCCGGCCGGGAAGCGATCGGTTCGCGGAGATCGAACGTGAGATCGATCGCACGGCCGGCAAGATCACCGAGCAGATCCGCTCGATCGAGTTGACGGCGCAGACACGCAGCCGCCTGGTCGAGATCCTCAAGCAGCTCTACGCCGAGATCTCGCGCCACGACCGGGACATCCGCCGGGCCCAGATCGCACTCGATCGGGAGCGCGACACGGAACTCGGCGCGCTGCAGCGACGCCGGATCGAGAAGTACCGCGCGCGTCTCCGGGCGTCGGAAGAGCGCTATGGCACGACCCTCGCGCAGGTGACGGCGACGCTGAACAAGGTGCGGCGAGGCGAGGCGATCTGCGAGCAGGCGCGTTCCGAGATGATCCTGGCGAACCTTCGCCTGGTCGTGTCCATCGCCAAGAAGTACACGAACCGCGGACTGCAGCTCCTCGACCTGATTCAGGACGGCAACATCGGGCTCATTCGCGCGGTGGAGAAGTTCGAGTACCGCCGTGGCTACAAGTTCTCGACCTACGCGACCTGGTGGATCCGCCAGGCGATCACGCGGGCGATCGCCGACCAGGCAAGGACCATTCGCATCCCGGTCCACATGATCGACACGATCAACAAGCTCACCCGGACCAGCCGCGCGATGGTCCAGGAACTGGGCCGAGAGCCCACCGTCGCCGAGATCGCCGAGCAGATGGACATGGAGGTGTCGCACGTCCGCGAGATCATGAAGATCGCGCTGGAACCGATCTCGCTCGAGACGCCGATCGGCGAAGAGGCGGACTCTTCCCTCGGCGACTTCATCGAGGACGCGAGCGCCGCTTCGCCGCTCGACACACTGCTTCTGAAGAACCTCAGCGAGCAGACCGCCGCGGTGCTGCAGACCCTGAGCCCGCGGGAGGAACTCGTGCTGCGGATGCGCTTCGGAGTCGGCGACGGCGCCGAGTCGACGCTGGAGGACGTGGGGCGTTCGTTCAACGTGACGCGTGAGCGGATTCGGCAGATCGAATCGAAGGCGCTCCGCAAGCTGCGTCATCCGAGCCGCTCGGGGCAACTGAGTCCTTACCGCAACCGCCTGTAGCGGCCACCCCAGCGGGGTTTGACAGTCGGCTTCAAGCCTCCCTAAGATGAACCCCGTGTCGCCCGCCGCTGTTTGCCTTGAGGCGGATTCTTCCTCGGTAGCTCAACGGTAGAGCGTTCGGCTGTTAACCGAAATGTTGGGGGTTCGAATCCCTCCCGAGGAGCCACTGTTCACGGCCTGGACGGTGAGGCGGGACCGCTTCTCGCTCTCGACCGTGGCGAGGTAGTTGAGATGGTCGAGGTTTCGGAGGAGTTTCTGTCAACCAATCGGTGCGTCGTTCACCGGCGCCTGAGCGTGGCCAGGCTCTACGAAGAAGCGGTGCGGCGCGGTGAGGCCGCGATCGCCGCCGAAGGTCCGCTCGTCGCGTCGACTGGCGAGCACACGGGGCGGTCGCCGAACGACCGGTTCGTCGTGCGCCGCGCGCCGTCGGCGGACCTCGTGGACTGGGGGCCGGTGAACAAGCCCCTCGCGCCGGAACACTTCGACCGCCTCCACCGCAAGATGCTGGCCGCGGCCGCGGACCGCGACCTGTTCGTGTTCGATGGCTTCGCCGGCGCCGATCCGGCCTGTCGCCTGAAGGTGCGGGTGATCAGCGAGCGCGCCTGGCACAGCCTGTTTGTCCGCAACATGTTCCTTCGCGCGGCGAACGACGCGGAGCTCGCCGACTTCGAACCGGACTACACCGTCGTCGACATCCCCAGCGTTCTGGCCGACCCGGCGACCGACGGCACGAACAGCACGACCTTCATCGCGCTCGACCTGGAGCGGCACCTGACCCTGATCGGGGGCAGCGAGTACGCCGGCGAGATGAAGAAGTCGATGTTCAGCGTGATGAACTTCCTGATGCCGCAGCGGGGAGTGCTGAGCATGCACTGCAGCGCGAACTACGGGGCGGATCCATCGGACTGCGCCCTGTTCTTCGGCCTCTCGGGCACCGGCAAGACGACCCTCTCGGCCGATCCGGAGCGCACCCTGATCGGCGACGACGAGCACGGCTGGTCCGACCGCGGCATCTTCAACATCGAGGGCGGCTGCTACGCCAAGGTCATCCGGCTCGATCCTCTGGGCGAACCGGAGATCTACGCCACCACCCGGCGTTTCGGGACCGTGCTCGAGAACGTTGTCTTCGATCCCGAAACGCGGGAACTGGACCTCGACGACGACTCCCGCACCGAGAACACCCGCGCCAGCTATCCCCTCAGCCACCTCGAGCACGTCGATGTCGGCGGCAACGCGGGGCATCCGACGTCGGTCATCTTCCTGACCTGCGACGCATTCGGCGTCCTGCCGCCGATCAGCCGCCTCGACGAGTCGCAGGCGATGTACCACTTCCTCTCGGGCTACACGGCGAAGGTCGCCGGCACCGAACGCGGCGTGACCGAGCCGTCCGCGACGTTCAGCGCCTGTTTCGGCGCCCCCTTCATGCCGCTGCCGGCGTCGACCTACGCGGACCTGCTGGGCGAGAAGGTGCGTCGCCACGGCGTCGACGTCTGGCTCGTCAACACCGGATGGACCCGGGGGCCCTACGGCCAGGGCAGCCGGATCAAGCTGGCCTACACGCGGAGGATGATCCACGCGGCGCTCGACGGCAGCCTGACGGACACGCCCGTGCGCACGCATCCCGTCTTCGGTCTCGCCTACCCGACGGTTATCGACGGCGTGCCGGGCGACGTGCTCGACCCGCGGCAGGGCTGGAGCGATTCCAAGGCGTACGATCAGTACGCGCGCCGGCTGGCCGGGATGTTCACCGACAACTTCCAGGGTCTGTGCGGCAGCGCCTCGGCGGCCGTGCAGGCGGCGGCGCCGCGCGTCGCGGTCTAGATGTCGAGAAGCCGGCAAAGGAGAGTCGGATGATCCCCGTCAAGACCGCCATCTCGGACAGCGGCCGCGCCCACGTCGACGGCCTGGAGGCCTACCGGAAGCTCTACCGGCAGTCGATCGAGGATCCGGACGGCTTCTGGCTCGAACAGACCCGTTCCCTGGACTGGTTCACCGAGCCGCGGTCGGCGGGGCGCTGGGACTTCGATGCCGTCGACTTCGCCTGGTTCGAGGACGGCGTCCTGAACGCCTGCGCCAACTGCGTCGACCGCCATGCCGCCGCCCGGCCCGACAAGACCGCCCTGATCTGGGTCGAGGACGAGCCCGGCCGTTACCACCGGATCAGCTATCGCGAACTGAAGCGGAACGTGTGCCGGATCGCCAACGTGCTGACCTCGCTCGGAATCGGCGCGGGCGACCGGGTTTGCATCTACCTGCCGATGATCCCGGAGCTGGCGTACACGATGCTCGCCTGCGCCCGGATCGGCGCGGTGCATTCGGTGGTCTTCGCCGGTTTCTCGGCCGACAGCCTGCGCGAACGGATCGTCGACGCCGGTTGCCGGCTGCTGGTGACCGCCAACGAAGGTCTGCGCGGCGGCCGCACCATCCCGCTCAAGGCGACCTGCGATCAGGCAGTCGAGGGACTGGACCTGGTCGAGCACATGCTCGTCGCGCGGCGCACGGATACCGAGGTCGCGATGACTCCGGGGCGCGACCTCTGGCTCCACGAGGAAACGGCGAAGCAGCGGGCGACCGCTCCGGTGGCGCGGCTCGACGCCGAGGCGCCGCTCTTCATCCTCTACACCAGCGGCTCGACCGGCAAGCCGAAGGGCGTGCTGCACACCACAGGCGGTTATCTGCTCTACGCCTCGATGACCCACCGCCTGATCTTCGATCACCACGACGACGACATCCACTTCTGCGCCGCCGACATCGGCTGGGTCACCGGCCACAGCTACATCGTCTACGGCCCGCTGGCCAACGGCGCGACCAGTGTCATGTTCGAGTCGGTGCCGACCTACCCCGACCCGGGCCGCTACTGGCAGGTCGTCGACGACCTGGGGGTGACCCTCTTCTACACCGCGCCGACCGCGCTGCGGGCGATCGCCCGCGAGGGCGACCAGTGGGTCACGGCGTACGACCGCGGTTCGCTACGGGTTCTCGGTTCGGTTGGCGAACCGATCAACCCCGAGGTCTGGAACTGGTACCACGACGTGGTCGGAAACGGCGATTGTCCGGTGGTCGACACCTGGTGGCAGACGGAGACGGGCGGCATCCTGATCACTCCGCTGCCGGGCGCCACGCCGCTCGTGCCCGGTTCGGCGACCCTTCCCTTCTTCGGCGTCGAGCCGGTGTTGGTGGACGCCGACGGCAACGAACTGGCGGGCAACGACCTCAGCGGCAACCTGTGCCTCAAACGTTCCTGGCCCGGGCAGGCGCGGACGATCTACGGTGACCACCAGCGCTTCGTCGAGACGTACTTCAGCACCTACTCGGGCATGTACTTCACCGGCGACGGCTGCCGCCGGGACGGGAACGGCTACTACTGGATCACCGGCCGGGTCGACGACGTGCTCAACGTGTCGGGGCACCGGCTGGGAACCGCGGAAATCGAGAGCGCCCTGGTCGCGCACGACGCCGTCGCCGAGGCCGCGGTGGTCGGCTGCCCGCACGAGATCAAGGGCGTCGGCATCTACGCCTACGTGCTGATCACGCCGGAGGCGGAGAGCCGGGAGCGGACCGAGCTGGTGACTGAGTTGCGCCAGCAGGTGCGCACGGTGATCGGACCGATCGCCACCCCGGACCACATCCACGTCGCCGGCGGCCTGCCGAAGACCCGCTCCGGCAAGATCATGCGCCGCGTGCTGCGCAAGATCGCCGCCGGCGAGTACGAGGACCTGGGTGACGTGACGACCCTGGCGGAACCCGCGGTGGTCGACGACCTGGTCGAGGACCACCGCGCCGCCGCGAGCTGAACCATGAGCCAGGACGACCAGCGACGAGACATCGGAACGCCGATGCGCCTGCTGCTGGTCGCGGCCTGCGTCGTGGTGCTGGTCGCCGGCCTGCGGGCCGCGTCATCGATCATGATCCCGTTCCTGGTCGCGATCTTCATCGCGGCGATCAGCCTGCCCGTCCTGACCTGGCTGCAGCAGCGCCTGCCGATGATCGTCGCCGTTCTCGGCACGATCCTGATGGACCTGCTGGTGCTCGCCCTGGTCGGCTATCTGGTCGGTTCCACCGCGAACCAGGTCGCGGGCGAGATGGGCGAGATCCAGTCCACCCTCACGGAGTGGATCGAAGACGGTAGCGAGTGGCTGGAGGAGCGAGGAGTGCCCGTCGCCAGTGGGCTGGCGGGCGACGACTCCTTGCCGCTTGCGTTGTTCTCGCGTTTCGAGCCGGGCTTCCTGGTGGACTTCGTGAACCGGACCCTGCGCGCGACGACGGCAGCCCTGTCGTCGTTCCTCGTCATCTCGCTGATCGTCATCTTCACGCTCTTCGAGGCGGCAACCTTCGGCCCCAAGGTGCGAGCGGCCTTCGGCAGCGCCGGCGCGGAAGCGCGCTTCGCCCGCGCCATGCACGAGATCCAGCACTACATGGGGATCAAGACGGTGATCAGCCTGGCCACCGGCCTGCTGATCGGCATCTGGGTCGGCGTGCTGGGCGTCGAGTTCGCGATCTTCTGGGGGCTGGTGGCCTTCGTTCTCAACTTCATCCCGAACCTCGGTTCGATCATCGCGGCGGTGCCGACGACGCTCCTGGCCATGGTCCAGATCGGCGTAGGCCGGGCGTTGCTGGTCGCCCTGGGCTACCTGGTCGTCAACATGGTGATCGGCAACTTCATCGAACCGCCGCTCCTGGGCCGGCGGCTCGGCCTCTCGACGCTGGTGGTCGTCCTTTCCCTCGTCTTCTGGGGTTGGGTGTGGGGGCCGGTCGGAATGCTGCTGTCGGTGCCGCTGACGATGGTGGTCAAGATCCTGCTCGAGAACACGGAGGAGTTTCGCTGGGTGGCTGTGCTGCTCGGCGACAGCCGGGAAGCGGAACGCCTGGCGCCGGCGTCCGGCGGGGAAGGGAAGGCTTGAGACCGATCGCCGCTGCTACCGGGATCGCGGCGATCCTCGCCCTCGCGGGTCCGGCGGCGGGCTTCGCGCAAGGTGAAGTGCTCGAGAACGAGGACATCCTGAGCCTCACCGAGGCGGGCCTGCCGCCGGAGGTCATCGTGGCGAAGATCGAATCGACGGCGACCGCATTCGATACCAGCGTCGAGAGGCTGGTGGCTCTCGTTCAGGCAGGCGTGCACGCCGACGTGCTGGCCGCGATGGCGAGGGCGTCGGCGTCGAGCGCCACGGAGTCGCCGGCCTACGATCCGGGCGGTGACACCGCGCCGGTTGAGCAGCCGCGTGCGGATCCGCAACCGGTTCCACGGACGTCCTGGCAGGTCGGGGCGAGATTCTCGGACGCGCTGAACTCCGGTGGCCGTGGGCCGGAAATGGTCGTCGTTCCGGCCGGCAGCTTCTACATGGGGTGCGTGTCCGGTATGGGTTGCAGCAACCGCGAAAGGCCGATCCGCGAGGTGTCCTTTGCGGAGCCGTTCGCGGTGTCGATCCACGAAGTGACGCTGGACGAGTACGACCGCTACACGGCGGCTACCGGCCGCCCGCCGGCGGACGACGGGGGTTGGGGCCGGGGCCGCCGCCCGGCGCTGAACGTCTCCTGGCAGGACGCTCAAGCGTACGTGGCGTGGTTGTCGGGTGAGACGGGTGGCGGCTATCGGCTATTGAGCGAGGCGGAATGGGAGTACGTGGCGCGTGCCGGGTCGACCACGCAGTTCCACTTCGGCGACCATCCCGCGGAGCTCTGTCGCTACGGGAACCACGCGGACGTTAGCCTTCCGGAACACGTCGAATGGCGGAACACGCTCTGCTCGGACCGCGTCGCGCTCGAAACGGCCGAAGTGGGGAGCTACGCGCCGAACCCATGGGGCCTCCACGACACCCACGGCAACGTGTGGGAATGGGTCGAAGACTGCTGGAACGGGGCCTACGAGGGTTCGCCGACCGATGGCAGCCCCTGGACCCAGGGCGACTGCTCGCGGCGTGTCCTCCGCGGCGGTTCCTGGAACAACCGCCCGGGCCTTCTGCGTGCCGCGGGCCGGAACGGCGTGGTTGTCGGCGAGCGTGGTCTGAACATCGGCTTTCGCGTCGCGCGGACGCTCGTTCCGTGAGCGGGCCCCGGTCTCACAGCAGGCCGGGGAAGAGCGCCCGGCGGTTCGAGGGATAGTCGGGGAACCGCTCTTGATACCAGCGGTGACGCCACAGGGCTCTTGGGATCAGGTTGGCCGTGGTCCACAGCGCGAACGCTAGCCCGGGGAGCGACCAACTCATCAGCGCGAAGCCGATCCACTCGACGATCTCTCCCGCCAGGTTCGGGCACGAGACGTAGTCGAAACCTCCGCCGCGGGGCAGGATCGCGCCGCCCGAGGCCCTGGCCCGCAGCGACGACAGGCGGTAGTCGGAGGCGATGTTCAGGGCGGCCCCGGCGATGAACAGGGCGGCCCCGGCCAGGAACCGCGGATCCCAAAACCACTCCACTGGATAGTCGGCGAGCCTGGCCATGAACCAGCCGAGGAGCACACCGTTGACGAGGTTGAAACAGAAACCGGAGACGGCCGTGAAGGCGGGGAACGGGCGCGCCTGCCGCTGGACGAACCAGGGCCACACCAGGGTGCGGTGAACGTAGTGGGCAAGCCAGAGGCCGACCAGTACGTCGCCGACCAGGTGACGCTGCCCGGCCACGAGGTAGACGAGGGGAAACACCACCAGGGCCGAGAGCTCCATGAAGAGCCAACCCCAACGCGGGTCGACGTTCGGTCCCCAGGCTCGGCCGCCTACCCGGCCGGTCCGGTCCTTGCCCACCAGACCGTAGAGCAGCACCGGCACGGGCAGCCCGCACCAGATCAGGACGATCGCGCCGAAGACATCGAAGTAGATGGGAATGGCCGAATCCGTCACGGCGACCATTCTGCCGCGCCAACGATTGACAGACGGTACCGCCGTGCTACTCTCCGAATCGGGACTATTCGGGTCCCCGTTCCGCCGCCATGATCCGTCTGACCAAGCAAGCCGACTACGGGATCGTCCTGATGAGCCAACTGGCCCTGACCGGGCAGACTGCGGCGGCTGAGCTCGCGTTGCAGACGCACCTGCCGCCAGCGATGGTGAGCAAGATCCTCAAGATGCTCGCGAGGGCCGGCTTGCTGGTTTCTCACCGCGGCGTGCACGGCGGCTACGAACTCGCGCGTCCGGCGGCGGAGATCAGCGTCGCGCACGTGATCTTCGCGCTCGAGGGCCCCATCGCCCTGACCCAGTGCAGCGAGCACTCGGACGACGAGTGTTCCTACGAGGCGTTCTGCCGCGTGCGGGAGAACTGGCAGAGGATCGACCGGGCCGTTCGCAGAGCTCTCGAAGGGGTCACGATCGAGGACATGGCGCGCCCGGACTTCCTCGGCAGCCGCTCATCCTCCTCCACGCTCATACCGCTGGGGAGCAGTTCCTGATGCCGACCGCGACCGACACGATCGGAGCCCTCGCCGAACGCGACTACGAGTACGGATTCGTCACCGACGTCGAGCAGGACACGGCGCCGCCGGGTCTGAGCGAGGAGATCATCGCCTTCATTTCGGCGAAGAAGAACGAGCCGCAGTGGTTGCTCGACTGGCGCCTCCAGGCCTACCGGGGCTGGCTCAAGATGGTCGAGCCGACGTGGGCGAACGTGCGCTACGAGCCGATCGACTACCAGTCGATCTGCTACTACGCGGCGCCGAAGAGCGACGACGACCGGCCCAAGAGCCTCGACGAGATCGATCCTGAGATCCTGGCCACCTACGAGAAGCTCGGCATCCCGCTCAGGGAGCAGGAGATGCTGGCGGGCGTGGCGGTCGACGCGGTGTTCGACAGCGTCTCCGTCGCCACGACCTTCCGCGAGAAGCTGGCGGAACTCGGCGTCATCTTCTGCTCCTTCTCCGAGGCGGTCCAGGACCATCCGGAGCTGGTGCGCAAGTACCTGGGCACGGTCGTGCCGCGACGGGACAACTTCTTCGCCGCCCTGAACTCGGCCGTGTTCTCGGACGGCTCCTTCGTCTACATCCCGAAGGGCGTCCGCTGCCCGATGGAGCTCTCGACGTACTTCCGGATCAACGCGATGAACACGGGCCAGTTCGAGCGCACCCTGATCATCGCGGAAGAAGGCAGCTACGTCAGCTACCTGGAAGGCTGCACCGCGCCGATGCGCGACGAGAACCAGTTGCACGCGGCCGTGGTCGAGCTGATCGCCCACGAGGACGCCCAGATCAAGTACTCCACGGTGCAGAACTGGTACCCGGGCGACAAGGAAGGCGTCGGCGGCATCTACAACTTCGTGACCAAGCGCGGCCTGTGCGAAGGCCGGCGCAGCAAGATCTCCTGGACCCAGGTCGAGACCGGTTCGGCGGTGACCTGGAAGTACCCGAGCTGCATTCTCAGGGGCGACGATTCGGTGGGCGAGTTCTACTCGGTCGCCGTGTCGAACAACCGCCAGCAGGCCGACACGGGGACCAAGATGATCCACGTCGGCAAGCGCACCTCGAGTACGATCATCTCGAAGGGGATCTCGGCCGGCGAAGGTCAGAACACCTATCGCGGGTCGGTGCGGATCCTCCGTTCGGCCGAGGACGCCCGGAACTTCTCGCAGTGCGACTCGATGCTGATCGGGGACCGCTGCGGGGCCCACACGTTCCCCTACATCGACGTCGCCAATCCGAGCGCCCAGATGGAGCACGAGGCGTCGACGTCGAAGATCGGCGAAGACCAGATCTTCTACTGCAATCAGCGCGGCATCGACACCGAGGATGCCGTTTCCATGATCGTCAACGGGTTCTGCAAGGAAGTGTTCCGCGAACTCCCGATGGAGTTTGCCGTGGAGGCACAGAAGCTGCTCGAGGTCAGCCTCGAGGGCAGCGTCGGCTGACCCTTCGGGGGGCCGAGTTGGCCAGGACCGCAAGCGGCCGGAAAGACGCCGCACGGAGAGATACAGCAATGCTGAGGGTGAGTGACCTTCACGCGAAGGTTGAAGAACAGGAAATCCTGAAGGGTGTGGATCTCGAGGTGAACGCCGGCGAGGTCCACGCGGTGATGGGGCCGAACGGCTCGGGCAAGAGCACGCTAGCCCAGGTGCTCGCGGGCCGGGAGGACTACGACGTCACGGCCGGCTCGCTGGAACTGGATGGCGACGACCTGCAGGAGATGGCCCCTGAAGAGCGAGCCCATGCCGGCCTGTTCCTCGCCTTCCAGTATCCGGTCGAGATCCCGGGCGTCGGCAACAGCTACTTCCTCAAGGCCGCGCTCAACGCGATCCGCAAGGCCAGGGGCGAGGATGAACTCGACGCCATGGACTTTCTCCAGTTGCTGCGCAAGCGCGCGGAACTGGTCGACGTGGACGAGGCGCTGTTGCGGCGCCCCGTCAACGAGGGCTTCTCGGGCGGCGAGAAGAAGCGGAACGAGATCCTCCAGATGGCGGTGCTCGAACCCCGGCTGGCCGTCCTCGACGAGACGGACTCCGGGCTGGACATCGACGCCCTGAAGACGGTGGCGGCCGGGGTCAACGCGCTAAGGAGCGAGGACCGGGCGTTCGTCGTCATCACCCATTACCAGCGACTGCTGAACTACATCGTGCCCGACCACGTCCACGTGCTCCTGGATGGGCGGATCGTCCGCTCCGGCGGCAGCGAGCTGGCGCTCGAACTCGAGGAGAAGGGCTACACCGGCCTGACCAACGGTTCGTCCGGAGTCTGAGCCAGTGACCGTCGTCAGCGGCCGCTCCAGCGCCCCCTGGGTCGATCTCTACGCCCGCCGCGGCGGCGAGCCGGAGGTTCTGCGTGCGCGGCGCCAGGAGGCGATCGAGCGCTTCGAGGCCGCCGGCTTCCCGACCGCCCGCGACGAGGAGTGGCGGCAGACGAACCTCGGTTCGCTGTTGCGCGCGGCGCCGGCAGAGGCTTCGCGGCGCCCGCTCCAGGGCGGCGAGGCCGCCCGCTTTCTCTATCCGGACTGTCCCCGGATGGTGTTCGTCAACGGCCGCTACGCGCCGGAGCTCTCGTCGCCGCCGCGGCAGGTCACCGCGGTGGCTCTGGCGGAGCCCGGCGCCGGCGGCGACACGGAAGCGATCCTGGAGCATCTCGGCGCCTACGCCTCCGGCCGCGCCTCGTGCAGCGCCGACGCGGGCGTCCATCCGTTCGCGGCCCTCAACACCGGTCTGTTCGAGGACGGCGCGGCGATCGTGATTCCGGATGGAGCCGTCGTCGAGCCGCCGTTGCAGGTGCTCTGGCTCAACGCTCCCGCGGCGCCCGCCACGGAGTCCGGCGACGGAACGCCCGCCGTCGAGGTCAGCTTTCCGCGCCTGCTCGTCATCGCCGGCGAGAACAGCCAGGTTTCGGTGATCGAGACCTTCGCCGCTGTGGACCCGAAGGCCGGCGGCTACTTCGTCTGCCCGGTGTCGGAGTTCGTCTGCGGCGCGGGCTCGGTGCTTCACCACACCCGGCTTCAGGCCGACGCAACCGACGCGTTCCACCTCGGCTTTCAGCACGCGCAGCTCGAGCGCTCCGCGTCCTTCGACTCCTCGTCCCTGGCGTTCGGAGGCGGCCTGGTGCGGAACGACACGGTGGGGCTGCTCGACGGCGAGGGCTCCCACTGCACGCTCGACGGCCTCTACGTCATCGACGGTTCCCAGTTCGTGGACAACCACATGCGGGTCGAGCACCGGCAGCCGCACACGACCAGCCACCAGCTCTACAAGGGCGTCCTCGACGGCCGGGCGCGTTCGGTGTTCAACGGCCGCATCTACGTGCACCAGGCTGCCCAGAAGACGGACGCCAAGCAGACGAACCGCAACCTGCTCCTGTCGAAGTCGGCGCTAGCCAACAGCAATCCGCAACTCGAGATCTTCGCCGACGACGTGCGCTGCACGCACGGCTCGACGATCGGCCGTCTGGACGAGGAAGCGCTCTTCTACCTGCGCTCTCGCGGCATCGAGAGCGAGCAGGCCCACGCGATGCTGGTCTACGCTTTCGCCCGGGAGCTGGTCGAGAAGGCGTCCCACGAGCCGCTCCGGCAGGACCTGGAGGGTCGCTTGCTCGCGAGCCTGAACGGCGGCGGAACGCGGTAGGCAGATGACGGCTCCGGCGCCCTTGGCAGACGGGGAGCGGCCACCGGCGGCCGGTGCTCTCGATGTCGAGCGGCTGCGCGCCTCGTTTCCGATCCTCGCCCGCGAGGTTCACGGCCACCGGCTGGTCTACCTCGACAACGCCGCCAGCGCGCAGCGGCCGGAGGTCGTGATCGACGCGGTCAACGACTGCTACCGCACCTACTACGCCAACGCCCACCGCGGCGTCCACGCGCTGTCCGAGCTGTCGACCGACGCGTATGAGGCGGCGCGCGGCAAGGTAGCCCGCTTCATCGGCGCTCCGGACAGCCATGAGGTCGTCTTCACGCGTGGCACGACCGAGAGCCTGAACCTGGTTGCCCAGAGCTACGGCCGGCCGCATCTCGCGCCCGGCGACGAAGTGCTGCTGACCGAGATGGAGCACCACTCGAACATCGTCCCCTGGCAGCTCGTCTGCGAGCAGACCGGGGCCCGGGTGCGCGCCGCGCCGATCACTGACGACGGTGAACTCGATCTGGAGGCGTTCGCCGGAATGCTCAACGAGTGCACCCGGGTGGTCGCGCTAACCCACGTCTCGAACGCCCTTGGCACGGTCAACGACATCCCGGCCGTGGTCGAGCTCACCCGTGCCCACTCGGACGCGGTCGTCGTCGTCGACGGCGCGCAGGCGGTGCCGCACATGACCGTCGACGTCGCGTCGCTCGGCTGCGACTTCTACGCCTTCTCGGGCCACAAGATGTACGGCCCCGGCAGCATAGGCGTGCTCTGGGGCCGGCGCGAGCTGCTCGCGGCCATGCCTCCGTACCACGGCGGCGGCGCGATGATCACGCGGGTCACCTTCGAGCGCAGCGAGTACGCGGCGCCGCCGCAGCGGTTCGAAGCGGGAACGCCTGCGATCGCGCCGGCGATCGGCCTGGGCGTCGCGGTCGAGTTCCTGGAGTCGGTCGGCCTGGATCGGATCGAGCGGCACGAGCAGGAACTACTCTCCCATACTGTGGAAGTGTTGAACGATCTCCCCTGGGTTCGCGTGCTGGGGCAGGGTGCGGAGGCCGGTTCACCCCGGGCGGCCGTCGTGTCCCTGGTGATCGACGGCGCGCACCCCCACGATGTGGCAACGATCCTCGACGAGCAGGGGGTGGCGATCCGCGCCGGCCACCACTGCGCGCAACCGCTGATGGAACGGCTCGGCGTCCCGGCCACGGTGCGGGCCTCGTTCGGGCTGTACAACACCCACGAGGAAGTCGACCTGCTCGTCTCGAGCCTGCACGAAGTGCGGCGGATCTTCGGCTGATCGGCGTAGGCTACGCAGCGAAGACGATGTCCGACCTCCGCGATCTCTACCAGCAGGTCATCCTCGACCACTACCGCGCGCCCCGGAACTTCGGCGCCCTGGAGCCGGTGTGTGCCTCCGCCGAGGGCTACAACCCGCTCTGCGGCGATCAGGTGAAGGTCTACCTGCGCACCGACGGCGACGTTGTCGACGCCGTGACCTTCGAGGGTGTCGGCTGCGCGATCTCGACCGCTTCGGCGTCCTTGATGACCGAGGCCGTTCGTGGGCTCGAACGGCCGCAGGCGGAGGCGCTGATCGCTTCCTTCCTGAAGTTGATGACCGGCGACGGCAACGGGGCGGCCGGCGTCGACCTCGGCAAGCTGGAGGTCCTGAGCGGCGTCAAGGACTACCCGGTGCGGATCAAATGCGCGACGTTGGCGTGGCACGCTCTCCGGGCGGCGCTCGAGGGTGGAGACTCGGAGAGGGTGTCCACCGAGTAGGCTGTACCGTCGGACGGGAGGAAACGGACAATGGACGACATCGCCGCGAGCGGAGTCCAGGTGGACACGGCGGCCCTCGAGGCCCGCATCGTTGAGGCGCTCAAGACGGTCTACGACCCGGAGATCCCGGTCGACATCTACGAGCTCGGCCTGATCTACGACGTGCGGATCGATGAGAAAGCACACGTCAAGCTGCAGATGACCCTGACCTCGCCGCACTGCCCGGTCGCCGAGTCGCTGCCCGGCGACGTGGAGCGGACGGTTCGCGACGTCGAGGGCGTCGAAGGCGCCGAGGTCGAGGTGGTCTGGGATCCGACCTGGAACCCGGCGATGATGAGCGAGGCCGCGAAACTGGAACTGGGGTTCTTCTGATGCGCAACCTACCCATTACGAGCGCCCTGGCCCTGGTCCTCGCCGCCCCTGTCGGGGCAGCCGAACAGAAGGACCACGGTCTGAGGGGCGCGAAGCACCCGGAACCGGGCGTCCTCTTCGGCGGGCAGCCGACCGAGAACCAGCTCAAGTCGATGGCGGCCGACGGCCTGTCCTTCGTCCTGGACCTGCGCGCCGAAGGCGAGAACCGGGGCTTCGACGAGCCGGCCGCGCTCCAGAGCCTCGACGTGCCCTACCTGAACCTGCCGGTGGACGCGGAACGCCTCGAACAACCCGAGACCTTCGAGCGCTTCATCGAAGCGATGGACAAGGTGGACGGCCCGGTGCTCGTCCACTGCGCCTCGGGCAACCGGGTCGGCGCCCTCTACTACGCTTATCTGGTCGCCGGAAAGGGCGTGGACCGGGAAGAGGCCCGCACCCGCGCCAAGGACAACGGGCTGCGAAGCGCCGCGCTGGAGAAGGCGGTCGACCGCTACCTCGATTCGCGGCCCTGAGGAATCGGAGCCGTCGTTGCCGGGATGGACCCGCAGGTTACGACGCGCACGGGAAGACGCGTTGACTGACCGGCCGCCGGGCCTCGGCGCCACGCTGCGCAGGAACCTCCCGTTCTTCGCCATTGAGCTGGTGGTCGTCTTCGTTGGCGTCTACCTGGCTTTCCTCCTGGGCAATCGCCAGGCGGCCGAGCGCGAACAGGACGTGGCGCTGAAGTACCGCGAGGTCCTGATCTGCGACTTCGAGCTACTCGTCTCGTTCCTGCACGAGCAACTGGAGGAACTGCGGCCGCACATCCAGGTCGTCCGGCAGATCGATGAAGGCCTTCAGCCGGACATTCCGTTGAGCGAGTTCTACTACCTGTACGACGACCGGGTCCTCCAGGCCGCTTTCGACAGCCAGAACTTCGAGTCGCTTGACAGCCGTCTGGTGCAGGCCGTTGTGAGGGGCAGAATCCTGCTCCGGTCGCTGGAACAGTACGTCGACCGCCTGAACGCATTCACGACGACGACTCTGGCGCCGATGGAGCGGGACGGCGACCGCCGCTACTACGATGACGAGGGCAATCTGCTTCCTCACCTGGAGGCGTACCCGCGGCTCGTTCGGCGGGCCGCACGCGTGAACGCGGGGCTGCAGAACATCCTGCGCGGGGAAGCCCTGTTCAGCCTGCACATCGAAACGATGGGTTTCGATCTGGAAGAACTCGTAAGGTTCGATGCCGACGACCCTGGCACCCCCGAACCACTGAAGGACGCCGTGACTCGCGCGATGGAACTGGCCCGGTTCGACCTGGAGAATCCGTGCTCTCGCGGCTTTGCCAGCTTGCAGGAGCCCTGAGCAGCGACATGTATGCTTGGCGTCGCTTGACCGGCCCTTCGCCACGCCCTCTTCCGCCGCGCCCACGACCCACAGGAACCACGCGTCGATGAGTCAGGTCGAGGCCGCCGGAACGCCCGAGACCGGCGGGCCTCCCCAGCGTCAGCCGCTGGATGTGGCGACGGACACGCTGCGCTTCCTCGCCGTCGACATGGTCGAGCGGGCGAACAGCGGCCATCCCGGCGCGCCGATGGGCCAGGCGGCGATGGCGGCGCTGCTGTGGACGAAGTACCTGCGCTTCGCGCCGAAGGACCCGCTTTGGCCGAACCGGGATCGCTTCGTGCTCTCCTGCGGCCACGCCTCGGCGCTGATCTACGGCCTCCTGCATCTGGCCGGCTACGACCTGAGTCTCGACGAGATCCGGAACTTCCGGCAGTACGGTTCGCTCACTCCGGGCCACCCGGAACATGGTCTGACGCCGGGCGTCGAAGTGACGACCGGTCCACTCGGCCAGGGCATCTCGGCCGCGGTCGGCATGGCGATCGCCGAGCAGTTGCTGGCGGTGCGCTTCAACCGTCCCGGCCACGTCCTGTTCAACCACCGCACCTGGGTGCTGGCCTCCGACGGCGACCTGATGGAAGGCGTCGCCTCCGAGGCCTGCTCGATGGCCGGCCACCTTGGTCTCGGGAAGCTGAACGTGCTGTACGACGCGAACCGGATCACGATCGACGGTCCGACCGACCTGAGCTTCAGCGAGGACGTGCTCGGGCGCTACCGGGCGTACGGCTGGCACACGCTGTCGGTCGAGGACGGCAACGACATCGAGGCCCTCGATGCCGCGTTCGAGGCGGCGCTCGCGGAAACCGGCCGCCCGAGCCTGATCCAGGTGCGCACACACATCGGCTACGGCAGTCCGAACAAGCAGGACAGCGCCGCCTCGCACGGAGCGCCACTCGGCGGTGACGAGGTGGTGGCGACCAAGGAGGCCCTGGGCTGGCCGCTGGAGCCCGAGTTCCTGGTGCCCGACGCGGCGCGCGCGGCGTTCGCGCCGGCCGCGGACTTCGGTTCCCACGCCGCGGCCGAATGGCAGGGGCTGCTCGAGTCCTACCGTTCCGAGTACCCCGAGGCGGCGGCGGAGCTGGACCGGCGTTTGGCCGTGGGTTTGCCGGACGGCTGGCGCGATGCCCTGCCGCGCTTTCATCCGGGCGACGGCCCGATCGCCACGCGCTCGGCCTCGGGAGTCACACTGAACGCGCTGAAGGACCTGATCCCCGAGCTGGCCGGGGGCTCGGCTGACCTGACCGGCTCGAACAACACCCTGCTCGAAGGCGAGGGCGACTACGCAGCCGGTTCGCCGACGCGACACTTCCGCTTCGGCGTGCGCGAGCACGCGATGGCCGCGGCGATGAACGGTCTGGCCCTGTCCGGCCTGTTCCGTCCCTACGGCGGCACCTTCCTCTGCTTCCTCGACTACCTGAAGCCGAGCCTGCGGCTGGCGGCGCTGATGGAACTCCGGGCGATCTACGTCTTCACCCACGACTCCGTGTTCCTCGGCGAGGACGGGCCGACCCACCAGCCGATCGAGCACCTCGCGCATCTGCGGGCGGTCCCGGGCCTGGTCGTCGTCCGCCCGGCCGATGCCAACGAGACCGCCGCCGCCTGGGCGCTGGCCCTGGAGACGCCGGGCCCCTGCGCCCTGGTCCTCACGCGCCAGAAGCTCCCCGTGCTCGAAGCGACCGCCGACGGCGCGTTGGAGGGAGTAAGCCGCGGCGCCTATGTCGTCAGCGACTGCGCCGGCGAACCCGACCTGATCCTGATCGCCACTGGCTCCGAGGTCGCACCCACGTTGGAGGCCGCGTCCGAGCTCGAAGCGGAAGGCCACGCCGTCCGCGTCGTCAGCATGCCCTCGTGGGAGGCCTTCGCCGCCCAGTCACAGGAGTACCGGGACGAGGTGCTGCCACCGGGCGTCCGCCGCCGGCTGGCCGTCGAAGCCGCGGCGACCCTGGGCTGGGAGCGCTGGACCGGCACCGAGGGCGACGTCCTCGGCCTCGACCGCTTCGGCGCCTCGGCGCCCTACGGTGATCTCGTGGAGAACCTCGGCATCAACGCCGCCGCGATCGCGGACCGCGCGCGGCAACTCCTCGCCGGCTGATCGTCGCCCACTGTCGGCCGGCTCTCTGGGCGGCGCTACGATGAGCGCAGGATGATCCGCTCGCTCACCTCCGTTCTCGCCCTGGTCCTGCTTCCGGCGCCGGCACCGACTCAGACCGACACCCCGTCACCACTCGTCGCCGCCCTGGACGCCGACGCCGACGGCGCTCTGACGTCATCCGAGCTCCCCGCCCAGGCCCGTCGCGTTCTCCTCTGGGCACTCGACGCCGACGACGACGGCATCCTCTCCGCCGAGGAACTCGACGCGGTCGGGAAGGGCGGCGCCGGCCGCGGACGCAAGACCCGGCGCGGCCCCGACAACTGGGACTTCGCCGAGGAGACCACAAACGGAATCCGCATGGTCCGTAACCTCGAGTACGCCACGGGCGCCGAGTACGCCGGCGGCCGCGGCAAGCTCGATCTCTACCTCCCGGCCGGCGACGGCCCGCATCCCGTCCTCGTCTTCTTCCACGGCGGCGGGCTCTACAACGGAGACAAGCACAGCCTCGTCGACCTGGGACCCCGGTTCGCGTCGCTCGGCTATCTCGTCGCGGCGCCCAACTACCGGCTGTCGCCCGAGTACGCCTACCCCGCCTACATCGAGGACGCGGCCGCGGCGTTCCGCTGGGTCTGGGACCACGTCGGCGACTACGGTGGCGACCGGGCCCGCATCGCCGTGTCGGGCGGCTCCGCCGGCGGCCACATCGCGGCGCTGCTCTCGGTCGACGAGCGCTACCTTCGCGCGCACGATCTGGGCCTCGGCAACATCCGCGCGTCGCTGCCGATCACCGGCCTGATGAACGCCGAGCGCGCCGGTCGCGAGCGTCACCTCCTTACCTGGCGTGCCGACCCGGAACTCGTCCGGCAAGCCTCGCCGATCCGCTACGTCGCGCCCGGCCTTCCGCCGATGCTGATCACCGTCGCCGACGGCGACACCGAGACTCGCCGTACGCAGAACGTGGAGATGTTCGAGGCGATGGAGGCCGCGGGCGCCGAAGTCGAGTTCGAGTGGTTGGTCGACCGCACCCACAACTCGATCCGGCCGAACATGGCGAAGGAAGGCGATGCGACCGTCGAGCTGCTGCTCGACTTCCTGCGCCGCCACGGCATCGCGCCGTAGTCGGCACGCTAGGCCGGCAGCAGCGTCGCGAACTCGGCGAACGGCAACACCTCCACGCGGTCGATCCGTTGCGGTCGATCCCCCAGGTAGACGACGATCCGGCGCTTCAGACGGTTGGTCCTCCGTGCGAGAGAGCGGAAGCCGCCCAGGACAGAGCGGTCAGCCCGGCGGCTCGCCTTGACTTCGATCCCCCAGACTTCGCGGCCCACCTCCAGCACGAAGTCGACCTCGGCGCCGTGGCGGGTCCGGTAATGGTAGAGCGCCGCCTCCGGCCATAGCGTCCCCAGTCGCCGGTGGAGCTCGTAGGCCACGAGGTGTTCGAGCAGCAGGCCGCGCTCGTCGTCGAGCGGACGATCCAGCGGCCGGCGGAGCAGGGCGTTCCGTACACCGAGGTCGAACAGGAAGAGCTTGCCGTGGCGAACCAGCGACGATCGGTCTGAGCCACTCCATGCCGGGACGCGGAAGGCGACCAGGGTGTCGTCGAGGACATCGACGTAGCGACGGGCGGTCTCGTACGGGATGCCTGCGTCCTTGCACAGGGAGTTCAGGTTGAGGATGCGGCCCGAGGCGGCCGCGGCCAGGTCGAGCAGGCGAGTAAAGCCACCGACGTCACGGACCAGGGCCTCGGCCTGGATCTCGGCGCGCAGGTAGGTGTCGACGTAGCTCCTCAGGTCGAGTGCGCGTGTCGCTTCGTCGGCCTCTGCGTAGATCCCGGGCAGGCTGCCGTGGGCGAGGACCCGCTCCAGATGGAAGTCGGAGCCGAGCTCGGAGGCGAGCAGCGGATGCAGGTAGTGGACGTGAATACGCCCCGGCAACAGGTTCGCCTGTCCGCGGCGTAGCTTGCGGGCGCTCGATCCGGACAGGAGGAACCGGAAGCGTGGCGGCCTCTGGTCGAGCAGCACCTGGACGACATCCAGCAATGCCGGGACTCGTTGCACCTCGTCCAGGAACACCGTCATCGTCTCTTGAGGCGCGGAGGCGAGTTCCCGAGAAAGGCGCTCGGGTTGAGCTACGTAGTCGCGGAATGCTCCGGGGTCGGCCAGGTTGACGACCAGATCCGGCTCGAGCATCGCCAGCAAGGTCGACTTGCCGACCTGACGGGGGCCGAGAACGAGTGCGCTACGCCTCGACGAGCGAAGGACCGGAGCCAGCAGTCGGTCGAACATCCGGGTAAACTAACCGTATTTTTACCCAGGCGCAACAACTTTCTGCCGGGAATGGCCCTCACTCCGGCAGGCTGAACGCGATGTAGTCGCCCCCGGAGGGCCCGCCCGTCCGGCCGCCGCCGGCGGCGATGACGACGTACTGCTTGCCGTTGACGCTGTAGACGGCCGGCGTCGAGTAGCCGGCTGCCGATAGCTTCGCTTCCCAGAGGATCTCACCGCTCCGCGTGTCGTACGCCCGGAACATCTCGTCCGGCGTCGCTCCGATGAAGATGAGGCCCGAGGCGGTGACCACCGGGCCGCCGTAGTTCACAGCGCCGAAGCCGAGGCCGGGGTGCGTGGGGTAGTCGCCGAAGGGCACCTTCCAGGCGATCTCTCCGGTCACCAGGTCGATCGAGTTGAGCGTCCCCCAGGGCGGCGAATTGCCGGGCAGGTTCTCGTGGTCGCGGAGATAGACGTAGCCGCCGAGTGCGTAGGCGACCTCGCCCCTGGGTTCGTCCTCTTCGGGTTCCGGCGACAGGATGTACGTCTCGATGGCGCCGAGTTCGATCCGGTTGAGGTGTGCGAAACCCTCCATCCGGCCGCTGCCCTCGCGGATGATTCGGCGCATTTCGCCTCGGGACAGGCGATCGCCGACGCCGAGCAGGGGGCCGCCCATGTCGGTACCCTCGAGCTTCAAGCCGTGGCAACGGCCGCAGTGAAGCGCGTAGGTGCCGTAGCGGCTGAAGCCGACCGGCACTTCCGTGAGCTCCAGGATGCCGGCGACGTCGTTCGCGTTGACGATCAGATGGTTGCTGCCCGGATCGAAGGCCGAGCCGCCCCACTCGCCTCCGCCGTCGTACCACGGCATGAAGAGGACGGTGCCGACCTTCGGCGGCGCCCAGGGCCGGAGATCCCAGTCCTTGATCCGCTCCTCGACGAACGTGCGCGCTTCCGGGGTGCGGTTCGTGATCTCGAAGTCCTGGCGGCTGATGACCACGGCCGACATCGGCTGGGTCGGCGCCGTCACCTCGCCCGGCAGGGTGCTTGGAATCGGGGTCTCGATCTCGTGGATGGGGTACATCGACTCGCCGGTCTCGCGGTCGAACACGTAGAGCTGCCCCGTCTTCGTCGTGATCGCGACCGCGTCGATCGTGCGGCCGTCGCGCTCGAGCTGAACCAGGGTCGGCGGCGAGGGGTTGTCCTTGTCCCACAGGTCATGGCGGACGACCTGGAAGTGCCACCTGAGTTCGCCCGTGCGCGCGTCCACCGCGACCAGGGCGTCAGAGAACAGGTTGTCGCCGAGGCGGCTCGCGCCGTAGAAGTCGGGAGTCGCCGACCCGGTCGGCGCGAACAGGATGCCGCGCTCCTCGTCCAGCGCCATCCCGGTCCAGACGTTGGCGCCGCCGGCCCGTTCGAGCGAACCTTCGGCCCAGGTCTCGGAGCCGGTGTCGCCCGGCTTTGGAATCGTGTCGAACTGCCAGACGAGGTTGCCGTCCACGGCGCTGAAGGCCCGAATCGACCCGGGGAAGGCGTTCGCGTCCTCGTTGGTCGAAAAACCGAGGATCAGCTTGTCTTCGAAAACGACGCCGGGCACGGTGACGAAGATCACACCGGCCCGGTCGACGTCCGGCGTCAGGTCGACCAGGCCGCCGTCGCCGAAGCTCTCGACCAGACTGCCGTCGGCAGCGTCGAGTGCGATCAGGTCCTTGCCGTGGGTGTAGAAGAGACGCTGGTCATCGCCGTTCTCCCACCACATGAGGCCGCGCTGGGCGTTGCCGGGAAGCTCGAGTTCGCTGCGCCAGATCTCGTCGCCGGTCGCCGCGTCGAGCGCGAAGGCGTCGAGGTGGGGCGAGAGCGCGTAGAGCACTCCGTCGATGACCAGGGGGCTCGTGTACATGGTGGCGCCGGGGCCCCGCGGTTCGCCGGCGTCGTAGACCCACGCGACCTCGAGTTGGCTCACGTTGTCCCGGTCGATCTCGGTCAGCGGGCTGTAGTGCCGGCGTCCCGAGTCGCCGAGATAGACGGGCCAGTCCTCGTCGGCGGGGCCGCAGGCGGTGAGCAGCAGCGCGCCGGTCAGGGGCGCGGCGAGGGCCAAGGCGGGTCTCACTGGTCGCATGACGCGGAATCGTACTTGGAAGGGTCTTGCACCCGGGTTCCGGCGCGCCGCGGGTATCCTGACAGGACCAGAACCCAAGCGCACAAGGGGACCGATGGCATGAAGAGACTGAACCTTGTCTTCTCGACCTTCCTGCTGGCGTCGGTGGCCGCCGCCGAAGACCCGCCGAACATCGTTCTCCTCTTTGCCGACGATCTCGGCTACGGCGCCATCTCGGCCTACGGCGGCGCCAGCATCCCGACCCCGCACATCGACTCGATCGGCGAGCAGGGAGTCCGCTTCGTCTCGGGCTACATGACCGCGCCGGTGTGCAACCCGTCCCGCAACGGACTGATCACGGGCCGCTACCAACAGCGCTGGGGCAAGGAGTTGAACTCCCAGACCGTGCCGCCGATCGGCGCCGCCCGGGGCACGCTCGGCATTCACCACCGCACGATCGCCGACGCCCTGAAGACCGCCGGATACACCAACGCGGCGATCGGCAAGTGGCAGCTCGGCATGCGGCGGCTCCTGCATCCCCTCGACCGCGGCTTCGACTACTTCTACGGCATGCCGTCCGGCATGAACTACGTCGACCCGAGCTGGCCGGGCGCGCACGCGCTGGAGATGAAGCCGGTGACCCGCGGGAACCCGGACCGCGTCGTCGCCATGTTCAAGGGCCGCGAGGAGGACGAGCTGAAGGAGTACCAGACCACGCAGCTCGCCCGCGAGGGGATCGAGTTCATCGATCGCAACAGGGACGAGCCTTTCTTCCTCTATCTCGCTTTCTACGCGGTCCACGCCCCGATGCAGGTGATGGACGAGCACTACGAGCGGTTCCCTGACTTCGACGACCCGTACCGTCGCGTCTACGCCGGGATGGTCAGCGCGCTGGACGACGCGGTCGGCATGGTCCTCGCCAAGCTCGAGGAGCACGGCCTCGCCGACAACACGCTCGTCATCTTCACGTCCGACAATGGGGCGATGTCCACGCAGGACACGGAGCGCATCCACAACAGCCCCCTGATCGGCCACAAGCGGAACCTCTATGAGGGCGGCATCCGGGTTCCCTTTCTGATGCGCTTCCCCGGCCGCATCCCCGAAGGTACGGTCTACCAGCACCCGGTCAGCTCGCTCGATCTCTTCGCCACCTCGGCCAGCCTGGCGGGCGTCCCAAACGTGGAGAGCTATCGGCTCGACGGGGTCGACCTCATCCCCTACCTGTCAGGCGAGACGGAGGGCGCGCCGCACGAGTACCTGTTCTGGCGTTCCGGGCCGAACGCGGCCGTCCGGCACGGCTCCTGGAAGCTGCTGATGGCGGGCGACCGGGTTCGGCTCTATGACGTCGACCGGAATCCCGGCGAGTCAGAGGACCTGTCCGCCGCCCACCCGGAGCTGGTAGAGAGGATGAAGGAGGCGTTCGCTCGCTGGAGCGACGAGTTGGAGGACGGCCGCGTCTCACCGCCGGCGCGGCGGGTGACGACGAGGTACAACGGCGACTCGATCGAGTGGCACATCTGAGACGGCTGCGTTGAGACGTTCCACTTTGTGGGACGCCCTCTACGGATCGGTGCCGGCCCGTTGGCCGCGCTGCACCTGGCCCCAGCGCTCGAGGCGCAGATGAGTGGCCACACCCGTCTCTGAATCGATCTCGAAGATCGCGATCTGCTCCTTGTCGCGGGTGCCGGCGAAGCGGTGGTCGCCGATCGGCACGGTCTCCCTGCCAGCGATCAGCAGTTTGCCGTCCTTCACCGCGACGGGTAGCGGACTCCGTCCGAAGTCGTAGATCCCGGCGTAGCGCTTCAGCTCCTCCTCGTCCAGGTCCACGGCGGGATGATCCGGTTCCGCCAAGCCGAGCACGGCCCTCGCGATGCGGGCTTCCAGTGGGCCGGGCTCGCCGCAGTTGCAGTTGGCTAGAACCGTGACGATCAGGTCGTCGTCCGGATACCAGGAGAGTTGGCTCAGGAAGCCGTTGATGCCGCCGCCGTGTTCGATCTTGGGGCGGCCGGCCATCTCGCCGACGAACAGGCCGAGGCCGTAGCCGATCTCGTCGCCGCTGGGTAGCCGTCGCCGGGTCGTCATCGCCTCGAGCCCGTCCGGCCCGACCACGTCGCCGGCGCCTAGCGCAACGATCCAGCGCACCAGGTCGAGGACGCTGGAGCCGAGTGCTCCGGCCGCGAACGGCAGGTGCATGGAGAGCGGCTCGTCGTTCAGCAGGGCGCCGTCCTCGACCCGGTAGCCCTCGGCGCGGTTGGGCACGATCGGGTCGTTGTAGAGGTAGTGCGACTCCCGCATGCCGAGCGGCCGGAAGAACGTCTCCTCGAGGTAGTCGGCGTACGACTTGCCGCTCGCCTTCTCGACCAGCAGGCCCGCCAGGTAGTAGCCGGAGTTGTTGTATTGGTAGCGGTCGCCCGGCTCGAACTCGTACGGCACCGTCGAGAACAGCTCGATCATCTGCTCGTGCGAGAGGTCGAGGCGGCCCTGTTCCCAGAAGGCCGGCATCTCGGTGTAGCCCTTGATGCCGCTCGTGTGATCGAGCAACTGGCCGCTCGTGATGTGGAACTCGCCGACCGGGTAGTCGGGGAAGTGCTTCGTCATCGGCTCGTCCAGGGCGACTTTCCCGTCTTCCACCAGCTTCATGACCGCCGCCGCGGTGAACTGCTTCGTCACGGAACCGATGCGGTAGACGGTGTGCTCGGTGGCCGGCACGCGGTTCTCGACGTCGGCCAGGCCATAGCCCCTGGCGAGGACCAGCTCCCCGCGGTACTGCACGGCGACGGAGATGCCGGGCGTCTGCGTGGCCTCCATCGAGTCGGAGACGAGTCCGTCGATGCGTTCGAGCAGGGCGCCGCGGTCGTCGGTGGCGGCCGCGGCCGGCGCGAGCGTTGCCGCCAAAGCGGAGAAGAGGGTGAGCCGGGCCATCGATGGGATTCGCATGGACTCGATCCTATGGCGCGCTACCCTGTGGAGATGCCCCTATCAAAGCGTCGAACGACCCTGCCGAAGCTCTCCGCCGCAGCCGTGATCCTGGGTCTCACCGCCTTCGGTTGCTCCGACACCTCCCTGTCCGTCAGGGACTACGCCGAGACGCCCGCGCCCGCCTCACCGACGGAGGGCTACAACGAGCACCGGAACGTCTACTTCGGCGACGTCCACATCCACACCCGCTACTCCTTCGACGCCTACCTTCTCGGCGCCGAGGTCACGCCCGACGAGAGCTACCGGTTCGCCAAGGGAGAGGAGATCGAGAGTTCCTTCGGCGATCCGATGAAGCTCCGCGAGCCCCTCGACTTCCTTGCCGTCTCGGACCACGGGTTCTTTCTCGGCATGGTGCCGCTGTGGGCCGACCCGTCGACCCGGGTGGGCCAGCTTCCCGGCGCGGAGGAGTTCCACGGCGTGAACGAGGGCGACAACCTGCACCCCTACTCGGTGCAGACGCGCTCGGTCCTCTTCCGCCAGAGCTTCGGACGCCAGATGCGTACCGATGGAGGCTTCCTGCGGCGCCAGCGGGCGCGGATGGTGAACCACCCGCAGATGCAGTACGCGTCCTTCGACGACGCTGCCCACCGCTCGGCCTGGGAGGACTCGATCCTGGCCGCCGAGCGTCACAACGACCCGGGCAACTTCACCACCTTCATCGCCTACGAGTGGACCTCGTCGACGCCTGCGCCCGAGTCGGCGGCGTACCACCGCAACGTCATCTTTGCCGGGTCGAAGGCGCCGGCCCGGCCGTTCACGCGGATCGATTCGCACGAGCCCGAGCAGCTCTGGAGCTGGATGGACCGGCTGCGGGAGCAGGGCGTCGACAGCCTGGCGATTCCCCACAACATGAACCAGTCGCACGGCCAGGTGTTCCGGCTCAAGTACTCGGACGGCCGCGCCGTCGACAACGCCTTCGCCGAGCAGCGGATGCGGAACGAGCCGCTGGTCGAGCTGACCCAGGTCAAGGGCACCTCGGAGACCCACCCCAGGCTCTCGCCCGACGACGAGTGGGCCGACTTCGAGATCCTGAACACCCGCAAGGGCAAGATCTCCGCGCACAGCGATCCGAGCCGCAGCTACGCGCGGCAGGCCCTGGTCAGCGGGCTGGCGCTCGAGCAGGAGGGCCGCGGCAATCCGTTCAAGATCGGTTTCGTCGGTTCGAGCGACACCCACAGCGGGGCACCCTCCTTCGACGAGTCGAACACCTTCGGGTCGTCGCCGGTCTCGGGGACGGCCGAGAACCGGGGGTCGGTGCCGGTCTCGCAGGAGCGGCTGGACTACATCGCCGGACTGCCGCCGGCGGAGCAGGCGTTCGGCGAAGTGGTCGACGACGCACTGGGACCGTACTTCGGGATGCGGCGTGCCCAGTTCTCCGCCTCCGGCCTGGCCGCCGTGTGGGCGGAGGAGAACACCCGCGACGCCATCTTCCAGGGGATGCGCCGCAAGGAGACCTACGCCACCTCGGGCACCCGCATCCGGCTCCGCTTCTTTGGCGGCTTCGACTACGACGGCCTCGATACGGCCAGCCCGGACCTGGTCGGGCAGGCCTACGCCGGCGGCGTGCCGATGGGCGGCGACCTGGTCGCCGACGGCGACGCGGCGCCCCGCTTCCTGGTCTGGGCCCAGCAGGACCGCCTTAGCGCCCCGCTGCAGCGGCTCCAGGTCGTCAAGGGCTGGTACGACAGCGGCTACCGCAAGGAGACCCGGGAGCAGGTCTACGACGTGGCCTGCTCGGACGGCGGCGCGGTCGATCCGGAAACCCATCGCTGCCCCGACAACGGGGCCACCGTCGATCTCACGGATTGCTCCTTCAGCGAAGACCTGGGCGCCGGCGAACTCGCCGCGGTCTGGGAGGACCCGAACTTCGACCCGGGCACCGACGCCGTCTACTACGTGCGCGTACTCGAGAACCCGACCTGCCGCTGGACCACCTGGGACGCGCTACGGGCTGGCGTCGAGCCGCGCGGCGGTGTGGCGGCGACGATCCAGGAACGGGCCTGGTCGTCGCCGATCTGGTACTACGCGCCGCGCTAGGAGCCTGCGCGGCAGAAACTGGGTGCGCCGGGTTCCCGCCGGCATCCGGCGCGAAGCGCCGGGTTCTGGACGTTCTGCCGCGCGCCACCGGACCCGTCGCGAGATGTCCCGGCAGGGTCATTGACAAAAGAGGACCAATTCGATCCACTATTGAGCCTTCCGACGATCCCATGCGCCGATTCGCCCGCAAGTTGCATCGCTACGCCGGACTCGTCCTGGCGCTCTTCCTCGTTGTCGTCGGCCTGACCGGGAGCGCGCTTGCGTTCTACGAGGAGATCGACGCCTGGCTGAATCCCGATCTGATGCACGTGCCGCCGGGGCGCCCCGCGCTGTCGGCGTCCGAACTCACTTCACGCATCGAGGCATGGGATGACCGTATTCAGGAAAGGACCCTCACGCTGCCGGGTGACAGTGCCCAAGCGGCCCGCGCGTTTGTCCTACCGGAGGACCCGATTCTGGCCGCCGATCCGGACTATGCCGACGAACTGGGCTTCACGGAGGTGTGGGCGGATCCGGCCACCGGCGCGGTGCTCGGTACCCGACTCTGGGGGTCCTGCTGTCTTGGGCGCGCGGAGCTCATGCCCTTCATCTACCGCCTCCACTACACGCTGCACGCGCCGGGGCGCATCGGGGTCTGGTTGCTCGGCGGCATCTCGGTGCTGTGGACCTTCGACTGCTTGATCGGCTTCTACCTGACGCTGCCGCGGCGCCGTCCGTTCTGGTCGCGCTGGAAGAAGTCGTGGAAGGTGAAGACGGATGCCGGCGCCGAGCGGACGAACTACGACACGCATCGCGCCGGCGGTCTGTGGCTCTGGGGCGTCCTGTTCCTGCTCGCCGTCACCGGCGTGTACTTCAACCTGAATCGCGAGGTCTTCCGGCCGGTGGTCGAGGTGTTCTCGAAGCCCAAGCCCTACCCTTTCGAGACCCGTGAGACCCTGGCGCGGGAGGACTGGGGCAGGGACCTGATCGGCTTCGACCGGGCGATCGACCTGGCTTCGGTCGAGGCCGCGCGCCGCGGCTGGCCGAGCGGCTTGACCCGCGTGGGCGTCGTACCGGCGCAGGCCTACTACATCGTCTACTTCGAGCCGCTCGAGGGCGTGCGTTCCGGCCTCGGGTCGCCGATCGTTTACGTCGACGGCCATGACGGCTCCCTGATCGGCGACAGTGTGCCGCTCGAGGGGAGTGCCGCGGACGTGATCTACCGGCTGCAGTTCCCCATCCACAGCGGCCAGATTCTCGGCCTCCCGGGGCGGATCATCATCTTCCTCGCCGGCATCGTCACTGCGGTGCTTTCGGTGACCGGCGTCGTCATCTGGGCGCTCGGTGTGCGCCGGCGGGCCCGCAACGGACACCGGCGGACAGCCGCGAGACCTTCACCGCTGCGGCAGGCAGTGCCCGACGCCGGTCGTGGTGGGCCGTGAGGGGATCGAACCCCCGACCCTTGGATTAAAAGTCCACTGCTCTACCAACTGAGCTAACGGCCCGGCGCAGTATACGTCCGCGCTAATCGCCGACGGCCGCCTGCACCGCTCCGAGACGGTCGCCCAGCCACTCCCCGAGCGCGCCGCCGCCGCTGACGACGGTTTCCTCACGCCGTGGACCGGACGAGATCAGATCCGCGCTGGCCTCGAGTTCCTGCTCCAGGAAGTCGATGTAGTCGAGGGCGGCCTGCGGCAGGTCCCTCCGCTCGAGTACCCCGCGCGTGTCCTGTTTCCAGCCGGGGAAGCTGCGGTAGATGGGCTCGGCGGCTTCCAGCCGGTCGGTGACCGCCGGCAGGTTGTGCACCACCTCGCCGCCGATGCGGTAGGCGACGCAGACCTGGAGTTCTTCGAGTTCGTCGAGCACGTCGATCTTCGTCAGCGCCAGGCAGCGCGCCCCGTTGACCCTGCTCGCGTGGCGCAGGACGACCAGGTCGAGCCAGCCGCAGCGCCGGGGCCGGCCGGTCGTCGTGCCGAACTCGTGTCCGCGGTCCCGCAGGTGGCTTCCCACGTCGTCGAACAGCTCGGTGGGCATCGGCCCTTCGCCGACCCGGGTCGTGTAGGCCTTGACTACCCCGATCGCGCCGTCGATCGCCGTCGGCGGCACGCCGCTGCCGGTCGCGGCGCCGCCGGTCGTCGAGTTCGAGCTCGTCACGTAGGGATAGGTCCCGTGGTCGACGTCGAGCAGGGCGCCCTGCGCGCCCTCGAACAGGATGGTGCCACCACTGCGCATCAGATCGTCCAGTTCGACCGACAGGTCGCAGAGGTAGGGAGACAGGCGTTCGGCCCAGCGGGTGAAGTCTTCGGCGGCGGCTTCGGGGTCCAGTTCGGCGCCGTCGGCGGCGGCGCGCTCGAAGTCCGCGACCCGTACGATCTGCCGGTTCATCATCGCCTCGCCGCCGGCGACGAGTTCCGCCAGGCGGATGCCGGTGCGGCCGATCTTGCTCTCGTAGGCCGGGCCGATGCCCTTGGCCGTCGTGCCGATTCGGTTCGCTCCCCGAGCCTCCTCGCGGACGATGTCGAGCGCCACGTGCACCGGCGTCAGGGCGTGCGCCCGGTCGGAAAGCCGCAGCCGGCCGGCCGTTTCGATGCCTCGTCGCTCCAGTTGGGCGACCTCGGCGAGAAAGGCGTCCGGGTTGATCACCATGCCGTTGCCCAGGTAGCAGGCCACTCCCTCGTGCAGGATGCCGGAGGGGATCAGGTGCAACGCGAAGTGCTCGTCGCCCTCGCCGCTGCCGAACTTCACCGTGTGGCCGGCGTTGTTTCCGCCCTGGAAGCGGACCACGGCGTCGAAGGCGGGGCACAGGAGATCGATGATCTTCCCCTTGCCCTCGTCGCCCCACTGCATGCCGACGACGGCTACGTTCGCCATGTCCGGTTCCCTCAGGCAACTCGCGGTTCGGCCCGCATCGCGCCGACGCGGGGAGCGCGACCCTAGCAGTGACAGGCCACCGCTGCCGTATCATCCCGGCCCGTGGCCGAACGTGCTGGCGCCGCTTCCTTCGTTCGCGAGTCGCTGGTCGCCTGCGGCCGCGACCTGAGCGCCGGTCTGTTGTTCGGCGCGCTGCTGGTCGGCGGCCCGATCTCGCTTGCGCACCTGGTGCACAACCGGACGGAAAGCGCCGTCACCGGAGTCGCCGCGCTCCTGCTGTTCGCGTTGCTCTACGGGGTCTGGGCGGGCGCCGCTTTTGGCGGTCTGGGGTTGCTGTGGCGGACGCTCGCCCAACTGCGCCGCAGGCCCGCGGGCAACCCGGTCGTCTTCGCCGCCTGCCTCTTCAATCTCGTTTTCCTCGAGCTCGTCCTGTTCTACGGCCTGACCTACGGGCAGGTCCCCTGGTTCACGCCCGGCGGCTTCCGGAGCATGGCGCTGTTTCTTGCCGTGGCCGGCGGCCTGACCGGCGCCGTCATCTGGATCGTCACCTGGGCGCTTGCGGCTCGGGCGGCCCGTCTCGCCGCCTCTGGTCGACTGCCGCGGCTGGTGGGCGCGCTCGCGCTGGCCCTGGTCGTGGCCCACGTGGTGCGGCCGATCGCGTTCCGGCTCGCTCCGGAGGAAAGGACGGCGTCCTTCGACCCGACGGCGCTGGTCGCCGGCGACGGGCCGCCGGTGGCCCTGCTGGGCTTCGACGGGGTGGACCCCGACATGCTCCAGGACCTGATCGACGACGGCGAGCTGCCGAACCTGGCGCAGTTCGTCCGCGAGGGCACGTCGAGCCGGCTCGGGACGATCAGCGACGCCAACTCCGCGGTGATCTGGGCGTCGATCTACACCGGCGAGACGCCCCGGCGGCACGGCGTCCACGACTTCTACCGGATTCGGTTTCCGGGTTCGGGAGCCGGCCTGTTTCCGGTTCACCGCACCAGCTTCAAGGAGCTGATCGACCTGGTGGCCGGGGCGCCGGGGATCTCGCGGCGCTTCGTCAACCGGCTCGACCTGGCGTCGCCGCCGATCTGGGAGATCGCGGATCGGGCCGGGCTGCCGACCGTCGTCGTCGACGGCTACTTCTACTCGTTCCCGGCTCAGCGGATGTTCGATCCGTCGAGCCGGCTTCTCGGCTACGGCCTGAACGACACGCTGGCGGCGTCCGGCACCGTGGACACGACGCTCGAGTGGTTCGCGCAGCCGCCGGAGTTGCCGCAGGAGGTCATGGACGCGGCCGCCGGCCGGCCGGACCTCGACTGGCAGCACCGGGCCGTGATCGCCCTGCTGGAGCACCGCTCCGCGCAGGGCGAGCCGCCGCCGCGTTTCCTCAACCTCTACACCCATGAACCGGACACCGTCTCGCACCAGCGCTGGCGCTGGGCCGAGCCGGAGTTCTTCCCGTTCGTCTCTCGGGCGGGCATCGAAGAGCACGGGGAAGCGGTGGCCGACGTCTACCGGCGGATCGACGGCCTGGTCGGCGAGTTGCGCCGGGCCCTGGGTCCGGAGACGGTCTTCGTCGTCGCCTCGGATCACGGCCAGTCGCCGACCTTCGTCCATCGGCTGTACACCCAGCACCGGCACGGCCCGGATGGCGTCCTGCTGATGTACGGCCCCGGCATCCGCCGCGGCCACCGGCTGGAGACTAGCCACGTGCTCGATGTCTTCCCGACCATGCTGGCGCTGCTGGGTCTGCCTCTGCCGGAGGATGCGGAGGGCAGGGTGCTGAGCGAGGCGTTCGAGGCGCCGTTCGATGTGGGTTCGTCCGGGCGCGTGGCGACCTACCGCGACGCGTGGCAGCCGGTCGACACGGTGGGCGGCACCGACGTCGAGCGGACGCGGCAGGAGATCGAGCGCCTTAAGGCGATGGGGTACTTGTAACCGGCGCTGCCGCACACTGGGTGCGCCGGCGCCCCCGCCGGCTGCCGCCGCAGGCGGCCAGTGAGGCGCGCCGGCCGCCAGGCCGGCTCCATTCAGGCTTCGCGCAGAATAGGTCCATGTCCACCATCCGGCAGGCGCTCACCGCCCTCGACCGCGACGCGGCCGGACGGTCGATGATGGACCTCGCCGCCGAGCTCTACCCGATCCCCCGCAGCCTCACCGGCGACGGCGTCCGCGCGACCCTCGATCGGATCGCCCGTCGGATGCCGCTGGAACGCCACGAACTCCCCACCGGCACGCAGATCCTCGACTGGACCGTGCCCCGTGAGTGGAACCCCCGCGAGGCGTGGATCCGCGATCCCTCGGGCCGCCGCGTCGTCGACCTCGCGGACCACAGCCTCCACCTGGTCGGCTACAGCACCCCGGTTCACCGCAGGATGACGCTCGACGAGTTGCTACCGCACCTGCACAGCCTGCCGGAACAGCCGGACCTGATCCCGTACCGCACCTCCTACTACGAGGAAACCTGGGGTTTCTGCCTGCCTCATCGCCTCCTTGCGTCCCTGCCCGACGGCGAGCACGAGGTCTGCATCGACGCCTCGCTCGAGGACGGCTCGATGACCTGGGGCGAGTTCCTGCTGCCCGGTTCGAGCGCCGAAGAGGTGCTCATCTCGAGCCACGTCTGCCACCCGCAGCTCGCAAACGACAACCTCTCGGGGATCGCGGTCGCGCTCCATCTGGCCGAGGCCCTCGGCCGGGTCTCCGAACGCCGCTACAGCTACCGCTTCCTGTTCGCCCCGGGCGGCATCGGCGCCATCGCCTGGCTGGCCCGGAACCGCGAGCGGCTCGACACCTTCCGCCACGGCCTGATCGCCGCCAACCTGGGCGACGCGGGCGGCTTTCACTACAAGAGGAGCCGCCGCGGCGACCGCGAGATCGACCGCGCCGTCGCCGCCGCCCTGGCCAATCTCGGCGAGGACCTCGTCACCGAGGACTTCTTCCCCTTCGGCTACGACGAGCGCCAGTACTGCTCCCCGGGCTTCGACCTGCCCGTCGGCGTCCTGACCCGTACGCCCTGGGGCCGCTACCCCGAGTACCACACCTCCGCCGACGACCTCTCGTTCATCAGCGCGGAAGCCCTCGCCGGCTCGCTCGCGGCGTACCTGGCGACCGCCGCCATGTTGGAGGAAGGCGACGTCCGCAACTGCGCCGAGGGTTCATCTGGCGAACGGCAACGCCGCCGGCCCCGGGTCCCGGACTCCGTCGGCGACCGCCGCTACCGCAACCTCAAGCCTTTCGGCGAACCGCAGCTCGGCCGCCGCGGCCTCTACGGCGGCCTCGGCGGCGCCGGCCGCAGGGAGTTCGAGATCGCGATGCTGTGGGTACTCAACCAGAGCGACGGCGAGCACTCCCTGGACGACATCGCGGAGCGCTCCGGGTTGCCGGAGGGCCTCCTCGGCGAGGCGGCTGACGCGCTGCTCGAAGCCGGTTTGCTGGAAGAACAGGCCTGAGCGCGCCTTACTCCGGCGTGCCGGGCGCCTCCACCCGGATCGGCAGCCGCAGCGGTGTGACGCCGCGCTGCTCGAACCAGGCGACGTGCTCGTAGACGAGGTCGATCTCCAGGGTGTAGTCGCCTGGTTCGTTCGGTGCGCGGACCGGCAGCATCACCGTTTCGAAGCCGCCGGGAGCCAGGTCCGGCAGCAGGCTGCGGCGGCCTTCCGGGCCGACCCGGGGGCCGGGTTCCGCGCCGTCGTCTTCGGGCCCGGCGATGCCCTGTCGCCAGCGGGACGCGAGGTTCACTCCGACGTAGCCCTGGCGACGCCAGGTGACTTCGGACTCGTTCGTCACGCCCACCGGCAGTTCGACTTCCGCACCGGCCGGAAGCGTGGCCGGCATCAGGCCGACGGTGCCGATCCGCGCCGCGAAGACCTCCGCGTTCATGTGCTCCTCGCTGCCGAGGAAGCGCAGTTCGGCGCCGAGGTAGAAGGTCTCGTCCGTTTCGCGGTTCCAGGCGTAGGCGGCGCACGGGGCCGGCGGCCGCACCCTGGTCCAGATGGTCGGCGCGCCACGGGTGGTCTCGACGCGCAGGCGATGGACGTAGCTGCGGTGGCCGTCGCGCCTTCGCGCCTTGTGCGGCCCGGGTGAAACGAGAGTCACTCGCTGGCGCCGGCCGGCCTCCGCGAACTCCACGTCGACCGCCGGACCGCCGTCGAGGCGCAGCCGCAGGCGATTCGGCGCCACGGGCGAAGTGACGAAGAGCGTCAGGCTGTCGAACCGGTGCCGGGACTCGATGAACAGCTCGCTCGGTCCGCGGGCGGCGACCCACCAGGAACCGCCCCGTTCCAGCACTCGGTCCGCCCGGCCCAGGATTGTCATGCCGGCGATGCTTCTCCGCTCGTAGCCGGGCACGTTGCGCAGAGAGAACTCGAACGGCAGGTAGCGCAGCGGCGCGTTGCGGGTGTGCGCCTGCAGCGTCGGCGCGGGCACGGTGACCCCGAAGGGCGCAAGCACCATCGCGCCGACGAACAGGCCGGCGGCGAGGAAGCCGGCCGGCAGCGTCCACGGGGGGATCCGGCCCGGCACGAGGAAGAGAAACGCCGGCATCACGCTGACGAAGTAGCGGTTGCCGATGAAGCCGCCGCCGCCCTGCCAGTTCCAGCCGATGAAGAGCAGGAAGTAGCCCGCGATCACGGCCAGAGCCAGGACCAGCAGCCAGCGGTCCCGGTCGCGGCGGCCGCTGAACAGGAACAGGCCTAAGGCGATGACCGCGAACGGGTGGTAGGGCATGAGACCGGCATGGCGGCCGATCAGGAAGTAGCCGACGTTCTCGACGACCTCACCGAACGACTGGCGGGGAACGCGGAAGAGCCAGGAGAAGGTGTTGCCCGTGGGCGACTCCGGGATGGTCACCGCGGCGGCCGCTTCGCCCGTCGTCGGAGCGGCTCCGGCGGCGATGCGGCGGGCCTCGACGATCTCGGGCGGCCAGCCGCCCGGCTCGCACACGCGCACCGCCGCCCGCACGTCGGAGCCCAGGTAGGGCAGCAACTGGCCGGTCCACCCGAGCGACATCGCCGAGAGCAGCGCCAGCGTGGCCGCGAAGCCGGCGATCCAGAGGGCGGCCGTGCGCCACTGCCGCCGCAGCAGGAAGGCGCCGGCGAGCGGCAGTGCGATGGCGGCGAACATCGGCTTGTTGTAGACCGGCAGCGCCAGCAGGACGCCGGAGAGGACCGTCAGCCACCAGGCGCGCCGGCGGTTCTCGAAGCCCCAGTAGAGGGCGCCGAAGACCCCGAACATGTTGAACACCTCCGGCTGGATCCAGAACACGTAGCGCGAGCAGGCCGAGAGCAGGAGCAGGCCGCAGGCGAAGGTGGCGGCGACGGCGGGCGAGGCGCGACGCGCCAGGAACATCGCGGCGAGCCACAGCATGGCGACGAAGAGCGCCATGTTGAGGAACAGCAGCCCGTTCGCGCCCCAGAGCGCGGCGAAAGGCGCTCCGAACAGCGGGTAGGCCAGCGGCTTGCCGTAGTGGACGGTTTGCCAGCCGTCCGAGGTCATCAGGATCAGGTTGCCGGTCGAACTGAACGGGAACTCCTCGAGCAGGCGGTCGCCGTCCGCCGGCTCGTAGCTCAGGTCGAGGTCGCGGGCGAGGCTGAGCGCCATCAGGTAGTAGGCGGGTTCGTCCGCCTTGAGCGTCGCCGGTTGGCCGGGCTTGGCCGTGGTCAGCGGCACCGCCAGCAGGAAACAGCTCAGGGCCGCCAGCGTCACAGTCGCGGTGCGGCTCGCGAACAGCCCTTCGCGGTCCTGGAGCCGGGCCCGGAAACGCGCGGCCAGTGCCCGTATGGCGCTCCTCACGGTCGTACCCTGGCGGAGCGTCCGGGTTCGGCGCGCCAGCCGGACCTCGCGGGCCAGAGCGCGCGCAGGAGACCCGACGTGGAGTCGCGGTCGAGCACGGGCGCCGTCGGCGTCGCCGTCTCGAAGCGCAGCGTCGACGCCGGTCCGGCCGCGGTCCAGGTCCGGTTCGCGCCTTCGAAGTAGAGCAGCGTGCCGTCGCCGCCGGCCCACTCGGGGTAGAGCGAATCGGCGGGACCTGCCCAGTCTTCGCCGCTCCAGCGGCCGTCTTCGAAGCGCGCCGTTCGCACCCGGTAGACGCGGCCGTCGTAGCGGCTCCAGGCGACCGCGGCGCCGTCCCGGGTGACCCGGAGCCGCGGCGTGATGTCGGGCACGCCGTTGTCGGCCGAGACGCGGCCGCCGACCCAGCTTCCGTCCGCTTGCCGCCGCCGCCAGACGAGCTCATCGTCCTCGCCGTCGAAGGCGCACCAGACGAGCAGCCAGGACCCGTCGGTGAGTACCGCTGCGTCCAGAGCGGTCTGGGAGCCGGGGCCATCCGCGACCAGGCGCACGGCAGGCTCGAAGGCGCCGTCGCGCAAGGGCGCCAGCCAGACTTCCTGGCCGCGGGGACGGCTCGCTTCGAGCCAGGCAAGGCCGTGCAGGGGCTCTGGTCCGCCCGACGCGAGCCACCGGGCCGAGGCGAGCCGGTTCTCCGGTCGCGCCCGGTCCGGCGCCGGCAGAGCGGTCACTTCCCCGCCGCGACCGGTGTACAGCAGGAAGCGCTGCCCGTCCGCGCCGCGGGCGACGCCCGCGACGGCCCACCCCGCTCTTCCGTCGGGTTGGGGCTCGATCAGAACGAGGTCGTCGTAGCGAGCGGCGCCCGCCGCTCCGGCCGCGGGCAACTCCACCGAGCGTTCGGTTCCCAGCCACAGGACGGGCGGTTCGGAGGTCGCCTGGAGGTGCGCCCAGGCCGATCCGCGGTAGGCGGTCAGCCCGTCGGCGGCGATTTCCCCGGGAGACGCGCCGGCCAAGGCGAGGATCGTCAGCGTCAGGCGAAGCGACCTCGGCATCAACCGCAGCTTACCGGCCGGTAAGCTCCGCGCGTGTCGAGGTTTGCCGATCGAATAGCGGTGGTGGCCGGGGCCACGGGCGCGATCGGCGGGGCGGTCGCCCGGGCGCTCGCCGCCGAAGGGGCGTCCCTGCTGCTCCTGGGCCGGGACGAGGCGCGGCTGCGGGAGATGGGCGCGGAACTCGAGGCGGGAAGCGGCGCCGTTCGGACCGTCGCCGGCGACCTCACCGGGCAGGCGGCGGTCGGGGAGGCCGGCGCGGCCGCGGAGTCGTTGGGCGACGGCGTGGACCTGCTCGTCCACGCCGCCGGCGCTTTTCGCGCGGGAGCGGTCGAATCGGCGCCGATCGCGGACCTCGACCTCCAGTTCGCCGTCAATGTCCGCGCTCCATACGTTCTGACCCGGCGACTGTTGCCGGCGCTCCGCGCCCGCCGTGGTCTGGTCGTGTTCGTCAACTCGACCGCGGGCCTCGGAGCGGGCGCCGGCAGCGTCGCCTACGCCGCGAGCAAGCACGCGCTGCGGGCCGTCGCCGACGGCCTGCGCGCCGAAGTGAACGCCGACGGCGTGCGGGTGCTGAGCGTCTACCCCGGAAGGACCCGTGGCCGGATGCAGCGGGAGGTCTGCCGCGGTCTCGGCCAGCGCTACGACGCCGAGCGCTTTCTCGATCCCGCGGATGTGGCGACGGCGATCATCGACGCCACCGCGCTGCCACCGTCGGCCGAGGTCTACGACCTGCGGCTGCGGCCCGCGAGCAAGCCGCGGCTGTGACTCCGCTTCACGGTTCCTCGGGCGGCGCCGGCTTGCGCGACGTCACGACGTAGCCCAGCGCGCGCAGCCGTTCCATCTCTTCCGGACTGATCTCGGGCTCGCCGCGCTCGGCGAGTCTGGCAGCCAGGTCGGAACCGTTCTCCGCCTGCCAGCGTTCCTGCAACCGGCGCGCGAAGTCGTCTTCCCCGGCGCGCGTCTCGACCGCGCCCTCGGCTCGCCACTGGTAGGCCTGGAGCGCTGGACGCGTTCCGGACGCCCCCATGAGCGGCGGCGCGTTCTCGAACTCCCGTTCGAGTCGAGCCGTCAGTTCCTCCGGCGCCTCCGGCAACGGTGACGGAGGCTCGCCGCCGGCCAGCGCCAGCATCGCGTCGTGGTAGCGCTCCTCGGAAGGCGCGAAGCGGCTGGTCCACATGAGCTGACGGTCGCCCTCGACCAGGGACATCCGGTTGACGCCGTTGCCCAGGTAGAGCTCGGACAGGGCGCCGTCCGCGCTGTGCTCGAACAGGCTGGGCGGGCTCCCCGGCGGCGGCGTGCCGCCGGCGGCCTCGATCAGCGTGGAGAACAGGCGGTGGTTGGCCACCGTCTCGCCGGGGTCGATCGGGCGGGGCCACTCCTCCGGCAGCTTGACGATCAGCGGCACCTCGATCAGCACCCGGTGCAGGCTGTTGCCGTGCAGGACCTGGCCGTTTTCGCCGAACTCCTCGCCGTGGTCGGAGGTCACGGCGATCAGGGCCTCGTCGAAGTGCCCGCTGTCACGCAGCGCGTCCAGCATCCGCCCGACCTCGCCGTCCGCGTGGGCGGCGGTCAGCTGGTAGAGCTGCCAGGCCTTTTCCCTCTGATCCGGATCGAGGGGTCTGTCCGGGTCCGCGAAGGGCCGCATGTCGAGCGGGGTGAGTCGCTCCGGCAGGTCGTCGCGCGGCGCGTCCAGTCGGTCGAGATAGCGGGCGTGGCGGCGGTAGGGCGCGTGCGGCGGCAGCAGGTGCATCCAGACGAACTGCTGTCCGCCGTCGATCGCCGCCAGGACCTCCGTGACCCGTTCCATCCGGCTTACGGGGCCGAAGCGGTCGAAGCCACGGACGTAGCCGAAGGTCTGGGTGAGCCAACTGTTCGAGCGGAAGGCCGCGTTCTCGTAGCCGAGTTCGCGGAGGATCTCGGGCAGAGTGGGCACGTCGTCGCGCAGATGGGCGCGGGCGCCGTGCCAACTGCCGTGACGCCAGGGCTGCTGGCCGGTGAAGAGGGACGCCATGGACGGCACCGTCCAGCTCGACGTCGTGATCGCCGAACCGGCCCAGTCCGCGTCGACCGCGAGCCGATCCAGGTTCGGCATCAGGCCGGTGCCCACCAGGTCGGCGCGCAGCGCGTCGATCGTGATCAGCACGATAGGTCCGCGGTGAACCGGCGGCGCCCCGGCGCAGCCTGCCCACAGGGACGCCGCGAGAATCGCCGCCGCCAGTCGGTTTCGGGCCGAACGTCGCCTCATGCCGCCTACCTTATGGCGGCCGCGCGGCGCGGCTACTTGGGGAGCAGCTCGATATGCAGGTCGGACCAGCGCCAGCCGGGCTGCGCCGGCTCGTTGTCGTGCTCGCCGCGGAAGCCGAAGCCGACGGCGATCCGCTGACCCTCGGCGAAGGGGATCTCGGAGATGTTGGGTTGCCCTTCCGATCTCATCACCTCGTTGCCCGCGGAGTCGGTGAGCGTAAGCACGATTCGGCCGCCCGCGGCGTCGAAGTCGTACATGACGTCGTACGTCTGGCCGGCCCGCATCAGGTAGTGCTTCACTACCCGCTGCTTGTTCACGTGGTTGATGCCCCAGTCCGTGCGGTAGAAGACCTGGGCGGGTCCACCGGGGCCTTTGGCGACTCCGAAACCGAAGAGGTCGACGTGCTTCTCGCGGGCCAGCCAGAACAGGTTCTGGTTCCGGGACGACACACGGTTCCAGCCGCCGTGGTGGACCTTGAAGCGAAAGACAACGCGCTGGTAGGTGCCTGCCGGCGTGTTCAGCCGGGTCTCGTAGCTGGGCCGGCCCGTGGTGGCGCGGTGGAAGGTCCCCTTCAGGTCGACGCAGACCCAGCCCTGGGTGCAGCCGGAAGGAGGCGGCGGATCCGGCGTCTCGGGGTTTGGCGCCGGCGGTGGCTCGCCGTATCCGGGCGGCGTCAGACTGGACACGCCGCTTTGGGACGGTTCCAGGACGGAAACCTGGTGGTTCCAGCCATCGGTGACCAGAGCGGCGACATAGAAGCTGTCGGTGCAGTTGGTCGAGATGGTGTAGCGGTCGCCCAGTTCGACCCCTACGACAAGAAGCACGTCGGAAACGTAAGTCAGGGAGAGCGGGTGATGATTCAACACCGTCGATTCCCGAGCCCAATGGCCCTCGTGGCTGCGGACACGGTGCTCGCAGCGGTTGGACGCGTGGGACAGGTTCAGGATCGCGTAGTCCGAACGGTCGTGGACGTCCCTGCGCAGGCCGCTGACGAACGCCCACGAGCCACCGCGGATCAGGCGCTCCGAGTCGACGATCGGGATCTGCTCACGCAAGCCGACCCGCTTGCCGCTCGAGTTCAGGGGCATCAGAAAGGCCTGGAAGGTGAGTTCGCCGTGGGTGGTCAGTTCGACCATCGTGGGTCCGCCCTCCGCGAGATCGGAGTAGATCATCGTGCGGCCTGCCGGAACCTCCACCCGCGTCGCGGACGCCGACCGGTTGATCCCGCTCGTGTCCGCCGCGATCGGGAGGATGTCGAAGCTCTGACTCTGGCCAGTCGGGTTGTGCACGCTGAGAAGAACGTCCCTCTCCTTGTCGCTGTCGCCGATCAGGACGTATGACGTGCCCTGTGCCGAAAGAGCGGCGGAAACACCGAGTATCGCGGCGAGAACCAGACCACAGGTTTGCCTCATCATTCCGTTCTTCTCCTCAAGGGCGTGATGGCCCGAGTACAAGGAAGACTGACAGGATGTGCAAACATGCACAATAGCACATAAATCAAGGTGAAGGAACTCATCAGACGGTCTGAACTCGCGCTTGTAGGATGGCGGCCCATTGGCCGGTAACACCTTCCTCGGGATCTGTCGAATCCACCTACGGGCGCTCCGGCTCGCCGCCGCGACGACTCTCGTCGCGTTCGTTTTCGGCGCAGGCGCGACCGCACAGACCCCGACCCGCTGCAAGGCATTCGGCGACAGCATCACGGCCGGCGTGGGCGACGATCCGGGGCGGGAGGCGCGTGGTTACCCGCCGCGCCTGGAGGAACTGGTTCCCGGGCTTGTCGTCGACAACCGCGGCGTGGGCGCGGAGCGGACGCCGGAGGGGCTGGCGCGCCTCGACGGAGTGCTCGCGGAGCCTGGCGACTGCCTGCTGCTGATGGAAGGCACGAACGACATCAGCCGGGGGATTTCGCCGGAGACGACCCTGTTCAACCTTGAGCGGATGGCCTCGCGGGCGGCGGAAGCCGGCCGGACGCCATTCCATGCGACGTTGATTCCCCGCCTGCTGAATGCCCGTTTCGACCCGAACAACGTGGAGAACCAGGACCTGGCGCAGGCGATCCGCCGGCTGGCCGCGCAACACGGCCGTGGCCTGGTCGATCCGTTCGAGGTGTTCGGCACTCGGGCGCGGCTGTTCCGGGAGTACTACTACGCAGGCGAGGAGGATCCTGTGGGTCACCCGAACGGAGCGGGCTACGACCTGCTGGCGAGGGTCTTCGCGGACACCCTGCTGGGGACCGATACCGTGCCCCCCGTGCCGATCCGACTCTCGCCGGCGCACGGCGCGAGTCAGGTCCCCGTCGAAGCCACGGTGGAGGTGGAGATGAGGGACTTCGGCAGCGAGATCGTGGAAGGGTCGGCAAGGCTCGTGGTCGGCGGTGCGCCCGCGCCTGCCCCCGTTGTGGACGACAATGGACGGGGTCTGCGTTGGAGCTACAAGCCGCCCGTCCCGTTGAGCGGGGTGGTCACGATGGACCTTCGCGCGTGGGACCTGAACGGGAACGTCTACAACCGGATGCTCGGCCGCTTCCGGGTCCACGGTGCGGTGGTACCGCCGGGCGACGTGGACGGGGACGGACGGGTCACTGGCACGGATCTGGTCCGTCTCGGTCTGGCGTTCGGCGCCGGCGCCCGGTCGCGGCGTTACGACGCCGACGCCGACGTCGACGGCAGTGGCCAGGTCGACGGCGAGGATCTGGCCATCCTCGCCGCCAACTTCGGCACCGGCGTCTGAAGGACGCGGCGGATGCAGCTCGGCATCCTCGGCCTGCCGAAGGCGGGCAAGACGGCGCTCTTCAATGCGCTGACGGTTTCACGCCAGGAGACCGGGAAGTTCAAGGCGTCCAGGACGACGAACGTCGGCGTCGCGCACGTGGACGACCCGCGCCTCGAGCGCCTCCGCGAGCTTTACAGCCCGCGACGCCATGTGCCGGCGCAGGTGCGGTTCGTGGATGTTCCGGGCATCGACCGCGGCCGGGGCGAGACCCTCGACCTGGCCGGGTTGCGGATGATGGACGCCCTCGTCCACGTCGTGCGAGCGTTCGAGGATCCGGAACTTGTCCATCCGGCCGGCGGCGTCGACCCGGAGCGTGACGTGGCCGCGGTCGACCTGGAGTTGATCCTCGCGGACTACGAGCTGGTCGAGCGGCGGCTCGAGCGCCTGGTCCAGGCCCGGAAGCGGGGCCTCACCGACCTGGAGAAGCGCGAGCGCGCATTGCTGTCGGAGCGTGTTCTTCCCGTGCTCGAAGCGGAGACGTCGCTGCGGTCGATCGAGTTCGGCGACGATGAAGAGAAGCAACTGCGCGGCTACGGACTGCTGTCCCTGAAACCGATGCTGGTTGTGCTGAACGTCGACGAGGCGGTCGCAGGCGGTCCTTCCGAGCGCTCGTCATCAGGAGCTCAAACGGACCTGTTGACCGTAAGTGCTGTCCTCGAGGAGGAGATCTCGCGCCTCGAGCCGGAGGACCGCGGCGCCTTCCTGGCCGAAGCCGGTCTGGACCAGCCCAGCGCGGTGCGTGTGGTGAGGGCCGGCTACGGTCTCCTTGGACTGATCTCCTTCTTCACCGTCGGCGAGGACGAAGTGCGTGCCTGGACGATCCGCCGCGGCGACACGGCCGGAACCGCGGCGGGGGCCGTTCACTCCGACATCGAACGGGGCTTCATCCGCGCCGAAGTCGTCGACTGGCGGGAGCTGATCGACGCCGGTTCGATGGCGGCCTGCCGGGACCGCGGAACGCTGCGTCTGGAGGGCCGTGGATACCCGGTGCGGGACGGCGAGGTCGTTCACTTCCGCTTCAACGTGTAGCCTGCCGGCAGTGAACCGGCGGGGCCCCTTCCTGCTCGACGAGCGAAGCCTGGACTTTCCGCCTCCGGAGCTCGCCGATCCGAGCGGCTTGCTGGCGGTGGGCGGCGATCTCGAACCGGAGCGCCTGCTGGCCGCGTACCGGGCAGGCATCTTTCCCTGGCCGCTCCTGGGCGTCGACGGGCCCATGCTCTGGTTCTCTCCCGAGCCGCGGCTGGTGCTCTATCCGGAGCGGTTCCGCGCTTCGCGGAGCCTCCGCAAGGAGCTGCGGCACGGCCGTTTCGAGGTCACTGTCGACTCGCGTTTCCGGGAAGTCATGACCGCCTGCGCCGAGGACCGTCCGGGCAGGCCGGGCACCTGGATCACACAGCCCCTCATCGATGCGTTCGATCGCCTGCACCGCCGGGGCTTCGCTCACTCGGTCGAGTGTCTGGCGGATGGCGAACTGGCCGGCGGCCTCTACGGGGTCGCCGTCGGCGGCGCGTTCTTCGGCGAGTCGATGTTCGCGCGGCGTTCGAACGCCTCCAAGGTCGCCTTGGTCTACCTTGTCGAGCGCCTGCGGAACTGGGGCTTTGCGTTCATCGATTGCCAGCAGGTCACGGAGCATCTTCTGCGCCTCGGAGCCGAGGAGGTCGCGCGGACCCGCTTCCTGAGTGAACTCGCCGCAGCCGTCGACCTGCCTGGCCGCTCCGGTTCCTGGCGGGATTCCTAGCTCTGCCGGTGCGAGGCTCGGAGATTGTCGACCAGTTGCGCCAGCCGGCCAAGGACGGCGTCACCGATTCGCGCACTCACTTCGGTCTGGAAGGCGAGGATCTCGTCGTCCGAGCCATCGTAGGCCTCGGTCCACAGCACGGTGCCGTCCTTCGCGAGCAGGAGCCGCGCCCACACCCGGAGCCTGCCTTCCTCGCGCTGAACGCGGCCGTCAAGGACGAAGTCGGCGTTGACACCGGGCACCGACATGCCGATCTCGAGATCTGGCCCGGTGTCCTTGGCCACGACCGCGAGATTCTGCGAGCCGTGGCGGGCGAGGGACGTGATGAGCTCCTGGGCCAGAGCCTGCCGGAAAGGCTCGGCCCCGGCCCAGTTCTCGAGGGCGGCGAAGGGCAGGACCGCCAGCACGTGGCGCGGGGCCTCGTCGGCGGTGCCGGGCCGCGAGTCCATGGCGTGCCAGACCAGGACTGTGAGGATAAGGCCAACGGCCGCGCCCACCACAGCGAGCGTTGCGGCCGCTATCCGACGAGTCCGCGGGAAGACGTTCGGGACGGTCGACGCGGCCCCCGAGGCCCGGAGCGGCGGACCGCTGTTCCCGACTTCCATCACGGGCTGCAGGAATCGATAGCCAATCCGCGGAAGCGTCTCGATGTAGCGGGGAGCCACCGCGCTGTCGCCGAGCGCCACTCGAACGCGTTTGACGCAGGAGTTCATGCTCTGATCGAACTCGACGTGGATCTCGTCGGGCCAGAGGTGGCGTCGAACGGCCTCGCGCGATACGACGGCGCCGCGGCTGGCGATCAGCAGGTGAAGCAGCTTGGCGGGCTGGGGCTGGAGCCGAACGGTCTCTCGGTCGCTGTGCAGTTCGAGTGTTTCGGGGTCGAAGTCGAACTCGCCGAAGCGGAGGCGGCGCCACTGGCCGCTGGCGGGGCCCCGGCCGCTGCCGCGCCTGGGCGCTGCCTCTCGCGACGTGCGGTTACCGCGCTGCATGGGCTGGCTTCTCGACTGCTACGTGGGGCGAAGGTTCCCTGCTCCGGGATCCGGTTCTCCGCGCTTGCGGGACCGAACCCCGAGTTTTCGATAACTCTAAAGGACACTACGCTCGGAGCATTCCGGACGGCGCGTGACGTTTGGCTGACCAGTCTCTGACCGCGGAGGTGCGTGCCCGGCCGGCGGACGTCTCTCGCCGGCGACGGACTCCGGTGGGCGGCCTTTCGAGCGGACCGCAGGCGTGGTGTGCCTTGGTAGCTGCCGTAAGTTACTGGTGGGGTTGCACTTACGGGCGTGCCGTGCTAGGGTTCCGCCGGGCCAAAAAAGAGGATAGGGACCGCTTCAGGAGTTTCGCCCGAATCGACCTCAGCCTCTCACCCACCGTTCGCATCTCCTGGACCACTACAGCTTGGCGGGCATGGGTCTTGGAGCGCGAGCGCGCCACCAGCCGGGCCTCCCTTTCGCTCGTCTCCCCCTCCGGGTCTTCCGCTGAAGCTTGCGCTCCTGCGGTTGCCCCTTCGGCGTTGACGGCCGAACGGTCCGCAACGTCTTGCCTCAGGCAACCGACTCCTTGGCTTTCGCCTCCGAGCCTACCGCCCTGCGGCTCGCCGCCGCGGGGGCTCGCCGAAGCCTGGCCTCTGCCGACCTGACGCCTGCGGGGCACTCCGTCGCTCGACTGGTCGGGTCTCACGACGAAGCCCCCGTAGGGTCTGCCGACGGAGGCACTTCAGTTACCGGTTGGCTTTCCGTTGCTGCCGGGCAACTTCCGGCCGTCCGCTTCCCTGAAGCCGCCTTCCCAGTTGCGCCTCCGTCCGGCTTTCGCTTTTCGGTGCCGCTCCCGGGAAGACTGTCGGCCACGGGAGCCACTCGATGACTGGAACTGTTCGGAACCTGGATTCCCTTCGGCTTGCGCCTCCGAGTCCCCCGAACTCCGAGCGGCTCCTGCCGCCGAGCCCGGCTTCCGAGTCGTGACCCTCCAACCTTCGCCTTCAAGGGGCGCCCACCACGCGAACGTGACTTTCGCCCTTCTCAGGCTCCGATCCGAAGGTCGCGTCTCAGGACCGGTGGATCAGGATGCGATTCTTGGTCACAGTCCCTATCCGCGAAACAACGTACAGGCCGTGTGAAGGGTGTGTCAAGGCGGCGTTTCTCGCCGGTAGCGGGACAGAACTCCCGGGCCGGCGGTAACTAGCTTCGTTGCTGTCAGTTACGAGTCTCGGGCGCCGGTTGGGAAGTTCTGGAAGGCACTGCGGAATTGCTGCGGATTCTCCAGACTCTCGGCGGCGGCGGTCCGGAACGGGGGCCGTCGCGGGGTTCGCGCAGATGGTGCCCAGGGGCGGATTCGAACCACCGACACCCTGATTTTCAGTCAGGTGCTCTACCAACTGAGCTACCTGGGCAGGGTCGCGCGTGACGGGTCGCACGGCAGGGGAGGTTTCTAGCAGCTTGCGGCGTAGAAACGCAACGGGTGAGGCATTCCCGCATGCTACGCTGCGCCGACGCCGATGCTCCCCGTTCGCCGCGCACTGGTTTCGGTCTTCGACAAGACGGGCCTGGAGCATCTGGGTTCGGGTCTGGCGAAGCTGGGTGTTGAGATCATCTCCACCGGCGGCACGGCACGGCAACTCGCGGAACGCGGTGTGCCGGTGACCGCGGTATCCGAGATCACGGGCCATCCCGAGATTCTCCATGGCCGCGTCAAGAGCCTGCATCCACGCATCTTCGGCGGCATCCTCGCCGATCGCAGGCGTTCGGAGCACAGGCAGGAACTCGAGGAGCACGAGATTCCACCGATCGACCTGGTGGCGGTCAACCTCTACCCCTTCGCCGACGCGGCGGCGGCCCCGGACGCGTCGGTGGACGGCACGGTGGAGATGATCGACATCGGTGGGCCCAGCATGGTCCGGGCGGCGGCCAAGAACTTTGCGAACGTTGCCGTCGTGGTCGACCCGTCCGACTACCCGGTCGTCCTCGCGGCGCTCGAGAGCGAGGGCGGCCTGTCCGAGGAGGTTCGCCGCGGACTGGCGCTGAAGGCCTTCCGGCACACGCGAAGCTACGACGCGGCGATCGCCGACTGGTTGGCCAACGGCGCCGCTCCGGCGCCGGTCGACAAGCCTGACGGGCTTCCCGGTCCTCCCCTTCTGCCGGACAGTTTGCGGCTTGAGCTCGAGCAGGTGCTCCGGCCGCGCTATGGCGAGAACCCGCACCAGTCGGCCGCGGTCTACCGGCAGGTGGGCGCCGGCGGGGTGTTCGGCGGCTTCCGCCAGCTTCAGGGCAAGGAACTCTCCTGGAACAACCTCCTGGACGCCGACGCCGCGCGCAAGCTGTCGGCGCTGTTCGACGGTCCGGAGGAGGACCCCGTCGTGGTCATCGTCAAGCACAACAACCCCTGCGGCGTCGGTCGCGGCAGGACGCTGGTCGAGGCCTACGAACGTGCCCTGGCCTGCGATCCGGTGTCGGCGTTCGGTTCGATCATCGCGGTCAACCGGCCGGTCGACGGCGCCCTCGCGGAAGCGATGGCGAAGCTCTTCGTCGAGGTGGTGACGGCCCCCGCCTACGAGCCGGCCGCGCTCGAGCGGCTGGGCCGGAAGAAGAACCTGCGCCTGCTCGAATGTCCGGCCTTTTCGCCCGTCGCTGGCGAGTGGGAGCTACGGGCGATCGAGGGCGGCTTCCTCGGCCAGCAGATCGACGCCGCGCCGGAGGATCCGGCCGGCTGGGACTGTCCGACCCGGGCGCGACCGGACGCTGCCCAGCTTCGCGCTCTCGACTTCGCGTGGAAAGTCTGCAGGGCGACGAAATCGAACGCGATCGTCGTCACGAACGAACACCAGACCGTGGGCATCGGCGCCGGCCAGATGAGCCGCGTCGATTCCTGCCGGATCGCGCTGGACAAGGCGCAACTGGATCTCGCTGGCACGGTGGCGGCCTCCGACGCCTTCTTTCCCTTCCGCGACGGCGTTGACACGCTGGCTACCGCGGGCGTGACCGCGATCGCCCAGCCGGGCGGCTCGGTGCGCGACGACGAGATCGTCGCCGCCGCCGACGAGCACGGCATCGCGATGGTGCTCACCGGCCGGCGTCACTTCAAGCACTGATGTCATCCGTCCGGGCGGCGGCGCTGGCGACTTTGGTCGCCTCGGCGTTCGGGCTTGGCGCGACGACGCCCGCCGCCGCCGACCCCTGGCAGGTGCTCGACGAGTTCCGTCGGGCGCTCGAGGGTTCGGGGCCACTGTCGGCGGGCTTCGTGCAGACCTTCGTCCCCTTCGGCTTCGCGCCGGAGGACGGCGAGACCGAGCGGGGCAGCCTTGCCATCGATTTGCCGGGCTGCCTGCGCTGGGACTACTCCCCGCCGTTCGAGAAAGCGTTCCTGCTCTGCGGCCGAACGGTCCATCACTGGAGTCCCGGCGAGTCGGTCGGCCAGCGCTACGACCTCTCGGAACAGCCCGCTCCCGGACTCGACTTCTTTCTGCTGACGACCGGCGACCTCCGGGACCGCTACGAGGCGGAGCTGGAAGCGGCCGAAGGGAACCGCCAGCGTCTCGTTCTGCGGCCGCTCGAACCAAGCGAGGACGTTGTGGAAGTGCAGGTCGTGATCGACGCCGGGGACCAGCAGTTGCGCGAACTGACCTACTACGACGCCCAGCGCAATGAGAACCGGTTCCTGCTGGGCGACTACCGGTCCGGCGTGCCGGCCGGCCGCCTCCAGCCGCCCGAAGGTGTCGACTGGGAAGAACCCTAGTGTCGCGCCCGAACCGTCCGCAGCTCGGGCACGCCGGCGACGATCACCGTGTCGAAGCTGCGCCGGTCCGAATCGCGCCAGGCCGGTCGGCCGGGAGTCAGCACCAGCGGCCGCCGCTCGCAGTCGCTGGCGAGGCAGATGCGCAGTTCCCGGTGGACGGCTGCCGCAGCCGGTCGAAACTCGAGTTCGAGCACGCCGGCGACCTCCCGGCCGAAGTCGACCCGGTGCGACGACCGCATCCCGGGCTCCAACTCGAGGCCCGGTGACGAAGTCACGCGGACGATGCGCCGCGGTCCGGCCGAGCGCCAGATCTGATCGGGCTTCTGCAGGTCGCCGCGGTTCACGCGGCCCCAGCGGCCGACCGGCGGCCGGCCCCAGACCCTGACGGGTCGGAGCATCGGGGCCGCGTCCGCGAGCGCGATCTCGCCCTTGACGAGGCGGGGATCCCAGGCTTCTGTGAACCGCCAATGGGCGTCCGTCACGACGGGCATCGAACCGTCGTCCAGTTCGATGCCGGCGAGGAGGCCGCCGTCGCCGTGGGGCGTCCGTGCCTCGATCGTCAGGCGGTTCGAACCCTCGTGGAGCAGGTGGGCGACCTGGAACTCGTCGATCGGTTCACCCCGCCGATACGCGCCCCGCGCGATCTGGTGTCCGTTCAGGTGCACCGCGTACTCGCGATCGGCGACGACGAACAACCGCGCCGCCGCCTCGGGCGCTGCCGGCAGTTCGAAGTCGCGCAGCAGCACGTAGGACGCCGGCCGGCCCGGCTCCGCGCCGAGGCCGTCGGTCCAGATCCACTCCGCGGCGCCGGTTGGCGCCGGTGCGCGGATGCAACCCGGCTGCGCGAATCCGATGGCCAGCAGCGCGACGGCGAGCGCCGTGCCGGCCGCCGACGATCGAGGGCCGTCGTTCACGCCGCGAGCCTACAGGCGGGCAGTTTGACCCCCGGCGCGGGGCGCGGGTAGTGTGGGCCGTGTCGAGTGCTGGACTCGTAGCAGACGCGGTCGGCGTCGTCTGTGCCATTCCTGCTCGCTATGACTCGATTCGACTGCCCAGGAAGGCTCTGCTACCGATCTGCGGCCGACCGATGATCGAGCACGTCTACCGGCGAGCGAGCGAGGCCTCCGGGCTTGACGCCGTCGTCGTGCTGACGGACCACGAGGAGATCCGCCGCGCCGTGGAAGGCTTCGGCGGTCACTGCGAGATGACGCCCGAGGACTGCAGGAGCGGGACCGACCGGATCGCTTGGGCGGCTCGCCGGTGGCGTGCGGATGCCGTGGTGAACGTGCAGGGCGACGAGCCGCTGCTCGATCCCGCGGCGATCAGCGAGCTCGCCTCGCACCTTCGCGCTCATCCAGGAGAGGACATGGCGACGCTGGCCGCCGAGGTCGACGACGATGCGCTGCGGGATCCGAACCAGGTCAAGGTCGTCTGTGGGGCTGACGGTTACGCCCTGTATTTCAGCCGCGCGGGGATTCCCTTCCGCCGGCAACTGGCGGGCGACGGGGAGTCGGCCGCGCCGGTTCGGTTGCACGTGGGCGTCTACGGCTACCGGCGGAGGGTGCTCCTGCGGCTCGCCGCCCTGGAGCAGACCCCGCTCGAGCGCTGTGAGGGCCTGGAGCAGCTTCGCGCTCTGGAAAACGGTATCCGGATCCGCGTGCTGCCGGTCGACGAGGCGCCCCTGGGCGTCGACACGCCGGGGGATCTGGCGGTGGCCGAGCGGCGGATGCTCGCCGAAGTGAGTGCCTGACAGACAAGACGAGGACTATCGCCATGGCCAAGTACATCTTCATCACCGGCGGCGTCGTGTCATCTCTGGGGAAGGGCGTTGCCGCGTCGTCGGTCGGGGCCATCCTCGAGGCGCGCGGTTTCTCCGTCGAACTGATGAAGCTCGACCCGTACGTCAACGTCGATCCGGGCACGATGTCGCCCTACCAGCACGGCGAGGTCTTCGTGACCGACGACGGCGCCGAGGCGGATCTCGACCTCGGGCACTACGAGCGCTTCACGACCTGCAACACGAGCAAGAAGCACAACTACACGACCGGCAAGATCTACGAGGCCGTGATCAACAAGGAGCGGCGGGGGGACTATCTGGGCAACACGGTTCAGGTGATTCCTCATGTGACGGACGAAATCAAGGCCGGGATGCGGAGGGTGGCCGGCGACGCCGACGTCGTCCTGGTCGAGATCGGCGGCACCGTGGGCGACATCGAGTCACTGCCCTTCCTGGAGGCGATCCGTCAGTTCCGCCAGGAACTCGGCCGCAACAACGCGGTCAACCTCCATCTCACCCTGGTGCCCTACATCGCCGCCTCCGACGAGCAGAAGACGAAGCCGACCCAGCACTCGGTGCGGGAACTGCGGGCCATCGGCATCTCGCCGGACATCCTGCTCTGCCGGGTCGACCGCGACCTGCCGGCGGAGACGAAGGCGAAGATCGCCCTGTTCTGCAACGTCGACGCGCGCAACGTGGTCGCCGCCCGCGACGTCGACACGATCTACGAAGTGCCCCTGATGTTCTGCCGCGAGGGTCTGGACGAGTCGCTCCTCGACCTGCTGAACCTGCCGGGTTCGCCGCGCAACCTGGCCGGTTGGGAACGGATGGTCGACCGCATCCGCAACCCGCGGGGCCGGGTGCGGATCGGCATCGTGGGCAAGTACGTCGAGCTGCCCGACGCGTACAAGAGCCTGAACGAGGCCTTGATGCACGGCGGCATCGCCAACGACGTCGAGGTCCAGCTGGTCTACATCAACGCGGAGGACCTCGAGGCCGAGTCCTGGCCGCAGGAACTGTTCGAGGTCGACGGCCTGCTGGTCCCGATCGGCTTCGGCCCCCGCGGCGTGGAGGGCAAGATCCGGGCGATCCGCTACGCCCGCGAGAAACGGGTGCCGATGTTCGGCATCTGCCTGGGGATGCAGTGCATGGTGATCGAGATGTCCCGCAACGCCTGCGGCCTGGTGGGCGCCCACTCGACGGAGTTCGACGAAGCGGCCGCCGATCCGGTGATCTACAAGCTGCGCGATCTTCTCGGAGTCGAGGAGATGGGCGGCACGATGCGGCTCGGCGCCTATCCCTGCCTGGTCGAGGAGGGCACCCTGGCGGCCGAAGTCTTCGCCGGGACGGCCGAGGAGGCGGAGGGCCGGATGCTGATCCAGGAGCGCCACCGGCACCGCTACGAAGTCAACCAGAAGTACCTGGGCGCGCTCCAGGAAGCCGGCGTGGTCGTTTCCGGCCGGAGCCCGGACGGCAAGTTCGTCGAGATCGTCGAGCTGCCGGACCACCCCTGGTTCCTCGGCTGCCAGTTCCACCCCGAGTACCGCTCGCGACCGACCGACCCGCACCCGCTCTTCGTCTCCTACATTCGCGCCGCGGTGGAACAGAGGGAGCGGAGCGCGGCCGCCTCGGCGAGCGCCGGCGACGAGTTGCCGGCGGGTAGCGCCGAGGCGAACTGAGGACGTCTTGGCAGACGGCTTCGAGCTCGCGCCGGGAGTAGCTCTCGGCGGCGGCGCGCTGCCGGTGATCGCCGGTCCCTGCGTGATCGAGGGTCGCGACTGGCTGGTCGGCTTCGGCCAGGAGCTCCAGGCGATGAGCCATCGTCTGGGTCTGCCGCTGATCTTCAAGTCCTCCTTCGACAAGGCGAACCGCAGCTCGGGCGACAGCTTCCGCGGTCCCGGCCTGGGCGAGGGACTCGAGGCGCTCGAGGAGGTCAAGGCGGTCACCGGTCTCCCGGTCCTGACCGACATTCACGAGCCGAACCAGTGCGGCGCCGCCGCCGAGGTGTGCGACGTGCTCCAGATCCCGGCCTTCCTCTGCCGGCAGACCGACCTCGTGATCGAGGCCGCGGCGACCGGTCGAGCCCTCCTGATCAAGAAAGGGCAGTTCATGGCGCCCGCCGACATGGCGAGGACGGTCGACAAGGCCCGGGCGACCGGCAACGCCCGGGTCGCCGTCACCGAGCGCGGCAGCTCCTTCGGCTACCACAACCTGGTCGTCGACATGCGGAGCTTCCGGATCCTGGCCGAGCACGGGATCGCCGTGCTCTATGACGTGACCCACTCGCTCCAGCTTCCCGGGGCGCGGGAGAATGAGAGCGGCGGCGACCGCCGCTTCGCCGAGCCCCTGACCCGGGCCGCCATCGCCGCCGGCGCCGCCGGCCTCTACCTGGAGGTGCACCCCGACCCGGACAGTGCGCGCTGCGACCGGGAGACGCAGTTGCCCCTCCAGCGGGCCGAGAACCTGCTCCTGTCCGCGCTCGAGATCCACCGTTCGCGAAACGCGGAGGGACCCTGGGTGTGAGCGGGTCGAAGGTGGCCGAACGGGTCGCGGCGGCGGTGGCCGGGGATCGCAGCCTGGAGATCGCCCGCAAGGTGCTGGAGATCGAGGCGTCGGCGATCGAGGGTCTCATCGGCCAGCTCGGCGAGGAGTTCACGGAGGCGGTGCGGCGGATGCGCGACTGCCGGGGGCGCGTGGTCTGCACCGGCATGGGCAAGAGCGGCCACGTGATGAAGAAGGTGGCGGCGACCCTGTCCTCGACCGGAACCCCGGCCCTCTTCATCCACCCGGCCGAGGCGATCCACGGCGACCTCGGCATGATCGTGCCGGGCGACGTCGTCCTGGCTGCGTCGTCGTCCGGCGGCACGGAAGAGCTGCTCAAGATGATTGACGTGCTCCATCGCCGCGGCGTTCCCCTGATCGCGATCACCGGCACCGCGCGGAGCACGATCGCGGAGCGCGCCGACCTGCACCTCTCGGCCGCGATCGACCAGGAGGCCTGCCCTCTGAACCTGGCTCCCACCGCCTCGACCACCGCCACGCTGGCCCTGGGCGACGCGCTGGCGATGGCCCTGCTCGAGGCCCGTGGCTTCACTCTGGAGGACTTCGCGACGCTTCATCCCGGCGGCGAACTCGGACGCCGCCTGATGACCGTGGAGCAGGTCATGCACCGCGGCGACTCCCTGCCGCGCGTGAGGCTCGAAGCCTCCCTGCGCGAGGCGCTGTTCGAGATGACCGAGAAGTCGTTCGGCATTACAGCCGTCATCGACGACGCCGGTGGCCTCTGCGGCGTGATCTCCGACGGCGATCTGCGGCGGTTGCTGAACACGGAGCCCGCGGTGGGCGCGGGCGGCGGGGCCTTCCTCGACCGTTCGGTGCGCCACGACATGACGCCCGATCCGAAGACGATCCCCGCGGACGCCCTGGTCACCGTCGCTCTGGAGGCGATGGAGCGGCACCGCATCACGTCCCTGTTCATCACGGGCGAGGACGGCCGTCTCCGGGGCCTGGTCCACATTCACGACCTCTGGGGCCTGCGCCGGAAGTAGCGCCCCGGGGACCTTCCATGCTCTCCTCCGTCGTCCTGCGGCTCCGCTTTCTGCTCTTCGATGTCGATGGCGTCCTCACCGACGGCCGGCTCTACTACGTCGGCGACGAAGTGGCCGTGGCGTTCGACACCCGCGACGGCCTGGCCGTGCGGCGCGCGCGCGAGGCGGGCCTCGGGATCGGTCTTCTGAGCGCCAGAAGGGACTCTCCGGCCGTCGAGCGCCGCGCCGCCGACCTGGGTTTCGACGAGGTCCTCCTCGGCTGCCGCGACAAGGCAGCGGCCTTCGCCGACCTGCTGCAACGCCGGGGACTCGAAGCGTCCGAGGTCGCCTACGTCGGCGACGACCTGGTCGATCTGCCGGTGCTCCGCGCCGCGGGCCTGTCCGCTGCCCCGGCCGACGCCGTGCAGGAAGTCCGCGACAACGTCGACCTCGTGCTCGACGCCCCCGGCGGCCGCGGCGCCGCCCGCGAACTGGTCGACCGCATCATCGACGCCCTCGGCCCCGTCTCGTAGCTGGTTGCGTCGTCGGCGTGGCGGCGGCGGTGGCGGCACCCCTCCTGCCCCGACTGGGCTGGACGTCGTTGCTGCCCGGATCAGTCTTCGGCCTCCTCCTCGATCCGCTTGCGGCGCCGCTGCACCAGCGCCGAGGCGCCGACGCCGACGAGGTAGAGCAGCACGGTGGGCCCCGCCACGATCGTCATGTTCACCGCGTCCGGCGTCGGCGTGATCACCGCGGAGACGACGATGATGATGAGCACGGCCCAGCGGAAGTGTCGCATCAGGAACCGCGGCGTGACGACCCCGAGCTGCGACAGCATGAAGATGACGATGGGAAGCTGGAACATGACCGCCAGCCCGAGCAGCACGTTGACCGCGAAGCTGAAGTAGCGCTCGATCCGGATGTCGGCGTCCCAGTTCGCGCTAAGGCCCATGTTGACCAGGAACTCGGTCGCGAAGGGCAGGGCGACGAAGTAGCCGAAGGCGCCGCCGCCCAGGAAGAAGAGCGAACCGAAGAAGATGAAGGGGATCGCGTAGCGCTTCTCGCGGCGGTAGAGCCCGGGCGCGACGAAACCCCAGAGCTGGGCGACGAGATAGGGCGAGGTGACGAAGACGGCGGCCAGCAGCGCCACCCTCACCTGCACGATGAACGGATCCGCGACGCCGTCAAAGACGAGCTGATCGACGTGGGGCTCGATCGGTTTCGCCAGCAGGTTGTAGATCTGCTCGGCGAACGCGAAGCAGCCGAAGAACGCGACCACGACGACGATCAGTGTGCGCAGGATGCGGCGGCGCAGCTCGTCGAGGTGCTCGAGCAGCGTCATCCGCGGGAGTTCTTCTTCCTCCTCCTCGTCGGGCTTTCGTTTGCCCAGCCTCGTCTCGGGCAACCGCTCCGGTTCCGGCGCTTCGGGCGGCTGGACCGGACCGTCGTCCTCAGACTGCGGGGTCACTCGGGGCCCCGGCGCCCGATTCGCGCGGTTTCTTCGAGCTACCCGGGTCCGAGCCGCTGGCGCTTCTCCTGGGAGTGTCGATGCGTCGCGCCGGCGCGGGTCGCTTCTCCTCGTCGAGTTCGACGTCGATCGACCGCTTCAGGTCGCTCGTGGCGCGCCGGAACTCGGCCATGCCGCGGCCGAGCGTGCGGCCGAGCTCGGGCAGCTTCCTGGGACCAAAGATGAGGAGAGCCGCCGCCATGATGAACAACATCTCCTGCATGCCGATCGGGCCGAACATGGCTCGGCATGATACGCCAACCCGAGCCACTGTCAGATCGAGGAGGGGCACGAAACCGTCCGCCCCAGTCGACAACGACCGTCCCGGCCCTCAGCCGGCAACGACGTCCTGCCCCAAGACGGGCGGGTGCCGCCACGCCGCCGCCACCGCCGCCGCTCCAGCGAGGCCCTGCGCGCTCGCTGGTACACTCCCGGGTTGCCGTGAAGCAACCCTGGCGCAATCTGGCACTCCTTCTCTTTGCCGCGGCCGTGGTCGTCGGCGGGCTCGCGGGCGGCAACCTGCTGGCGATCCACGCGGACGAGCTGGCCCAGGTCCGCCTCTACACGGAGCTGGTCGAGACGGCCCACGCGAACTACGCGGTCGCCGACGTCACCTACCGGGATCTCGTCTACGCCTCGATCGGAGGCATGCTGCGCAACCTCGATCCGCACACGAGCTTCCTGCCGCCGGTGGCCTACGACTCGATGCGCGAACGCCAGCAGAGTTCCTTCTACGGCCTCGGCATCTACGTCGGGACGCGCAACAACCGCCTGACCGTCATCTCGCCGATCGAAGGCACGCCGGGCTACGAGAAGGGCATCCGGGCCGGCGACATCATTCACCTGATCAACGGCGAGCCGACGGAGGACATGAATCCGAACGAGGCGATCCGGAAGCTCAAGGGGCCGAAGGGGACGGACGTCACGGTGACGCTGCTTCGTCCCGGTCTGGACGAACCGCTGGAGGTCACGGTGACGCGTGCCGAGATCCCGCAGGAGACCGTGCGCCACGTCCACATGCTGACGCCGGAAACCGGCTTCCTCTGGATCACGGACTTCTCCCGTTCCACCGGCGGAGAAGTCGCGCGCGCCCTGGCCGAGCTCAAGGAACAGGGCATGCGACGGTTGATCCTCGACCTTCGCTTCAACGGCGGCGGACTGCTCGACCAGGCGATCGCCGTCTCCGACCAGTTCGTGCCTCCGGGTACGACGATCGTCGAGACCCGGGGCCGGATCGACAGTTCCCATCAGTCCTACCGCTCCACGGGCCGCCACGAGCCGCTCGGCTTACCGGTCGTCGTGCTGGTCAACGGCGGCTCTGCTTCCGCCTCCGAGATCGTTTCGGGAGCCATCCAGGATCACGATGTGGGCCTGGTCGTCGGGGAGTCGACCTGGGGCAAGGGCCTGGTGCAGACGGTTTACGAGCTGTCCTACGGCGCGGGCCTGGCCCTGACCACCGCGCGTTACTACACGCCGGCGGGGCGGTTGATCCAGCGCGACTACTCCTCGTACTGGGACTACTACACCGGTTACGACGCGAACGGCGAAAGCGCCGACGAGGACGGGGAGGAGAGCCGACCTTCGGAGCCGTTGCCGTCACTCGATCCGAGGGAGGAACGCCCGGTCTTCCGCACCGATCTCGGCCGCGAGGTCTACGGCGGCGGCGGCGTGACGCCGGACTACATCGTCGAGGCGGACGAGGACCCGGCCGTCATCACGCGCCTGCGGATCCAGAGCGGCTTCCACCGCTTCCCCTTCGAGCAGGGTGTGCCCGACGGGGTTGACTCCACCGACTGGCAGGTGCCCGAGGACTATCTGGAGCGCTTCTGGAAGTGGATCGTCGAGGAGGATCTCGTCTCCGCCGGGGAACTGGGGGAAGCGCTGGAGGATCCCGCCGTCGAGCGCCACGCCCGCATGCGGCTCCGCTACGAGATCTTCAACACCGCGTTCGGCCTGACCGAGGGCTTCAGGGCCGAGCGGCAGCTCGATAACCAGCTCGCAAGGGCGCTCGAGTTGCTCGACGAAGCGGAGGAGTTGCTGGAGCGCCGCATGGAGCAGGACCTCCGGACTCGCGGCGGAAACCGCCGGTCCGGCTTCGTCGCCCCGTAGGACGAACTACTCTCTGAACCGCGCCGCTACGGCGTCCCAGTCGACGACGTTCCAGAACGCGTTCAGGTAGTCCAGGCGACGGTTCTGGTAGTTCAGGTAGTAGGCGTGCTCCCACACGTCGACTCCGAGCAGGGGCGTCAGACCTTCCATCAGCGGCGAGTCCTGGTTGGGCCGTGCAATCACCGCCAGGCCGTCGTCGCCGCTCACCAGCCAGCCCCAGCCGCTGCCGAACTGACCCATGGCGGCGCTGACGAAGCGCTCCTTCAACTGGTCGAAGCTGCCGAACCGGATGTCGATGGCGGTGGCCAGATCGCCGCTCGGCGCGCCGCCGCCGTTCGGGCTCATGACGGACCAGAACAGCGAGTGGTTGGCGTGGCCGCCGCCGTGGTTGCGCACGGCGCCCTTGATGGGATCCGGCACCTCGTCGAAGTTGCGGAGCAGGTTCTCGACGCTCATCGCCGCGAGTTCGTCGCGGCCTTCGAGAGCTCCGTTCAGGTTGGCGACGTAGGCCGCGTGGTGCTTGTCGTGGTGTATCTCCATCGTCCGCGCGTCGATGTGGGGCTCGAGAGCGTCAAACGGATAGGCCAGATCGGGAACTTCGTGCATGAGTGAGTACTCCTCGGGAGAAGGTGGTTCTGCCGCCGCGATTGTGCCACGGAGTGAGGCTGTCTGGTCGTTCATTGACGATGCCCCCCGCCTGCCCTAAGATCCCGCGGCCTGCGATGTCCGCCGGACGGCCGATAGGGTCGTCGCCGGGGAGGTTAGCTCAGGGGTAGAGCACCTGCTTTACACGCAGGGGGTCGCGGGTTCGAATCCCCCACCTCCCACCACGGAGGTTCCAGAGTACGCGCGACCAGGAAACCGTCAGTGAATGCCGCATGGCGGCGGGAGTAGCATCGAAGCATCGAGGGAGATACGACGAGGACGGACGCACGGGGTCGTAGTTCAGCTGGTTAGAATGCCGGCCTGTCACGCCGGAGGTCGCGGGTTCGAGTCCCGTCGGCCCCGCCATTCCGCTCCCAGCCCTTGAAGCCGCCGGTTGCATTCGGAGGTGACGACGTGAGAGACAAGATCAAGCTCGTATCGAGTGCCGGTACCGGGTACTTCTACACGACGACGAAGAACAAGAAGCTCAGCCAGGAGAAGCTGAAGCTGAAGAAGTACGACCCGAAGATCCGCCGCCACGTCGAGTTCGTCGAAGAAAAGCTGCGGTAGTTCCCACGACCGCTCCGAGAGTGCTACGCTCTCCCTCCCTTGCCGAACTCTGAGTAGGCCGGCCCGGGCACCTCCGCTCCACTTTCATGGAGCGGAAGATGACCCCACAGACTGATCACCAGAGCAAGGAGTCGCGCGACTTCCCCGCGCTGTGGCGCCAGTGCGTCGCCCGGGATGCGGACTGGACATCCCTGGTTCGCCGTGTCGATCCGATGTTGCGGAGCACCCTCGCCGGCCTCGGACGGAGCTACGGCGTGTACCTGAACCGGGATCTCCTCGACGATGTGATCCAGGAGACCTACGTCCGGCTGCTCCAGAACGATCGCAGGGTGTTGCGCGGCTGTCGCGGACGATCCGAAACGACCATCCTGTCCTACCTGCGCCGGGTCGCGAGGAGTACGCTGATCGATTGGCTGCGCGCCCGCCGGGCGCTCAAGCGTGGTCCAGCCATCGAACTCAGCATCGATGCCCTGGACGGACTGGGAAGAGAGGTCGACGCCCTCGACGTTCCAAGCCGGGCCTCCAGTCCGCTCGACGCCATCTACGCGCAGGAACTCCGCCGCCGGTTCCGTCGCGAGTGCGGGCGCGTCGCCAGACCCGGCGACACCGCCTGCCGTGACATCTGGATCACGGAGCGCATGGTGGTCGACGGGTGGAACTCCCGCGAGGCGGCGCACGTGGTGCAACTGGCGCCGGCCACCGTGGCGACGGTGCTCGGTCGGATGCGCCGGGAGCTTCGGAGAAGGGGTCTTCTCATGCCGGCGCGGTTGAATCCGGGTGCCTGAAGTCCCACTTCCGGCCGAAGTTATGCCATAATGGCTAACTCCCCATTCCTGGAGAGACCTGATTCCCTGGAGACATCTGATCGTGGACCAGAAGACAGAACAGCCGCCCGTACGCATGGGCGATCGGCCTGTACGCATGGGCGGCTCGCTGAGCGGCCTCGAGCCTCGCGATCGGCGCTCCCGTCACATGACGAAGGTCTTCAAGGCGCTGTCCGACTCGACCCGGCAGAACATACTCCGGTTGTTGGAAGACGAGCAGCGTTGCGTCGGCGACATCGTTGGCGAGTTCGATCTCTCCCAGCCGACCATCTCGCGCCATCTGTCCGTTCTCAAGGAAGCCGACCTGGTGATCGACCAGAGGCGCGGCCAGAACGTGATCTACCGTTTGAACGACGAGGCGCTTTCCGAGTCGATGCGCAGCTTCTTCGGTCAGTTCCGGAGCTGTCAGGATTCGCTGCGCAAGCCCGGCCCCTGAGCGAGTTCCGATCGCGGGACCGGGGCGCCGATTCCGGTAGGGTTCCGCGTCGACCGGGCGGTGTAGCTCAGCCGGTTAGAGCAAGCGGCTCATATCCGCTGTGTCGGGGGTTCGAGTCCCTCCACCGCCACCACTTCACGCTTCCGCGGGCTGCTGAGGTACGACGATGACTACTCAGCCGGTCGACGCCGCGGTGGCCGGTTTCTTTTCCGGGCGCCCGGAACTCGCCCGGGCGGTCCGCGACGCTCCGCTGGCCGTAGCCTTCTCGGGCGGTCCCGACTCGACGGCGCTGCTGCGCGCCATGCAAGTCGGCGCGCCCCGGTTCGGCTGGAGACCCGTGGCCGTCCACGTCGACCACCGGCTGGACGACGGCTCTGCCTGGCGGGCCCGGGCGGCCGGCCGGATCGCCGCGCGTCTCGGGGTCCCCTGCCAGGTCAACGTCGCCCGCTCCCTTGCGGCCGGCTGGAGCCTCGAGGAGTGGGCCCGCGCCGAGCGCTACCGGCTGCTGGTCGCGGCCGCGCGCTCGCTGGGGGCGGCGGCTGTCCTGACCGCGCACCACCGTCTCGACCAGGCCGAGACCGTTCTTCTCCGCATCCTTTTCGGCAGCGGCACCGCCGGCCTCGGAGCGATGCGACCGGTCTCGGACCGGCTCGGACCGCCGTTGCTCCGGCCGCTGCTGGACCTGGATCCCGCCAGTCTGAGGGACTACGCGGCCCTGAGCGGCGTCGAGCCTGTCGACGATCCGACCAACCGCGCCTCCGGGCCGCGGCGTAACTTCGTTCGCCGCCGCCTGTTGCCGGTCCTTGCGGCGGAGGCCCCCGACGTTGGCGACCGCCTCGTCCGTCTGGCCCGCGCCGCCCGGAGGGCAGAGCCCACCGTGCGCCGGCTCCTCGACGAAGCGCTGGTCCCGCGCTCGGGTGACCACTCCTGCGAGGTCGAGGTCGAGGCGCTCATGCGGCTACCGGGGTCGCTGTGGCCAGCGGCTCTGGCGCGGTTGCACCGACTGGCGGGCGCGACCTATCCGCCCACGCGGAACGCCCGGCGAGAACTGGCGCGGCAGCTTCGCCGGCGGTCGCCGGGCGGACGCTCCGTCGGCTGTGACTGCGGCGGCGGCTGGCGCTGGGAACAGAGCCGCGACCGGCTCCGGGTGCTCCGCCCAGGTCCTCGTGAGAATCAAGGGACTGGATCCCTTGAAGTAAGGGGGCTGGAATGACAACCTTCCGGGGACCCGCTCGTACAGTGGTTACGGAATCCTGCGGGCTTCGCGACCGTTGTCCTCCGCGGGTGAGGCCCCGCTCAGAAAAATGAACGCAACGCTCAAGAACCTCCTCCTGTGGGCCGCCATCTTCGTGATGGTGATCCTCATCTTCAACCTGTTCAACCAGGGCGCGGCGCGGCGCGGCGAGATCATCTTCAGCGACTTCATCGACGACGTCGAAAAGGGCCGCATCGAGGAAGTGACGGTCAAGAACGACGGCAGCGTTTCCGGCACCTACAAGACCCGGCCGCGCGACGGCGTGGGCGACGGCAGTTTCACGACCCAGGTGCCGGCCCCCTATCTCGACGAGCTCACCGAGAAGCTGCGCGAGAACGAAGTGCGGACCGAGGTCGAGGAGGTCAAGGAAAACACGCTGACGATGGTTCTGATGACCTGGGGTCCGCTGCTGCTGATCGTCGGGCTCTGGATCTTCTTCATGCGCCAGATGCAGAGCGGCGGCAACCGGGCCCTCTCCTTCGGGAAGAGCAAGGCCAAGCTGCTGAACGCGAGCGGCAAGAAGGTCACGTTCAAGGATGTGGCCGGGGTCGAGGAGGCGAAGGAGGAACTGTCCGAGATCGTCGAGTTCCTGAAAGAGCCGCAGAAGTTCCAGAAACTCGGCGGCCGGATTCCCAAGGGTGTGCTGCTGATGGGTCCGCCCGGCACCGGCAAGACCTTGCTGGCGCGGGCGATCGCGGGCGAAGCGAGCGTGCCGTTCTTCTCCATTTCAGGCTCCGACTTCGTTGAGATGTTCGTCGGCGTCGGCGCCAGCCGGGTGCGCGACCTGTTCGAGCAGGGCAAGAAGAACGCTCCCTGCATCATCTTCATCGACGAGATCGACGCCGTCGGCCGCCAGCGCGGCGCGGGCCTCGGCGGCGGCCACGACGAGCGCGAGCAGACCCTGAACCAGTTGCTTGTCGAGATGGACGGCTTCGAGACGAACGAGGGCGTGATCCTGATCGCCGCCACCAACCGGCCCGACGTCCTCGACCCGGCGCTGCTGCGGCCGGGTCGCTTCGACCGCCGCGTCGTCGTCGACCGGCCCGACATCGCCGGTCGCCTCGGCATCCTCCAGGTCCACAGCCGGAACATCCCGCTCGATCCGGACGTCGATCTCCAGGTGCTGGCGCGCGGCACGCCCGGCTTCTCCGGCGCCGATCTCGCCAACCTCGTCAACGAGGCGGCGCTGATCGCGGCGCGGCGCAACCACAAGAAGGTCGACATGGCCTCCTTCGAGTTCGCCAAGGACAAGGTGATCATGGGTGCCGAGCGCAAGACGATGATGCTCACCGAGCAGGAGAAGGAGGTCACCGCCTACCACGAGGCCGGACACGCCCTGGTCGCCGCCTTCATGCCCGAGGCCGATCCCCTGCACAAGATCACGATCATCCCCCGCGGCCGCGCTCTCGGCTTGACGATGCAGCTCCCGACCGAGGACAAGCACACCTACCGCCGCAAGTACGTCGATGCCCAGATCGCGATCCTCATGGGCGGGCGGGTCGCCGAGGAACTGACGCAGGACGACATCACGACCGGCGCCGGCAACGACATCGAGCGCGCCACGGACATGGCCAGACAGATGGTCTGCGAGTGGGGCATGTCGGACCTGGGCCCGCTCAACTTCGGCGAGAAGAGCGAGCCGGTGTTCCTGGGCCGCGACTTCAGCCAGCGGTCCGACTACTCGGACAGCACCGCCCAGTCGATCGACACGGAGATCCAGGCCATCGTCCAGCGCGGCTACGACAAGGCCCGCGAGATTCTCTCCGAGTACCGCGAGTTGCTGGAGTCGCTGGCCAGGGAACTGCTCGAGTTCGAATCGATCGAGGGCGACCGGGTCTACCAGTTGATCCTCGAGGCCACGGGCCAGGATCTGACGCCGGCGCGCCCGACGACCCCGATCCCCGACCTGGAGCCGCCGGACGAGGGTCAGGAAGCCCCCGCCGCGGATGACGCGCCGGCGCCCGACGTGGCCGGCACGCCCGAACCCGCGACGATCGCGGAGCGGCAGGAACCCGACCCGGTTCCCCTGCCGATGCCCAAGCCGACGCGCAAGCGACGGCGGACCTGGCGCAACCGCTCGGACTTCTCGGTTGGAGGGACCTGGTCGACCTCCTGGTGGTCGGCCTCGTCGTCTACAACCTTCTGCTCCTGATCCGCGGCACCGGGGGCGTTCGCATCCTCGTCGGCATCCTGGTGCTGGCCGGAGCGGCCTGGATCGCGGCGCTGCTTCGCCTGGACACGCTTCAGGCCTCGCTGAACTACCTGTTGCCGGCGCTCCCGGTCGTCATCGTCGTCCTGTTCCAGAACCAGATACGGAGAGCCCTCGCCCGGGTCGGCCGCAATCCCCTGCTCCGCCTGACGACCGACCAGACGGGAGAGTCCGGAATTCACGAGATCGTGATCGCCGCGCAGGCCCTGTCTCTCCGGCGGCTGGGCGCACTGATCGTGGTCGAGCGGGTCGACGGCCTGCGGGACTACGCGGAGAACGGCATCGCCCTCGACGCGGCCGTCTCCTACGACCTGTTGCTGACGATCTTCGCCCGCGGCACGCCGCTCCACGACGGCGCGGTGATCGTCCAGAAGGACCGCATCGCCGCGGCGGCCTGCTTTCTCCCGCTGACGACCAGCGCGGGTGTCTCCATCGAGCACGGCACCCGGCACCGCGCCGCGATCGGCATCACCGAGGAGACGGACGCAGTGGTGATCGTCGTCTCGGAGGAGACCGGTAAAATCGCGATCGCGCATGAGGGTCGCCTGACCGGCGACCTCACCCTGCGCGAGTTGCGCAACCAGCTCTTCGAACTGTTGCTGGCGCCCGGCACAACAAGGCCTTCGGGATGAGCGAGAACGGCAACCGCTGGACGTTCAGGGCCCTTGCGGTCGTGATCGCGATCGGCATCTGGCTGCCAGCGTCGTTCTGCCCGCGCCTGCGCGAGATGACGACGCCGCCGATCGAGGCGAACGTGGCGGGGCGCCTCACGATCCCCGATCACGAGCGGCTGACGGTGCTGAGCATCGAACCCGAAGGGGTTCAGGTCCGCATTCGCGGCAACGACGAGCTGATCGACTCTCTGGAACTCGATCAGGTCCGCGTGCAGGTTCCGTTGCCCGACGACGTGTTCGGCGGCGGCCCCTACAGCGGTCCGCGGGAAGTCGAGGTCGTGCTGGCCGCCGAAGATGTCGTGCTGCCCGACGACCAGGTTCAGGTCGTGTCCGTGACCCCGGATCGCCTCGTCCTGAGCGTCGACGAGGAGATCTCGGTCGCCGTGCCGGTGCAGGTCGCCTGGATCGGGGAGCCGATCGGCGGTATCAGCGTCGACGACGAGAACGTCCGGATCACGCCGGAGGCGGTCACCGTGCAGGGGGCGCGCTCCGAGATCAACAAGCTGGAGTTCGCGCTGGCCGGGCCCATCGACCTCACCGGCCGCGGGCTCGATTTCACAGCCAGGCAGGTGCGGGTACGGTTCGCCAGCGAACACGTCCGGGTCGAGTTCCCGACCATCGTCGACGTGTTCGTGCCGATGGTTTCCAGGCTGCCCCAGTCCTCGGGCGCCGGAAGTTGACGCGAAGACTGTTCGGCACGGACGGCATGCGCGCCGTCTTCGGTACGCGGCCGCTCGACCGGCCGACCGTGCAGGCCGTCGGCTACTGGTTCGCGAGGCTGAGCGGCGACGGGGCCCGACCGATCATTCTCGGCGGCGACACCCGCGGCAGCCGCACCGAGATCGCCGGCTGGCTCGCCGCGGCCATCCGCGCCGCGGGCCGCGAGGTGCGTTCGGCCGGTGTCGTGCCCACGCCGGCAGTGGCCTGGCTCGTCACCGAGCTGGGCGCCGCCGGGGGCGTCGTCGTCTCGGCGAGCCACAACCCGTACACGGACAACGGGGTCAAGCTGATCGGAGCGGACGGCTTCAAGGTCGATCCCTCCATCGAGGATTCCATCGAGCGCCGCGTAGCCGGCCAGGGGAGCGTCGGCTACGACCGGGACGGCGTTCTCGAGGACGAACCTGAGCTCGCCGACCGCTACCTGGAGCACCTGGCGGCTTCGCTGCGGGGGAACCGGCCCCTGGCCGGCCTGCGGATCGCCGTCGACGCCGCGAACGGCGCCGGCGCTCCGTACGCCGAGCGCTTCTTCACCAGCCTGGGTGCCGACTGCGTCGTCACCTGTGATCAGCCGGACGGACGGAACATCAACCTCGACTGCGGCTCCACCTGCACCGAACGCATCGCGGCCTTCGCCCGCGCCACGGGCAGCGACCTCGGCGTCGCCCTCGATGGCGACGCCGACCGCGCCGTGCTTTGCGATCACCAGGGGCGGATCTGCGACGGCGACGTCCTGCTCTACGTCTGGGCCACGGACCTTGCGGCACGCGGCGCACTCCCCGGCCGCCGCATCGTCGCCACGACGATGTCGAACATGGGCCTGGAGAAGGCGCTCGAAGTCGGGAAGGTCGGCGTGCTTCGCTGCGGCGTCGGCGATCGCGAGGTGGTCGAGGTCATGCGGCGCGAAGGCGTCCGCCTCGGCGGCGAGCAGTCCGGCCACCTGGTCGACCTCGAGCTCGGCACGACGGGCGACGGCCTGCTCACCGCCGCTGCCGTCGCGACGATCGTCGCCGCGTCCGGTGGTTCGCTGGCGGAACTGGCCGCCGGGTTCCGCCGTTTCCCGCAGACCCTGCGCAACGTCAGGGTGCGCGAGAAGCAGCCGCTCGAGAGCGTCCCCGGCCTGAGCGAAGCCGTCGCGTCGGTCGAGCGCGAACTCGGATCCTCGGGCCGCGTCCTGCTTCGCTACAGCGGCACCGAAGCCCTCGCGCGAGTGATGATCGAGGGCCCCGACCAGAACCGCATCGAAGAACTCTGCGCCAGCATCACCAGCGTCCTCGAAGCCGAACTCGGCGCCTAACCCGCGCGCATCGCCTCCAGCATCTCCGCCACTGCCGCCGGCATCCCGATCAACACCGCCCGCGACACGATCGAGTGGCCGATGTTCAGTTCGCTGATCCCGGCCAGCGCCGCGACCCGGCCGACGTTGGCGACGGTCAGGCCGTGTCCAGCGTACGCCTCCCGGCTCGCCGCGAGGCCGCGCTCGGCCGCCGCCTCGATCTTCGCGAACTCGGCGTCCGCGCCGCTGCCCGAGGCGCGCGTGTAGGCGTCGGTGTTCAGCTCGAAGCCGCTCACGTCGTCCTGGTCGTCGAGCGCCGCGAGCTGTTCCAGGTCGGGATCGACGAAGACGGCGACCCGGATGCCGGCCTCGACCAAGCGGCTGGCGGCGCGGCGCACCTGCTCACCGCGTCCGATCAGATCGAGCCCGCCCTCCGTCGTCACCTCGTCCGGCCGTTCCGGCACGAGTGTCACCTGGTCGGGCCGCACCCGCTCCGCGAACTGAAGCATCGGTTCCTCGGCAGCGATCTCGAGGTTGAGCCGGCCCTTGACCGCCTCGCGCAGGTCGACGACGTCCTGATCCTGAATGTGGCGGCGGTCCTGGCGCAGATGCACCGTGATCCCGAACGCCCCCGCCCCTTCCGCCAGGTGCGCGGCTTCCAGGGGGCTCGGGTAGCCGGCCAGACGCGCCTGCCGCAGCGTTGCGACGTGGTCGACGTTGACGGAAAGCTCGGTCACGGTCTCATCCCTCGACCAGCCCCTGCTCCCGATAGTCCTTCAGTTTCCGCTGCAGCGTCCGCACGCCGATCCCCAGCAGCCGAGCCGCCTCGGCCCGCTTGCCGCCTGTGCGGTCCAGGGTCTGCAGGATCGCGTGGCGCTCGATCTCGGCCATCGTCCGCGGTTCGCCGAAGGCGGTCTGCACGGCGGCTTCGGCCGGCGCCTCGGACGCCTGACGGATCTCCTCGGGCAGATCCCCGACCTCGATCCGGCCGCCGCCGTGGAAGACCGCGACCGTCTCGAGCACGTTGCGCAGTTCCCGCACGTTCCCCTGCCAGCGATTCCGGGCGAGACACGAAAGGGCCCGACCGGAGAGCTGCATCTCCGGCTTGCCCTCGCGGGTCGCAAACTCTCTCAGGAAGTGGTCCGCCAGCAGCGGCAGGTCGTCGATGCGCTCCCGCAGTGGCGGAATGCGCAGCGTCACGACCTTGAGCCGGTAGTAGAGATCCTCCCGGAAGGCACCCTGGTCGACCGCTTCCTCCAGGTTGCGGTTTGTGGCCGCGAGCAACCGGAAGTCGACGTCCAGCATCCTGCTGCCGCCGACCCGCATGATCTGGCGCTCCTCCAGCACCCGCAGCAGTTTGACCTGGAGCTCCGGGATCAGCTCGCTGATCTCGTCCAGGAACAGAGTCCCGCGCGCGGCGAGCTCGAACTTGCCGATCTTGCGCCCGACCGCGCCGGTGAAGGACCCTTTCTCGTGCCCGAACAGTTCGCTCTCCAGGATCTCGTTCGGGATGGCGCCGCAGTTGAGCGCCAGGAACCTCTCCTGCTGCCGGGAGCTCGCCTGGTGCAGGGCCTTCGCCACCAGCTCCTTGCCGGTGCCGCTCTCGCCCAGGATCAGCACCGAGGCCCGGCTCGGCGCGACCTGGCGCATCTGCTGGAACAACTGCTCCATCGCGGCCGACTGGCCGACGATGGCGTCGAAGCCGAACCGCTCGTCGAGCATCTCGCGCAGGTTCGTGACCTCGTCCCGCAACTGCCAGTTCTCGATCAGCTTGAGAACGCGGCTCCGCAACTCGTAGAGGTCGACCGGCTTGGTCAGGTAGTCGTCGGCGCCCACCCGCATCGCCTCGACCGCCGACTCGATCGTGCCGAAGCCGGTCACCAGGATCACCGCCAGGTCGAGCTCCTGGGCCCGCACCCGGTTCAGGAACGCCAGGCCGTCCATGCCCGGCATGCGCAGGTCGCAGACCGCCAGGCGCACCTTTGGCTCCCGTTCGACGAAGGCGAGCGCCGGTTCGGCGTCGTCGAAGACGCGCACGCGGAGTCCGGCCCGTTCCAGGGCGATCGCCATGGACTGGCGGGAACCGGCCTCGTCGTCGATGACGATGACCCAGGGGGCTGCGGCCATGGCGCGATCCTAGCCGGGCAACGCCGTGGTCGTGGCAATGGCGGTCGCCGCTTCGCGGCGGCGAGTTTCCGGCCGCCTTCGCCGTTGACGGCTGGCGCCGACGCGGATACGGTTCGGATCAATGAGTGATATCCGTATCCGATCCGTTGGCGATCCGTTCGATGACCGTCAGTCTTTGCCCCTGGGAATCCAGGTGCTGACCCGGGCAGAAGCGATGGGCATCCTGGGCAAGGGCGCCATCGGCAGGCTGGACGCGTCGGTTTGGGAGAACGTGCTGGCCCGGCTACGGCGTGCCGGTGTGGGACGCCACCTGCCGGCAATCGTCCCGCAGAGCGAGGGCGAGCGTGAGCGATTCGTCCGTCAACTTCAGCAACTGAGCGACGCACTGGAGGCTTCGCCGGTTCCGGCGGCGGAGGGACCTCGGCTCGACAGCCTGCTGGGGCGTGAACTCCTTGCGAGACTGTTGCAGGTTTCGGCCGTGAGCCTGCGACGCTACCTGGCGGGCGAAAGGGCGGTGCCTGACGCGGTTGCCGCGCGCTTGCATTTTCTGGCGCTGGTCGCGGGCGATCTTGCAGGGGCCTACAACGACATCGGCGTACGGCGCTGGTTCGATCGACCGCGCACGCTGCTGGACGGCCGGAGCCCGGCGGAACTGCTGGAGGCCGAGTGGAAGCCGGAGGATCCGGGTCCGCGGCGGGTCCGCGACCTGGCCGGGGCCCTGGTCTGGTCGCCTGCCACGTGATCGCCTGGCGCAACGCGGACTCCCGCTACCCATTCCTGTGGGAGGAGGGCGTGGGCTCACAACCGGCCGCCCGGTGGCACGCGGAAGGTGAAGGGCCGGTGCAGTACCTGAGCGATACGCCCGACGGCGCGTGGGCCGAGTTTCTGCGACACGAGGACATTCGCGATCCCGAAGAGTTGTCCTATGTACGTCGCTCGCTATGGGCGGTCGACATCGGGTCGGAACACCTGGCCAGCGCCGAGTTGCCCGCGGAAACCCTGACGGGCGATGCCGGGTCGTACTCCGCGTGCAGGGAGGAGGCGCGACGCCTCCGGTCGGCCGGGTCTTCAGGCCTCATGGCGCGGTCAGCGGCGCTGATGCCGGGCGCGGCCGGAGGATGGCGTGTTGACGCCGGTCTGCAACCGGGCGCTGAACGGGACGGCCAGACGATTGTCCTGTTCGGCGGAAGGCCGGACCTGACCGGGTGGCGGGCGGTCTTCGAGGGCCGGCCGGACGTGACGCTTCTGGCTGCCGTTCGCTTTCTGAGCCCGGGCTAGCCGAGGCCGGCCCGTTCGCCGGCCAGCAGTTCTTCCAGCCCCGCCTCGTTCAGCACCTCGACCCCCAACTGCTCTGCCTTCCGGAGCTTCGAGCCGGCGTTCTCGCCGGCGACGAGAAAGTCCGTTCGACCGCTCACCGAGCCCGTGACCTTGCCGCCGAGTGCCTTGATCCGGGCGCCGGCTTCGTTGCGGGTCATGCCTTCGAGCGTGCCGGTCAGGACGAACGTCTTGCCTTCGAGCGGGCCGTCACCGTCTTCCGATTCCGCGGCCGCAGCCTCCTCCTCGAACTCGAGACCCGCTTTCTTCAGGCGGCGGAGCAGGTCCTGGTTCCGTTCGGAGTCGAAGAACGCGCGGACCGACTCGGCGATCCGCGCGCCGATCTCGTCGACCTCCTCGCGTTCCTCGGTGGTCGCGGCCGCCAGGCCGTCGACGGTCCGGAAACGGCGGGCGAGCAGCGACGCGGTGCTGTCGCCGACGAAACGGATGCCGAGCGCGTAGATCAGGCGGCTGAGGGAGCGCTCCTTCTTCGACTCCGCCAGGCTGGCGACGGTTCGCGCCGCCGCCTTTTCGCCGAGGCGGGCGTCGTTCGTCTTCTTGAGATCGGCGAGCTGGTCCACCGTCAGGCCGTAGAGGTCCGCGGAGTCGCGCACGAGGCCGCCGCCGACGAGTTCGCCTACCAGCCAGTCGCCCATGCCCTCGATGTCCATCGCGTTGCGGGACGCGAAGTGGCGGATCGCCTCGCGGACGACCGCCGGGCAGGCCGCGTTGACGCAGCGGAGCAGCGCCTCCTCTTCCGGCTGGTACAGCTTCTCGCCGCAGACCGGGCACTCCGTGGGCGGCGCGAACGGCTTTGACTCCGGGCCCCGCCGGTCCTCGAACACCGAGACCACCTTGGGGATGATGTCGCCGCCCTTCTCGATCACGACCGCGTCGCCGACGCGGACGTCCTTGCGCGCCAGGTCCTCGTAGTTGTGGAGCGTCGCGCGCTTGACGGTCGTGCCGGCGACGAGCACCGGCTCCAGCTCGGCCACCGGGGTGACGGCGCCGGTGCGACCGACCTGGGCGTTGATCGCTCGCACCACCGTCTCTGCCTGCTCGGCTTCGAACTTGAACGCCACCGCCCAGCGCGGCGCCTTGGCGGTGGCGCCGAGGCGTTCCCTCAGTTCCGGCTCGTCCACCTTGACGACGACGCCGTCGATCTCGAAATCGAGTTCGTCGCGCTTCTCCTGCCACTCGGTGCAGTAGGCGACGACCTCGCTGAGTCCCTTGCAGCGGCGCCATGAATCGTTGACCGGCAGACCGAGATCGGCCAGGCCAGCGAGACTCTCGCCATGCGACGGGCGGTCCTCGCCGTCGTCGCCCGCGGGTTGAACCCACTCGTAGCAGGCCAGGTCCAGCCGCCTTTGCGCGACGTCCCGGCTGTCGAGCTGGCGGACCGTGCCGGCGGTCGTGTTGCGGGGGTTCGCGTACAGCTCCTGGCCGGCCGCGGCGCGCTGCTCATTCAGGGCGGCGAACGCACTCCGGCGCATGTAGGTCTCGGCCCGCACCAGCAGCCGGGCGGGCGCCGCCGCGGGCAACCTGAGCGGCAGCGTCCGGATGGTCCGCGCGTTCGCCGTCACCAGGTCCCCGACCCGGCCGTTGCCTCGGGTCGCGGCCTGGGTCAGGACGCCGTCCTCGTAGAGAAGGGACAGCGACACGCCGTCGACCTTGAGTTCGCAGATGAACTCGAACCCGGTGTCGGGAAGCAGACGCGTCAGGCGCTCGACCCACTCCTCGAGTTCGTCGTGGTCGTACGTGTTGTCC
>VXUF01000111.1:102294-119327 GCA_009837085.1 Holophagales bacterium
TGCTCGACCTGCTCGAAGCCCTCGGTCGGCTCGCCGCCTACCCGCCGGGTCGGGCTGTCGGCGGTCCGGAGCTCAGGGTGCTCCTCTTCGATCTCCGCGAGTTCCGCCATCAGACGGTCGAAGTCCCGGTCGCTGATCTCGGGCTTCGCCTCCTGGTAGTAGAGCCGCTCGTGCCGCTGGAGTTCTTCGCGGAGGAACGCGGCCCGGTCCTGGGGTGACTCCGCCATCGGCGAAGTATGCTGCACCCGCATGGAGTTGGTCGGCTTCTTTCTCCGCTACGTCCGCCGATACCTTCACTGGGGGCTGCTGGCCCTGGCGGGGATCGTGGTCTTCGGCGTCGCCACGCTGGCCTTCATCGGGCTGATCCACCCGATGTTCGAGGAGGTGCTGCTCGCCACGGAGGACGAGATCCAGGACGTCCGGGTCGGCGGTCTGGCCGGCGGCGGCGAAGAGAGCGACAGTCCGCTGGCGCGGCTGTTCCAGCCGGTTGAGGCCTTTACCGCAGGCCTGAGGGCGTCAGCGGCCGATCTTTACGACGATCTGAAGGAGCGGGCGGGCATCGAGGGCCGCAGCGAGGTGTTCTTCGCCCCGGCCCTGATCGTGCTCGTCATCCTGCTGCGCTGCCTGATGGCGTTCGTGTCGGGATACTCCTTCCAGCGCGCCGGGCTGGGCATCACCACGGACATCCGCAACGACCTCTACCGCCACATCATCCACCAGTCGAGCCGGTTCCACCAGCGCTACACCTCGGGCGAGCTCTACAGCCGGGTGGTCAGCGACGTCTCGAAGCTCCAGAACGCGGTCGCGGCGCGACTCTTCGACATCTTCATGTCGATCGCGATGCTCCTGTTCTACGGCGCGACGCTGCTCACGATCCACTTCACGCTGGCGGTCGTGTCGCTCTTCGCGGTGCCGCTGTTCGCCTTCCTGCTGGCCCGCTTTGGCAAGGGGATGCGCAAGGTCACCTACCGCAGCCAGGAGCGCATGGCCGACCTCTCGGGGCTTCTGACCGAGGGTATTCGGGGCAACCGGGTGGTCAAGGCGTTCGGCATGGAGGAGTTCGAGTGCGGGCGGTTCGAGCGGGCCACCCGGGGGCATCTGCTCGCCAACCTGAGGGCGCAGTTCCTGTCGACCCTCTCGAGTCCCGTGATCGAGTCGACGGCCGCGGTCGGCGGGGCGGCCCTGGTCATTTCCGCCGGTCTGATGATTCGCGACGGTCGCCTGACCTTCGCCGACTTCTTCCAGTTCCTGCTCGTGCTCCTGATGATGTACGACCCGATCCGCAAGCTGAACAAGGTCAACCTGGTGCTGCAGGAGGCGGTGGCGTGCAGCCACCGGATTCACGGGTTGATGCAGATCGAGAGCGACATCGTCGACCATCCCACCGCAGCGCCCGTTTCCGTACTCGAGCGGAGCATCCGCTTCGACGACGTCTCCTTCGACTACGAGGACACCGGACACGGCAAGGCCGTGCTCTCCGGCATTCGCCTCGATCTTCATCGCGGCGAGGTCCTGGCCCTCGTGGGCGCCTCGGGCGCGGGCAAGTCGACACTGGTCAACCTGCTGCCGCGTTTCTTCGATCCGGTCTCCGGCCGGGTCCTGATCGACGACGTCGACATCCGGGCCCTGCCGCTGCAGAACCTGCGCTCCCTGATCGGCATCGTGACCCAGGAGACCGTGCTGTTCAACGACTCGGTGCGGAACAACATCGCCTACGGCCGAGACGACCTGCCGCTCGAGGAGGTGCGGATGGCCGCGGCCGCGGCCTACGCCGACGACTTCATCATGGCGATGCCCGAGGGCTACGACACGGTGATCGGCGAGGGCGGCCAGAACCTGTCGGGCGGCCAGCGCCAGAGACTCGCGATCGCCCGGGCGCTGCTCAAGAACGCTCCCATCCTGATCCTCGACGAGGCGACTTCCCATCTCGACACGGAGTCCGAGGTCGTCGTGCAGCGGGCGATCTACAACCTGATGGAGGGCCGCACGGCCCTGGTCATCGCCCACCGCCTGTCGACGGTCGTGCGCGCCGACCGGATCGTCGTCCTGGATCGCGGCTCGATCGTCGAGGAAGGCACCCACGAACAACTGCTGGAACTGGGCGGCGCCTACAAGCGCCTCTACGACCTGCAGTTCCACGGCTGACCTCCCATGAAGGTCCGCGGCGCCGCCCTGGCGCCCGCCGCCGTGGCGTTGCGGTTCCTCTCCCAGGCCGTGACCGCCACCTGGCGTCTCCGCCACTTCGAGGGCGGCGAGCACCTGGAGCGGGCGCTCCAGCCTCCGGCCATGCTCGCCTGCTGGCACGAGCAGACGGCGCTCTCCCTGCTGCTGGTGCGCCGGTTCCTGTTGCCGGCCGGCGGACCGGTGTCCATCCTCGCCAGCCACTCCGCCGACGGTGAGCTGTCGGCGCGGATAGGCAAAGCCTGGGGCATCCGCGTCACGCGCGGCTCGACCTCGCGGGGCGGCCGCGAGGCGGCGCTCCACCTCTACGGCGAGCTCCGCAGGCAGCGGTCGACCCTGCTCCTCATGCCCGACGGCCCGCGCGGGCCGGCCCGCGAGGCCAAGCCCGGCGGCATTGCGCTGGCGGCGACGTCGGGCGCGCCGATCGTCCCCGCCGGCATCGCCGCCGCCAGCGGGTTCAGATTGCGAAGCTGGGACCGCATGACGATCGGCGCTCCGTTCACCCGCGTGGCGGTCGCGGTCGGCGAACCGATGGTGCTCGAGCGCAGGACGACGGCCGCGGAGCGCGAGGAGGCGCGGCTTGAACTCGGCGCCAGGCTCGACGCACTGACGGCCAGGGCCGGCCAACTGCTCTCGCAAAGGCCTTGAAAATGCTAGAATCCAGGCGCTTTTCCCTCGCCCGTCGGTGTCGGGCGAAGGCTATGTGCATGCCTGCTCATCGTTTCATCGATATTCTTCTCCGTGCCCGGCTCCTGGTCGGGGCGATGGTGCTGGCGGCGCCGGCCGCCGGCCTCGTCTACGTCATGCCGACGGACGAGGCCATGGTCGACCATTCACCCGTCATCGTGTTCGGCGAAGTCATCGCGGCCGAACCGGCGCCCGTGGACGGCATCCCGTCGACCGACTTCATGTTCCAGGTCGAGGAGGTGCTGAAGGGCTTCGTCCCGGGCGGCACGATCGTCGTGCGTCAGCCCGGGGGGATCGGCGCCGGCGGCATGGCGGCTCGAATCATGGGGCTCCCCGATCTCGTCGAGGGGGATCGGATGCTGCTCTTCCTCGACCCGGTCGAGGGCGTCTACCGCACCGTCGAACTCGCGCTCGGCATGTTCTTCGAGGTGCAGGCAGGCGGCCGGACGCTGCTCATGCGCGAGTCCTCGCTCGGGTGGGGGACGTCGCTGCCCGACGACCTCCGGTCGAATGAACGTATTCGTGCGCGCCTGCCGCGCCACGCGGAGCCTTTCCGGCGCTGGATCGCCGATCACGCGGCCGGCCGCGAGCAGCCGGCGGACTACCTCGCGGACGACCTGGCCGAGGGCCCGGTCGCGGTCGTGTCGGCCTTCAACCTGACGCGCGCACCGGCTGGGTGCGAGCGCCCCGGAACCGGGCTGCGCTGGCGCAGCTTCGAGCGGGGCGACAGCGTCGACATGGTGGTTCAGGCAAGCGGTCAGCCGGGCGCCCCGGGCGGGGGCCGTTCCTCGGTGCTGGCCGGCATGCGCGCCTGGAACGGGGATCCCAGGAGCCGCGTGCACCTGGTGCAGAGCGGCTTCACGAACGAGGAGTTCACGCTCGAGCCGAACGGCGAGAACTCGATCGGCTTCGAGGACCCGCAGGACCAGATTCTGGGCTCGTTCGATCCGGAGACCGGCGGCATCCTCGCGATCACGGCGGCGTACTTCTACTGCGGCGCGGCGGACCCGCCGCACCCGGTGCCACGAGGAGGGCGCGCGGAGGCCTATGAGATCGTCGAGGCCAACATCGCGACCCAGGACGGGTACCGGGAGTGGCTGGCCAGGAACACGAACCCGCGCCGGGCCCACGACGAGATCATGACGCACGAGCTGGGTCATGTCCTCGGTATCGGCCACTCCTGCGCCGACGAGGCGAGCGGTCCCTGCAACGAGTTGACGGACGAGGCGATCATGCGCGCGCTCGCCCATGGCGACGGCCGGGGCGGGGCGCTCAACCGCGACGACCGGAACGCGGTGCGCTTCCTCTACCCGCTGACCGGGCCGGTCGGTCCGGTGGGTCCGGCCGCGCCCTCCGGCCTGACCGTCACCGCGATCAGCCAGACAGAACTCGAGTTGCGCTGGGAGGACCGCTCCGGCAACGAGACGGGCTTCGAGATCCACGAGCGGATGGTCGACAGCGAGTTCATGCGCATCGACACGCTGCCGGCGAACACGACGTCCGTCGTCATCCAGAACATCCCGCCGGCCACCTTCCGCGCCTACCAGGTCGTTGCCACGAACAATCGCGGCAGGTCGAGCCCCACGCTCGAAGTGGGCGCGACGACGCTCGCCGAAGTGGCCGAGTGCGTAGACGACGGCGACACGGTGTGCCTGAACGAGGGACGTTTCCGGGTCGAGCTTCAGTGGGAGTCTGCCGAGGACGCCGGCGCGGGCGCGGCGGTGCCGCTCACGAACGACACGGGCTATCTCTGGTTCTTCAACGCGGACAACGTCGAGGTCGTGGTCAAGGTGCTCGACGGCTGCGCGTTCAACCAGCGCTACTGGGTGTTCGCGGGAGGGCTGACCGACGTCGAGGTCATCATGAAGGTGATCGACTCGGAGACCGGCGTCGCCGCCACCTACTACAACTCGCCGGGGACCGCCTTCGAACCCGTGCAGGACCAGGACACCTTCGCCGTCTGTCCGCAGGGCGCCAACCTCTACGGCGAGAGTCGGTACCTCCTTACCGACGACGAGATGGAGTCGCTACGCGGCGGCAGTGCCGGTGCGCCAAGTGTCGGTGCGCCAACTGTCGGTGCGCCGGCCTTCTGGCCGGCATCCGTCGCGGAGCGCCAGCACGGCGGCAGTTGCGTAGCCGACGAACGGACCCTCTGCCTCGAGAACGGCCGCTTCTCGGTCCAGGCAAGGTGGGAGAAGCCGGACGGCGAGACCGGCGACGCGGTCGCCTGGCCGCTGACGGGAGACACGGGCCTCTACTGGTTCTTCGAGCCGAGCAACGTCGAGATGGTGCTCAAGGTCCTCGACGGCTGCGGCGTGAACGGCCACCGCTGGGTGTTCGCGGGCGGCCTGACGGATGTCGGCGTGACGATGACCGTCACCGACACCGAGACCGGCCAGGTCCAGACGTTCGGGAACCCTGTGGGCACGCCGTTCCAGCCCGTGCAGGAACTGAAGGCGTTCGCCTGCTCGGCGCCGTAGCCATTTGCCTTCTTCTATATGTTGGGCGTAATCTACGGCGACGTATAGATTTCCCGGGCAACACCGGGTGTCTCACCGGAAAGGGAAGAGCATGAGACTCGACAGCAGCCGCATCGTTCGAAACGTGATCTGCCTCGTGAGCCTGCTGGCGTTGGCTTCAACACCGATAGCGGCCCAGCGCGGCATCGACCTGCTGGATCCGGAGCAGGTGCTCCCCGCCGGCACGGAGCGCGTCGAGGCGCGGGGTGGCGCGAGCACGGCTCGGATTCGAGTCGTGGATCCTCCGGAAGGCGTGACTCAGGCGACCCACGGCACGACGGAGTACCAGTACGACGACGACGACTTCGAGAACTTCGAAGAAGACAACCTGACTCGCTTGCTTAGCTTTGAGTACGAGTACGCACAGCGTTTCGATCTGGAACGGAGCGGCGATCTCGTAAGCCTTACTGTCTGCTTCCTGCGCCCCGCGACTGATCGGGGGAGCGATGTCTTCTACGACCTGCACTTCTACGATGATGACGATGGCGAACCCGGCCGCCAGGATCCCCTGAGCTACGACGTTACGGCGAGCATCCGCCGCCCGGGTCAGCGCGCCTGCACAACGGTGTCCGGCGTCCTTGCCGGGAAGCCCCTCAGGCGGGGTGCGATTTGGGTGGGGATCAGTTGGCAGAGCAACACGAACAAGATCCTCGGCATTGACAGCTACACAGTCGAGGACGAGCGGCCCGTGGACTCCCGGGGCAGGTACGACGATGCCACCGAGGTGCGGTACCGGGAACGGGACGAGCTCGGCGATTGGAGTGAGTGGCTCGACGATCGCACGAACTCGGACTTCACCGTCAAGGCTTACGGCATCCGTATCGTGGTCGACCACCGGCCGCACACGCCCGATCCGGGTCCGACACCGCCTGACCCGGGTCCGACGCCCGATCCCACGCCGTCGCCTGAAGACAGTGTCCCGCCGGGGCCGCTGACCTTCCCGCCCACCGGTCCAGGCTACACGGACTGCATTCCCACGGTGTCGCGTCTGGTGTTCGACGGCGACTACCGGGTCAGCCTCTGCTACGAGACCCCTACCGGTACGAAAGGCGAAGCCAACGCCGGCATCTACAAGTCCAGCAAGTCAGGACTCCTCTGGTTCTTCGACAACGAGAACGCGGAGGTACTGATCAAGGTCCTCGACGGCTGCAAGGAGACCGGCCATCGTTGGGTCTTCATGGCCGCAGCCACCGACCTGGCGTTCAACCTCTACGTCACGGACGGCAAGAGCCAGACCTGGGCGTACCACAACATGCAGGGCCAGCCCGCGGTCACTCAGGCGAACAACATGGCGCTGAAGTGCACTCCCTAGGCGCCTGACGGGCGAGAGCGCTCTTACGGGGCGTCGGGCTTGGCCCGGCGCCCCGTTTCTTCTTGTCGGGAGTGCGGGGGATACGCTGGCAGGAGGGTTGGCATGCCCTTTGCGATCAAGACTTCGCTGAACGGTGGTCCGATCACGCACTCCAAGGAGAACCGCCCATGTCGTCCAGGAATCTCACAGCGGGCCTCGTCGCCCTCGTTTCGCTTCTGGTTTTCGCAGCGGCAGTCGTCGGCCAGCCGGGCCGCGACCTGCTGGCTCCCGAGCCAGGGGCGGAGGTCAAGGCAGAAGGCCTGCGCCTCTTCGAGCACGTGGACGCCGTACGCGTCACGGCGCGCGGCCGCGGCGTGGCGTCCGTCGACCAGGCCACCGGCGTGCGCCGGCCGGCCACCGAGATCTACCAGTACGACGACAACGTCTTCGAGGGCTTCTATCGCCTGGTCGACAACGTCACGAACGACTTCCTCTACGAGATGGAGTTCGCCCAGCGGTTCCGGCTGCCGGAAGCGGGGACCGTGGAGTACGCGGTGGCGTGCATGGCGAGGACGCAGAGCGACACGAGCAGCGACGCGGCTTTCACGCTGAGTTTCTACTCGGGTGCGGGAAACGTGCCCGGGACCCTTCTCGCCGCTTTCGACGTTCCGGGGCGGCTACCGGACGCAGGAAGCTACATCTGCTTCGAGATCGGTGGGTCCGTAGCGGAACTGGAGCTGGACGCCGGCCAGGTCTGGGTTGCCGTTTCGTGGACGCGCGGCAACCCGTTCGACAACACCAAGCTCCTAGCGGTCGACGAGGACGGCTCGGGCGGCCGGCGGGCGTTTCGCGGACGCAACGACGAAGACGACGAGTGGGAACGCTGGCAGGTCGACACGGAGCCCGGCGTCTACGGCATTCGCCTGGCGGTGGACCACCCCGACCCGACGCCCGATCCGATGCCCGACCCGGATCCCGGGCCCGACCCTGGTCCGGACCCGGACCCAGGCCCCGATCCCGACCCGGACTCTGGCCCGCCGACCGGGGAGGGTTACACCGACTGCGTCCCCGAGACGACGCCGCTCGTCTTCGATGGCGGCTACCACGTCCGCATGTGCTACGAGACGAGCGAGGGCGCCGTCGGCGAGGGCAAGGCCGGCATCTGGGCCTCCGGTGAATCCGGCCTGCTCTGGTTCTTCACCCGCGACAACGCGGAGGTGCTGATCAAGGTGCTGGACGGCTGTTTCTTCAACAACCACCGCTGGGTCTACGTGGCGCCGGTGACGGACTTGGCCTTCAACCTCTACGTGGTCGACAGCGAGGGCCGCACCTGGCCCCACCACAACCGTCAGGGAGACACGGCGTCCACCAGGAGTGACAACGAGGCCTTTCCTTGCGGCGAGTAGCGCCGCTCATCGTGGCGGCTATCTGCGCCGCGCCGGCGACGGGACTCGTGTACGTGCTGCCGACCGACGAGTCGATGGTGGAGCGGTCGGCAGTGATCGTGTTCGGCGAGGTGCGTTCGGCGGAGCCGTCCATCAGCGGCGTCACGAACTACTCGTTCGAGGTGCAGGAGGTCCTGAAGGGCTTCGTGCCCGGCGGCACGATCGTCGTGCGTCAGCCCGGCGGGCTCCTTCCCGCTGGTATCGCGAAGCGGGTCCAGGGCCTCCCGATGCTGGCCGAGGGAGACCGCGTACTGCTCTTCCTCGATCCGCTGGCCGACGCCTACCGCCCGGTCGAGTTCGCCCTTGGCCTGTTCTTCGAGGTCCGGTCAGGCCAGAGACCGCTCCTGATGCGCGAGCCGTCGCTTCGCGGCGAAGTGATCCTGCCCGACGACCCGCAGGCGGCGGAACGCGCTCGAAGCCGTTTGCCGCGCGACGCGGAACGGTTCCGCCGCTGGATCGCGGACCGCGCGGCGGGCGTCGAGCGTTTCGCCGACTACTTCGATGTCGAGCTGCCGGAGGGCCCCATCGCGGTCAGGTCGCCGTTCACGGTGACGCGAAGTCCGGGGGAGTGTTTCCACGATGGCCTGCCGCTTCGCTGGCGCGAGTTCGACAGCGGCGGGAGCGTGCGTTTCACCGTCCAGGCCGGAGGTCAGCCCGGGGTCCCGGGAGGCGGTCTGTCCCAGGTACGCACCGGAATGCGGGCCTGGAACAGCGTCTCCGGCAGCCGTGCCAACCTCGTCCTTCACGGAACCTTGAACCAGGACTTCGAGATTGACCGTGTAGACGGAGTGAACTCCATATCCTACGAGGATCCGTTCAACGAGATTCCGGGGACCTTCCGGCCGAGCGAGGGCGGCGTGATCGCGATCACCCATAGCTTCTTCTACTGCGATGGCTCGGAGATCCCTCACTCGATTCCGGGCAACCGTTCGGTCGAGGCGCTCGAGCTGATCGAGTCGAACATCGGCACCCAGGACGGGTTCACGGAGTGGCTGGCGTTCTCACGGGATGCCGCCGAAGACCACGAGGAGATCATGGCCCACGAACTGGGCCACGCGATTGGCATCGGCCACTCCTGCGGCGATGCCAGGAGCGGTTCCTGTGACCGGGTGACCAGCGAGGCGATCATGCGAGCGCAGGCCCACGGCGACGGCCGCGGGGCGCGGCTCAACAGCGACGACCGGGCCGCGGTCCGCTTCCTTTACCCCGTTCCCGGCGCGGATCCCGAACCGGACCCGGCCCCCGATCCCGAGCCGCCTCCTGAGCCTGATCCGGAGCCCGAGCCCGATCCGACCCTCGGTCCCCTGCCGGATCCCCCCGAGGGACCCGGCTACACCGACTGCCTGCCGGAGACGGCGTCCCTGGTCTTCGACGGCGGCTTCAAGGTCGGCATGTGCTACGAGACGGCCGGCGGGGAGGTCGACGAAGGCAAGGCCGGCATCTGGGCCTCGAGCGAATCGGGCCTTCTCTGGTTCTTCAATCGCGACAACGCGGAGGTTCTGGTCAAGGTGCTCGACGGCTGCCACCTGAACGGTCACCACTGGGTGTACGTCGCTCCGGTCACCGACCTCGCCTTCAACCTCTACGTTCAGGGGGCAGGCGGGAGCAACTGGAGCCACCACAACCGGCTTGGCGAGACGGCGGCAAGCAGGAGCGACAACTTCGCGTTCCCCTGCAACTGATCGGTGCCGGTCGGAAACACGTTAGCTCCGGGGCAGGCGACGGTCAGGCCGCCGTCCGGTAGCGTCGTCGATCATGCGGATCGCGGTGGTCTGGAACTACGGTACGCCGCTCAGGCAGTGCAGCTTCCGGTTCGAGGAGTACGTTCGCGGGCTCGAGGCGCTCGGGCACGAGGCGTTCGTCGCGTGTCCCGAGTCCTCGAACGACGGCTTTCCCGTGCCGATCGTCTCGCCGCCCGCCGGCGGCGGCCTGGAGGACGCCGGGTTCTGGCGGGGCCTCGAGGCCGACGTGGCGATCGTGCCGTCCTTCCACCAGATGTCGGATCTCCTGGAACTGATCCGCGGCGCCGGCGTGCGCACGATCGCGATGGGTGACTCCGACGGCCAGATGGGACTTCGCGCGTTCCCCCTGGCCACGCTGCGCCGGAAGGTCTTCTCCGGCTCTTCCGACCGCGGCCACCAGCTCCGGCAACTCCGCTTCCTCGTCCGGCGCTATCTGCTCTCCTTCCGTCGCACCGATCCGCAGGACGCCGAGTTCGTCCGCAGCGCCGGGTCGTCCGACGTGCTCATCCTCGGTTGCGAGGAGGCGAGATCCCACTTCCGCCGCTTCCTGCGCAGGGCCGGCGCTGACCGTCTCGAAGACCGGGTTCACGTCTCTCCGCTGGCCATCCACCGGGTTTACGTCGAGTCGTCCGACCTCGGTCGGGAGCGGCGCGGCATGGTGGCGATCGGTCGCTGGGACGATCCCCAGAAGAACGCTCCGCTGCTGGTCCGGGCGCTGTCCCGCTACCTCGGTCGGGCTGGCGGCGAGGAGGCCGGCCATCCGGTCCGGATCTTCGGCCCCGGCGGCGAGGACCGCTTCGGCGCCTTCGTCCGGCGCTTTCCGAACGTCGTCTACGAGGGGCCGCGGTACCCGGAAGTCCTCGCGGACGCACTGGCCGGGAGCCGCTTCATCCTCTTCTCGTCACGGTGGGAAGGCGCGCCGCATGCCGGCTGCGAGGCGCTTTCGATGGGAGCGACGGTGGTGGGAACACCGATACCGAGTCTGAGGAGCTGGACCGAGGGCGGCGTGTACGGCCGGGTCGCCTCCGCGCATCGCGCCGGAGCGCTGGCGGCGGCGATCGCCGGGGAGCAGGCGGCGTGGCGGCGCGGCGAACGGGACCCGGCTAGCATCGCCGCGGTATGGCGCCAGAGGAGTTCCGGCCGCGGCGTCTGCCAGACGATGCTGGAGGCCCTGGCCCAATGAAGTCGTTCCGCCGCCGTCCGCTCGAGGTCATTCTCGACACGACCGAGCGCTGCAACCTGAAGTGCAAGATGTGCTACTTCTCGGCGGTCGAGCGGCTGCAGTTCCTGCCCTTCGACCGCCAGTTGTCCCGGAACGGCATGATGCCGTTCGAGACCTTTTCCCGGGTCGCGGCCGACCTCTTCCCCCGTGCCCGCAAGGTCGCTCTGGGCTGCGCGGCCGAGCCGCTGGTGCACCCGAAGTTCATCGACATCGTGCGCGAAGCCGGCAGCCATGGCGTTCCCGACCTGTGGTTCCCGACCAACCTGCTGCCGCTGACGCCGGCCAAGGCCGAGGCGATTTGCGAGGCCGGCGTGAACACGGTCGGCGTATCGATGGACGGCACCAGCGCGGAGACCTACGAGGCGATCCGCGTCGGCGGCAGGTTCGCCCGCCTGATGCGTTCGCTGGACCTGCTGAACGACGTCCGGCGCGGCGCCGCCACGCGACTGCGGCTGATCTTCGTGTGGATGCGGACGAACCGCGGCGACCTCGCCGACCTGCCGCGCTTCGCCGAGGAAGTCGGCGCCAGTGAGCTCGACGTCCGCTTCGTGGCGCCGACCGCTCACGTGAGCGCCGAGGACGAACTGCTCGATGACGAGGACCCCGGCGCGCTGCGCGCCGAGCTGGCCGCGGCGGCGGAGGACGCGGCCGCCCGTGGGCTTCGTCTCGTCTCCTACCCCGACTTCGACGACGGCGGGCCCATTGGCGTCCGCGGCCACCTGATGCGCTGGCGGGCAGGCCTCTACGACCGGCAGCGTCTGCGCGGCCGCTTTCGCACCGCGGTCGCCGGCTGCGCCTGGCCCGGGCACACGGTGGTGGTCCGGCCCAACGGCGCGGTCTCGCCGTGCATCTTCTGGGAGGAGCAGCCGATCGGTCTGTATCCGGAGACGTCGCTCGGCGAAGTCGAGCGGGCGCCGCTTCTGCTCGAGATCGTCGACGGTCTGAAGAGCGGCAACCCGTGCGGTACTTGTCGCACCTGCTCGGAGCGCAAGCATGCCCTGTACTTCCGCCTTCAGTGGCGGCAGCAGGCGGGCGAGCGGCTGGAGCAGTTGGGTGCGGGGCCGGGCAGTGGTGGCGTGGCTGAGGTGGCGGAGAGTGGTCGGCCTGCGGCCGGCGGATCTCCGCCGCCTTCGGCGGCAGCGGGTCAGAAGACCCGCGTACCCAGAACACCGCCGTTGCCAGGCCTTCCCAGTCCCGCGGCCTGGATCGCGGAGCATGCCCCCGCCGAACCCTTCGACCACGTCCTGCTCGTCGGCGACGAAGCCTGGGCCCCCGAACTGCTCCGCACCGGCTTCGCGGAGAAGGTCGATGTCGTCGTATCGCCCCTTGCATCCGGCCGCGACGAGGCGGCTATCCGCCGCCTCCCCATCCATCCCCGCCGCCCCGAACTGCCCGCCGCCTACCAGGCCGCGTGCTGCATCGGCGGCCTGTCCTCCCACCTCCGGCTGGAGCGACTCCTCGACGCGGTGCTCGACGCCCTGGAACCGGGCGGCCGGCTGTTCGTGGACGACTACGTGGGTCCGGCCCGTCACCAGTGGAATGACCGCACGGGCGCTGCGGCCGCGGTCGCCTACGGCCGGCTGCCGGCCTCGGCGCGACGGTTCGAACGGCTACCCATGCCGCCCGTGGAAGGCGACTGCGCCCGCGCCACCCGCTCCGGCGATGTCACCCGCCTGATCCGTACCGGTTTCCGGATCGAGTCCGTGCGCCCTTACGGCGGCGATCTGATCGCACCGCTTGCCGCCGTCGTCGACTGGAGCCGGCTACCGGAGGCCGACCGGGAGCGCCTCGTGGCGGGCTCTGGCGCCGGCGCCGGTCACTACGCCGTGACGGTGGCCCGCCCCCGCACCGGCTGGCGGCGGCGGCTGGCCGGGTTCCGCTACCGCGCTGGCCCCAAGGTCCGCCGTGTCTTCGTTTACGAGCCCCGGCGCGCTCGCGACCTGGCGTTTCAGGCGCTGCGCGGAAGGGTCTAGGTCGTGGTCGCTACCCTTCGTTGGGGAATCCTCGGCCCGGGCGCCATCGCTCGCAGCTTTGCCACCGCGATCGACGGGCTGGAGGGTCACGAAGTCGTGGCCGCCGGCAGCCGGGACCCGGAGCGGGCGCTCGCCTTCAACGCGGAGCGCGGCTTCACGGCGGCGGAGGCCGGCACGTACCGGGACCTGGTGCGCAGCGAGTCGGTCGACGCCGTCTACGTCGCCAGTCCTCATCCCGGTCATCTGGAGCACGCGGCGCTGGCGCTTCGGCACGGCAAGGCGGTGCTCTGCGAGAAGCCCCTTTGCGTCAACGCCTCGGAGGCCCGCAGGCTGTGTGCCATCGCCAGCGAGCGCGGGAGGCCGCTGCTCGAGGCGATGTGGACCCGGTTCCTGCCGGCGACCCTGCGGGCGGCGGAATGGGTCGCCAACGGCACGATCGGAGAGCCGAGCCGGGTCGTCTGTTCCTTCGGCTTCCACACGCAGTTCAATCCGGAGAGCCGGCTCTACGATCCCGAACTCGCCGGTGGCAGCCTGCTGGATGTCGGCTGCTACACGCTCTCGCTGGCGGCGCTCGTTTTCGGAGACCGGATGACCGGCGGCGAGATCCCGCAGCTCGAGGTCCGTGCCGACCTCGCTCCCTCCGGTGTCGACCAGCACTGCAAGGTCGTCCTGCGCTTCGGCGACGGCGCCGAGGCATACCTCGAGTCCTCCATCAGCCGGGCCACTTCCGCGACCGCCGTCATCCAGGGCGACGGTGGGAGGATCCTGATTCCGGACTTCTGGCGCGCCCAGACGCTCAAGCTGGAGTGCGAGACGCAGGAGGTCGCCTCACTGGAGTGCCCCTTCCTCTGCAATGGCTACGAGTACCAGGCGCTCGAAATCGAACGAATGCTCCGCGACGGCGACGTCGAGAGTCCACTTCTGCCGCACGCGGAGTCCATCGCGCTGATCGAACTGATGGACGAGATCCGCCGTCGCATCGGTGTCCAGTACCCCTTCGAGTCGAGCGTCGGCGTCAGCGCGGGGACCCACAGGGCGATGACCTACCGCCCTTTCGCTGCGCCGGCGCGCCATCTCCCCCGCCTGATCCTCGGCACAATGCCCCTCAACGGCGACACCTCCACCTCCCAGGGCGACGCCGACGCTCTCCTCGACGCCGCCTTCGAGAACGGCATCTGCGCCGTCGACACCGGGCACGTCTACGGCGGCGGGGCCTCGGAGCGGGCCGTCGGATCGTGGCTCGAGCGCCGCGGTCTCGCGGACGACGTCTTCGTCCTGTCCAAGGGCTGCCACCCCGACGCGGCGGGACCACGCGTCAACCCGAAGGCACTGGACCAGGACCTCTCCGAGTCGCTCGACCGGCTGCGGCTCCCGGCAGTCGACCTCTACATGCTCCACCGGGACGACCCGGCGGTGCCGGTGGACGAGATGGTCGACGCTTTCGCCGAACAGCTCGCGGCCGGCCGGCTACGTGCCTATGGACTCTCGAACTGGACCCGCGCGCGGATCGAAGAGGCCTGCGACTACGCGGAAGCCAACGACCGTCCGCTACCCGCCGCATCGAGCCCCAACTTCTCGCTCGCCGACCAGGTCCGGGATCCGTGGGGCGGAGGCTGCGTCACCCTGACGGGCGCGGCGGCCGCTGACGACCGCGACTGGCACCGGCGCACGGGCATGGCCATCTTCGCCTGGTCGTCCCTCGCGCGCGGCTTGTTCTCCGGCCGGGTTACGCGCCGCGCGCTCGCGGCCGAGCCCGGGCTGGTCGACGACGCCTGCCGCGCCGCCTACGTCCATGAAGTGAACCTCGCGCGCCTGGACCGGGTGATCGAGTTCGCGGAGGCAGGTGGCGCTTCGGTGCCCCAGATCGCGCTCGCCTGGGTACTCGCGCAGGACCTTCCTCTGCACGCCATCGTCGGTGCGGCGACCCAGCAGGAGGTCGAGGATCTGGCCGCTGCCGTGGCGCTAAGCCTGACCGACGAAGAAGAGAAGTGGCTGCGAAGCGGTGGCCGCCGGCCGCACTCGATGGCTCGCGAGAGCCTGGCCATGCGCCTCGAACGTCAGGCCATCCGCATCGGTCGCCGCCTCCCCGGCCCGATCAAGCGTCCCATCAAACGACTCGTCGGTCGCGCGTAAGCCGCACTCAGCCGTCGGTCACGCAGCCGGTCGAAGCCGAACTCACCGTCTTGACGTAGCGGTACAACGTGCCCCGCGTCGCCTTGAGCGGCGGCGGCTCCCAGGCGTCTCTGCGTGCCTCCAGCTCGGCGTCGCTCAGCGCAACGTCGATCGTGTTGCGCACCGCGTCGATCTCGATCCGGTCGCCGTCGCGGACCAGGGCCAGCGCGCCGCCTTCCTGCGCTTCCGGCGCCACGTGGCCGATCAGAAAGCCGTGCGAACCGCCGGAGAAGCGGCCGTCGGTGACCAGCGCTACACGATCTCCCAGGCCGGCGCCCATGAGCGCCGAGGTTGGCTTCAGCATCTCCGGCATCCCCGGGCCGCCCTTGGGCCCCTCGTAGCGGATGACGATCACCGAGCCGTCCCGGATCTCGCCGCGCTCCAGCGCCTCGACCATCGCCTCTTCGGAGTCGTAGACCTGGGCCGGGCCGGCGAAACGCTCGCCTTCCTTGCCGGTGATCTTCGCCACCGAGCCCTCTGTCGCCAGGTTGCCGCGAAGGATCTGGAGGTGCCCGGTGGCCTTGATCGGTTCGTCGAACGGCAGCACCACGTCCTGGCCCGGCGCGAGGTCGGGCAGCGGCGCCAGGTTCTCGGCCAGCGTCTTGCCGGTGACGGTCAGGCAGTCGCCGTCCACCAGTCCGCGGTCCAGCAGCATCCGCAGGACGGCTGGTGTGCCGCCGACGTCATGCAGGTCCTCCATCAGGTACTGGCCCGAAGGCTTCAGATCGGCGAGAAAGGGGACCCTGTCGCTCACCTTCTGGAAGTCGTCGATCGAGAGCTCGACGCCGGCCGACTGTGCGATCGCGAGCAGGTGGAGGACCGCGTTCGTCGAACCGCCGAGCACCGTGATCAGCACCATCGCGTTCTCGAACGCGGCCCGGGTCATGATCGCGCTCGGCCGGAGATCCTGTTCGAGCAGGGACTTGACGGCGGCTCCCGCGCGCCGGCATTCCTCCAGCTTCTCCCGCGCCGTGGCGGGAGTCGACGAGCTGTAGGGCAGAGACATGCCGAGCGCCTCGATCGCCGCCGCCATGGTGTTCGCGGTGTACATGCCGCCGCAGGCGCCCGCTCCGGGGCAGGCGCGGCGGACGATCGTCTCCCGCTCGTCGTCGGTCAGCGCTCCGCTGATCGCCTCGCCGTAGCTCTGGAAGGCGGAGATGATGTCGATCTTGCCGCCCCTCCACTCGCCCGAACGGATGGTGCCGCCGTAGATCACGATGGCCGGACGGTCGACGCGGGCGATCGCCATCAGGCAGCCGGGCATGTTCTTGTCGCAGCCGGGGATCGACACGTTCGCGTCGTACCACTGGGCCGCCATCACGGTTTCGATCGAGTCGGCGATGAGGTCGCGGGACTGGAGGGAGTAGCTCATCCCGTCCGTCCCCATCGAGATGCCGTCCGAGACGCCGACTGTGTTGAAGCGCAGGCCGACACAGTCGGCGGCGTCCACGCCCTCCTTGGCCGCCGCGGCGAGGTCGAGCAGGTGCATGTTGCACGTGTTGCCTTCGTACCAGACGCTGGCGATCCCCACCTGGGGCTTGCCCATGTCCTCGGGGGTAAGGCCGGCGCCATAGAGCATCGCCTGCGACGCGCCCTGCGACTTGTCCTGGGTGATGCGAGCGGAGTAGCGGTTCAGACGGATCATGGCCGGCGACTATGGCATAGGCCCCAAACGAAGAAAGCGGACCTTTCGGCCCGCTCTCGCGAATCTGCCGCTGTGCGCCGGTTCAGGCGGCTTCGGCTGCGGTGACCGTCACGGTGACCGTGCCGTCGTCGGCCTTCATCGCCTTTCCGGTGACCT
>VXUF01000066.1:0-25665 GCA_009837085.1 Holophagales bacterium
TAGCCGCCGCCGACGACCGCCACGTGCTCCGGCAGGCGCTCGAGGTAGAACGCCTCGTTCGAGCTGATCGCGTACTCGATCCCCGGAATCGGCGGCATGTCCGGCCAACTGCCCACGGCGATCAGGATCTGATCCGCCGTGACCCGGCTCCGGCTCGACCCGCCTGCATCGATCTCGACGGTGTGCGAATCGAGCAGCCGCGCCCGGCCCTCGAACAGCTCGACACCGGCTGAATCGAGCAGGCCGCGGTAGATCCCGTTTAGCCGCTCGATCTCGCGGTTCTTGTTCGCGATGAGCTCGCTCCAGTCGAAAGCGGGTTGCTCCGCCGTCCAGCCGAATCCGGCGGCCTCGCGGTAGTGGTCCGCGAAGGTCGAGGCGCAGACAAGCAGCTTTTTCGGCACGCAGCCGACGTTGACGCAGGTGCCGCCAAGGTAGCGCTCCTCGGCCACCGCCACCCGAGCGCCGTAGCCGGCGGCCATTCGGCTGGCCCGTACGCCGCCTGAGCCGGCGCCGATCACGAACAGATCGTAGTCATAGTCATAGTCCGTCATGGCCGCAACGCTAGACCAAATCGGACGTCAGATCGCCAAGCGCCCTTAGACTCCCTCCCGATGGCCAGCACCCGGAGCAGACCCGCCCCTTCCTGGGCGCCACGCGCAGTCGCGGGCGGTGTCCTGATGGGCCTCGCCAACCTCGTACCGGGCATCAGCGGCGGCACGATGCTGCTCGCGGTCGGCATCTATCCCCGCTTCATCGAGGCCGTGGCGGACACGACCCGGCTGCGCCTGCGGCTTCAACCGCTGCTGCTGCTGGCGCTGGTCGCGGTGTCCGGCGGCCTGGCCATTCTCCTCCTGGCGGGCCTTCTGCGCGATCTCGTGGTTAACCAGCGCTGGATCATGTACAGCGCGTTCATCGGCCTGACCCTCGGCGGCGTGCCGCTGGTCTGGCGTCTCGCCCAACCGGCTGCCCGCGCGTTCTGGAGCGGCACGGCCGGCGGCTTCGCTGCGATGGCCGCGCTCGCCCTGCTCCAGAGCGGCCCCACCGCGGCGGGAACGGCCACCAGCGGACCGCTTCTGCTCGCAATCGCCGGCGCGGCCGGCGCAGCCGCGATGATCCTGCCTGGTCTGAGCGGCGGCTACCTGCTGCTGGTCCTCGGCCAGTACGAGCCGATTCTCGGCGCCATCGACCAGGTGCTGGAAGGACTCCGCGGCCTGGACGCGCGTGCCGTCATGGAAGCGGCCGGCGTCCTGCTGCCCGTTTTCGTGGGCATCGCGGTCGGCGCGACGCTGATCAGCAATGCCGTGCGGTTCGCCCTGCGACGCTTCCGACAGGCAACCCTTGGGGCGCTGATGGGACTCCTCCTCGGCGCCGTCGTCGGCCTCTGGCCCTTCGAGGACCCGGCCTCCCCCGCACCGCTGCAGGCCGTGTCGGCCCTGGGCCTCGCCGGCGCCGGCTTCTTGCTGACCTGGACCATCAGCCGCTTCGGCAGGACTCGTTCGGACTCGCCCGGGCGCGAGTAGCTCCCGCCCCGCGCTGCGCTACAGTCGCGGCCCCTTCCCGTTTCCAGATCAACGGAGTCCCCGACGATGACGAACCGTTTCGCACCATCTCCCGTCGCCGCCTCTCTCACCGTGGCCTCGCTCCTCCTGTTCGCGACGACCTCCGCCGCCACCGCCGACGGCCGCACCGTCATTCATGCCGGCTCGCTGGTCGACGTCGAAGCCGGCGAGGTCCTGGGCAGGCACACGATCGTGGTCGAAGGCGAGACGATCACGACCGTCGAAGGGGGACTCGCCGATCCGGAGGACGGCGACACCTTGATCGACCTCTCCGGCCACACGGTTCTACCCGGCCTGATGGACATGCATGTCCACCTGACCTCGCAGCAGGCCGGCGCCGCCTCCTACCTCGAGCGCTTCCAGGAGACCCCGGCCGACATGACGGTCAAGGGGCTGATGTACGCGAAGCGGACGCTGCTCGCCGGTTTCACCACCGTCCGCGACGTCGGCGGCGAGACGACGGCGATCCTGGCGGTGCGGAACGCGATCAACCGGGGCGACATGCCTGGCCCACGCATCTTCGCCGCCACCGTCTCGCTCGCCACGACCGGTGGTCACGGCGACCGGACGAACGGCATGCGGCCTGACCTGCAGGGCGACCCCGGTCCCAGGCAGGGCATCGTCAACGGCATCGAGGACGCGCGCAAGGCGGTCCGGCAGCGCTACAAGGAAGGTGCGGACCTGATCAAGATCACGGCCACCGGCGGCGTGCTGAGCCTGGCCAAGAGCGGCCAGAACCCGCAGTTCACCGAGGAGGAGATCCGGGCCATCGTCGACACGGCGAATGACTACGGCTTCATGGTGGCCGCCCACGCCCATGGCGCCGAGGGCATGAAGCGGGCGATCCGGGCCGGTGTCACGACGATCGAGCACGGCACCTACATGGACGAGGAGGCCTTCGAGCTGATGAAGGAGCACGGCACCTACTTCGTACCCACCATTTCGGCAGGCAACTTCGTCGCCGAGAAGGCGGCGGTCCCAGGCTACTTCCCGGAGATCATCCGTCCCAAGGCCGCGGCTATCGGGCCGGTGATCCAGGATACGTTCGCGAAGGCCCACCGCGCCGGTGTGCCCATCGCCTTCGGCACCGACTGCGGCGTGTGCCCCCACGGCAGCAACGCCCAGGAGTTCCTCTACATGGTCGAAGGAGGCATGGCGCCGATGACGGCGATCCAGTCGTCGACAGTGGTCACCGCGAAGCTGCTCGACATCTGGGAAGAGACCGGCTCGATTACGGCCGGCAAGGCCGCCGACCTGATCGCGGTCGAGGGCGACCCGATCGCCGACGTCACGAAACTCCAGGATGTCCGCTTCGTCATGCGGGTCGGCCGGGTCCACAAGTCGCCGGCCGACTGAGCCGACGCCTGCGGCGGACTCTCCTCAGCCGCTCTTGCCGCCGAGCGTCCGCTCCGTGTAGCGCACGCGGGCCGCCTCCGACTCGGCATCGCCCCTCACCCACTGCAGAGTGTCGCCGTCCGCGAAGTCGGTGGCGCCGGCCATGGAGCGGGCGACCGCGTTCACATGGTCTTTCGTGATCGCGGCCGGGACGGTCGGCATCCTGGCGAGGGTCCGGGCGAGTTCCAGCGTCGTCTCTTCCAACCGGTCGGCAGGGACGATGCGGTTGACCATCTGCGCCACTTCGGACGGCCCGAAGCGGCGGCAGGTGATGACCAGTTCCTTGGTCAGAGCCGGTCCGATCTCGCGCACCATCCGCGGCACGCCACCCCAGGCCAGGGGGAGACCCAGTTCGACCTCGGGGATAAAGAACACGGCGTCCTCGGCGACCACGCGCAGGTCGCAGGCCGCCATCAGCAGGAAGCCGCCGCCGACCGCGTAGCCCTGGACCTGGGACACCGTCAGCGCCCGCATCTGCTCCAGTGCGTCCATCGCCCGGCGGCCGAGCTGGCCCGCCTCCCGGCGCTGACGCCAGTTCAACTCCGAAGCGCCGCCCATCGCCTTGAGGTCGGCGCCCGCGCAGAAAGCGCGGCCCTCGCCCCGCAGCACGACCACATCGATCTCGCTCCGGTTGTCGAACCAGGCCGCCGCAAGAGCCAGCTCGCGCAGCATCGTCCCATCGACGGCATTCAGGCGCTCCGGCCGCGCGAGGGTCAGGAATCCCAGGTTGCCGTCCCGATCAACCCGGATCGTCTCGAAGTTCATCTGGCTTGCCATGTACCTCTCCTTCCGGTTTCGACGGACCGCCGTTCGGGCCGCTGGCCTCCGAGCCCATCCTGTTCCGCGTCGGGTGCTCTATCATGCCGTCCGCCCGTGGGCACGGCCGGGACCGCGCCGGCGACCCGCCGAACCTGCCTCAGCACCCGGATGATGTTCCAGCTCAAGGTCCTCGGTTGCGGCGACGCCTTCAGCAGCGGCGGACGGCTGCACACGTGCTTTCTCCTGAACGGCGAAACGGATGACGGCGCTCTCGCTCCGGCTCTGCTCGACTGCGGCGCGACATCGCTGACCGCGATGAAGTCCCGCGGAATCGAGCCCGCGATGATCCGCACGATCCTCATCACCCACCTGCACGGGGACCACTTCGGCGGCCTGCCCTTTCTGTTGAGCGACGCTCACTACCGGGCCCGCCGCGCGACGCCGCTGACCCTGGCGGGGCCTCCCGGCCTCCGGGAGCGACTGGCGGAGGCGACCGAGGCCCTGTATCCCGGCTCCTCCCGGCGCGAGTTCGGCTTCGATGTCGAGTTCCTCGAACTCCACGAGCGCCGCCCGGCCACGGTCAACGGCCTACGCGTAACGCCCTTTGAGGTCGTCCACCCGTCAGGCGCGCCAAGCTATGCGCTGCGGGTCGAGTACGGCGGCCGAACACTCGCCTTCTCGGGCGACACGGAATGGACGGAAGCTCTGATCGACGCGGCCGCCGGCGCCGACTTCTTCATCTGCGAATGCAACTCGTACGACCGGCCGATACCGAACCACCTGAACTACCGTGAACTCCTCGCCCGCCGCCACCTCTTCGACTGCCGGAGGATGCTGCTCACGCACCTCGGCAACGACATGGTCGACCGTCGCGACCTGGAGATCGAGGCACTCGCGGAGGGCCGGATCTACGACATCTGACATGCCTCCCTTCGCTGGTACACTCCGCGTCCGAAACTGACCAGGAGCAGCAATGAACTTCGATTTCTCGGATGCCCAGAAGGCATTGAAACAGCAGACGCGCGACTTCCTGCGCGCCGCCTGCGACACGACCGTGCCCCGCCGGGTGCTGGAAGATACGGACGAACCCTTCGCACGTGATCTGTGGGGGCAGATCTGCGCCAACGAGTCTCCCGGAATCGCGATCCCCGAGGAGTACGGCGGTATCGGTTTCGGCTATCTCGAACTCTGCGTCGTGGCCGAGGAGATGGGCCGCGCCATCGCGCCCGTCCCCTTCTCGTCGACCGTCTACCTCGCCGCCGAAGCGATTCTCCAGGGCGGCTCGGACGAGCAGAAGAAGAGACTGCTGCCCAGGCTCGCCTCCGGTGAGAGCATCGGCACCTTCGCCCTCTCCGAAGGTCCGGGCCAGGCCACGGTGGCGAACCTCCAGGCGGCGCTCAGCGACGGCCGGCTGTCCGGCACGAAGATGCCGGTGCCCGACGGCGACGTCGCGGACCTCTGTGTCGTCGTCGCCCGGGACGGAGACGGCGCTTCGCTGGCGGTAGTCGACCTCGCCGCCGAAGGGGTCTCCCGCGAGCCGGTCGACACTCTCGACCCCTCCCGTTCCCACGCCCGAATCACCTTCGACGGCGTTGAAGCGGAGTTGCTTGGCGAGGCCGGCGAGGGCTGGGCGATCAAGGACGCCGTGTTCAACCGCGCCGCGGTACTGTTCGCCATGGAACAGCTCGGCGGCGCCGACGCCTGCCTTCAGATGGCGATCGGCTACGCCAAGGGCCGCTACGCCTTCGGCCGGCCGATCGGCTCCTTTCAGGCGATCAAGCACAAGCTCGCCGACATGTACATCAAGAACGAGCTCGCGCGGGCGAACTGCTACTACGGCGCCTGGGCTCTGTCGACCGACGCGGCCGAGCTGCCGGTCGCGGCGGCCGCCGCCCGTGTCGCGGCGACCCAGGCCTTCCACTTCGCCTCGAAGGAGAACATCCAGACCCACGGCGGCATCGGCTTCACCTGGGAATCCGATTGCCACCTCTACTACCGCCGCTCCAAGCTGCTCGCGCTCAGCATCGGCAGCGAAAGGGTGTGGAAGGACCGGTTGATCTCCGGTCTGGAACGGCAGGAGGCCGCCTGATGGACTTCAACGACACTCCCGAACAGGCCGCGTACCGCGCGAAAGTCCGCGCCTGGCTCAGCGCCAACGCGGAGCCGCGCAAGGACCGCCCCAGCGTCAGCCGCCGGCTCGACGCCGAAGAGGGCCTCGCCCTCGCCAAGGCGTGGCAGGCCAGGAAGGCGGACGCCGGCTACGCCTGCCGCCACTGGCCGGCTGCGCATGGCGGCCAGGACCGTCCGATGATCGAGACGATCATCTACGACCAGGAAGAGGCGAACTTCGATGTCCCGACCGGCTTCTTCAGCATCGGTCTCGGCATGTGCGGCCCGGTCATGGCGCAGTACGCGACCCAGGAGCAACAGGCCCGCTTCATTCCACCCCTGATCCGCGGCGAAGAGGTCTGGTGCCAGTTGTTCTCGGAGCCCGCGGCAGGGTCCGATGTCGCCGGCCTCCGCACCCGCTGCCACCGCGACGGCGACGACTGGGTCGTCAACGGCCAGAAGGTCTGGACCTCTGGGGCCCACTACTCCGACTGGGGCATCCTGGTCGCCCGCCACGACTCTTCCTTGCCCAAGCACAAGGGTCTGACCTTCTTCTTCATCGACATGAAGTCACCCGGAATCGACATCAAGCCGATCAAGCAGATCAACGGCGGTTCCAACTTCAACGAGGTCTTCTTCACGAACGTCCGCGTGCCCGACAGCCAGCGTCTCGGCGCGATCGGTGAGGGCTGGCAGGTGGCGATCACCACCCTGATGAACGAGCGCCTCGCCGTCGGCGACGCGCCGCCGCCGGACTTCCGCGAGGTGATGAAGCTCGCCGCCGCCTGTGAGCTCGACGGCCGGTCCGCCCTCGAGGACCCGTCGGTCCGCGAGAGGATCGCCGACTGGTACGTTGAGTCGATGGGCATGAAGCACACGAAGGCGCGCACGATGACGGCCCTCTCCCAGGGCAAGGTGCCGGGACCCGAGAACTCGATCGGCAAGGTCGTCTCCGCCTCGAAGCTGCAGAACGTGTCCTCCTTCGGCGCGGACCTGATGGACATGGGCGGCGTCATCACCGACCCCTCGCTCATGCCGTCCTCGGCGTTGTTCCAGCAGTCCTACCTCTACAGCCCCGGCCTCCGCATCGCCGGCGGCACGGACGAGATCCTCCGCAACATCATCGCCGAGCGCGTCCTTGGCCTCCCCGGCGAGATCCGCGTCGACCGCGACGTCCCCTACAGCGACATCCCGACGGGGAACTGAGAGCGGAGCCGGCGAGGACGCCGGCGCACCCAGTGTGCAACCACCAGGTGTGACGCTGGCTTTCGGTTCGCGGCGTCACGACGCCTAGCCTCGGCAAGGACCGAAGGGAAGGGGTCCCAGCGGGCTGGAGGCAAGTGACTCCCTCCGACCTGACCAAAATCGACGCCGAAGCGGAACGCAGCCGACCGAAGCGAGCACCGACCTTTCATCTAGTCAGGAAGTGCGAGCGTCCGCTGGGACCCCTTCCCTTCGGTCCGTCCAGCCGAGGCGGCAGCAACCACGGCCGCCGCACGGCAGCAGCGCCGTCACGCTGCCGTCGCTACGCTGCCGCCGTCACGCGGTGGCGCGCTAGCTCTCGCTGGCCAGCTTGCGGAAGTACTCGTCGACGAGTTCGCGGTAGCCGGGCGGCACCTGGTCGGAGTTGCCGAGGTAGACGCGTTCGGCTTCGCCCCCGCGCAGCTCGCGCCACAGGCGGTACTCGAACTGCCGCAGGCCCTCGACGATTTCGCTACGGAGTCGCTCGAGGGCCAGCGGATCGCGGTTGAGACCTAGCAGGCTCAGATCGCCCATCTGCTGGAGTAGCTGGTCGAGGTCGGCGGTGTCCATCCGCTCCCGCCGCAGGTCGTTCCTCAGGCTCTCCAGATCGGCGCGGCGCTGGTCGAACTCCCGGTTGATCTGCCGCAGGTCCTCCGCCTGGAAGATGCCGGGCTGGTAGTAGCCGCCTGAGCTCGAGCCGTACTGGCTGAAGCGGCCCCGGTTCCGGCCGCCCTCCGGGTTGACCGCGTCGCCTCCAGCCTCCGAAGCCGTATCACCGGGCCGGCCGCCTTGCTGCTGGCCGCCCGGTTCTTGACCACCTTGCTCCTGGCCATCCTGCTGCTGGCCATCCCGTTGGCCCTGCTGCCCCCGACGCTGACCGAGCCGGCTGCCTGCCTCAACGCGGTCCCGCAATCGCGCCTCCATCGAGGCCAGATTCTCGACGAGGTCACGCGTCCGCTCGAGCATCCGTTCCTGACGCTCGCCGCCGCCCTCACCGACGTTCTCACGCGCCTCGGCTATCCGCTCCGTCACGTCGTCGATGTCCTGCCTGATCTGGTTCTCGAACAACCGCGCGAACTCCGGATCCCGACCGGCCAGCACACCCTTGGAGTAGCGGATCTTCTCCTTCAACTGCTCGTCGCGGATGATCGTCGCCGACTCCCGCAGCTTTCGCGCCGTCTCCGGCTGGTCGTTGCGGGCGCCCTGGCTCATCCGGTTGAGTTGCGCCTCCAGACCGGCCACCTCGTCGGTCAAACGGTCCTTGCGCTCCATGATGCGTTCGATGAGTTCAGAGCGTTCTCGCGCCGAGAGTTCGCTACGCCGCTGACCGTCCTCGCCCTCCCGGCCCGCCAGTTCACCCACCTGCTCCTCGATCCGGCTCTGCATCTGCGACACGCGGTTGGCGCGCTCCTGCAATTCCTCCATGTCTCGCCCGAGTTGCTGGCGCTGGTTGCGGTCCAGCAGCCGCCGGGCCTCACGCAGCTGGTCGAGAGCCGCAATCCCGTCCGCGCCTGCATTCGACTGCGACCTGGAGGCTCCGGCCTGAGAGCGCCTCATCTGCTCCGCAGCCTGCCGCAGCGCCTGCGTCGTCTCCCGCAGTTCAGGACGCTGCTGCTCGCGCGCCAGCCGTTCCAGGCGCCGGGCGAGTTCCTCCGTTTCCTCGATCAGGTCCTGCTGTCTGCCGCCGCCACCGCCGCCCTGCTGCGAGCGGCTCCGCAGCCGGTTCTGGCGCTCGTTCTCGCGCTGCTGACGGCGGGCCAGTTCGCGCAGCTTCTGCATCAGTTCGTCGACTTCCGCCTGCGCCTGCTCGGCGGCGCCGCGCTGGACCGTCTCGTACTGGTTACGGAGCTTGTCGAGTTCGAGCTCGAACAGGTCGGCGAGATCCTCGGACAACTGCTGGTTGCCGCCGCCACCGCCGCCGCCCTGCTCGAACGACACGCGTACGCTGCGGAACACGGATTCCGCCCGCTGCAAGGAAGCCAGGGCCCTCTTCTCCTCGGTCAACGCCTCCTCGGGGCGCTCCGCTTCAAGCTCCTTTTCGGCCACGGACATCTCGACGCCGGCCTGCTCGAGAAACTGGATGATCTTCGAGAAATCGTCGTCCTGGAGCAGTTGCTGGCCCCGGTTGCCCATCCGCCTCACCAGCGACCCCACCTGTTCGCGCAGCCGACCCTGCATCAGGGACACCGTCTTCAGGTTTTCGGCCAGTTCCTTCGAGGTGTACTCGTCCTCGTCGCGGATCAGGCGGAACGTGGCCGAGATGATCATCTTCTGCTGCACCGAGAGCGTCTGATCCAGACCGCCGGCGCCGCCCATGCCGCCTGCACCGCCCTGCTCGGCCTGCCGGTAGTTCCGGTCGAAGGGGCGGATCTCCAGGAAGTAGATGTCGCTGATCGTCGGCTGGGCGTGGCTGCGGTCCCAGGCCTCGGCGAAGTAGGAGATGGAGTCGCCGACCTGGAGGTCGAACTCCTCAAGGAAGAGCGTGTGCCCCACGCTGACCTTCTTCATCGAAGACGACGCGCTGTCCAGCAGGGAAACCTCCGTTTCCTCGCCGCCGTTCACCGCGTACCGGATGTTCAGGCGACGGACGCCGTAGTCGTCCTCCGCCTCGACCTGGGCGAACACCTCGTCGATCATCGACACCTTGACGTCCCGGCCGGGGGCGACGAAGCGCACGATGGTGGGCTGATCCTCGAGGGCCGTGACCATGTATTCGGCCGAGGCGCGGTGCCACCTTCCCTCGTCGTCCATCAACTCGATCCGGTAGTAGGTGCTTTCGTCCACCGTGTACGCCGCGACCAGCCGGTCGCCTTCGACGTTCAGGTCTCTGGGTTCGTCACCTTCGACCAGAAGCCGCCCCGCCTCGACCTGGAAGATCGGCAGGATGCTGAACCGCACCTGCGTCCCCTTGAGAACCGCGATGTCGCCGCCGTCCTCGATCGTCTGGTCCGACAGGCCGCTGTAACCGGGAAAGCGGTACAGGAGATCGATCTGGTCGACGTAGGGCAGGTCCTTTACCCGGATGCGGTAAATCGGCGAGCGCACGCCGGAGGCGTCGACGTAGTAGTCCGTGTCGGCGCGCAGGTTCAGGGCGATGAAGTCGTGAGTGGCGGGTTCGCCGCCGATCATCCTCTCTTCGTCCAGCTCGAAACCGTCGCCGACGCGATTCATCGGCCATTGCTGCCACTCGCCGTCCGGGTCGCCGGCGGCGTCCAGCGGCCTCAGACCGAGTTCGACCCGGTCCGGGTCGAAGCCCAGCACCGCCGCACTGATCAACTGATCGGAGCCGCGGGCAACCGTGACGTTGCCGGGCGCCACGACCAGGCGGTACGGATTGTCGGCGGCCGCCGCCCGCCAGGGTGTGAACAGCAACATCGCGCCGTGCTGGAGGAAGGCCGGACTGAGCAACACGGCCACCATGCCGGCGCTCGCCACGCCGGCCAGGGCGGCCGAGAAACGCTGCAGGGCGCCGCGCTCGATCCGCGTCGCGAAACCGCTCTGCTGGCAGCGTTCGATCGCGCCCTCCAGAACCCGCCGCTGGAGTTCCGGCGACACCCGCTCCGCGTCCGCGGGCGACCCCTGCTGGACGGGACCCAGTTCCACCGCGCTCAACACGGAGGCCTTGAGCGTCGGCTCGTGCTCCTCTACATAGAGCGCCACCTGGCGCTTTGACACCCGTCGAGAGAGAGGAACAGCGAGCAACCGAACCCCGAGAGCGATCAGCGTCAGGTAGGCGAGCCAGCGGAACACGTCGACGGCGCGCTCGCTGTACAGGAAGTAGTCCATGCCCCAGACCGAGATGGCAAAGGCGGCGAAGCCGGTCACGATCAGCGTGACCAGCCCGCGCAACGCCACCTTCATTCGCCAGCGCAGGCGAACGCGACGGATCACGCTCATCAGTTCGCCGTAGGTCGGGTCGTAGATGGGATCGAAACCGGAAGCCATCGGGTCTCCTCAATCAGCTCTGCTCGCCGGTGGGGGTCCATGCTGTCACGACCGGCGCGGCGGCGGCGCGGCGCCGGTTGCCGAACAGGGTTTCGCCGGCCAGGATCAGAGCCGCGGCAGCGATCAGGAACCACCACAGTCGCTGGCGTCGTTCGCGCTCCTCCGGAGTCTGCGCCGCGGCCTCCACCGCCGGACCGTTCTCCTCCTCCCGCGGACGGATACGGGACACGAACTCGTCCAGATCGAGTCGGCTCAGGTCGGACTCCGCCACCGGCACGTTGCTCGCCAGGGTCAGGGGCTCCGTGGAGACGTCGGCACGCACCTCCCGGAACTCGTAGAAGCCCGGCTCTTCCACGTCCAGCAGCAGACCTCCGCCGTCCGCGTCGATACGGCTCTCGCGGCCCGACGGGGCGACCGAGACGTAGCCATTCCCCTCACCCCCCGCCTGTCCGCCGGGCAGTTCCACCTGCGCGACCTCGCCCACTCGATACCAGGAGCGGGGCAGCGAGTAACCCGCCAGGTACTCCACCGAACGATGCACGAACGGGAGGAACACCGCCTGAAGCGGCAAGGTGTTCCAGAACGTGTCGAACGAGGTCGGCAGCACCAGGACGCGGCCCAGACCAGCCTCGGGCGCTTCGCCGTCCTCCACCGCTGCCGGGATCAGGTCCAGCAACGCCGGAGCGCCGTCGTCGAAGCGTGCGATCGTCGCGGCTCCTTCCGGAGGCACGAGCCGGTGATAGCGGAAGAAGGAAGCGGAAGAGAAGTCGCCGCTCCTGGCCGTGGCAAACACATCGAAGACCGGGTGCCCGGTGTCGAACCAGGCCAGAGAACCCGCGCTGCCGGACAGCCGGTCCGCCTGCCGTTCGCTGGTCACGCCGAGCTCCCTCAGCAACCCGGCGGTCGAGGTCAGGCCGCGCTCGACCGAGAGCAGCAGGCCACCGCCGTCGCGAACGAAACCGGCGACCGCCTCGCCCGCCGATCTCGACAGTTGCTGCGCCGCATCGTTGATGACGACGACCGACGTGCTGTCAAGCATCGAGCGTTGGAAGCCGGACGCCTGCACCCGGCTCACCCGGAAGAACGGCCGGCGGCCGAGCGCCAGGGCCTCCTCGAGATACCGGCCACGGCGACGGTCGCCATCCGGTTCGATCACGAGCACGCCGACTTCGTGCGCCGGCGACAGGACGAAGCGGAACTCGTTGTCGGTGGTGAGTGAGTCGTCCCGCAGACGCACCGTGCCGCGGGTGGTGCGCTGCCGTTCGAGCACCTCGGGCGCGAAGTTGACCATCGTCGACGTGTCGACGCCGAGGTCGACCGCCCTGGTCTGGACCACCTCGCGATCCAGCAGCAGGTCGACTTCCGCCCGCAACGGTGCAGCGCCCGAGGCCGCCGACGGTTCGCGAACGACCAGGTAGCTGACCCGGGCGGCGATCCCCACCTGTTCGCGATCGCCGCTGCGGGAGTGGTCGAACGCGACGTCCGTAACGGCAGCGTTGCCCACCTCTTCGTCCTCCTCGCCCACGTCAACGAGCCGCAACTCCCCGCCGGCGGGCAGTGCCGCGACGTTCTCCGGCGTCCAGGATGAGCGCTGGAAGTCACTCACGATGACGAGCTCGCGCCGCCCGAGCTCCCCGGCCTCGGCCAGCACTCCACGCGCCATCTGGATCGCCGGCAGCAGCGAGGTGGACCGGGGCGCGACCTCCACGTCTCGGACCATCGCGGCCAGCAGCGCTCCGTCCGAAGTCGGCGCGCTCTGGAGTTCCGCCTCGTCCGAGTAGACGACCAGAGCACCCCGACCAGCGGCGTCGAGGTCGCCGAAGGCCGACTCGGCCGCGGTGGCGGCCCGCTGCCAGCGGTCGCCGAAACCCATGCTGAACGAGTTGTCCAGCAGGACGACGACCAGCCGACTGGAGGAGGTAACGCCGGCAGCCGCGTCGCCCTGCCACAGGGGCCGGGCGAACGCCAGGGCAAGCAACGCGACCGCGAGGCAGCGCATCAGCAGCAGCAGCACATCGCGCAGCCGGCGCCGGCGCATCGAACGGTAGGGCGCCTGGGAGATGAACATCAGCGACGGGAAACGGACCACGCGGCTGCGGTGCCGGAGACGCAGATGGATGAGCACCGGCACCGCGACGGCGGCCAGACCGAGCAGAAACAGAGGCGCCAGCAGACCCATCGCTGCGTTACCGGGCCTTCATCGCGTACAGCCGGGCGGACAGGTAGCCGTAGAGGGCCGCGTCCAGAGGCTGGGAGATGTCGACCAGCGTGTAGTCGATACCCGCCTCGACCAGGGACCGGTCAAGTGTTTGCGTGTGTTCGCGGATCAGTTCGAGGTACTGGTCCCGCAGCACATCCGGCATCACCGCTTCGCGCGCCCCGGTCTCCAGGTCCCTGAGGTCGAGCTCGCCGTCGAAGTCGAACCTGAGCTCGGCCGGGTCCAGCAGATGGAAGAGGATCACGTCGTTTCCCTTGTGCCGGAAGCCGGCTGCGGTCCGGATCACCGTCTCGGGTTCCTCGTAGAAATCCGAGATCAGGACGACCATGCTCCGGCGCCGGACCGCGTCGACTACTTCGAGCAGCGGTTCGCGCAGGCTGCCGCCGCCTCCCGGTTCGATCCGGTCGATCGTGTGGAGCACGACCTGCAGGTGCTTGGCCGCCGGCGGCACGTAGTCGACGATCCCGCTGTCGAAGGTGACCAGACCGATGCGGTCCTTCTGTTTGGAGGCGAAGTAGCCCAGGCACGCGGCAAGGTAGCGCCCGTAGTCGAGCTTGGTCAGGGCGCCCGTTCCGAAGTCCATCGACCGGGAGACGTCGAGCGCGATCGTCAGGTTGGTGTTCGTGTCCGCTTCGAACTCCTTGACGTAGAAGCGGTCCGTGCGGCAGAAGAGCTTCCAGTCAACGCGCCGGATGTCGTCGCCCGGCTGGTAGGCCCGGTACTCCGCGAAGTCCATCGACCGGCCCAGGAACGGCGACCGGTGCAGGCCGCTGACGAAGCCCTCGACGACGGTCTTCGCGAGCAGGTCGAGACTGCTGATGCGGGCGAGCGTCCCGGTGTCGACGAACCTGCCGTACTTCATGGCCCGGCCTTGCCGGTCAGCTCATCCCACTCGGGGTTACGGGCGCCAGCTCTAACAGCCGATTGACGATCTCGTCGGTGGTCACCCGCTCCGACTCCGCGTGGAAGTTGGTCAGGATGCGGTGCCGCATGACGGGCCTGGCAAGGGCCCGAACGTCTTCGTGCGCGACGTGGTAGCGCCCGTCCATCAGCGCCTTGGCCTTGGCGCCAAGGACCATGAACTGGGCAGCGCGAACGCTGGCTCCGTACTGGACCCACTGGTTCACGAAGTCCGGCGCCTCCGGGGTGTCGGGACGGGTCATCCGCACCAGGTGAACGGCGTAGCGGAGAATCGGCTCCGCTATCGGTACCCGGCGCACCAGCCGGTGAAAGGCGCGCAGGTCGTCCCCCGTGACCCGGGTTTCCAGGGTGAACTCGCGCAGTGTGGTCGTCGCGTCGACGATCTCCATCTCCTCGTCCTCGGGGAGGTGATCGATGATGATGTTGAACATGAAGCGGTCGAGCTGGGCCTCCGGCAGCGGATACGTCCCCTCCAGCTCGATCGGGTTCTGGGTCGCGAAGACGAAGAACGGCTGCTCCAGGTCGTAGGTCCGGCCCTGGACCGTCACGCGGTGCTCCTGCATCGCCTCCAGCAGCGCCGACTGGGTCTTCGGCGGCGTCCGGTTGATCTCGTCGGCGAGCACGATCTGGGCGAAGATCGGCCCCGGCATGAAGATCATCTCCCGCCTGCCCGTGTCGTGGTCTTCCTGGATGATGTCGGTGCCTGTGATGTCGCTCGGCATCAGGTCGGGCGTGAACTGGATGCGGCTGAACTTGAGGTCGAGGATCTCGGCCACGGTCTGCACGATCAGGGTCTTGGCCAGGCCCGGCACCCCGGTCAGGATGCTGTTACCGCCCACGAAGAGGGTCATCAGCACCTGGTCCAGCACCTCTCCCTGACCGACGATCTGCTTGGCGAGCTGGGCGAGAACCTGCTCCCTGCCCGTCGCCAGCCGGGCGGCCAGCTCGATGTCCGTTTCGCTGGTCAGGCCCTCGCCGCCGCCTTCCAGGACGGTCGTCTGGGCGAGGTTCTCTGAGGTGTCGTTCATCGAGTTCTCCATCCTTGGGGGATCGGGGCCGCGTCCGTTCGAGAACGGCTCAGTGGGTCATCCCGTAGATCAGGTAGTTGACCCCGAGCTTGAAGCCCTTCTGGGTCACGTCCACCGGGTAGAAGGTGGTCTCCGACCACTCCCAGAAATCGCCGATGTCCATGTTGTAGTTGATGACGGCCATCAGCCGCCGGCTCGGATCGTTGTCCTCGAAGACGCCGTAGATCCGGCCCCGCACCGGGTAGAAGCGGGCATCCTCGATGTCGAAGTTGATGTCCTCGAGCACGAAGAAGGAGCGGAAGACCGGGTGATCGACGGTGAGCGGCACGAGTTCGTAGCCGGGCAGGAGTCGCCCCATCTGCCGCTCGAAGTTCTCCCACTGCACGGGATAGCCACGCACGTCGAAAAAGTCGTCGATCACCAGGAAGCCGCCCTTGAACAGGTACGAACGGAGGTTCTGGAGCTCCTCCTCCGTTGGGTTCCAGAAGCCCGGCTCGCAGAGGTAGGCCCAGGGATGCTCGAACAGCCGGGGATCGGTCAACTCGAGGACGTTGCCGCCCTCCGTCTGCACCTCGATGTCTGTGATCTCGTCGACGATGCGTGTGAAGTTCTCCTCGGCGAACGGATAGTCGTGGTTCCACTTCAGATCGAGGCCCCACATGAAGGGGCCTCCGCCCCAGATCGTCGGCTCGAAGCGAATCCGGGCGAACGTGAAGCCGCCCGAGTAGGGGAACGACGGGGTTTCCACGCTGGGCGCGGCAGCGCGCCAGTTCTCGTCACGCGCCGACAGTCCGCCCGCCAGCAGGGCGAGCGCCAGGATGCCCGCCAGGGCGGAAAACGTCCGACGTCTGCTGCGCGCTCCGGTCACGGTCCCTCTACTCCCGGCTGCCTTCCCTTCCTCGCGGGTCCCTTCCCGACCAGGTCGAGCAGCAGTTCCTGCGCCGGATCGTACCCCGGCGCCACCTCCAGCGCTCGCAGTACCGTGCGCCGGGCCTGCTCGGTCCGACCCGCGTCCCGTTCGGCAAGCGCCAGCCGATACAACGCGTCCGCGCGGTCGGGCGGATCCAGCGCAACGAGGGCGGCCCGCTCGCGCACGGCGACGTCGAACCGGCCGCCGGCGGAAGCCGACTCCGCGAGACGACGATGCACGTCCACGTCGAAGGGCGAGATGTAGAGCGTCCGCTCCAGGATGCCGGACTCTTCCTCGTTCCGGCCGGCCTCCGCCAGGAGATCGGCCAGCGCGAGGTGCTCATCCCATGCGGTCTCGTTGTGCTGGAGCAGACTCTCCAGCGCCTCCATCGCCTCGTCGTCGCGTTCCAGCTCCCGGTAGATCGCGGCCAGCAGCGTGTAGGCGTTGCCGGGTCCGACGAACTCGGGGAAGAGATCGCGACCCCTCAACAGGGGAGCTTCCGCCTCGGTGTAGCGCTCCTCCGCGAAGAGGGCGTTGCCGTAGGTCATCTGAATCCGGAAGTCGTCCGGGTTTTCCTTCGCCGCCTCTTCGAGCGCCGAGAGATCGGGAGCCTGACCCGCGAACAGGTTGCGCCTGGGCGCCCTCGATGGTCCGCCTTCGCCCGATCCGTCCTCGTCCTCCGCCGCTTCGCCGCCCGGCCCGGGAGCGTCACCCAGGGCCGCCATGGCGGTGCCGAAGCGCTCGCGCAGATACCCGAAGAACCGTTCGTCGAAGCTCTCAAGAGACAGTCCCAGCGCCTCCTGGAACACTTCTTCCGTGCTCTTGCCTTCCCGATAGCCGGCGAGCATGACGAGGATCGCTTCGAAGCCGTAGTTCTCCTCGATCCAGTCGCAGATCAACGAGGCCTGGTAGTAGGAGAGGCCGATCTGGATGGGGAACCTGGGTCGCATGAACCCGTCGTTGAGCTCGCCGATCCCCAGCAACTCCCCGTCGCGCAACGACGTGATGAAGGGGACCTGGACGTCGTCGCCCCAGCCGGGGCGCGCCCGGCGTTCCTCGAACACCGAGAGACCCTCGGTCAGCCAGCGCGGGATCTTCGCGTCGGTGACAAGGAGAGTGAAGGTGTGGGCGAGTTCGTGCCAGAGCGTGGAGCCCCAGTTGAAGTGGCCGACCTGACGCGCCGAGGGCGAGTCGAGGGCGAGCACCGGACCGAAGCACACACCCAGGGCACCCAGTCCGGCGAGGCCGACCGTACGGACCGAAAAGTCGGCATGCGACGGATAGACCTCGACCCGGATCGGCGTCGGCGGCTCGAACCGGTAGCGCTCGACCAGCACGGCCCAGGCCTCCTCAGCCAGTTCGACCATGTAGGGCGCCAGCAGTTCGGCCTCGCTCTCGTGGATGTGGAACTCGAAGTGCTCGCTTTGGATCGTCCGGTACTGGACGAACGTGTCGACGAGATCGAGGGTGTTCTTGATCCAGACGTTGTACGGGTCACCCGCGAAGGACCGCTCGAGGTTGGCCTTCCCGGCCTCGATGTCCCCGAGGCGAAGCTGGTTCTGGCCGAGCAGCCCGTAGCCGCGCCAGGACTTCGGGTCCAGCCGCACCGCCTCGGCGGCGAAGTCCCGCGCCTGGGGGTAGAGCCGGTTCTCCACGCTGGCGTCGGCGAGTTCGTTGAACAGATCGGCGTAACGTGGGTTGTCCGCCAGGATGCCGTCGCGCACGCTGGCGAACTCCTCCTCCCGCCCCTCGAGGAACTCGACCGCCGCCAGCACCGTCCGGGCGGTGAGCGATTCGGGATCGGCCTGGATCGCCTTCTCCACCTCTTCGCGGGCCTCGCCGAAGCGCTCCGACGCCAGGCGAACCCGGGCCCGGAACACCCGGGCCGCGATCAGGTTCGGGTTCACCTCCAGGGCCGCGTCGAGAGTCTCGACCGCTCGCGGATCGCCGTCGAACCGCATCGTCCGCGCCATCGCCAGCAAAGCCTCAGGATGCCGCGGATTCGACCGCAGCACGTCGGCGATCGCGGTGCGCGCCTGGGAACTGTCGTACTTCTCGAGGAACAGCTCCCCGAGCCGGATCCGGGGCACGGACCACGAGGGGTCGAGGGCCACGGCCTCGTCGTATGCCCTCAGCGCGTCCTTGAACAGCTCCGGATCGTCCCGTCCCAGCAACTGGCAGGCGTGCGCGACGGCCACGAGTTCTTCGGCCGTGTCCGCCGCGCCCCGGTTGTAGGCGTCGATCATCGCGTAGAAGCCCGTCGTGGCTTGCCCGATCGCGCCCTCGTCCCAGGCCATCCGCGCCAGTTCGAACGAAGCGACCAGGGAGTCCCCGCCACGGGCCACGCGCGCCGACTCGAACGCCTGCCGGGCCCCCTCCCGGTCCCCGCCGAGCAACGCTGTCCGGCCGCGCAGAACGCCGAGCCCTACCTCCGCGGCGTCGACGCCCTCGAACACCTCGGCGGCTTCGTCGTAGCGTCCGGTTGCGATCAACGCCTCCACCAACAACCTCAGCGCGCGCGGCTCCGCCGTGGCTCCGGTGCCCATGGGCGCCTCCAACCCGGAGACGACCTCCTCGTACCGGCCAGTCCGGAGCATCGACTCCATCTGGTCGAGCGTCGCCGCCTCCTGCGCGCCGGCCGGCCGGATCCCGACCGACCAAACGGCTGCCAGCGCCAACGCGCTCGCCGCGGTTCCGATGAGGGCGCCCCGGCGCATCACGGATCGGGCTCCCCGTCGGCGCCGGCCGCCTCCTCCAACTCGCGGTCAACCAGTGCCAGTTCGACCATGAGTTCCTGGAGTTCGCTCAGGTAGACCTCCTCGTCCAGCGTCTCCCGCTGCAGGCGCAGCTCATCGATTCGCCGCTGAATGCCGGTACGACGATCGCTCAGTTCCCGCGCCTCGGCGGTGAGCGTCGAAGGCCGCATCTCCTGACCCAGGTAGACGAGACTCGCGAGCCGGCCGTCGACCATCCCGGATGCTTCCACGCCGGCCGGCTCCGGACTGCCCAACCCGTCGCCGTCGTCGTCGAGCAGCGCATTCTCGGTGCGCAACAGGCCGTTCTGTCGGTAGTAGCGCTCGATCTCGCGCTGGGCGAACGCGAACGCCTCGAGCGCCGATGTCCGGCCATCCTTGTTCGCGTCTCCCACGGCGCCGTCGAATGCCTCCGCCAGGTAGCCGCCGAACAGCGACTCGTTGCTCTGGCCTCCTGACTTGGTCGCCGTGATGACGACCCGGCCCTCCTGCGAGAGCGGCCCGATGAAACCGCCGGACGCGGAGCTCGCGTTGATGAACACGACGCGCCGACCGGCAAGTTGCTCCAGCGCCGCGGCGTACTCCTCGGCGACCAGGTCGCGACCGGGCAGATTGAACCGCGGCGGACCCGCGGCGCCGCTGCCATGGCCAAAGAGGACGATCCACACGTCGTCCCCGGCGCTCGAACGATCCGCAAGGGCCGTGATCTCCTCCAGCACGTTCTCGCCCGTCGAACGCGCGCTGATCCGCTCGGGATCGAGGTCCTTGCGCTCCCCCAGGTAGACGACGTTCTCCGGCGGGAGCCCGGCGGCGACCGCAGCATCCACGACCCTCGTCGACCACAGGTGAAAGCGCCCCGTGTAGGCCTCCTCGCCGCCGACCCCGGCCACGACCAGCAGGTGGGTGTCGGCGAAGAGGGGCGCCAGGGAAGGCAGACCGGCCACCGTCAGGCCGAGGACCAGGACGGCGCCGCCGCGCTTCACGCCATCCCCAGGCGGCGCCGGACGGCCCACTCACCACCCAGCAGCGCTACCAGCACCAGGAACAGGATGGGCATGTCCCAGAGATCCCTGGCCTCCCGCACCAGAGTTCCCTCGCTGCTCACCGAAAGATCCTCGACCAGGCGCTCCGCCTGACCGAGCTGGACCTGCCGTCCGCCCGTCTCGCTCGCGATACGCTTGAGGACGGAGTCCCGCCGGGCGGCGCCGAAGAGCTCCTCGTTCAGCTCCTCCACGGCGAAGCGTGACGTCGCAACGCCGAGCAGCTCGCCTTCCGACCTCGCATCGACTTCGATCCGGTAGAGGCCGGGCTCCCCCGCCGTGAACGTGCCGACGAACTCCCCGTCACGTTCCACCGACCAGTCGAGCGGTACCTCGACCTCCTCGCCGGACGGCTGTTCGATCGCCGCCACGACCTGTGCCCGATTCACCTCCTGGAACGCCTCATCCCGCACCGTCGCGCGCAGTGTGACGGTGCTTCCCGGCTCGAACCGGTCGCGGTCCGCCTCTATCTCGATCCGATCGGGAACGTAGGACACCAGCCAGCGCAGCATCTGCCGCCAGAGGCGCTCGTGAGTCTGGTCCTCGAGCGGAATGTCGGCACTCATCTGCCAGTGCCAGGAGTCGTGAGGGGTAAACGCGATCGCCCGACCACGGCCGATCCGGTGGTGCGCCAGGACGATCATCGGATCGCTCACCATCGGACTCTCCGCCTGAAGCAGCGCGGTCGCGCCCGCCTTGAGTTCCGTCGCCCGCTGGTAGGCCGAGAGCGGCGGCAGCGTCGGCCAGAGCTCGTTCGCATCCTCCCGGTCGTCGCGCAGGAGCGTCGCCGGATGGGATCGTCCCTGAGGCGTCAACTCGAGCCGCAGATCGGTCATCAACTCCGGACGCCCCTGGTCGGCCGGCCGGTCATAGAGCACAACCGGCGACAGTTCGGCGAGCGGAGTCCCGGCAAAGCCGCCCTCGGAGAAGGCCCGCCGGCCACCCAGGAGCAGCACGCCGCCGCCGCGCTGGGCGGCAAAGTCGACCAGCATGCGCATCTGGTCGTGGGTAAAGAAGCTCGCCTCCATGCTGCCCAGGATGACGCCGCTGTACTCGAACAGCTCCTCGCGTCGGGTCGGGAACCCTTCGAAGCGCCGAGTGTCCTCGTCGAAGTTCATGCCGTAGAACTTGTTGGCCGCCTGCCTCGTCATCGACACGACGTGCAGGTTCTCGTCCTGACTGACGGCCCGCCGCAGGAACTTCGACTCGTCGCGCGGCTCGCCCTCGAAGAAGAAGATCTTCTCCCGCCGCTTCAGCACTTCCACCAGGGCACTCCGCTCGTTGTTCATCAGCAGTTCCTCGCCCGGCTGGCCGGCGACCTGAAACCGGAACTCCCTGGCGCCCTCGTCGTTCGCCGCGAACATCACGCGAGCGGTGACCGCCGAGCCGCCGCGCGGGAAGGTCACCTGTTCCACATTGACGATCCGCCCGTCGTCCTCGACCTCCAGGTCCACCGTGCGACCGCCGAACCCCGCCTGGGACAGCGTGACCTCGACCTCCACCGTTGAACCCTCGAGCACCCGCCTGGGCGCCACCACCCGGGAAACCTCGATGTCCTTGCGAAGCCGCGGCCGGCCGACGCCGACCGTGTACACGGGAGTGCCGGCGGCCTTCAGCGTGAGCAGCGCGTCACCGAGTTCGGCCGGCGCGGAATCGGCGCCGTCCGAAAGCAGGACCAGGCCGGACAGCGGCAGTCCGCCCAGTTCATCCCTCGCGGCTACGAGCGCCTCGCCGATCCGGCTGTCGGCGCGCGCAAAGCGGAGCTGTTCCGTGGACTCGATCCGCTCCGCGCTGCGGCCGAAAGCGAGAAGCCGTACCTGGAAGCGCTCGGCAAGGCGATCCAGCATCGATCCGGCTTCGCCGGACAGGGCCTCCAGCACGGCTCCCGCGCGCGTGCCATCCTCGGCCGACGGCTCATCCGGCATCGCCATGCTGCGCGAATCGTCCACCACCACCCCGACGAACGTCTCCTGCGGCACGACGGTCGACAGGACCAGGGCCGGTTGCAGCAGGCAGAAAACGATGACGGCGATCGCCAGCGACCGGAACACCGGCGGCAACCAGCGCAGGCGTTCAGCGCCGGCCGTGCGGTCGGCGACGCCGCTGCCCATCCGCCGATAGGAAAAGGCTGCGACGACCAGCAGCGCGCCGGCGAGCAACGCCGCGACCTGCATCCAGACGGGGCTGACGAGGGTGAACCGGCCCTCCTCGAACAGAGCCGGCCGGTACTTGAACAGGAACTCGAAGAGGCCAGCCATGGGAACGTCGGGAGGAAGGATCCGGGGAAGAACGCGAGAGCCGGGAAACGTCGCCGCTCTGCCTCAGTGCGACATCGCGTAGACGACGAAGTTGACTCCCATCTGGTACGCGTAGTGGGAGAACCGCACCGGGTACCACTCGTCTTCCGCCCACTCCCAGGCGTCGCCGAGGTCCGTGTTCCAGTTGATCACGACCATCAGGCGGCCATCCTCGTCAAAGATGCCGCGAACGTGGGGAGTGAAGCCGTCCTGCTCCCAGGTCGGGCCTCCGTACCGCCCCTGACCCACGTTCGGTACCTGGAGAATCTCCTCCACGTCATAGAAGCAGTGGAAGATCGGGTGATCGAGGGGGAGCTCGACGATCGGGTACTCCGGCAGAAGCAGGGATAGCTCGCGCTCCAGATTCGCCCACTCCCAGGAGCCCCAAAAGTCGTCGATGACCCAGAAACCGCCGGCAAGAAGGTACCTGCGCAGCGCCTCTCGCTCCGCCGGACTGAGCGCCATGTAGCCGACCTCCACCGAGTACAGGAAGGGAAAACGGAAGAGTCCCGGGTCCGTCGCCGGCAACGCGTGGTCGTAGTCGTAGGCGTCCAGCTGGTCGAGCAGCCGCTTCAGGCCGATCATGAACTGGCGGTCGGCCTTCGGATAGTCGATCGACCAACTGCCGGCGAATCCCCTGTACATGTGGCCGCTATAGGCCAGGCGCGTGAAGTAGAACTCCCGCTGGACTTCGTACGGGTCGACGGGCCGATACAGATACCTCTCGAAGGTCCGCATCGCCTGGGGCGGCAGCGGACCCCGCTGGCGGCCGCGAAGAGCCCGCCGACCGTCGGAGGCACCGATCTGGGGCCCCGCTGCCGGCGCCGCGCCGGTAGCCACCAAGGCCGCCACCCCACCCGCGAGGAGGGCGGCGGCCAGGACCAGAAACGCTGTTCGGCTGCTCGGCACCGTGGCGGGATCGTACCGCACCGAACGGTCGGACGGTCGGCGACGGAAGGGCCTCGCCCGTTTGCCGAAAGCCGTCAGCGATCGCGCGATTCCCAGACCTCGGGCAGCACCTCGACACCGGTCAGGGACTCGACCAGCGTGAAGATGAGATCGTCCTCGTCCGCGCCGAGCTGCGCCGCGAGGCTCCGCATGACGCCGTCGATCGACGAAACGAGGGCGCTGAAGCGGAACTTCCACTGCCCGTCCTCGTTCACGAAGCGGTACTCCAGTTCGTCCATCCCGCCCGCGAGGGAGGGATCCTCGAGCGACGCCCGGGTGCGCGCCGCGGCCACGGCCTCGCCCCCTTCGATCCGCACGTCGCCGACCGCGAGCTGCTCGATCGCAGCCGAGTTGATCCAGCCGATCTCCATGGCGCGCACGATCACGTCCGCGAGTCCCATCGCCGCCAATTCGTCGCCGGAGAACTGATGGCGGAAGGCGACGACCAGAAAACGGTCGACGAACGGGCGCTGACGGACCTCCTCCTCGCTGCCTTCGAGCACCAGCCGCTTGAGCTCCCGGTAGTACTGCCCGGTTTCACCGTCGACGAGCGAAGCCGCCACCTCGCCTTCGCCCGCCATCAACGCATGGCGGTACGCCTCGAAGGTCGCGCGGACAGCCGCCTCGGCGTCGTTCGTCCCGGCGTGAGGCTGCGCGGCCGCCGGCAGGCACAGCAACGCCGGCAGGACGGCCCGGGCGAGGCACGGGCCGGCGAGCTTCACGCGATCTGTCCCTCGCGGAGCAGCCTGTTCACGCCCTTGAACTGCGGATGGTTCTTGTCTCTGGCGAGTTCGAAGGCGACGGATTCGTGGTTCGTGATCTGGGCCCCGGCATTGCCCATCCGCTCAAGCGCGTGACGACGGTACTCTTCGCCGCGCGAGCTGACGCAGTCCCAGCAGACATGGACGTCGGTCCCGCGCGCCATCAGGTCGAGCACGGTCTGCACCACGCAGATGTGCGCCTCGATCCCCGCCACGACGACCTGGCGGTGAGGCGCTGACAGTCCCGGTCTGGCGGAATCCAGCGCCTCCTCGAACGCCGGCACGCCGCAGCAGCCGAACGAGTCCTTCTCGACCCGCCAGGTGCGACTACCGTCAGGATCGGTGGCCTGAATCGCGGCCTCGACCTCCTCGCGGGTCGAACCCAGACCCTGCGGGTACTGCTCGGTGACGATCACGGGCAGATCGAACAACTGCGCCAGCCGCAGCAGTCTCGCGGTGCCGTCGAGGAGCATCCGGGGCCGGTCCATCAGATCCACCAGACGACCCTGGAGATCGATGACCAGAACGATGGCGCGCTCCCGGTCGAGAGTGGCAGCGGCGGCCGGGTCGCGTGCGGCCGTGTCGCGGGCGGAAGTTGGGGGTGCGGTCATGGGAAGGGACGTTACTGAATCAGATGCAGCGTCCGGCGCAATGCCTCCACCGCCTCCGGGCCGGAGATCGCCCGTTCCGGGCGGCACTCCGCCGGCTCCGAGATGAGTCGACAGCGCAGTGCCGCCTCGCAGACTGCCTCCACGTCCTCCGCTGCCGGCCCGCCGGCCTCGCCGACGCAGGCCGCGCCGCCGCCGATCCGGCCCGGCATGCGGAGCAGCGTTGCCAGTGCCGGACCGCGCCGCATGTAGTTGTCCGGCGCGAAACGGCGAACCGCCGCGTCCGCCGGCTCCATCAGCCCCAGGTTCAGAAGCCAGGCAATCTCGCGACGATGCGGATGCTCAAGGATGTCGCTGACGATCACCGTGGTTCCGCCTGGGCCGGTTCTGATTCCGGGCACGAGCCAGGCGGTGAGCGCGGCGAAGTCGCCGCGCAGGAGGCTGGAGGCCTCGAACAGCTCGCGCACGCTCTCCGGCAGCAGCCTGGTTCGCCAGGTGAAACGAGCCGCGGTCAGGCCCGCCGCGATCTCGCTGTTCCCGGGATGCCGCTGGGCGAGCTGTTCGTACAACTCCAGCCCCCGGCGAGCATCGCCCGCCTGGAGTTCCAGCGCCGCCTGGCGGTGGTGCACTTCCAGGGAGGCGTTGCCGGCCCCAACGAGCTCGCGTATCGCCGCCAACTCGGCCCCGGTGTCTCCCCGGGCTCGCGCCAGGCGCCGTCCCAGGTCCACGGCCGCCGGGTCGCCCGGCGCTCGCAGCCGGAGCGCCTCGAGATGTGTTGCGGCGTCGGCGAGCTCCCCGGCGTCGAGCGCCGCAACGACCCGGCGCCTGACCTCCCCAATGGCCTCCTCCTCGTTGACCGTCTCGGGCGCCGGAGAAACCTCGTCGACCGTCCGGCTGCCGGCGTCGAGTTCAGTGACCCGCGGCGGCGGCTCGACGCCGGCCGTCGTCATGCAGGCGAGGCCCCCGAGGGCAGTGACCAGCGCAGCCGCCAGGCGGCGGGCGACGCTCACGGCGCCACCTCGAGCGGGACGCCGCCGACCAGCCCGTCTACGATGCGCTTCCGCACGCGCTCCGTTTCGCCGGGCTTCGACGGGTCGATCCAGCGCACGCCCGACTCCTTCCGAAACCACGTCTCCTGCCGCTTGGCGTAGCGGCGCGTCGCCCGGACCGTT
>VXUF01000066.1:25675-37444 GCA_009837085.1 Holophagales bacterium
CCTCCAAGGCCTGCTCCAGCGTCAAGTTCCCATCCAGGTGATCGGCAAGCTGCCGGTAGCCGATGGCCTGGAACGCCGGCAACTCCCCGAAGGAACAACCGCCAGGCCCGCGAGCATGTTCCGGGAGATAACTGTCCCGCAGGCTCTCGACTTCGGCCAGCCAGCCGCGCTCCAGCATGCGTCTGGCCCGCTTCTCCACGGCATCGTACAGAACGGTTCTCGGCACGGTCAATCCAACCTTCAGCAGCCTTCGCTCGAGCCGGCCCTCCGACCCCATCCGCTGCCACTCGGACAGCGGCCGGCCGGTCGCTCGCACCACTTCGAGCGCCCGCAGGACGCGCTGGGTGTCACCAGGGGCGAGCGTCTCGGCGCTCTCCGGATCCGCTCCCCGCAACTCCTGGACGAGCCGACCGAGGCCATGGAAGCGAAGGTCCGTGCACAACGCCTCGCGCACCGCGGCGCCAACCGGCGGAACCGGCGCGAGTCCTTCGAACAGGGCGCGCAGGTAGAACCCGCTACCACCCACCAGGACAGGCAGCGCGCCACGGGCTTCGATCTCCCCGACCGCCGCGGCCGCACGGCGCGCGAACTCCCCGGCCGAGAACGCCTGGTGCGGCTCAAGGACATCGATCAGGTGGTGCCGAACCCGGGCCCTTTCTCTCGGTCCGGGCTTCGCCGTACCGATCGTGAGTCCCCGGTAGGCCTGCAGGGCGTCGGCGCTGATCAACTCCACGGCGATCCCCCGCCCGGCGAGGTCGGCCGCCAGCGCCATCGCGAACGCGCTCTTGCCCGTGGCCGTCGGGCCGAGGACCGCGATCACCTGCCACGAAGCCGAGGACATGGGTGCAGGATAGCCGCGAGGAGTCGGCCTACCCCTCCCGGCGCCGTGGCCAGACCGCGACCCGTAGCACCGGACGCCGGCCGCCCGACCCGTCGCGCCGGAAGCGAACCTCGATCCGCCCGTGAAGGTCCGTGCGCAGAACCCGGATGCCCCGGCGTTCCATCCTTGCCACGACCTCCGGCGAGGGATGGCTGTACGGGTTTCGTCGGCCGGCCGACACCAGGCCCAGACGCGGCTCCACAGCCGCCAGCAGCGCAAGGCCGGTCGAGGTCTTGCTGCCGTGATGGCCCACCTTCAGGACGTCGCTTCCTACCGAAGCGCCCTCGCGGCGGGTACGGTCCAGCAGTTCCTGCTCACCCGCGATGTCGAGGTCGCCCGTCAGCAGCACGCACGACCCGTCCACGCACCCGCGCACGACGAGCGAAGCCGAGTTGCCGCCGTCCGTCCGCCGCGGCGCGGGATGAAGGACGTCCAGGTTCCAGGCCCCAACCCGGCCAACGGAGCCCCGTTCGACCAACCGCACCCGTCCACGAAGCCGGTCAGCCAGAGCGCGGCCGCATCCGTCCCGGATCTCGACCGGCGCCGCCCACAACCGCTCGATACGCAGGTACCGGCTCAGGTCGACAAGGCCCTGACAGTGATCGGAGTCGCCATGCGAGAGGACTGCCAATTGGATTCGATGGACGCCCTCCGCCGCGAGAGTCTGGAGCAGCGCCGCCTCCGCGAAGTTGCCACGGCGGAAACCACCGCCGTCGACCAGGACGACCGGACCGCGGTCGCCGTTCCGAAGCAGCACTGCCTCGCCCTGTCCCACGTCGAGCATGGCCAGAACCGGCTCGTGCTCCGGCAACGCGGGAGTGCAGACCAGCACCAGCGCCAGCCCCCACACGGCCCGGCGGAGCCCGGACACCAGAACTCCGAGCCAGATCGCCAGCGCCAGCGCGGCCCTCGGGTCGACGCTCACCGGCAAGGCCAGCCATGCGCCTGGCGGCAGCTCCGCGAGAAGGGCGAACGGGAGGCTGAGCAGATCGAGGGCCGCGCCGAGAACCCGGGCGCCGGGTTCGGCAACAACCGTCACCACAGGTACCGAAGCCAGGGCCGCCACGACCACCCAGACCAGTGAGAAGCCAAGCGTCAGAGCGGTCAGGGGCACGAACGCCAGGTTGAGGACGGGCGACATCGGCGTGACCAGGCCGATCTCGACGGCGGTGATCGGCAGGGTGGAAAGTTGGGCCGCGACCGTCGCGGCCAGCGCAACCGTCACCGGTTTCGGCGGACGGGTTTCCGGCCCCGCCCGCCACCAGTTCAGCAGGCGGGGCGCCAGGACGAGGATCCCGGCCGTGGCCAGAAAACTGAGCCGAAAGCCCAGATCGCCGACGGCCTCCGGATCGAGCGCGAGGATCAGGATCAGCGCGGCGCAGAGTGAGTTGAGCGCCTGTGGCGGCCGTTCAAGCGCGAAGGACAGAATCACCAACAGCGCCATCACCGCCGCCCGGAGGAAGGAAGGCCGCGGGCCGACGAGGCAGCCGTAGAGCAGGAGGACGAAGACGGCCCCGACCCAGGCAAGACGTCCCGACAACGCCGCGAACAGCCACCAGAACCCGGCCAGGAGCAGTCCAACATGCAGGCCCGACACGGCGAGCAGGTGGGAGAGCCCGGCCCGGCGCAACCCCGTGCGCCACTCCGGTGGCACCTGGCGGGCGTCTCCGAACACCAGAGCCCGGGCCAGTAGGGCGCCGGGCCCCTCCGCCTCGTCGACGGGGCGAAGGAGCCACTGCCGCATTGCCGCCAGTAGCCGAAGGCCTCGGCCCGGCGCGTTACCGACAGCGACCATCAAGCGGCGGCTCTTCACGTTGAAGCCCCACTCGCCCGGCCGGGAGACGTGCAGATTGCGGTACGCGGGCCGGCGCGAGAAGTACCCGCGGACACAGAGCCGCGACTCCGCCGGCGGCGCCCTGTCGCCGCCCAGCCGCAGCCAAACCCGCCCGGGATCGGCGACCTCGCGTCCCGACTGCTCGATCGCTCGCACCCGTACCCTCGCCACCCATCCGTGCTCGGCACGCTCCCAGGCCGCCGCCCCGAGCACCGGCACTTCGACCTCGACCGTGGCAGGCCGCTCCGGATCGGGGGCGGGGAGGCGCGAACTCTCAGGGCCGTCGGTGAGAAGAACGGCGGCCACCGCCGCGGCCAGTGGCAGCAGCGGAGCCCGGCAAAGTGCCGTGGTCCAGTCAAGCGGCCCAGGAGCCACAAGGACCATGACGGAAGGGACCGACCCGAACCCGGTTCGAGCGCTTGCGCTGGCCCGCGCCCGGTGCGAAGCTACGTCCCGTCAACGTCCGTCCTGAAGCGCGTTACGAGGCTGCCGTCGAGACGTAGACTCCCCGCACCTGAGAATGCCGCCCGACTTCGTCCACCTCCACCTCCACTCCGAGTACTCGCTGCTCGATGGAGGCAACCGGATGGGGCCCCTGATCGACCGGATCGCGGAGCTCGGCATGGACGCGGTCGCCCTTACCGACCATGGCAATCTGTTCGGCGCCGTCGCCTTCTACGAGGCTTGCCGGAAGAAGGGCGTCAAGCCCATCCTCGGGATCGAGGCGTACGTGGCGCCCGATATCAGGACGGAGACGTCCGACCGCCGGTTCAAGGAGACCCAGGGCGTCGCCGACGGTGGTTTCCACCTGGTGCTGCTGGCTCGCAACGAGGCCGGTTGGCGCAACCTGGTCCAGCTCTCCACCGACAGCTACGTCGAGGGCTTCTACTACAAGCCCCGCATGGACAAGGGGACGCTCGAGCAGTGGAGTGAGGGCCTGATCGCGATCAACGGCCACCTCGGCTCCTCCCTCGCCTACCACCTGCGGAACGTCAAGAGCGGCGGCAACGAGCACTACGAGCGGGCCCGGCAGGAGGCCGAGTGGCACCTGGGCGCCTTCCCGGCCGATGAAGACGGCGAACCGTGCTTCTACCTCGAGTTGCAGCGGCACGACACCCCCGAGCAGGAGGAAGTCAACGAACAGATCCTGCGCCTCGCTGCCGACCTCGACCTGCCCATCGTTTGCGACAACGACTCGCACTTCCTCACTGCCGAGGACTGGGACAGCCACGACACACTGATCTGCGTGTCGACGGGCAAGTCGAAACAGCGGGAGGATCGCCTTCACTACCCGAAGGACCTCTACGTAAAGAGTCCCGAGCAGATGACCGAGCTCTTCGGCGCGCCCGAGACGGCCGACGCGCTGGCGAACACCCGCCGCATCGCCGAACGCTGCAACGTCGAACTCGACTTCTCCGCCAATCACGCGCCGCTGGTGCGGATCGAACGACTCGAGGCTCCGCCATTGCCAGCGGGAGCGGCGGAGCCCACACCGGGCAGCGGGGCCTGGTTCGATCGTTTCTGCGCGGGCTACCGCGTCGAGCCACTGGCCGAGCAGCCGGGCGAGGAGGAGCTGGACGCGCTCCATGCCGACTGCGACCGGGCGCTGCGAGAACTCAGCGAAGCCGGCCTCGTCTGGCGCTACGGCGACCACGTCGAGGACGCCCACCGCCGCCGTCTCGACCACGAACTCTCGGTCCTCGCAGGGAAGCGGATCAGCGCCTACTTCCTGATCGTCTGGGACTTCGTGAATGAAGCCCGGAAGCGCGACATCCCGGCCACGGCGCGCGGCTCGGGCGTCGGCACGATGGTTGGCTACACGCTCGGGCTTTCCCACGCCTGCCCGGTGCGCTACGGCCTGCTGTTCGAGCGCTTCACCGACCCGGACCGCAGCGAGTACCCCGACATCGACATCGACCTCTGCCAGGACGGCCGGGCCGAGATCCTCGAGTACGTTCGGCAGAAGTACGGCTACGTGGCCCAGATCATCACGTTCGGCACGATGAAGGCGCGCGCCGCGATCCGGGACGTCGGGCGTGTGCACGAGCTCCCGCTCGCCCAGGTCGACCGCATCTCGAAGCTGATCGGCTCCGAACTTGGCGTGACGATCGAGCAGGCCCTGGGCCGGGAAAAGGAACTGAAGGAGCTGTACGAGGGCGACCAGCAGGTCCGCGAGGTAATCGACACCGCCAGGCAACTCGAGGGGATCACCCGACACAGCGGCGTCCACGCGGCCGGGCTGGTCATCGCAACCCAACCACTGGAGAACCTGGTGCCGCTCGCCACCAGCCGCACCCAGGGCTCAAAGGACGTACTGGTGACCCAGTGGGACGGGCCCACCGTAGAGAAGATGGGCCTGCTCAAGATGGACTTCCTGGGTCTGACGACCCTGTCCATCATCGAACGCTGCCGTCAGCTTGTGCGCGAAACCCTGCCGCCGGGGGCGATCTCCGCGGCGGTGCCGGCCTGCCCCGAGGGCAGGGATCCACTCGATCTCGACCACATCGACCTCGCCGACCCGAAGGTACTGGACGTCTTCGCCCGCGCCGACACCGCCGGCACCTTCCAGTTCGAATCGGAGGGTATGCGCAACCTGCTGCTGCAGATGAAGCCCGACCGGCTGGAGGACCTGGTGGCCGCCAACGCCCTCTTCCGCCCCGGTCCGATGGCGCTCATCCCCACGTACTGCGATCGCAAGCACGGCCGCGAGGAAACCCCGCAAGTCCACGAGATCGTCGACCGGCACACCGCCGACACCCACGGCATCATGGTCTACCAGGAACAGGTCATGCAGATCGTCCACGAGCTGGGCGACGTGCCGCTCCGCGAGGCCTACACCCTGATCAAGGCGATCAGCAAGAAGAGCCGGAAGACGATCAACGCTGCCCGCCAGCGGTTCGTCGAAGGCGCCCGGGACAAGGGCCTTGCGAAGCAGCAGGCGACCGGGCTGTTCGGGCTGATCGAGGAGTTCGCGGGCTACGGCTTCAACAAGTCCCACTCGGTCGGCTACACCCTGCTCGCGTACCAGACGGCGTACCTCAAGACCTACTTCCCGGTCCAGTACATGGCGGCCGTCCTCACCTACGCCGCCGACAGCACGGACAAGCTGGTCCACTACGTTGACGAGTGCGCGCGCGTGAAGCTGCCCGACGGCCGCGCCGGCATCGAGGTCGGAGCGCCCGACATCGATCGCTCCGGCGTCCGTTTTCATGTCGTGTTCGAGCCCGGCGAGGAGCAGGCGAGCGGCAGCGGGCACATCCGCTTCGGCCTGTCGGCGGTCAAGGGCGTCGGCGAGAAGGCGGTCCGCGCGATCCTCGAGGCCCGCGAGGAAGGCGGACGCTTCCGCAGCCTGTGGGACTTCTGCCGGCGCGTACCGCTCCAGACGGTCAACCGTTCGACGATCGAGGCGTTGATCAAGTCGGGCTCCTTCGACCGTATCCACGGCAAGGACCAGCGCGCGGCGATGGTCGAGGCGCTGGGCGCCGCGATCAGGGCCGGGCAGCGAGCGGCGGCCGACCGCGAGAGCGGCCAGGCCAGCCACCTGTTCGCCGGTGGTTCGGAGGACTCGCGCGAGCCCGAGGACTCCCGCCAGGAACTGCCCTCGGTGCCGCCATGGAGCGCCAGCGAGCTGCTGACCCACGAAAAGGAAGCTCTCGGTTTCTTTGCCTCCAGCCACCCGCTCGACGACCACCGCGAGCTCCTCGAACGGTTCGGCAACGTGAACGTCGAGCAGTTGAAGACACTGCCGGCCGACACCGAGGTCGTCCTCGGGGCGCTGCTCGGTTCGCTCCGCACCACGCGGACCCGGAAGGGGCGCAATTCCGGCCAGAAGATGGCGATGATCCAGCTTGAGGACAAGAGCGCGCGCGTGGAGGGCGTGCTGTTCGCCGACGCCTACGCCGAGTACGAGGAACGACTGGAGCGCGGCGCCGTTCTGTTCTTCACCGGCCGCGTCGACCGGCGGCGCGAAGAGCCGAACCTGGTGGTCAGCAAGGTCGTGCCGATCGAAGACGCCCCGGTGCAACTCGCCCGCCGCCTGCGTATCCACCTAGACCTCCGGAGCACGGCCGAAAGCCCGGACGACGGCCTCGGCGATGACCTGGAAGGCCTGAACGAACATCTGGAAAGACTCCGCGACCTGCTCGACAGGCGCCGCAGCCGGGGCCGGAACGGCGGTGTCGAGGTCGAGTTCCAACTGGAGCTCCAGGACCGCACGGTCCTCGCCGGCGCCAACGGCTCCCGTGCGCCCGTCGACGCTGCCGTGGTTTCCGAGATCGACGACCTCCTCGGCGCCCGTGGCCATTGCCGGTACATCGGCGCGCCGCCGCCTTCCCGGCCTTGAACCTGCCGTCGATGACCCGCGAGCGGCGACGCATCGCCCTGATCCTGAGCGCGGTCCTGGCGGTCGGGCTGTTCGGACACTGCCGGGGCAGCGGCTACCGGAACTTCTTCCGCCACGATCCCAGAGAGAGCCACGACTACGGACTCGACCGTCGCGACGGCACGACCTGGGAGGTCCGCCTCGGCCGCGACGGCTTCGACTGGCCGGGCGAAGCGTCTCGCCAGAACGTCACCGCCCTGCTCGAATTCCGCGCCAGGACCAGGCCCCTGCTGCCGTCGCTCTCGCCCAGCATCGAGTTCCGCGCGGACGGCCGGAGCTTCACCCAGTCCTTCGCGCCGCGCTCGACCGGCCGCCGCTACCTGAATGTCTCGCCGGCGGCGGGCGCCGACCGAATCGAGATGGTCGGCCGGCAGATCGGCTGGCAGCTCGGACCGACCCGCCTGGTCGTGTTCGAGAACCCACCCATCGACGAGGCGACCCGAGTGCTCGTCGTCGCGCCCCACCCGGACGACGCCGAGATCGCCGCCTTCGGCCTCTATGCAACGACGCATTCCGACGTCGTCACCGTCACGGCGGGCGACTACGGCGGCATGAACTATGGCGGCCTGTTCCCAGACATCGGCGAGCACTACCGGATCAAGGGTTGGATGCGAACCTGGGACAGCCTGACGGTGCCCTTCCTGGGCCACGTTCCGTTCAATCGGGCGCGGAACCTGGGCTACTTCGACGGCACCCTCCGCCGCCTCTACGAGCAGCGGCCCGAGACTGTCGACTCGATCCTCGCCGACCTCGAGGAACCGGCCCACTTCCGCCGGCTGAACACGGAACCGCAACTGGCCACGCGGCCCTTCACGTCGACCTGGTCCGAACTCGTCGCGGACCTGCGCCGGGAGGTGGACTGGACGGGCGCCGAACTGATCGCGACGGCGAACCCGCTGCTCGACAGCCATCCGGACCACCAGTACGCGACCGTCGCCCTGATCGAGGCGATCGAACAGAACGGCTGGGACGGTCGCCTCCTCTTCTACACGAACCACGCGACCCGCGCCGAGCCCTATCCCCTGGGGCCGAACACCGCGCTCGAGTCGCTGCCACCCTGGTTCGGCGACCCGATGCCCTTCGGCTCCGTCCTGTCCTACCCGGTCGACGAGACGACCCGCCGGCTCAACTACCTGGCACTCGAGGCGATGCACGATCTCCGGCCGTTCGAGCACCGGGTCGTGACGCCGTTCTCCGAGCGCGCCCGCGGCCTCGCGACCGAAGCGTTCTGGCGGATCCTCGGCCGTCACGACAAGCTCCCCGGCTATCTCTACGACTACCTCCGCCGCGGACCGAGGCCGAACGAGATCTACCTCGTGCTGGACCGGGACCAGGCGGTCCGGCTGAAAGAGCGATTCCTCGAGATCGAGGCGGCGCGGCGCTAACGATTCAGAAACGCGAGCAGGTCCGCCATGTCGGCGGGTTCGAGGCCCGCTTCGAGCTCCTCCGGCATCATGGACAGACTGTCGCTGCGGACCTCCCGGACTCGTTCGGCGGGCACTTCGACCAGAAGGTCTTCGGCCGCCCGCAGGACGATCCCGCCGCCGGCGCTCTCGGCCAGAAGGCCCGAGTGGACCTCGCCGTCCGTCGTCTCGACCACGTAGTTCACGTAGGCGGCGTCGACCGCCGCGTTCGGGTCCAGGATGTCGTGCAGAAGGGTCTCCGCACTCTTGCGGCCGACGCCGGACAGGTCCGGGCCCGGGCCACTGCCGGCGCCGCCGCTCCGGTGGCAACGGGCGCAGAGTTCGTGGAACAGGGCTTCTCCCCTATTCGGATCGCCGTCGAGCTGGAGCGCCGGCCGCATCGCCTCGATCGCCTCGGCACGGGTAACGACGCCGGCATCGTCGAACAGGGCCCGCGCCCGCCGGCGGATCTCCTGGTCGGGCGAGCGCAGCAGAAAGCGCCGCCGCTCCAGAATGAAGTTCATCTCCCCGAGCCCGATGCGTCCGCTCTCGAGCGCGTCGAGAAGAGCCCCGTGCCGGCTCCGGCTTCGAATCAGGTAGCTGCCCGCATCGCGCCGCGCGTCCGGTCCCAGGTACGGCCAGCGTTCAACCAGGTAGGCCGTGACCGTCTCCTCGTCTGCCGACGCCAGCTCCGCCATCGCCGCTCGCTGCACCGGTCCGGGCTGCTCCGCCCCGAGCAGAGCACCCATTCGTTCCAGCCAGGTTTCCGGAGCCGACGCCGTTTCGGCGGCACGATCTCCGGCGGAGTTGGCGGCTCCCGGGCAGCGCGGGGCGACGTCTTCCGAAGCCGGCGGCCAGTGCCGGCGAAGACCGAAGAGAGCCAGCGCCTGAAGCCTCTCCTCCAGAAGGCCGGCAGGGTCCGCGGCCCGGACACCGGCACAGTCGAGAAGGCCGACTTCTTCCGCCGACGCCTCCACGCCTACAGCGGCACTCAGTCGCCAGGCCGCCGCCGCGAGGACGTCGTCGCCGGATTGCCGCAGGCGCCACAACGGTCGGGCCAGAGCCGAGTCCTCGACTGTTCGGTCCGCGTCGCCGGTGGCAGCGGCCGTCAGACCGGCGAGCAGGGCGTGGCCGATCCCGGCGGGTTCTCTTCCAGCAGGGCCGCCGGCGGAGTCGCCTAGCGCCCGGAGCACCAGGTCGCCGGCCATCACTTCGCCTAACCGTTCCGTGGGCAGCAGGGTGGCGATCCGTTCGACGACCTCGCCGGCGGCTACGCCCGACCTCAGCAGCAGCTCGAGCGAATGGACCGGATCTCCCGCCAGGACGGAGACCGCGGCGAGCCGGAGCCAACGCTGCCCGGTCGTCGACTCCGCCGACGCCGGTGCCGCACCTGCCAGAGGGTTCAACCCGGCCACGACCGCCGACATCACCGCGTCACGGGTGACCGCCTCGCCTCCGACCTCCGACCGGAAGAGAAGCCCGGAGGTCAGCATCGCCTGGAGCCGCACACCCGGATCGGGATCGCCGGTCAAGGTCACGACGTCGGGCGCGAGCGTTAACCGCGGACCGGCGGGCGCGTCGGCCCGAAGCGCTTCCTCGAAGGCCAGCACGGCGTTGCGCCGAAGCTCTGCGTCGGGATCGTCGAGCGCGACTCCTAGCGACTCCCCATCGAGTTTCCCGAGACCGCTCAAGGTCCAGAGCGCGTGCAGCCTCCCGAGCGGCCGCCGGGAGTCGCGCAGGCGCTCCCGGAGATCCTGGACCACGGTCTCCGGCGGGTCCGGCGCCAGCTCCTCGACCAGGAGCCGCTGCGCGGTAAGCCGCCGCCACCGGTTCGAGTGAGACAGCGTCTCGAGGAGTTCGCCGGGCCGCGAGCGCTCCAGGCCGCCGAAGTCCCTGTGCTCCGCCGGCAGTCCGCCGGCAGGCACAACCCGATAGATGCGGCCCCGGTCGTCGCCTTCGTAGAGGTCGAGCTCAGCCTCCATCCGGTCGGGGATCCACTCCGGGTGCTCGACGACGCCGCGGTGCATGTCGAGGACGTAGAGCGCACCGTCAGGCCCCACCATCAGGTTGACCGGCCGGAACAGCGGATCGGTCGAGGCCAGGAACTCCACGCCGGGCCGACCCCTGCCCGCCTGCGCCGCCGCACCGGCCGTGTCGACAACCGCGCGATGAACCACGTTCGCGGACGGGTCGGCGACGAACACCTGAATTCCCCGTTCCTCCAGGCCGACGCCTTCGAACGCGCCGCCGGCGTACGCGGTGACCGAACACGCGGCCGAGAAGCTCCTGGACTGCTCCGGGTGGTTCGGGCGCGTCTGCCGCACGCCGATCGGAAACAGCTCGGCCGGTCCGCCTTCCGGAGGCGCCGCCAGTCGCAGCCGCCCGTTCTGCCAGGCCGCCGGTAGCGGCTCGAGGTAGCGGCGCGGAACGACGACCTGGCTCAGGTGGTCCAGGTTGTGGGTGCCGAAAGCGCGGCCCCAGGGACCGAAGGTCATGCCGAAGCCGCCGGCGCCGCGGCCGGTGCGCTCGAAGCGCCGCGCATCGAAATCGACCCGGAAGTCGTCCTGCCCGATGTCCCTGACCTCGTCCGGTGTTTCCGGCCAGAAGACGCGGGCGCCGTTGCCGCCGTTGACGCCGTAGATCCAGTTGTCCAGGCCGTAGCGGAGGGCGTTCACGTTGTGCTGGGGGTTACCTTCGGCGAATCCACTCAGAAGCACGTCCCGCCGGTCCGCCCTGCCGTCGCCGTCCGTGTCCTCGAGGTACACGATGTGCGGGGGCGCCGCCACCAGCAGCCCCTGCCGCCATGGCAGGATCGAGTCCGCCATGCCGAGATGGTCCGCGAACAAGCGGCGCTCGTCCCACCTTCCGTCATCGTCGCGGTCGGCGAGTTCGACGATCCGGGCCGGGCGCTCCATGTCGGGGTAGCCCGGCAGCTCGAGCACGAAGACACGCCCCCTCTCGTCGAACGCAAGGTCGATCGGATCGACCGTGACCGGCTCGGCGGCCGCCAGCTCGAGCGTGAACGCGGGGTGGAGTTCGAAGCCTGCCGGCACTCCCTCGAGTTCCGGCCCCTCGAGCACCGGCCCGCCGCAACCGGCGATCGCCAGCACGGCAACCGCGAGCGCGACGACCGCCACTGCGTGCGGCCGCTGACCCGGCGCGCTACTCGCCGCCGCCGGCAGCGGCGGCCGCATCGGCTTCCAGCAGCCGGGCGCCGCGCATGATGTTGCCCATCGCATAGTTGCCTTCGTGGCAGGCGTACTCGTAGACC
>VXUF01000084.1 GCA_009837085.1 Holophagales bacterium
CCTGGTCAACCGCCTGCTGGGCCGGGAGCGGACGCTTGTCTCACCGACCGCGGGAACCACCAGGGACCCGATCGACAGTCTCCTGGAGCGCGAGAACGGCCCGGATTACCTGCTCGTCGACACGGCAGGCATTCGGCGGCGTTCCCAAGTCCAGGACACGCCCGAAGAGCTGGCGGTGATGCTCGCCCGACGCCAGATAGAGCGCGCGGAACTCGTGGTCCTGGTCGTGGACGCGAGCGAGGGCATCGCCTCAGGCGATCTGGCGATCGCCGACGTCGCCTGGCAGGCCGGCCGGTCCGCGGTCGTCGCTTGCAACAAGTGGGATCTGGTGGACGACGAGAAGCGGGAACGCCTGGAACTGAGCTGGGAACGGGTCGCCGAACTGTTCGCCAAACCGGCTCGCATCAATGTCTCCGCTCTGACCGGTCGTGGTGTGGGCAACGTCATGCCCGCCCTCGACCGGGTAGGCGAACGCCATGGGCTGCGGGTGTCCACGTCCGAACTCAACCGCGAAGTGCGCCGCATGGTGAGTCGCCACCAACCGCCGGCGGAGCGGGGGAGGCCCTGGAGGTTCTTCTACGCGACTCAGGTAGCCGGGGCGCCGCCGACGTTTCTCCTGTTCGCGAACCGTCGTCTCAAGCGTGGCCACAACTACCGGCGGTATCTGGAGAACAGCCTCCGGCAGACGTTCGGGCTTGACGGTGTTCCGCTTCGCATCGTGGTCCGGGAACGCCGTGGCGGCGCCGACGGAATCCGTGGATCTTCGCGTTTCATATAATCCCTTGCTCGTATTCCACCGCACTCCAGCCCGGAGTCGTCCCCCTTCGTCCGTTGCGCTCGGGTTCAGTTGACGCGGAGCCGGGGAGGCCCGTCATTCCCAAGCAGTACAAGATCGCAGATGCGTGTCGGTTGCTGGACATCCAGCCCTACGTGCTGCGCTACTGGCAGACGGAGTTCCCCGCCTTGGCAACGAGGAAGACCGGCGGCGGCCGTCGTGACTTCGACGCCGACGATCTGGAGACGATCCGTCGGATCAAGGAACTCCTGTACGACGAGGGCTACACGATCGCAAGCGCCAAGAAGAAGCTTGCCGCCGAACTTGAGGACGGCCAGCTCCGCGGCCGGCCGCTGACTCGCGCCACGGAAGACAACACGAACGGCGGCCAGCAGCCGGCAGACCAGGTGGAGCAGCAGGCGCCGGTCAACGAGGCTTCGCCAGTCGAAACGAGCGACATCGGAGCCCTGGCCCGGCGGGTCGAGCGGCTGGAAGGCGGGGTCGCGGCGCTGGTTGCCCAGGCCCGCCAGCTTGCCGCCGAGCTCAAGCCGGACGCGGGGGCGGAGAGCGATTGACACGGAGTGGCGCTCGCGGTGGTGCTGCCGCGATGTTGCCCCGTGTCGCCAACGTCTTGCCAAGGGCCTGCAAACCAATAGAGAATGCCCTTCGGTCGGGACGTGGCGCAGTCTGGTAGCGTACCTGAATGGGGTTCAGGGGGTCGCGAGTTCGAATCTCGCCGTCCCGACCATCCAACCCCTTGTGATCGCCCGTGCACGACGAGAAGACCGCACTCGATGCGGCTGGCTTCCGGTTCGGGCTGGTCGCGGCGCGGTTCAACGGCAGCATCGTTGAACGGCTGATCGCCGGCGCGCGGGAAGCCCTGCTTCAGAACGGCGTTCTGGAGGAGCACGTCGAACTCGTCCGGGTCCCTGGAGCCTGGGAGGTGCCTGCCGCCCTGGACGCTCTGGCCGATACCGGAAGATTCGATGGTCTGGTGGCGCTTGGTGCGGTGATTCGGGGAGAGACCCCACACTTCGACTACATCTGCAACGAGTGCGCGGCTGGATGCGCGCGAGTCACGGCGCGGACCGGCCTGGCCGTCGGATTCGGTGTTCTGACCTGCGATGACGCGGAGCAGGCGGCTGCGCGAGCCGGCGGCCGGGCGGGGAACAAGGGCCAGGAAGCGGCGGAAGCTGCCCTGGAGATGGCGCATCTCCTGCGGTCGTGGAAGTCATGACCAGAACTGAAGTCGCGGCGGCCGAGGTCCGTCGCGCCCCTGCGGGGAAGCGCCGGCAGGCACGCGAGATGGCGCTGCAGATGCTCTACCAGAGAGAGATCGGACGGCTGGAACCCCAGCAGTTGGTTCGTGAGTTCGACCTCCACTCCTTCCGCTCCGAGACGGCTGACGCCGGTGCCACTCTGCACGCCTCCAGGCTGGCGCTGGCTTACGCGCGGACGCTTCTGGAGGGCAGCCTCGTCAACCAGGAGTCGATCGACGCCCTGATCGATGCACAGGCCGAGAACTGGCGGCTGGAGAGAATGCCGGTGGTTGATCGGAACGTGCTGCGGCTTGCCGTCTACGAACTCTGTCACCAGCCGGACGTGCCCGCGGTCGTGGTGATCGACGAGGCGATCGAATTGGCCAAGAAGTTCGGATCCGACCAGTCGGGGAGGTTCGTCAACGGCATCCTCGATGCCCTCCTGGCCACGCTGGGTCGGGACCCCAATCGCTGACCTGCTGCTAGGCTGGCGCCAATGAAGGTGGCATGGCCGGCGCGACTCGTGGTGGCGGCTACGGCACTTGGCGCCGGCCTTGGCCTGGGAGGTTGCGGCTACACCCTGGTTGGCAAGGCGTCCAACATCCCCGAGGACATCCGGCGCGTGTTCCTTCAGCCGTTCGAGAACCAGACCACTCGGGTAGAGGTCGAGCAGTTCCTGACGCAGGCGATCGCCGACGAGTTGGTGACGCGGCCGCGGTTCGAGCTGGTGGCGACCGAAGGCGAGGCGGACGCGGTGATTCGCGGCTCGGTGACGGCCTTCCGGGTGGCGCCGATCACCTTCACGAGCGACGGCCGCGCCCAGGAGTACGAACTGGCGATCATCGCCGACGTTTCCTTCCAGCGGATTCCCTCCGCGACCGGAGAGGATGGGGAGGTGATCTGGGCGAACGACCGTTACCAGTTCAAGGAGAGCTACGAAGTCGAGAGCGCGGATAGCGACTTCTTCGACCGCGAGAATCTGGCGATCGAGGATAGCGCCGAACGCTTCGCCGACACGATGGTGACGGACCTGCTCGAGGGGTTCTGAACCCCGGAGCAGCGAGAGGTCAGTCGGAGGGTTCGGCGGTGGCGCTGGCGGCCGCCTCGACGCGACGATTCACGAGCCTTGTCAGGCGCGACTTGCGTCGGGCGGCCGCGTTCCTGTGGATCACGCCCTTTCGCGCCGTTGCGTCGATCAGGCTGAGAGTCGACGGTAGAAGCTCGCGCGCCTTCGTCACGTCGCTGTCCGCGGCGCTGCGAAGCCGCTTGATCGACGTGCGGAGTCGGGACATCGCGGCGCGGTTGCGATCTCGCCGGATGAGGGACTGCCGGATGCGCTTCTCGGCCTGCTTGCTGTTCGCCATCTCGTGGTTCTCTTCCTGGGCTCGGGTCGGTAAAGGGCGTGTCGGTCCGAACTCGGGGGTAACCCGCGCCGGCGGCGCAGTTTACAGTTGGTCGCTCTGGTTGTCGAGTTGCTGCAGGGCCAGGATCGCCTCGTCCGACTCCGGATACTCCTGCCTGACACGGAGCAACATCTCGTTGCCGCGCTCGCGTTCACCGAGTTCGATGTGTGCGACTCCGATGCGCAGCATGGAACTCGCGACCTTGTCACTCTCCGGGTAGCGTTCAGCTACACGTCCGAGTTCGTCGATAGCGGTGCGAAACCGTCCCTGACCCATGTAGGACTCTCCGAGCCAGTACTGGGCGCTGTCCGCGTCCTCCCCGTCGGGGAAGGTCTCGAGATAGCGCTCGAAGCCGGTCGCAGCCTGTTCGTAGTTTCCGCTCAGATAGTGCTGATAGGCGGCGTCGTACAGTGTCTCCGGCTCGACGGACTGGGCGGGAGGCATCTGGCGACTGGCTTCGAGCTGCTCGCTGAGAGTGGCCAGGTACGTCTCCTGGCGTTCGAGCTGGCCCTGGAGGACGTCCAGCTCGTCGTTCTGCTGGCCACTGCGCTGAAGCGACGCGTTGAGGGTCCGGCCCTGTTCCTGGGTCGAGGTCCGCAAGGCCTCGATCTCGGCGATGATCTGGCCGAGATCCTCCTTCAGGTCCGCCCTGGCGCTGAGGTCACGCTCGAGGAGTTCCTCGACCGCACGAAGTACGACGGTCAGGTCCTCGCGCGTTGGCGTTTGTGACTGAAGCGTATCGACCTGCTGCTCAAGGGCAGCCAGTCCGGCTTCCAGTTCAGTCAGCTGTGTGGACGACGTGCAGGCCAGCAGAGGGACCAGCAGGACACCCGTCAGCATGAGGCACCGCCGCGACTCCCAGCCAGGACAGGGAATCATGTTGTGGGTGAAGCGACGCGGCCCGGACTGCGGCGAAGGCTTCGTCAGAGGGCCGGGCCCCGGCTCACATGCGGTCGGTTACGCGGAAGTAGGCGCGCCGGTTCAGTTGCCAGCAGTCCTCGTTCGACTCCTCGCACTGTGGCCGCTCCTCTCCGTAGCTGATCGTCTTCAGACGATCGCCGGAAATGCCAAGGGAGGTGAGGTAGTCGCGAGCCGAGTTCGCTCTGCGGTCGCCAAGGGCGAGGTTGTAGTCGTTCGTACCGCGTTCGTCGCAGTGACCTTCGATCGTGATGACGAAGTCCTCACCGTCCTGGCTCTTGAGGAAGTCCGCGTTCTTGCCGAGTTGAGATCGAGTGGCGTCGGTCAGGGTCGCCTTGTCGAACTCGAAGTAGACATCGCCCAGGAGACCCTTCTCATGGACCTCCTCGTTCGCTTCCACGATGTCCTCGGACCACGGGGAGACGTACTCCGCCTGGACCGGGGGTTCGGGCGGTCGCCGCACGGGTTCCGGCGGCGGCGGTTCGGGTTCCGCCTTCTTGCAGGCCCCGATGGCCAGCAGGACGAGAGCCGACAGGAAGAGTGCGGAGAACCTTCTGGCCAACATACCGGGACTACTCCTAAAGCCTGGAAACTTGAAACGTTTCGGTTGTACGGACACTACCAGAGCGGTGCTCGGGCGGCAACACTGGATTCTCCTGGGGCCTTCAACGGGTCAGTCGAAGTAACCGGACCAGGACGGCGAGTAGTTGTTTCCGCGCGTGGTCACCTGGCGCGTGTACCGGCCGTCTCCGCTCATGATGTAGATCTGGCGGCCGCGGCCTCGCTGGTGGGACTCGAAAACGACCCACTCGCCATTGGGGGAGAAGGTCGGGTACTCGTGGCTTCCGGGCCCGGTCGTCAACAGTTGATCCTGGCCTGTGACCAGGTCGACGACCGCGATGTCGAACCGGTCCCCGCGTTCGGTGCGTCGGGCGTACACGAGCTTGCTGCCGTCGGGATGCCAGGAGGCCCCTTCGTTGTACCTGCCCTCCAGAGTCACCCGCTGAAGATCGCTGCCGTCCATGTCCATAACGTAGATCTGCGGGGTTCCGGAGCGGCTGGAGGTAAAGGCAATCCGGCTGCCGTCAGGTGAACACTCGGGGTTCGTGTCCTCGCCGCTCGAGCGCGTGATCTGCCGAGGAGTGCCGCCTCCGCGCTCAACGGAAAAGACCTCGGTGCTGCTCTTGCCGCCGCGGCGAACCGGGCGGGAGAAGAGGACCGTCTCGCCGTCCGTGCAGACACTGGGCGAGTACGCGGGCTGCTCCTCGAAGACGACCGGCGTCTTGCGGCCCGTCGTGAGGTCGGCCCAGTAGACACCGGGGCGCCCCTGGAAGTACGAGAGGTAGGCCAGGCCACTACCGTCGACGGCCCAGACCGGCGAGAGACTGGTCGAAATGTGGCCAGTGATCCGGCGTTGGGCGTGACCGTCGTAGTCCATCAGGAAGATCTCCTTGCTTCCCTGACCTTCACGGTCCGAGACGAAGGCGATCGAGGTCATGGCGATGCCGCGACGACCGGTGAAGTAGAGGACGACTTCGTCGGAGAGAGCGTGCGCGATGCGCCGCGCCAGGTCGATGCCGCCGCTGAACCGCTTGCCGAGGATGAACTGACCGCTCGCCAGGTCGTAGACCCGCCCCTCGAGGATCAACTCGTCCGCGTTCAGCTTGAACTCCGTCAGCAGGGCGACCTCGTTGCCGTAGGCGCGGTACTGCTCCAGGTCCCTGGCGCGGTCACCGCTCAGGCGGATCGCCGAGAGAACTTCCGGACCCTGGACGTCGAACAGTTGGGTGAACGCGAGATCCTCGCGGAGCGTCTGCTCGAGCTCATCCATCGCGTCGAGGAACTCCGGTCTCGCCCCGGGAGGGCGCCCGGCGCGCGGCACGGCGAGATTCAGTCGCACCGCCGCGTCGGGTTCGAGGACGAGTTGCAAGTCCGAGGGGCTTCCGGCCGGAGCCGCCGCGACGGCTTCCGGCCCCGTTTGCGCCAGTGCGGGAGCCGTGACGACGAGGCAAAGCGCAGCCGCCAGAACCATGGTGGGAAAGGTCGCGGATTTCATCCTCTGCTCCTCTGCGTCACCGGATCATCATCGTTACGCCCAGGCTGGGCTTCCTGAAGCTCCGTGGAAGCGGCATGACAGGCGAGGCCAGCTCGATCGCCCTCAAACCAGCGTTGTCGAATCGCGTGACTCCGGACGACTGGAGGAGTTCCAGGTCGCTGACGGTGCCGTCGGTCGCGATCCGGAAGAACACCACGGCCTCCACCCCCTCGATCGGGGGCCTGGTCCAGCGCGCCTTGATCGCGGCGATCAGTCGGGATGTGTAGTACTCGTAGGTGAAGTCCTCGCTGTCGTAGCCGACCACGGGCGCTTCGGCATCGTCGGTACCCGCCAGCGAGTCGTCCACGGTGCGCGTGGGCTGGAACGGCCGCTCAAGCCGGGGACGCGGCTCGGGTTCCGGTTCCGGCTCCGGAGGAGGTGGTTCCGGTTCGGGTTCCGGCTCGGGCTCTTCGGGAGCGAGAGTCGGCACGTCAGGTGGCGGCTCCTCCGGTTCCGGCTCCGGCTCCGGTTCTTCGGGAACGGGCGTCGGTTCCGGTTCTTCCTCGGGAGCCGGCGGCGGAATGGGCTCCGGCCGGATAGTCGGCAGGCGGACGATCTCGAGCGGCTGCCGTTCCAGTTGGGTCCGCTCGGCGAACAACCCGGGCCCGAACAGGAGCCCGCCGATCAAAGCGACGTGCAGGGTCAGGGACGCCGCCAGGCACGGCCGGCTCAAAGCCTGGCCGCGCTGCTCCCGGCCCGCGAGAGCGCGTTCGAGCGGAAGCGTGCGGTCGTCCTG
>VXUF01000132.1:0-2385 GCA_009837085.1 Holophagales bacterium
GCACCCACCGCCGTGATTCCGGTCAGGGTGACGAGCGCCATTCGACGCGACATCGCGGACTACCTGGAGACGAACGGTTCGCTCGAGGCCGAGAACGAGGTCGACATCGTGGCTCGGACGGCGGGTCCCATCGTCGAACTGAACGTGGAGGAAGGGGATTTCGTGCGGGAGGGCCAGGTGCTGGCACGCATCGACGCCGCGGAAATCGAGGCGCAGTTAGGCATCGCCCGGGTCAACCTGGCCGAGGCGGAACTGTCCTGGAACCGGGCCCAGTCGTCCTACCGCGAGGAAGTCATCAGCCAGGAGGCCTACGACCTCGCCAGATCGACCTTCGAGAGCGCCGCCGCCCAGATCGTCGGTACCGAGATTCTTCTCGACTACACCGTGATCCGGGCGCCGTTCGACGGCCTGATCATCGAACGCGTGATCAAGAACGCGGAGCATGTCCCGACCAACGCGAGGCTGTTCCGGATTTCCGACTTCGACCCGCTGCTCTGTCCGATCCAGCTTCCGGAAAAGGACCTGCCGCGACTCAAGCTGGACCAGTCGGCCCACCTGACGGTCGAGGCCTGGCCCGGGGTGCGCTTTCCGGCCCGGGTGCTGAGGATCAGTCCGGTCGTCGACGCGGCGACCGGTACGGTCAAGGTCACGCTGGAAGTGCAGGCCCAGGGCCGCCTGCGGCCCGGAATGTTCGCCAGCGTGTTTGTCGAGACGGACGTTCACGAGAACGCGATCGTCGTGCCGAAGCAGGCCCTGGTCCTGGAAAGCACTTCCGACACGGTGTACGTGGCGGTCGACGACGGGCAGGGCGGTACCGTCGCCCAGCGCCGCGAACTCGAGCTCGGCTATGAGGAGAGCGACAGCCTGGAAGTGCTCTCCGGCCTCCGCGAGGGCGAGGACGTCGTGATCGTCGGGCAGGACGGCCTCTCGGACCAGACGCCGATTTCGGTCGACGAGCGGGAGGGGCCGGCCGCGGCGCCTGCGATGTTCACTTCCGTGCCGGCGGCCGGTACCGCAGGTGCGGCCGGTCGGTCACCTGCCGCGGCTGGCGGTGCCGACGCCGCAGGGCAGGCCGTACCGGGGCGGCCCGGGCCAGGCGGCCCCGGAGGCATCCGCGGTGGACCTCCCGGCGGTTTCGATCCCAGCCAGATGACGCCCGAACGGATGGAGATGATGCGGGCCCGCATGAAGGAGCGGGGCATGAGCGACGAGCAGATCGACCAGATGATGGAGCGAATCCGGAGCGGCCAGGGACCGCCGGGAAGGCCGCCTGGCGCTCCGGCGGGCAGGCGGCAGGGCGGAGCGCGCGGCCGACCGCAAGGTTGACCGGCACCCGGGGCATCTGACCAGGTAGCGCGACATGCGAGTTGTTTCCTTCGCCACGCGGCGACCGGTCACGGTGTTCATCTTCGCCCTGGCGGCGGTGGTCTTCGGCGGCGTCGCCTTCCGCGATCTGGCGGTCGACCTGCTGCCGGACATCACCTACCCGTCGCTGACCGTCCAGACGGGGTACGAGGGCGCGGCGCCGGTCGAGATGGAGACCCTGATCACGCGGCCGGTCGAGGACGCGGTCGGGGTGGTCAACGGGGTCAACCGGGTCATATCGAGTTCCCGGGCGGACATCAGCGAGGTCACCCTGGAGTTCTCCTGGGGCACGAACATGGACTTCGCGTCGCTCGACGTGCGGGAGCGTCTCGATCAGGTGCGGTTGCCGATCGCGGCCGACCGGCCGGTTCTGTTGCGCTACGACCCGTCGCTCGACCCGATCCTGCGGATGGGGCTCGCCGGCGGCGGCAGCGACCTGATCGCGCTGCGCCTGCTGGCGGAGGAGGATCTGAAGCGGAAGCTGGAGCGCCTGGAGGGCGTGGCGGCCGTCGTCGTCAGCGGCGGTCTGGAGGAGGAGATCCAGGTCGAGATCGATGAACGGAGGCTGACCTCCCTGGGCCTGACGATGAATCAGGTGATGAACCGCCTGGCGCAGGAGAACGTGAATCTCACGGGCGGGCGGCTGCGCGACGGCCAGACCGACTACCTGGTGCGAACGATCAACGAACTGCTGCGTCCGGAGGAGATGCGGGAGATCGTGATCGACCGCTCCCAGGGCGCGATCGTTCGCCTGGAAGACATCGCCCGGGTCTACCAGGGCGCGAGGGAGCGCGAGGTGATCACGCGGATCGACGGCCGGGAGGCCGTGGAGATCGCGGTCTACAAAGAGGGGGGCACGAACACGGTCACCGTCGCCTCCGCCGTTCTCGATCGGGTGGACGGTCTCGTGGAGGAGATCAGACAGATCGATCCCCAACTCGAGCTGACCGTTCTCACCGACCAGTCGCGCTACATCCGCGACTCCGTTTCGGCCGTGATCGAAACCGCACTGATCGGCGG
>VXUF01000132.1:2395-4614 GCA_009837085.1 Holophagales bacterium
TCCTCTTCCTGCGGAGCGCGCCGAAGACGCTGATCATCGGGATTTCGATCCCGGTCTCGGTCGTGGCGACCTTCTTCCTGATGTACGTCGCCGGCGTGTCGCTCAACATCATGTCGCTGGGCGGGATCACGCTCGGCATCGGTCTCCTGCTGGACAACTCGATCGTCGTCCTGGAGGCGATCCAGCGGAGGCGGGACCAGGGCCTGGGGGTCGTCGAGGCGGCCCGGGCCGGGGCCTCCGAAGTCGGCCGGGCGGTGATCGCGAGCACGATCACGACCGTCTGCGTGTTCGTGCCGATCGTGTTCGTCGAGGGCGTCGCCGGCCAGATGTTCGGCGACCAGGCGCTGACCGTGACGTTCTCCCTGCTCGTGTCGCTCGGGGTCGCGCTGACGGTGATCCCGATGCTGGCTTCCCGGAGGTTCTTCGCGGCCGATGCCGAGGTCGAGTCGGTCAAACACGTGGGCCGCTCCAACCCGGTGACCAGGGTCCTTTCGGCCTTCTTCAGCGCGATCGGTGTCGGCATCGCGCTGGCCGTCAAGCATGTGGTCCGCGCCGTTGCCACGGTCATGTCCCTGCTGCTGCGGCCCGTTCTCGTCGGCTTCGACGCAGTGCTTCGCGGCATCACGGCGGTTTACGCCCGCATCCTTCGCGGGGCCCTTCGCCACCCCGCGCTGGTCGTCCTGGCGGCAGTCGTGCTGCTCGCGGGGAGCGTCCAGCTCATCGGCTCGCTGGGAACCGAACTCGTGCCGGAGCTGATCCAGGGCGAGTTCTACGTCGACGCCGAACTGGCGCCCGGGAGCCGGCTGGAGGTCACTGACCGGCGGCTGAAGAACATTGACAAATGGGTGCGCGACTTCCGCGAGGAGCTCGGCGTGCAGTCGGTCTACACGGTGGTCGGCACCTCGAACGAGCAGGGAGGCGCGGCCGGCGAGAGACGGGAGAACATCGGCCAGGTCAACGTGCGGATGGAACCGCCGATCGACGCCGAGCGCGAGGAACTCGTGATGGGCCGGATCCGGAACCTGATCGACGCGGAGAACGCGTCCTTTGGCGGTGGGATGCCGCCGATCGCGGGTGCGGCGTCGATTCGGGCCGGGACCGCGGCCGACGGCGGAGCGTTGCTCGGCGACGATTCCCTGAAGTACCGGTTCGGCCGTCCGACCTACTTCAGCTTCAGGAGCCCGGTCGAGGTGCAGATCCGCGGCCACAACCTGGCGCTGCTGGAAGTGCTTGCCGACCAGGTGGCGGCCCGGATGCGCGAAGTCGAGGGTCTTGTGGATGTCAAGTCTTCGACGGAGGGCGGCAATCCGGAACTGCAGATCATCTTCGACCGGGAACGGCTGTCGACGTTGAACTACACCGTTGCCGAACTCGGCGCCGTCATCCGGTCCAAAGTGCAGGGCGACATCGCGACGGACATCGTGCGCGAGGATCGGAACATCGAGGTCCGGATGCGGGCCGACGAGGGCTACCGCGACTCGGTCCGCGATCTTCGCAACCTGAACATCCGCCAGAACGGCGCCACGCCGCTGCCTCTCTCGGCGGTGGCGGAAGTGATCGAGACTGAAGGGCCGGCCGAGATTCGCCGCAGCGACGGCGGCCGGGTGGCGCTGATCGAGGCGAACATCGTCGGCCGCGATCTGGGCAGCGTCTCCGACGACATTCAGGCCATCCTGGACTCGACGCGGTTCCCCGTCGGCTTCGACTACTCGGTCGGCGGGCAGCGCCAGGAGATGGAGCGCTCGTTCGACAGCTTGCGACTGGCGATCCTGCTGGCCGTGTTCATGGTCTACCTGGTCATGGCGTCCCAGTTCGAGTCGCTGCTACACCCCTTCGTCATCCTCTTCGCGGTGCCGTTCTCGATCATCGGCGCGATCGGCATCCTTTTTCTCACGCGGACGCCGGTCAGCATCGTCGTCCTGATCGGCGGCATCCTGCTGGCCGGCATCGTCGTGAACAACGCGATCATCCTGATCGACTACACGAATCGGTTGCGCCGGGCCGGCAAGGCCAAGGTAGAGGCCTTGCGCGAGGCCTGTCTGGTCCGCCTGCGGCCGATCCTGATGACGACCTCGACCACCGTGCTGGGCCTGTTGCCAATGGCGCTGGGCCTTGGCGAGGGGGCGGAGCTGAGGACGCCGATGGCCCTGACCGTCGTCGGCGGGCTCCTGACCTCGACGCTGCTGACGCTGATCGTGATTCCCGCGCTCTATCTGCTG
>VXUF01000132.1:4624-7134 GCA_009837085.1 Holophagales bacterium
ACCCCGAGGCCGTCGCCGAAGCTGCTGCTACGTAGGCCGTCCACAGCAGCGTGCGGGGGAGGGTCCCAGAGGCACGCTCGCCCGCACGCCGCTGCGGACTGGACTCTGCCGGTTGCCGGAGAGCGCTACGGGAACGCCTCTTCGAGTTCCGGAGCAGTCCAGGGTTCCACGCGTTCACTCGTCTGGGCGCGGACGTTGGTGACGAGTTCGGGCGGGACCGGGTCAGCCGTGTTGCCCCAGCTCCGACGAATGTAGGTCAGGAGGGCGGCGATGGCGGTGTCGGGGAGGCGGGGGTCGGCCTCGAAGCCGGGCATCAGGTCGTCCCAGGTTTCGCCGTGGACCTCGATCGGTCCTTCGATGCCGTGGAGCACCAGGGCGACCAGGCGTTCGGGTGATCCGAGAACCCACGGGGTGTTGACGAGAGTCGGGCCCAGGCCCTCCTGGCCTTCACCGTCGTTGTTGTGGCAAGAACGGCAGGCGCGGTAGTGGCGGCGGCCGCGGTTGAACTGGGCGGCCTCCGCGGCGGTCATGGTCGGAGCCGCTTCCGGTGCCGGTGAACTCGGGGCCTCTCCGGCGGCAGTCCCGTCCAGACTCGCGGCGAGGGCGACCTGGCGGTGGAAGAGGTCGTCCGGCTGCGCCGCGACGCGTTCGGCCAGGACGTTTCTTGCCCAGCTCGACTGGCGGGCCATGGCGCCGACAGTCAGAAGGGCCTGGGTGCGGACCTGGGGCGACGAGGAGTCGAGTAGTTCGGCGATCGCGGCCTCACGGGCCGCGCTTCCGGCCAGCGTTTCCTCGCCCGTGCGCAAGGCGTGGACGGCGAGCCAGGGATCCCGAGCCCGGAGGGCCTTCTGCACGATGGCGTCATCCAGCTCGCCGCGGCCGTGGAGCGTCCACAAGGCGTGAATGCGCGCCAGGGGCTCGTCGGCGGAACGGGCGAGTTCGCGCAGGGCGTCGCGGTCCGCGTCGTCGAGATCGTTCTCAACGAGCAGCCGCTGCGCGGTGTCGCGGTGCCAGCCGTTCGGATGCGACAGAGCGGCAATGCGGTCCGCCGCGGTTGCAAGACGCGGCGCCTCGTGACGGACGGCGGCGGGGTTCCCGGCATCCCCTTCCCAGACCACGCGGTAGATCCGGCCCATGCCGACCGGGCGGTCGAGCCCGTGCTCCAGGATGTACTCGCGGAGGTAGGTCGTCACGTAGCGCACGTGCTGGAGGATGCCGCGGTACATGTCGATCACGTACAGCGCGCCATCCGGCCCGACCTTTGCATCGACCGGGCGGAAGCGCTCGTCGGTCGAGGCGAGGAACTCACGCTCCACCCAGTCCGGATCGCCGTAGCGGCGGTGCTCGGCGACCAGGGTAGGGATGCCGTTCTCCACCGGACCGGGAGCGAGATCGAAGTGAGCTACGACGTTTCCGGCTGGTTCCGGCACGAAGACATCGCCGCGGAAGGTAGCGGGAAACTGGTCGCCCCGATAGACCGCGAGGCCACTCACTGAAGTGGTCACGGCCAGCCGGCCGTCCTCGCGCAGCATGCTGTTCACGTAGCCGCGGTTGATGCCGGGATTCACGCGGATCGAGTAGACCGTCTCGTCATGCACGAGCCGCTCGCTGGCGCCGATGCCGCCGTTTCTCGGCTGGTGCTCGGCGTTGGCCAGCGCGTAGTCGGCCGGGACCAGGTCGGCGAACAGGTAGCGCGAGTTCGTGTTGTAGTAGAGGCGGCCGACATCGTCCTGAGCGATGCCCCACTGGCCCCGGAACAGAGTCGGATCGACCTCGATCGACGCGCCTTCCGGGCCCCGGCGCAGCCGGAAGCGCCGGTCGGACTTGGCGTTGTAGATCCAGTTGTCGAGGCCCCAGAGGAGTCCGTTCTCGGTGTGCTCGAGCAGGTCGGGATCCGGGTCGCCGTAGTCCAGCAGCCGCTCCCGGCTGGCGCAGCGTGGCAGTTCGCCTGGCCCGGCTTCACTCCGGCACAGCCAGAGGTTCGGCGGTTCGCCGACGAGGATGCCCCCCGAGACGGCCGCGACCGCGCGCGGGCTGACCAGGCCGTCCAGGTAGACGCCGCCGCGGTCCATCGCGCCGTCCGCGTCCGTGTCCTCGAGCACGACGACACGACCGACCGGCTCCTGTTCGCCCTCGCCGTCAACGTTCGGCATGAAACCCCGCATCTCCACCACGTAGAGGAGGCCGCCTTCGTCCCACGCCATCGCCACGGGGTCCTCGACCAGGGGTTCCGCGGCGACCAGCTCGATACGAAAGCCGGGGGCTACGCGCAGCGTTGCCCTGGCTTCTTCGGGTGCCAGGGGAGGCGCCTCCGGCACCTCGAACTGGCGCCAGACCTGCTCCATCACGTGGCCTTCACGGTCGCCTCGCTGGGCCGCCAGGGGCGCCGTGCACAGGGCGAGCACGATGAAGGGAGATACTCGCCAGCGCATCGGCGTGGAGTAGCCTAGCCCACATGCCAGAGCGTCTGTCGGCGGCCGAGCGGGACAACCTGCGGGTCGGTCTGCGGA
>VXUF01000075.1 GCA_009837085.1 Holophagales bacterium
GGGGGGGTGGGGGGGCGGCGGGGTCTTTATTTATTGGGCGGCTGCCCCTCAGCCTCGCGCGATTCTCTCCGTCGCCACCGCTCCGCGGCGTCGCCGGCCTAGCCGGCGGGGACGCCGGCGCACCCAGTGTGTGACGTCACCAGCGGTAGTTGAGGCGGGCGTAGTAGTAGCCGCCGCTCAGACCCCACGGGGTCACCGGGCTGTACCGCGAGCCGAGCACGTCGACGAGCCCGCTGGGCGCGGACGCGAAGGTGTCGAACATGTTCTGGGCGCCGACGGAAACCGTCGTATCCGCGGCGATCGGGATCGTGGCCTCGAAGTCGAAGATGAAGGCCGCGTCCTGGACCGGCGGCGCGGGGTCCACCCACAACCTCGTGTAGTAGTAGTCGATCCAGGAGCCGTAGTAGCTCAGCCGCCCGAGCAGGCCGACCGGGCCGACCTGCTGGCCCACCGCGAGGTTCCAGCGGAGGCGGGGCACGCCGCGCTCGATGGAGAGCACGTCCGCGGCGCTCAGCAGGTCGGACTCCTTCGTGACCTCGGTGTCCGTGTAGTTCAGGCTGAAGCTGAACTCGGTGTCGCCGCCGAGGGCGAGCGGAATCCAGGTCGAGACGACGTCGATGCCCTGGGTCCGGGTCGAGAAGTCGTTGATGAAGAAGCGGAAGAAGGAGAGGTTCCGCGCCGAGGTGATGCCCTGCGAGAGCAGCAGCTCGCGCTCGTCCTCGGTGAGGGTGATGACCTGCGAGAGCGACAGCCGGTCGTCGATGTCGACGTTGAAGATGTCGGCGGTCAACGTGAACGACCCGTTGTCGATCACCAGGCCGGCCGTCGCGTGGACCGACTCCTCGGGTTCGAGCGGCTTGCCTCCCCGCAGCTCCGCCGCGATGAAGGTGGACGGCACGGTGGCGCTGTCGACGAGTTCCAGGGTCGTCGGGTCGATCGTGGTCTGCACGTTCAGCGCGTTTTGCTGCCCGGGCGTCGGGGCGCGGAAGCCGGTGCTGACCCCGCCGCGGATCGCGGCGGTCTCGGTCAGAACGCGGCGGAACGACAGCTTGCCGTTCGTCGTGTTGCCGAAGACGTCGTAGTCCTCGACCCGGAGAGCCGCGCCCAGGCCCCACTGGTCGTCCTCCCCGTGCAGCTCGACGTCGCCGTAGACGGCGATGTTCTCGCGGCTCCAGGTTCCACCCGTGTAGTCGGGGAAGCCGGGGAAGCCGTTCGAGGCGGGAATGAAGCCCTGGGCAGCGTACGGCCCGACCTCCCAGGACGCCCGCCCCCCGGGGCCGACCGTGAAGCTCTCGTCGCGCCACTCGGCGCCGGCGGCGACGTTGAGCCGGTGCGACACGGAGTAGGAGACATCGAAGTTCAGGTTCACGTCTTCCTGTTCGTAGAGGCCGGGATCGAAGTCACGCGGCGTGTCCGGGCCGAGCGACGCGTTGACCGTGTTCATGAAGAAGAAGTCGGACTCGTGCGAGCCGAAGCTCGCGGAGAGGTCCCAGGTGAGGCCGTTGTCCAGCTCCTTCCTGAACCCCGCGACGATCGAGCTGTCCGAGACGTAGCCGCCGAACTGCGGAGTGAAGCCGCCGGGAGCGATTTCCTGGAAGGAGAAGCAGTTCGGGTCGTCGAACACCTGGCCCAGCGCGACCGGATCGGGCACGTTGTTCGTCACCGTGACCACGGGGCAGTTCGCCGAGCCCATGCCGTTCGCGCGGAGGACATCGCCGATCAGCAGCGTCTCGCCACCGTCGAGGCTGTAGATGCTCTGCCGGGAATTCGGATTCCGGAAGAAGAAGCCCTCGGTCATCTTCTTGTCGGCGTAGTTGGCGAAGCCGTAGAACTGCAGGCCGCCGTCGGACTCGTGGCCGATGTTGGCGAACAGCTTCACGTCGTCCTCGACCCTGGGGTTGCCCCAGATCTGCACCGGCTGGAGGACGTCGTGGTTGCCGGCGGCGATCAGCGCGGCGGCGTCCTGGCGCTGGACGCTGCGGCTGGTCGGATCGGCGGCGCCGACTTCGAAGCTCAGGTTGGCGAAACCGTTCGCGCCCATCGGCAGGCCGAAGTTGCCGGCGACGCTGTAGCCGGCGCCGTCGCCGGCGATGTAGCTGCCCCGGTTCACCTCGATCGAGCCACCCGAGGCGTCGTCCTTGAGCAGGAAGTTGATGACGCCGGCGATCGCGTCCGAGCCGTACTGGGCCGACGCGCCGTCGCGCAGCACCTCGACCCGTTGCAGGGCGATCGCCGGGATGGTCGAGATGTCGGGCCCCTGCGCGCCGTCCGTCACGCCGCCGAACCAGGCGACGACCGACGACCGGTGGCGCCGCTTGCCGTTGACCAGGATCAGCGTGTGGTCGTGGGCCAGGTTCCGCAGGCTGGCCGGCCGCACCAGCGTCGCCGCGTCGCTGATCGGATGGGTCGCGACGTTGAAGGAGGGAATCAGGTTCCGCAACTGGTAGTCGAGCGTCGTCGCGCCCTGGCGCGTGATGTCCTCGACCGGGATCGCGTCGATGGGCACCTGGGACTCCGTCACCGAACGGGCGTGCGCGCGGCTGCCGAGGACGACGATCTGCTCGTCGAAGTGAGCGTGCTCTTCGGCCTCCTCAGCGGCCTCGGCCTCGTGATCGTGGTCCTCTTCCTGGGCCGCTCCGGCGGCCGGCATGAGCAGGATGATGGCGGTGGCCGCGGCAGCGGCCGGGAACGGGTGTCTCGTCGTCCAGGTCATGAATGCAGGCCGATTATAGGGAGCCGTGGCCACCCGACACGGTTCGCCGGGATCCCACATTCCCGCTAGCCCGAGATCCGGTACAGATGTCCTTCGGAGCGCAGGATGATCGCGCCATCGACGACGGCGGGCGACGCGGTGAGACTCTCGTCGAACTCGTTCTCCGCCAGAACCTCGAACTCCCGCGACGCCGAGATCACCGACACCGTGCCGTCGCGACTCGTGAGGTAGATCCGGCCCTCCGCGGCCACGGGCGAGGCCCAGTGGTCGCCTCCGGAGGGGAGGCGTGCCCGCCACACACGCTCCCCCGTCGTCGCGTCCAGAGCCGTCACCACGCCGCCCGTGTCGGAGACCATGTAGAGCAGGTCGTCCACGATGATCGGCGAGGGGATCTCCGGACTGCCGCGCGACTCGCTCCAGGCGACGTGCGTGTCGGTGACATCGCCGGAACCGCCGGGGTCCACCGCCACGAGTAAACGGGAGACCCCCTGGGTGAAGTAGACGAGGCCATGCGCGTACACGGGCCGACAGGCCAGGTTCCAACCCCAGCCCTCGTGGACCACGCGCCACAGTTCGTCGCCGGTTTCGGGGTCGTAGGCGAACGTGACCTCCGAGGCCGGGCTGATCAGCTGCCGCTGGCCTTCGTGTTCGATCAGCGTCGAGGTGGCGTACGCCTTGCGGTTGTCGTTGGGCTTCGCGGCCAGCACGCTCTCGATATCCGTGATCCCCTGCGCGCGGAGCTTCTCCCCGAAATCGGTCGCGACCTCGCGGTTCCGGAGCCAGAGGGTCTCGCCGGTGCGCGTGTCGAGTGCCGCGGCGAACTGCCGGTCCACACCGTCGTAGGCAAGGAACAGCGAGTCGCCCGAGAGCACGGGCGACGAGGCCGGCCGCACCCGGTGGTCGGTGTTCAGATCCCGCCTCTCCCACAACTTCTCGCCGGTCCGCGTGTCGAGCGCCGCCGTGCCGTAGCTGCCGAAGTGGACGTAGATGCGGCCTTCCTCGATCACCGGCGTCGGCGTCGCGTGGGTGTTGTGGCCGTCCCAGGCGACCTGGGGGTTGGCGACGTCGAAGACCTTGATGTCGTGCACGACCTCTCCGCTCTCCAGGTCGACCGCGACCGCGAACAGCTCGGTGCCGTCCTCGCGAGCGGTCGTCACCCAGACCTGCTCGCCCCAAACCACAGGAGAGGACCAGCCCTCGTCGTGGATGGGCGTCTTCCAGCGCACGAGTTGGCCTTCACCGAAGACGATCGGCACGTCGGTCGCGGGAGTGCGGCCGTCACCGGTGGGACCACGGAACTGGTTCCACTGGCGCGCAGGGTCGGGCGAGGCCGGCGCGGCGGATTGCCCGAACGTGGTGGCGCCCGCGCCGGCGACGGTGACGGCGGCGATCAGGATCGAGGGTGCGGCTTTCATCCTGGGTGGCTCCATCAAAGCGCTGCGTTCATGAGGGCACGCGTGTAGGACTCGCGCGGCGCTTCGAACAGTTCGTCGGCCGGCCCCTGCTCGACGATCCGCCCGTCCTTCATGACGGCGATCTCGTCGCAGAGCGCGCGCACGACCTTCAGGTCGTGGCTGATGAAGAGGTAGGTCAGGCCGTGGCGCTGCTGGAGGTCGAGCAACAGTTCCACGATCTGCGCCTGGACCGTCATGTCGAGCGAAGACGTCGGCTCGTCCAGGACGACGAAGCGGGGGCGGAGGATCATCGCGCGGGCCACCGCGATCCGCTGGCGCTGGCCGCCGGAGAACTCGTGCGGATAGCGGCGACCGATCTCCGGTTCGAGGCCGACTTCGGTCAGGACTTCGGCGACCCGGTCGCGGCGTTCGCCCGCGCTCATAGCCGGTTCGTGGATGACGAGGCCCTCGGAGACGATCTCCTCCACGGTCAGGCGCGGCGACAGGCTGCCGTACGGGTCCTGGAAGACGATCTGCATCGACCTGCGCAGCGGCTTGAGCTGCCTGAAGCCCAGACCGTCGATCGACCGGCCGTCGAAGACGATCTCGCCGCGGCTCTGGAGCAGGCGGACGATCGCCATCGCGAGGGTCGTCTTGCCGCTTCCCGATTCGCCGACGACGCCGAGGCTGTGTCCCTGGCGGACGCGGAGCGAGACGTCGTCGACGGCGACGAGCGAGCGCTTCCGCGGCCAGCCGCGAAGCGGGAACTCCACGGTCACGTCCTTCGTTTCGACCAGCGGCGCCGCTTCGTCTCCTGGGATCGGGCAGGCACCCCGCGGCTCGGCGTCGATCAGCTTGCGCGTGTAGGGATGCGCCGGCCGCACGAAGACCTCGGCCGTCTCGCCCTCCTCGACGACGTGCCCCTGCTCCATCACGTAGACGCGGTCGGCCATCGCGCGCACGATGCCGAGATCGTGGGTGATGAGCAGCAACGCCATCCCGAGCCGCTCCTGCAGCTCCTTGATCAGCGCGAGGATCTGGGCCTGGACGGTGACGTCGAGCGCCGTCGTCGGCTCGTCGGCGATCAGCAGGTCGGGTTCGTTGGCGATCGCCATCGCGATCATCACCCGCTGGCGCTGGCCGCCGGAGAGCTGGTGCGGGTAGAAGTCGAGCCGCTCGCGCGCCTCCTGGAGGCCGACGAGTTCGAGCAGTTCCACGGTCCGCTCCCGGGCGGCGGCTCCGCTCAGACCGCCATGCACCGCGAGCACCTCCTCGACCTGCTTCCTGATCGTGTGGAGCGGATTGAGCGAGGTCATCGGCTCCTGGAAGACCATGGAGATCCGGCTGCCGCGGATGGCGCGCATCTCCTGCTCGCCGGCGCCGACGACCTCTTCGCCGTCCACGAGGATCGAACCGGTCGGATGCGAGGCGCGGGGATACGAAAGCAGTTGAAGGACCGACAGCGCCGTGACCGACTTGCCCGAGCCGGACTCGCCGACCAGCGCGACGGACTCGCCACGGTCGAGGCGCAGGTCGAGGCCGTGGACGACCCGAACGCCGTCGAAGGCGACGGAGAGGTCGGCGATCTGCAGGAATGGTGTGAGTGGCGTCACGGCGCAGAATGGTCGCCGCTTCGCGGCGCGAGTTCTCCGCGGGTCACGGACCCGCGGTCACATGCCGGCGGGGACGCCGGCGTACCCAGTCTGCAACTCCGTCGACGACTCACACTGGGTGCGCCGGCGTCCCCGCCGGCTTTCTGAGGAAAACGCGCGAGGCGAAGCCGAGCTCCTTCACGACTGCATCCCGGTCCGGCGCGGGTCGAAAGCGTCGCGCAGCGCTTCGCCGATGAAGATGACGAGCGTCAGGAGCGTAGCCAGGGTGAAGAAGGACATGACGCCCAGCCAGGGGGCGTGCAAGTTGGCGCGGCCCTGGGCGAGCAGCCTCCCCAGCGAAGGCGCGTCGGCGGGCAGGCCGAAGCCGAGGAAGTCGAGCGACGTCAGGAGCGTGATCGACCCGGTCAGGATGAAGGGCAGAAAGGTGAAGGTCGCGACCATCGCGTTGGGCAGGACATGCCGTCGGACGATCCGCCGGTCCCCCGCTCCGAGGGCCCGCGCGGCCGTCACGTACTGGAAGTTGCGCGCGCGCAGCACCTCGGCGCGGACGACGCCCACCAGCGCCATCCAGCTGAACGCGACCAGGATGCCGAGCAGCCAGAAGACGTTGGACTCGACGATGCTGGAGAGGATGATCAGCACGAAGAGGATCGGCAGCCCGGCCCAGATCTCGATCAGGCGCTGGCCGAACAGGTCCACCTTGCCCCCCAGGTAGCCCTGGACCGCGCCCGCCAGCACGCCGATGATCGAGCTCAGGGCCGTGAGGATGAGCCCGAACAGGAAGGACAGCCGGATCCCGTAGATGAGGCCCGCCAGCACGTCCTTGCCGACGTCGTCGGTGCCCAGCCAGTGCCGGGCCGACGGCGGATAGGGGGCCGGGCCGGGCAGCTCGTAGTCGATCGTGTCGTGGGCGTAGGGGATTGGCGGCCAGATCATCCAGCCACCGCCGTCGCGGATGAGATCCTTGACGAACGGCTCCCGATAGTCGGCTTCCGTCTCGAAGACGCCGCCGAACTCGGTCTCCGCGTACGTCGCGACGATCGGAAAGTAGAAACGGCCCTCGTGGCGAACCACCAGGGGCTTGTCGTTGGCGAGCACCTCGGCGAACAGGGTGGCGCCGAAGATGACGAGGAAGATCCCGAGGGACCAGTAGCCCCGCCGGTTCGCCTTGAACGCGGCCCATCGCCTCCGCCCCAGGGTGGAAACCGGCGCGAACACTGGGTGCGCCGGCGTCCCCGCCGGCATCCGGCGCGAAGCGCCGGCCTCTGGA